>JADJSZ010000064.1 GCA_016711405.1 Candidatus Hadersleviella danica | reverse complement strand
ATCACGGCCGTTCTCACGTATAAATAGCCGTTGCTTTTCAGCAAAGCTCCCCATCTGTTTTCAATTCTGTACAAAACGGAGCAAAAATAGCCTTCACGGCCGTTTTTGCCAGCCTGCACAGGCCCGAACATTTCATTTAAGGTAAGGTGTTAAAAATGTCTCGTAAATGCAAACTCACAGGCAAAGGCCCCATGGCCGGCAACAACGTGCCCTTCTCCCTCAAGAAAACCCGTCGTCGCTTCCTGCCCAATATCCAATCCAAGCGGATTTTCGTGCCCGAACTCGACCGGTTCGTCAACCTGCGCCTTTCCACTCGCGCCATGCGCACCATGGACAAGAAAGGTGGTTTGATGAACTACCTGCGCGACCAAGGGTTGCAACTCAAAGACGTTATTTAGACCAAATTGCGCCCAAGTTTCACAAAAAACGCCCCTCAAGGGGCGTTTTTTTTTGTTTGGGAACTTTTTTTGTTTTACAACTAGCCGCCGCTGACCCCGATGGTGATCCACTGACTTATACATGGGAGATGGGGGATGGATTGCGTGCCTACGGAAACCCTGTTCATTGGCGGTATAACTTGGATGTGGTTTACTCGATTACCACCACCATCCAAGACGGCCGTGGTGGGGTGCTGACCTCCACCACCCAAATAAGCATTACCGATTCCTCCGTACTCAACCCGCCCATTCAGCCCCCCCTCTTCCCCTCCGAGTGGACAACTGGTTCTAAAAGCATTCTGCTTATTTTGGTTTCCTATGCGGATATGCCACTCACCAGCACCAATCCAACGGCCATCCTGAATGTGGCTAACCAAACCAACCTGTTTTGGCAAACAACCGCCTACGGACAACTCTCGTTGAACAATATCACCGTAACCCCCATCCTAACCCTCACCACAAGCACGTCCGATTACCCTCTCTCGCCGGGTGATGCGCAAGGGTTTCGCAATTCATTTAACAAATTCCGAGTAGATACTCGCAATCTGGCCCGAGCGGCCGGATATGACCCCGATGATTATGATTTAGATGCTGTTGTAACCACCGATTATTTTGGGGCATCGGCCGCCAACAACGGCAATAAGGGGCTATTGCTCACCAACCCCAACTTTCCCACCCTAAGCCATGAATTAGGGCACAACTTGGGTTTGCGCCATGCTACCAATTGGAACACAAATAGTGCTGGCCAGAGCATTATCGGGCCGGGGCAATACACCAATTATGGCAATGCGTTTGATGTGATGGGGGTAGGCACCGATAGCCGCTACCACCATACCGCCTATAGCAAAGAGCGTTTGGGCTGGTTGCCAGCCAGCCATGTTACGGCCGTCACCAACAGCGGCACCTATCGCCTCTATGCGATGGATACCCCCACCCTTGTCCCCAACCACACCCTCCTGCTTCGCCTCCCGCGTGATGTGCGCGACTATTGGCTAGAATATCGCCAACTCTTCCCCGCTAACGCATGGACGAGCAATGGCGTACTCCTTGGCTTCACCCCGTGGCCGGGCACGGCCGGAACAGCCCCCCTCCTCGATACAACCCCCAGCTCCCCCTTTGGCCAATTTAACAGTGCGGGCGATACCAACGACTCCGCCCTAACCATCGGCCGTACTTTAGCCGATACCCAAGCCCAATGGTTCATCACCCCCATCGGCCGTGGGGGCACTACGCCAGATAGCTACCTCGATATAACCATCAATCGCGGCCCATTCCCCAGCAATGTGGCCCCCACAGCCACCCTCACGGCCGAAAGCCTCATCATTCCCCTGAACACCACCACCCACTTTACCGCCACCGCCACAGATGCCAATGGCGATACCCTCGCTTACCACTGGGATTTTGACGATGACCAATTTGGCAGTACCAACAATCCCACCATCAGCTACCAATGGAGCCAAGCGGGGATTATGTCGTGCGCGTCACCGTTTCCGATATGAAAGGAGGAACGGTTAGCCAATTGGTTGTTGTACAAGTTGGTACGCCCACTACGCATAAAATTAGCGGCACCATAACAGGTGGCACGGCCGAGGGGGTGCGTGTCACCGCCACCTTAGGCGGCCAAACATGGCTAACCTACAGCGACAGCGCAGGGCAATACACCCTCACGGGTTTGCCCGATGGCATGTATGTGGTGCGGCCCTCTTGGCATGGCTATGGCATGACCCCCAATAACCAAAATGTGCTGGTCAGCGGCACAGATATAAATGGCATCAACTTCAGCGCCACCCCGAACAACACCCTCCAACCTTACAACCCCTACCAAACCAAACCTTCCCCGAAGACACAATCAGCCAACCCATAACCATTACCATTGGCGATACCCAAACCACAGCGGGGGCATTAGTCGTATTGGCCGAAAGCGGCAACCCAACCCTTATCCCCCACAACAACATCATCATTAGTGGCAATGGAGCCAACCGCACGCTTAAACTTGTGCCCCTCTTCCACCAATTCGGGACATCCATCATTACCGTCACCGTTTCGGATGGCTTGGAACAAGCCACGCAAACCTTCTTGGCCACGGTCACGGCCGTGGATGATGCTCCCCAAAACTGGCTTTGATACCTACACAGCCGATGGCCCTCTCATCATCCCAACCACCACAGGCCTGCTCAGCAACGATGGCGATGTGGAAAATAGCCCCCTCACGGCCGTACTCATGGCCGCACCCCTCCACGGCACACTCACCCTAAACCCTGCGGGTAGTTTCATCTACACCCCCACCCTGCCCTTCAGCGGCTTTGATTACTTTTTCTACACGGCCCACGATGGCACCAACAACAGCCCAATCACCCCCGTGACCATTCAAGTAGGCACAATTTTTGGCGTGTCGGCCACAGGCACGGCCGCCCAAATCGGCCCACCCAACACCACCCTCACCCACACCATCACCCTGACCAATACAGGCAACACCACAGATACAATTCAGGTGGCACTGGGCATATCACTGTGGCCGACCCAACTCAGCCAGACCAGCCTCACCCTAGCCGCAGGACAAACTGGAATCATCCAACTGTTTGTGACCATCCCCGCCTCGGCGGCCGATGACGAGATGGACAGCGTCCTTTTGACAGCTACCTCGCAAGGGAATACCAGCCAAACGGCCGTGGTCACGCTCATTTCCACGGCCGATATTCCCCTTGTGATCAATTCCTACCCCATCTATTTGCCACTTGTGGCACGACCCTAACAAAAAAGACCTCGCAGGGCATCTCTCCCTGCGAGGTCTAATTGGGTACAGCGACAGTGGCAAAAGAGAGACTATTCCTTCTCCCCCACCACCACCTGCAATTCATGCACTTGGCCGCCGCGCACAAGGCGAATGGGGGTCTTTTGGCCAGCCGAGCCGTTCAGTTGTGCCACCAAATCATCGTGCTGGCGGATGGGCGCACCAGCCACGGCCACGATGGTATCGCCGAGGAACAAGCCACCCGTTTCGGCGGGACTGCCCCCTTCCACACCTGCAATCAACAGCCCCGTCTCTTGCCCCAACTCTTGCACCAACGCTTGCGGCAAGCGCACAGCTTGGGTGCTGATGCCCAAATAGCCCCGCTTCATCTTGCCATGCGTCTGCAAGCTGTTGGCCACCCGCTCCAGCGTCGCGGTGGGGATGGTTACACTGGCCCCCCGCGCCAAAGCGGAACTGTTTAAGCCGACGAGTTGGCCAGCCGCATTGACCAGCGGCCCGCCCGAGAAGCCGGGGTACATCAGGACATCCGTTTGGATGTAACGCGCCATGTGGCCGCCCGCGCCCGTGCGCCATTCGCCACCAAGGGCGCTGAGAATGCCCCATGTGGCCTGTACGCTGTGCCCCGGTCGGCCGAGGGCGAGCACCAAATGCCCCACCTTGAGGTCATCGGCCGTGGGCAAGGTTGCCCAACCCGCTACGCCATCCACCTGCAACAAAGCCAAATCGGTACTGGGGTCACGGCCGACAAGCCGTGCCTCGGCCGTTTGGCCATCGGGCAAGCCCACCACCACCTTGTCGTTGGTGCGTAGCACATGGTCGGCCGTCACAATCAGCCCATCGGCCGACCAAATAATGCCTGTTGCCGCTTGCCGCCGCCGCCCTTCCACCCGCACCATGCTGGCCGAGGCGGTTTCAACCACGGCCGCGAATCCATTCGAGAGTTCGGTTAGTAAGTTACTCATTTTTCTCCTAAAGATAGAGGGGGGAGATAGAGATAGAGGGTATCTCTACCGCCCACGTGTTGGTTTTTCGAGTTGTCCTTAGCTTACCGAAAAAAGGAAGGGGGCACACCGCCGCAGTGGGTAGGGGGAACCTAGACAAATGGGTAGGTGGGTGGGGAAGTGGCGAGTGGTTAGTGGCTAGTGGCGAGTGCTTGCTCGAGATCCGCGATGAGGTCGGTGGGGTCTTCGATGCCAATGGAGAGGCGCACGAGGCCATCGGCGATGCCCACGGCCGCACGTTGCTCGGCCGTCAGCGAGCGGTGGGAGGCGATGACGGGGTACAGCACCAACGAGTAAATATCCCCCAGCGTGGTGGCCGATTGGAACAATCGCAACTGTTCCATAAAGCGGAACACCTCCGCCCGCCCCCCATCGCGCAAGACAAAGGAGATGATGCCGCCGCCCCCTTTGCCGCTGGTCAGCGCATCCCACAACGGCCGTTGCCCATACCCCGCCAGCAACGGGTAATTCACATGGGCGATGCGGGGATGGTTCTCGAGCCATTCGGCTACCACAAGGGCGTTGGCGCATTGCTCGCGCATCCGCAAGGGGAGCGTTTTGAGGCCGCGCAGAGCCAGCCACGCCTCGAACGGCCCCAAGGTAGAGCCAATCAGCTTGTTCACATCCATCAGGCGCTGGCGCAACACGGCCGAACACACCACCACCCCCGCCATGACATCCCCATGCCCCGCAATGTATTTGGTGGCACTGTGGATAACCATATCGGCCCCGTGTGCCAGCGGGGTGCAAAGATAGGGGGTGCAAAAGGTGTTGTCCACCAGCAGAAGTGTCCCGTGTTGGTGGGCAATTTCGGCCAAGGCGGCGATATCGGCCGTTTTTAACAGGGGGTTGGAGATGGTTTCGACAAGCAAAACGGCTGGGCGCACGGCCGCTACTTTTTCGGCCACGGCCGCCACATCGGCTACATCTACCAAATGGGGAATGGCTCCCAGTTCGGCAAATAGGTGGCTGACCAGCGAGTAAGTCGCCCCATAAATATCTCCTGCGGCGACGATATGGCTCCCCGCCCGCACCCCTGCGCCCAGCAGGGCAAGGTGGATGGCGGCCATGCCCGAGGGGGTGGCATAAGCGGCCTCGCCCCCTTCAAGGTTGGCGATGGCTTGCTCGAAGGCGGCCGTGGTGGGGTTGGCGTAGCGGGTGGAGTAGACGTAACCCGCCTGCTCGTTGCCCAACACGGCATCGAGTTCGGCCGTGGTGGCATAGGTGTAGCCCACGCTGGGGTGGATAGGAGAAGAAACGGGGGTGTGTGCCCCCAAGGGGGTGCGCTCGCCCACATGGACGGCACGGGTGGCAAAAGAGTGGTTCATAAAGGTTATTCGTTACTGGTTACTGGTTACTGGTTATGGGGATAGAGTGTAGAGATAGAGATAGAGGGGTATGTCGTTGGCTGGCCAACGACGTATCCCTCTATCTCTATCTCCAGCCTCTATCTTCGCCCCAATTTACCACTTCGCACCATATATACACACCATCTCCACATTTTTTCCAGATTTGCCGCCTAGAATAGGCATTGACTCCTTTTCAATCAGGGTAAGGATAAACACGGTATGCGGGCGGCAAAACATGTTTATCCTTAGCCCTTTTTTTTTGCCTCACGGCCGAGCCATCCCCCAACAACAGCCTTCCCCCGTAAACAAAACATGGGTGCCGTAGCGCAAATTCTTGCACCACGACACCCACGGCCGAATGAGAAGCACGCGAACGATGACTCTTAAAAGGCCATCTCCGCCACAAATTGGTGCAAAATAGCCATCACATCTTGGTCGGTTACGGGTTCATATTCGTCGTAATAATCCACCATACTCGAGAAGGAGTTGGCGGGGGCTTGCAAGGCAATCATCGAATCGGCAAATTCGCTTAGGGAGATGAGCGTGTCACGCGGGGCGATGGGAATGGCCAGCACGATGTTGTTCGGCCGTTCGGCCCACAGACCGCGCAACGTGGCGAACATGGTCGAGCCTGTTATCACGTTGTCATCGGCCACGATGACAGTTTTGCCAACGAGGGAGGTGCTGGGCAGGACAGAGCGATAAGCGCCCGTGGCCATCTGTATCTCCTGCTTTTCCCGCTCAATCTCTTCTTCAATATAGGCATCCGTAATCCCCAACGCATCAATGACAGGTTTGTTGAGGAAGGCACGGCCGGGGTCGGTAATGGCCCCAATGGCCAATTGGGGCTGGTGTGGGGCAAACAGTTTGCGCGTCACCACAAAATCGAGTGGCACGCCCAAGGCATGGGCAATGGGGGCGGCCACCACAATCCCCCCTTTGGGCAAGCCCAAAACAACAATGTTTTCTAAATTGTGGGCGCGAACATGCGCGGCTACATGGGTGGCGAGGATTTCGCCTGCAACTCGGCGGCTGGCAAACCGCCCGACATGGTTAATGATGTGGACATTTGGTCGTAACATAATGAGTTCCTCAAAGGTGCATCGGCAAGATGCTCAAGTAGTGGGGAAGGGGGAGGAGGAATTGTGAATTGTGAAGGGTTAATAGTGAATGGTGAATGGTTAAGAGCGCGGACTGTTTGGCTATGGTAGGGCATTTGGGAAAGGGATGCCCAACTTTTAACCTACGATACAGAAAAGGGACGAAGGACGAAGGACAAATGACATTAGTCCATAGACATCTTTTGTTGGAGTTCTTCGGCCGCGTATTTGGCGTTGATGCGTTGGAAAATGGCGAGAGCGGCTTGTAACTGGGTGGCGCGTTCGGGGTCGGCCGTGGGCAATGAACGACCAAGGTGGTAATGCAACTGCCCCTCTTCGTAGGGCAATTCATATTTTCGGGCCAAAGCCAAGCCGTTGTGCCACGCCCGGCGGGCGGCATGGGCACGGCCGTTTAACTGCAAATACCACCCCCAGTACAACAAAGCGCGTGGCCACTCCACGGGGAACAGCCGCGCAAAGCGCCACATCCGCAAACACGCCTGCTTGGCCAAGGGCAACAATTGGGCGGGGTCTGTGCCCGTCACTTCGCGGGGCAACTGTTTTTCGGCCGCCAACAAGCGCAACTCGGCCACGGCCGTATACGCCTGAATTGTCGAATACACCAGCGGGGTCGCCTCCCGCATCAACCCCTCAATTTGGGTCAGGTGGCGCCACGCCTGCGCCCAATCGGGGCGGCGGGAGAGCAGGCGGATAGACAAACTGTGCCAGTTGAGGAGTTCGGCACGGTCGTGGTTAATGACCAACACCTCGGCCGCTTGCGCCAAATAATGCGCCACTCGCTCATGCTCACCCAGCGTCAGCAAGTTCATCGCTTGGCCATCCAACCCCCACCCCTTGCGCACACTGTCATCTCGGCGGTGAGCGATTTCATACGCTTGCTGGTAAAAAAGAAGGCTCTTTTCGTAATGCCCTGTGCGGTTTTCCAACCAGCCGAGCAGAACATAATTTTCCTGCAATTGGCGTTGGTCATCCAATAATTGACACAATTCGATGGATTTTTGGAGCGCACTCCGCGCCTTGGACCACAAACCATTGCCCAGCCGCCGAATGGTGGTGACGGTTAGCACCCGCGCCAAAGTCCCTTGCTGGCGCAATTCGCGGGCCGTTTGCAGGGCACGACGGGCATACAGCGCATTGAGCCATTGCAACATGGGCGGAGCCGAGACGGCACTCAGACCCGCATACCCATTGGCCAACTCGGCCGAAATCCCCACCCGGCTGGCAAAATTCAGGCTCCGCACGGCCGCGTACAGCGAAGGAATGGACTCATTGGCCACAAAATAAACCTCGAGCAAGAGGCTGTACACCCGCGCCAACTCCATCATCCGCCAGCGATGATGAGGGCCATAATTTTCGGGGTCGGGCATATGCACCAAATAAAAAATGTGGCGAAACGCTTGGCGCAAGAGCTTACTCGTCCATTGTCCGGGCGTTTGGGGCAAATCATCTTTTAAGAAGAGAATCGCCTGCTCACAATGCCGCTTGGTTTCCTTTAAGTTGCCCATGCTCAGGTGCGCCTGCGCCATTTGCCGCGCCCACCGTGCTTGGCGCAACAAGGTCACGGCCGGCTTTGCCCCACGCGGTTGTTGATGGAGCCGTTCATACCAGTGGAAAGCCTCGCCCAAGAAATAAACAGCTTCCACATTGGAATAGTTACGCAAGGCTAACTCGCCCGCCAATTCCAAATAGACAATCGCCTTCTCCCCCTCTTCCGCTTTGCTCCAATGGTAAGCAAGAAGGGCGTAATACGGCTCGAGTTCGTCTGCTTCGTAATGGCTTTCAAACCACTCCGCCACCGTGCGGTGTAACTGCCGCCGCTGGGTGAAGAGCATCAAGCTGTAGACCACCTCTTGCACAATGCTGTGCTTAAAGACGTAGGTCAGGTCAGGGTCGGGCAGATGAACGGCCGTGATGTCCAACGCCTCCATCTGGCTCAAATTCGTGCGCAACACGGCCGGGGTGAGCGCCACGGGGTAAATATCGCGCAACGTTTGGAAGGAGAAGGTGCGCCCTATCACACTGGCCACCTTCAGCGTCAGCCGTTGGTCAGGCGAAAGCCGATCCACCCGACTGGTGATGAGGCCATGAAGCGTATCGGGCAAGTTAAGCGAATCGAGCGTTTGCCCCGGCTGGCGCAAGCGGCACACCCCATTTTCGATAATGAGCAAGCCCGAATCGCGCAAGGCGTAAGCCAACTGCTCCACATAGAGGGGATGTCCCTCGGTGCGTTGCTGAATCGTCCCAATGACCACCTCGGGCAAGCTCCGCACCCCCAAACATTGGTTGACCAAGGTGATGGTTTCCTCGGCCGACAATGGCTCCAACCGGATGCGCAACGTCGTCGCCTTGGCCAAAATCTGGTCATATTCGGGGATGCGTTGCGTGGTCGGGCGCGAAACCAGCACCACCATGACATGTCGGATGCGCTCCAGTACCAGCGTCAGCAAGACCCACGAGGCGGTGTCCATCCATTGGGCATCTTCCAGCACCAATAATTTGGGCGAACGCGCCACCGAATCTTGCAACAGGCGCAACAGCAAGCGCACCGTGTTATCCGCCCGCATTTGCCCTTCCATTTGGGCGGTGGTGTCATTGTCGGGCACATCGAGGAGCAAGACGGAGTTGAGCAGGGGAGCCAACTCGAGTAAATCATCCTCCATTTCGAGCAAATCGAGGACGTGTTGCCGCCGCGCATCCAAGTCGGTCATCACCGATAAATCGAGCATTTGGCTGAAAATGCCACGCCATGCGTGGTAGGAGGTGGAAGCTTCGATGGCATCGCCACGGCCGATAAAAACCGTCGTGCCATAAGTCTCCGCTTGGCGGCGCAACTCATCCACCAGCCGGGTCTTGCCAATGCCCGCCTCGCCCAAAATAACGGTTACGCCCACAGGGTTGCCCGTGATGAATTGGTGCAGTTGGGCGGCCGAACGTTCCCATTCCACCTTGCGCCCAATCATCTCCGATTGGGGGATGGGGGCATGGCCATCGCGGCGCACCTTTTGGCCACGGGGCTGGTACACCTTCACAGGCTCCGCTTTGCCCTTGAGCATGGCGGGTGGCAAGGTGGCAAATTCGAGTTCGCCAATGCAACTGGCATAGGTGGCTTCGTCGCACAAGATGGGCACTTCGGCCTTGTCTTCGGTGCGCCCCGCCAACTGCATCAGGCGGGCGGAGAGGTTGACCGTATCGCCAATCATGGTGTATTCGCGCCGGGTTTCGTTGCCGATGGAGCCGCAAAAGACCAAGCCCGTGGCCACGCCGACAGCTCCCCGCAAGCCTCGCTCTTTGAGTTCTTGCTTAAAGGCCAAGGCGGTGCGAATGCCTCGCTCGGGGTCGTCTTCGTGAGCAAAGGGGGGCAAGCCGAGGGCGGCCACAAGGGTCACACCTTTGTCGTCTACGTTGAGTTTGTTGATGCTCCCTTCGTGGCGATAGGTGGCGGCTTGCAGGGCGCGCATGGTGTCGTGCGCGGCCGTCAAATTGCTCGTGTTAATGTCGCCAAAGTCGGGCAAACTGACGAAGAGGACGGTGACGCGGCGCAGTTCGGCCACCCAACCACCTTGGCCAGCGGCCAACCTGTCCCAGATGGCGCCGGGGACGTAGGCTTTGAGCAGTTTTTCGGGAATGAAGGGGGGGGTGGTGAGAAAACGGCCGTTGCTGGGCACATGGGGCGCGGCCGTTACCCGTTCCAGCCGCACATGGTTGGAGAGCAGTTTGTAGCCAAACGCTTGTGGCTCGAGCAAGAGCCATGCTTCGGGCGAAACGACGACATCGCCTGTTTGGGCGGCATCGCCAGCGGCCGAGACGCTGGCCATGGGTGTGCCCGCCAGCACATATTCCCACCTGTCGTACATGCCGCCCACATGGGCCACATGCAAATCGCCCGCACTAATGCCCGCCCGCATGGAGAGGCGAATGTCGTCGGCGACTTGGTGGTTGTATAAAACCCGTTGTACCTCGAGGGCACATTGGGCGGCTAAGTTGAGGGCTTGGGTTAAATCCCGTGTTTCGTCTACGGGCCAGAGGGCGAACAGGCCATCCCCCGCAAATTTGACAACATCGCCTGCGTGGGCGAGGATAATTTCGACAAGACGGCCGAAGTATTGGTTGAGCGCGAGCGACACCTCTTCCGCCCCAGCGGGGCCGTGTTGCGCCAGCCGTTCGGTGAGGGTGGAGAAACCCGTGATATCGGTAAACAGCACGGCCGCTGATAAGCGTTCGGTGGCTGGCTCGTATAACTGGCCCTGCACGGCCGCCAAACGGCGCATCACCAAGGAGGGCACATAGCTGACGAGGGTATCAAACAGGCTGGCCGTCGTCATGAGGGGGGAGGAATAATTCGCAGGAAAGGGTTAGGAGTTGGTCGAAAACGTGTTCATTATTGTAGCATACTTAACAATCCTTAAACCCTTACTTATGTAGGACAGATGGGATTGGGGATGCGGAATGGGGAATGCGGATTGCGGAATTGAATACGGCTCACTACCACTACTCACTACTCACTAGCCACTAACCACTACTCACTAACCACTCTTTGTGCTATTTTAGGCGAGTAAAGAGGGTAGGGATGCCACCACAAAATCGTGTTTTAACCTTGAAAATGGGAGAAAGAAAACCAATGAACCGACGTATTTTGTCTTTAGTTTTAACCCTTGTGTGGGGTGTGGTCGCTGTGGTGGCGGCGGGGTGGGGGGCGGCCGTGACGGCCGCCCCAGCCCATGCCCCTGCGGCCGTGACCGACCTGCGCATCAACGAGTTTATGGCCAGCAACACCAGCACCATTACCGACCCTGTGAATGGTACTTTTGCCGATTGGATTGAAATTTACAACATGGGTGCGACCGATGTAGACCTGCAAGGGCTGTATCTGAGCGATGACCCAGCCTTGCCAACCAAGCACCTCATGTCGCAAAGCCTGATTGTGCCAGCGGGAGGATATGTGCTTTTGTGGGCCATCAACGCCCCCCCCGTTGGCCCCGAGTATGTGCAGTTTGCCCTTGGCGCAGGGGGAGAAGATATTTTGATTGTGGATGTGGACGGCACCACCATCATTGACAGCGTGACATTTGGGGCGCAAACGGCCGATGTTTCCGAAGCGCGTATCCCCGATGGCACAGGAGCCTTTGTGCCAACCAACTTCCCCACCCCCGCCAGCCGAATGCCCAGCCGCCGAGCATTAGCGATGTGGCGCATACGCCGCCATTCCCCACGGCCGCCGACAACGTCCAAATCTCGGCCGTTATCTCCGACGATGGTTCTGTGGCCAACGCAAAACTGTTTTACAGCGTCAACAACGCCGCCTTTATCGAAGTGACCATGATTGCCCAAGGGGTGGCGTTTATGCGACCAGCATCCCCGCTTTGGCCAATGGCACGGTGGTTAGTTATTACGTCAGTGCCGCTGACAATTTGGCGCTGACCACTGTTTCGCCAGCGGGCGCACCGGCCGCCAACACCTATGGCTATCTTGTGGGGTATACCCGGCCAACGCTCGTCATCAACGAGTTTGCCGCCCAACCCACCCCGCTGGAAAACCCCGATTTACCAGCCAACTTCCCCGACTGGATTGAAATTTACAACTACGGCAGTACGGCCGTCAGCCTCGACGACCTCTTCCTGACCGACAGCCTCAATGACCCGCGCCGATATGCCATTCCCGATGGGCTGACAGTGCCCGCCAACGAGTACATCATCTTTTATGCCGATGGCCAAATAGCGTTAGGCCCGCGCCACACCAATTTTGCCTTGGGCGCGGCCGAATCCGTCGGCCTGTATGGAGCGCGGGGCTTTGATGCCATCAATGCGTTTAACTACACGGCCGCCTTGCCCAATGTGACCAAGGGGCGGTTGCCCAACGGCACGGGCGACGAAAACGACGATTTGCCGACCATGACCCCCGGCCGTTCCAACGAACTGCTCTACAACGTGAGCCATGCGCCCAGCTTGCCCACCAGCGCACAGGTGGTCGAGGTCACGGCCGTTATTGCCGATGGCATGGGCACAGTGGATAGCGCCACGCTTTTCTACAACGTGGACAATGGCATCCCCTTCTCGCTGACCATGAGCCAAGCGGGCAATAACTTCACGGCCGACATCCCCAACCAGCCCGATGGGAGCGTGGTGCGCTACCATATCGAAGCGAGTTATACGAACCCTGTCAATTTCGACACGGTGGGCTTGCTCGACAAACATGGGTATGTGGTCGGTTACACCCCACCCGAGTTGTACATCAACGAATTTATGGCCTTTAACACGGCCACCTATTCCGACACGGCCGGTCTCTATGCCGATTGGATTGAAATCTACAACCCCAATCCCGCCCCTGTGAGCTTGGCGGGGCTGTACCTGACCGATAACCACGACAACCCGACCAAATTCCCCATCACCAGCACCCTGAGTGTGCCTGCCAATGGGTTCATTTTGTTCTTTGCCGATACCGTGCCCGTGGTTATTTCTAATACGGCCGAGGCCAACCTCTACACAGGCTTTGGCCTGAGCCAAGCGGGTGGGGAAGATGTGGCCTTGTACGGCGCCGAGGGGTTTGTGCTGGTAGATGGCGTGTCGAGCTTTGCCGCCCAAGCGGCCGATGTTTCCTACGGCCGCACCACCGACGGCAACCCCATCTTCCAAGAGTTTGTGCTGAACACGGCCGAGTACCCCTCCCCCTTGGCCAGCAACGACCGCCGTGCACCCATCATTACCAATGTGGTTCATGCGCCCACTTTCCCCACCAGCATCCAAACGGTAACGATTACGGCCGACATTACCGATAACGGCACTGTGCAAACCGCCACGCTGAGCTATCGCCCAGAGGGAGCGGGGGTATTCACCACCACCGCCCTGTCGTTGGTCAGTGGCGATACCTACCATGCGGTGTTGCCTGCTTACCCCAACGGCACGACGATTGAGTATTACCTGACGGCCGAGGACGATAACTTTAACAGCGCCAGCTCCCCCGCCGATGCCCCCACGACGCTCTACGAATACACCGTCTTTGACACGCCACCACCCATCATTAGCAATGTGTTCCACACCCCCGCCGCGCCCAACAGCACCCAAGCGGTGGTGGTGCGGGCCGATATTACGGCCACGCTTGCCCTGAGTGAAACGACCCTGTTTTATCGCCAGCAAGGCGGTGGGGCATTTGCCAGCGTGGAGATGATTCCCACCAGCGGCGACCAGTTTGCGGGAACCATCCCCGCCCAAGCGGATGGCACGACGATGGAGTATTACGTGCAGGCGGCCGATGCCGATGACCAAACGGGTGACATCGCCCAGCAACGCGCCCACGGCCGTTTACACCTACACTGTCACAGACCCGCTCGACCCGCCGCCCACGATTAGCAACGTGGGGCATACGCCCAACGCACCTTTGCCTGTGGAGACGGTTTTGGTGACGGCCACTATTACCAGCACCATTGGGCTGAGCGAGACGACCTTGTTCTACCGCGAACAAGGGGCTGGCTCGTTCACCGAGGAGGAAATGGTGGGCACGAGTGGCAACGAGTACGAGGCGACCATCCCCACCTTCCCCGCTGGGACGGTGGTGGAGTATTACGTGTTGGCCAGCGATACGGAAGACCAAACGGCCGTGGCTCCCGCCGGTGCGCCAACGGCCGTGTACAGCTACACCGTGGCTGAATTGCCCGAAGTGCCCGACCTGCTCATCAATGAGTTTATGGCGCTGAACCTGAACGGCATTACCGACCCTGCTGAACCGAGCGAACGGCCCGATTGGATTGAGATTTACAACCCCACGGCCGAGAACATTTCGCTCGATGGGCTGTACCTGACCAACAATCTCGCCAATCCAATGCTGTTCCCCATTCCCACGGGCTTGGTGGTTCCTGCGGGCGGCTATTTGCTGTTCTATGCCGATGGCGAAGCGGGGCAAGGCTCCCAACACACCAACTTCACGCTCAATAATTTGGGCGGGGCGATTGGGTTGTATGGCGGCCCCAATGGGGTTGTGCCACTGGATACGCACAGCTATGGCGTGCAAGGGGCGGATGTGTCGGAGGGGCGTTACCCCAATGGCGAGGCTTCGTTCCGCAAATTCCGCGTGCCCACGCCCGGCGCGGCCAATGTGTTGCATGGGCCAGTGATTGGCAACCCCACCCGAACACCTGCATGGCCGGGCGCGGGGGAAGCTGTCACCATCCAAACCACGGTGACAGATGATGGGCCATTGGTGGATGTGCTTGTTGTGACTTTGCGTTATCGGGTGAATGGCGGCGGCTACACGGCCGTCTCCATGACCGAGCAAACGGGCAATGTCTTCCGCGCCCAAATCCCTGCTCAAGCACTGGGGGCGGTGGTGGAATACTACATCGAGGCGGAGGATGGTGATGCAATCCTCACCACCAATCCCGCCAACCCGAGTGCCCCCTACAGTTATACAGTGGGTGAGTTGCCCGGTTTTGCCATCTATCTGCCCTTGGTGATGCGGCCGTAGAAGAGGCAGATAGGTACTGTAGGGGTAGGCCGTGCCACCGAGCCGGGCAACCACAAGGGGCCCTACGTCGACCATCACCCGGTCGGTCTGGAGACCGCCCAGAGCATGAGGCCACACCTTTCACTTTTCACTTTTGACCCCCTTCCCCAACCCTATGCTATTCGAGAGCGTTATCTATTCCTACAGCGGCCGTACCTTTCGCTTCGGCCCCGCCACGGCCGAACCCAGTGGCACATTGGAGTGCCATGTCTGCTATTGGCGGGGCATGGTGCGCCACACCCCCACAGGTTATGAGGCGGTGGTAGAGCAAAAATACACCCCCTACGCCCAAATCGCCGCCCCCGAGCCGTTCGCCACACGGCCGTTGGCCCTGCAATGGGTCGCGCAACAGTTAATCAATGAACAATGAGCAAGGACAAAAGCAAAAGGCCTGGGCACCCCAACCCCTCCCGAGGGGAGGGAGGGTTCCCCCCCAGGGGCTAAAGGCGAGGTCTAGAGAGGCAACTTTTCCAAAATATGCCCCTCCCGGAGGTCTATGAAGGGCAACTTTTCCAAATATGCCCTCTCGAGGTCTAGGGAGCAACTTTCCAAAATAGCCCTCGGAGGCTAGAGGGACCAGAGGGGCACTAGCAGAGGAGCTAACTAGCGACCCGCTGACCCTGACTAGCTGACTAGCTGACCCGCTGATAGACTACCACTATGACCGTTGCCCAGCTTGCCGCCTACATTCCCCGCGATAGGGTGGAACAGATTTTGCACGGCCGCCCCATCCCCGCCACGGGCGTAGCCCTCATCGCCGACATCTCCGGCTTCACCCCGCTGACCGAAGCGTTGACCCACGGCTTGCGCCCCGACCAAGGGGCGGAAGAGCTGACCCGCGCCCTTGGGAGCGTCTTCACCCCCCTCATCACCGAAATCCACCGCCAGCAAGGCAGTGTCATTAAGTTTGGCGGCGATGCGCTGATTGTGTGGTTCGGCCGTGCCGAGCGGCAACCCCCGCGCATGGTCATCCGCCATGCCCTGACGGCGGCCGTGGCCATGCAAGAGGCGATAGCCGTCCACGGCCGCATCACCACCCCCATCGGCCCCGTCGTCCTACGCATGAAAATCGGCCTTGCCTACGGCTCCGTCCGCAGGTTTGAGCTGGGGTTGGCCGAATACGGCTACGAAGACGGCATTGCCGGGGCGACGATGGACGAGATGGCTGAGGCCGAACACCATGCCCAGCCGGGCGACATCATGCTGGGGCGAGCCACGGCCGCTTATTTGCACCCCGGCGATGCGGAAATAGCGAATTGGCGGGAGGAGTACGGCCGTTTGGTCGCTCTCTTGCGCCCAGCGCGGCAACGGCCGTGGCTCCCCCTCCGCTGGCCACACGAGCGGGGGGCGGAACACACGGCCGCGCTCTCCGCTTATGTGCCCCCCCAAATCCAAGAGCGGTTGCGGCTCGGCCAAGGGCACGCGGCCGAACTCAAAAACGTGGTCAGCTTGTTCGTGCAATTTCATGGGCTGGATTACGACAACGACCCACGCATCGAAACCCGCTTGCAGAGCTATTTTGCCCAAGCGCAACGGGTGGTGGGCTGGTACGGCGGCCGACTGAACAGGCTCATCACGGGCGACAAGGGGAGCGTGTTGCACATTATTTTTGGTGCGCCCCAGAGCGTGGAGGAGCAAGAGCGACGCGCCATTCGCTGTGCGCTCGATTTACAGGCGGAGTGCGCCAGCCTGAGCTATATCACCATGCAACGGATTGGGGTGGCGGCGGGGCGGGTCTTCGCTGGCCCTGTCGGATCCCCCATTCGGCACGATTTCACGACGATGGGGGATGTGGTGAACCTGTCGGCGCGGCTGATGCAGGCGGCCGAGGCGGGGCAAATTTTGATGGACACGGCCGTACGCGACCAACTCGGCTCCGCCTTTCAGGTGGCCGATTTGGGAACCATCATGGTTAAGGGCAAGGCCGACCCCATCCACGTTTTCGCGGCGCAGGGGGTGACGGCCGCGCCGACGACCATCCCCAGCAGACAGCCCCAACCCATCTTTGGGCGGGAGGTGGAGCAAGCCGCCCTGCACCAACAACTGGTTGAGGTGGTGCAGGGGCGGGGTGGCTCCGCCTTGTTGGTGGGGGATGTGGGGCTGGGCAAGACGTTGCTCCTCGAGGAGTTGCGCGGCGAGCAAACGGCCGCGCACTGGCTGACGGCCGTGGCCCTGTCGTATGGCTTTGCCCAGAGTGGCTATTTGTTTGTGGAACTCATGCGCCAATTGGTGGGGGTGCGGATGAGCGGCCGTCGGAAACGGCCGTGCGGCTGGCCGAACAGTGCGCTGTCTGGTTTGGCGACGGCCGTGTGGAGGCCACCTACCCCTATCTGGCCCAGTTCATGGGCTTGCCGCTGGACGAGGCACAGGGCAAGCGGCTGGCGGGGCTGGGCGGGGAGAGTGTGCGCTGGCACATCTTTGCCCTGTTGCCCCAAATTTTGCAGGCGGCCAGCCAAAACAGGCCGCTGGTGGTGGCCTTGGACGATTTGCAGTGGGCGGATGAGACTTCGCTGGAATTGTTGGAGGCGGTTTTGCCGCTGGCGGAGGAGTGGCCGATTTTGTTTTTGTTGGCGATGCGGCCTCAGCCCGTAGCATTGGTGGAGAGGTTAACGGCTAAAGCCGCCACTACAAACTTGCTTGGGCATTTGGGAGAGAAATCGGCGCGGGCGTTGTTGGCGCACCATGCGCCCCATCTGCCCGTGGGATTGGTGCCGCAGTTGGTGGAGAAGGCGGGCGGGAATCCGCTCTATTTGGTGGAGTTGGTGCGGACGCTGGAGGCGCGGGGCTTGCTGGCGGCCGATGACGACAAGCTGACCATCGAAGCATTAGACCTGCCCAATTCGGTGCAGGGGCTGTTGCTGGCGCAACTGGACAGGCTGGCCACCGAGGCGCGGCTGGCCTTGCAAATGGCTTCGGTGATAGACAAGACGTTTTGGGATGATGTGTTGCGCCGCATGGCCACGGCCGAAATGGACATGGACGCGCAGATTGTGGCTCTGCAAGCGGGGGAGTTTATCCAAGAGGTGGGGCAAACCCCGCTAGGGCACGCCCACACCTTCCGCCATATTCTCATCCAAGAGAGCGCCTATGGAACTCTGCTGTACGAGCGGCGGCGGGCGTATCATCGGCAGGTGGCGGAGGTGTTGGAGGAGTTGTTTCCGTTCCAACTGACGGAGCAGGCGGCCTTGCGGGGGCATCATTATGAGCAGGCGGGGGAGGTGGGCAAGGCGTTGGGGTATTACAGCCAAGCGGCCGATAGGGCGCGGTTGCTTTATGCGCATGGGGAGGCGCAGGGGTTGTATGAGCGGGTATTGGGACTGTTGGCGCAGAATCCAGATGGGGAGGTGGAGGCGAAGACGTACTTGAAGTTGGCGCAGATTCAGGCGAATCAGCTTGATTTTACGGCCGCGCAACGGTTTTATGAGCGGGCGTTTGCCTTGCTGGAACAGGTGGAACAGACAACGGCCGTGGCCGCATCCTCTACCCCACCCTTCCGCTGGGGCATTTTGGCCGATTACGCCCAAAATTTAGACCCCGCTTATGGGCAGGTGGGAGCCACGGCCGAGTTGATTGGCAACTTGTTTGAGGGGCTGGTGGAACTCGACAACGATTTGAACATTGTGCCCGCGCTGGCGACGCGCTGGGAAGTAAACGAGGCGGGAACCCATTACCGGTTCCATTTGCGCCCCGAGGCGCGGTGGGCAGATGGGGAGCCGTTGACGGCCGAGGATTTTATCTTTGCATGGCGGCGCAATTTGCACCCCGAGACCCAGTCGCCGCTGGCGCATTTGCTGTACCCGATTGTGGGGGCGGAGGCGTATCATCAGGGGCAAACGGCCGATGCGGCTGAAGTGGGACTTGTGGCACCAGACGCGCACACGCTCGAGGTGACGCTGACCCACCCGACAGTTTATTTTCCCTATTTGTTGGCTTCGGTAATGACCCATCCCCAACCGCGCCATTTGGTGAACGATGCGCCCGACAGTTGGGCACGGCCGAGCCATGTGGTGGGCAATGGGGCGTGGCGGGTGGCAGAAAGCACGGCCGACCAAATTTCGTTGGCCCGCAACCCGCATTACCGGGGCTTGGCGATGGGCAATTTGAGCGAGGTGGCGATTCAGTTGTTGGAGCCAAGCACAACGGCTTATGAGCAAGGGTTGGTGGATTGGTGCCGGGTGGATACGGCCGTCATGCCACCCGCTGAAACCAAGCCGCTGGTGGTGCAAGATTTGGCGGTCTTTTTCCTCGGCTTTGCCTGCCACACGCCGCCGTTTGACCAGCCGCTTTTGCGCCGTGCACTGGCCCATGCGCTGAATAAGGAGGCGTTGGTGCAGGAGGTGTGGGGGGGGATGCAACAGCCCGCGCATGGGGGGCTTATCCCGCCGGGTATGTCGGGGCACACGCCTGAGATTGGCTTGCGTTATGACCCCGCGCTCGGCCGTAGCTTATTGGCGCAAACGGGTTGGCAGGGCGAAATTAGGTTGGGGGCGTTGGCGGGGTTTGGGGATACGCCTGCGTTTTTGCAACGGGCGTGGCAAACGGCTTTGGGCTTGCCCGTAGCGGTACAGGCGGATATGTCGGCCGAGGCGTTGCTGGGGGATTTGGCCACGGGGGCGTTGCACGTGGTCTTGTTGGGTAGCTCGGTCTCTTACCCCGACCCAGATGATTTTGCGGGGCTTTTTCCACAGCCAAAGTCCGTCGAACTTGTTTCAGTGGCATAACCCAGCGTTTGATGCGTTGATTGGGGAGGCGGCGCAATTGGGTGTGGTTCAACAACGTTTGGCGTTGTACCACAAGGCGGAGGTGCAGGTGGTGGCGCAGGAGGCGGTGGTGGTGCCGCTGTATTATTTGCAGGCGCAGGGGTGGTTACGGCCGCCGTTTCGGTTTGGGGTGGGGGGGTGGTACGGCCGTGGGCGTTTAAGTTTAAGCAGGTGCGCTATGAGGGGTAGATGGTGATTGAGGTTTGGGGAACATACAACTTCTCGCTGACATGTATCTCTATCAAACTCTGATATCCACAATTTTTCTGGGGTAAAGGATTGTCGTCCATCTGGAGTCAAGAATTGTTGCCTAGTTGTGAAGGCTATCCACTGTTTATCAGGTGATATTGTTACGTGTCGAACATGTTGGTCATTCGTTGATATTCGCAAATTGCAGAACTCAAGCGATTGTAAGTTTAGGATGCCAACTGGATAGGGAGGGACATTTATCCCATTTCGATACGTTACCAGTATTTCTGTATCACTTATCCACTCGAGAAAGGTTTCTACAGGAGCATCAATCATAAATGAATTTAACCCATTAACATCCAGAAGAAATAGATTCGCTCCAGTTTCGTAAGAGAAACCTTTGCAACAAATATACTCCATCTGATGAGAACCCATACTTGTACTGCTGGATATTCTGGTTGAAGAAATAAAGGGTGAGAAGTCCTATTATCTAAGTTGAACAGCCATGCTTGTGGTGAAGTGAATGTGTCAAGGCATGAGGGTATTGAACGTATTCCACCAAAACAACTTTTTTGTTCATTATTTGACCAAAAGGCATCCTTCAGCCAGCATTGCTTTATTGTACCTAGTGAATAAGAAAATCCATCTTCCCATAACCACATTTCTAAATCATAACGTGGAATCAATGCTTCACCGCCCTCAACCTCGGGACTAATCGTTGGCCATAGCGGTGTGTCTGATTGCCTGATATAAGGTAACTCGATTTCCACTTGGGGAAATATGCGGTGAGAGATAATAGTATGGGGGTAGTCGCTGTAAAATGGCAGGTTGGGGTGTTTGGTTTAAGACATCTTCCACATTTATCTTCTCTGTAGCTTGCCTTTGAAAATCATAAGCGAAATTCCCCTCAAGATGTACTCCATAATAGAGTGTTTCTGAATCATCGACCACCATATTTCCGCTATATCGCCGTAAGCAATTTGCCGCGACTCGAGCGTTTGTACAGATATATCATTGATCCCCCAAAGTTGTGTAGTTAAGTTGTCGTTGGTTGTCGATGTTGCTAGCGGGGTTTCTTGGATTGCATCATTGTTCCCCAAGGATGTCTCTGGCGCGGAAGTCGGGTTGATTATCTGTACACAAGATACCATACCAATGGCAGAATTAGGGAAGATACACTTTTGAAGAACTTGTTCATAATCTTTAATGCTGGTGTGGCATATCCAGTATTATCGTATGTCCTTTGCAATCAGTCTGTGGTTAGCAACGGCAATTTCGTCCAAATTGGCGTTTGCTGAAAAGAGTTTTCAATAGGAACGGCGCTGCAGCCTGACGTGGGGTGAAAAGCAAAAAGTAGTCGTGTCACTGCTTTTCACTTTTCACTTTTCACATCCCCACCACCCACCTACCCCTCCGGCAACTCATAACAATTGCCCGAATTGAGCATCACCGAATGGGTTGGGTTGGCCACCAACACACGAGATGGGTCGCCCCTGCAAGCCATACGGCTTCTCCACAAACGAATAACCCGTAAACGGACTTGCTCCCCATAAATCTTCCACGGCCCACTGCCCGGCATCCCCGCATTTTCGGGGCTGACCGTGTTAAAGAAGAAATGGAGATGCGTGCCCGGCAATTGCGGCGTGAAGTTCTCCGTCTCAAAGTCCACGCTGTAGCTGTAATCGGGCTGGCGGGTAATGCCCGTAATCGTAGCGTAAGGGTGCTAGGGTTGTAACGGAACGCAGTCAGCGGTAAGGCCACGGAATCGAGTTCGCGCACCTCCATTACCCGTTCCCCATTGGCCACTTGGCTTGATGTCGTTGGCGCCTGCCGTTACCTCGAAAGGTTGCCAAACAGGGTCAGGTTGGCGTGTTCGGCGAGCCATTCTCCGTAAGTGGCACTGCCCAAATCGCTGGCATCGTTGTTGAGGAAATGGGAACGCCGATGAACAACTCGCCCCCATTCAACTCGCCATAAATCGCCCCGCCCATTGCGCCCCCGTTGTTGCTGTCAAAGGTGGAGTCCAGAATGTTGACTCGGCCGCCTTCCTCCACCACCAGATAAATCGCCCCACCATTGTTGTTCACCAACTGATTGTAGTTTTGGCTAAACACCACCTCGCGCAAGGTTACTTGGCTGGTGGCATCCACATACAGATACAACCCACCGCCTGAATAGCCCCCATTTTGGGTAAATTGGGTGCGCTCGATGAGCAAGTGGGAGTTTTGGCGTACCTCGGCGTAGAGACCTCCCCCACGGCCGCTCCAATTTTGGTCAAACTGGCTGTCCTCAATCGTGACCGTGGCGTTGTCGTTCAGGTAAAGGTACAAGCCGCCGCCCGAGTCGGCCGTGCCATTGTCCGTCTCATTAAACTCGAAGAGGGTATTATTGATGCGCACGGCCGAACCCGCTTTCACCTCTGCCCAAACCCCTGCTCCTTGGTCGGTTGATTGGCCATTATTATCAGCCCAAATCATGTGCTCAATCAGTACCTCTTTGTTGGTCAAATCGAACGAGGCGATGGGGCCGCCCGAACTATTGAGTTCGGAGCGCGTAATCGGCGCCACATAATCAAAGCCCGCATCGAGCAAGCCCTGTGTCCCTGTCACGAGGGCGTTGTTGTTCTCATTTTGGTTTTCGGGCGGGCAGTTAGAGAAATCGAGCCGTGTCCAGCCACCCATAATGGCAAGGCTTTTGGTAATGACAGGGCTATCAGAATCACGTGGGGGAACCATGGGAGCCATCGTGCGTCCCTCGGGGGTGTAGGCCACCCCATCGGCAAAAGTGCCGCAGTTAAAAGCCCCTGTGATAATGTGTGCCGCACGAGCGTGGGCTTGGAACAGAAAGAGGAGGGTTAGCACGGCCGTAAAACTCACCCCCAAAGCCACCCCCAAACGCGGCCCCCGCCACAACAAACGAGAAAAGTCAGACATCACAAACCTCCTTGGTTTGATTTTAAATGGTGGGCAAACATCCACCCACCCGAAACAATAGGACAACAGGGTTTGTTCACTATAACGCTTTTTCCCCTTTAGGGGTGTGGGGAATAACACAAATCGGCCGAAGCACAAACCATCACAAGACCTGACAAATCCTGTCAACTTCGCCTTGGCGAGCAAATTCATTTGCCTAAACCACCCTAAATTTTGTACCCTAGTACCTTAGTGTATTGGTGTAGTCGTCTATTGGTATATTTAATAGACCCATACACCATTAAACCAATACACCCATATACCGTTCACAATTCACAATTAATCATTCACAATTCACAAGGAGGTTTACGCATGGAACGTGTACAGCGCGTTTTGCAAGCGGCCAACCAGTTGGCCAAAAGCGAAGAGCTGGAGCAGTTCGTCATTAACGCGCAGGATTTTGTATCCCAGCGCGGGCAATCAGGCGATTCTGTGACCACCCAGCTTTCGCAAATGGTCGTCTCGCTGGGGGATGCGGCCGAGGTGATGAACCGCAGTTTTGGGAAACCAGATAGCGACGGCCGTGAAGCCAAAGTCATCTCCCCCGTGGTCATGCCCCGTGGCCACCGCTCGTGGGGCTGGGTGGCCGTGGCCTTGGGGGGGCTGCTATTTGGGATTTTTGGGTTAGCCTCTGTTTTAGCCTTCGATGGCTTGCTGGCGTTTGTGTTGCCCTACTGGGTGTTGTGGGTGCTCTACATTGCCTTCAACTTGTGGAAAAACAGCTATGTGATGATTCCCGATGGTTGTCAGGCGTTGATTAGCAAATACGGCCGTGTCGAAGCCGAAGTCGGCCCCGGCCGTCATTGGATTTTCCACCCCCGCAAGCAAGTCAGCTACATCATCAACGTCGAGAAAGAGTACCCCTATAACGCCCCTATCCGCGAAGCACCGACCCAAGACCGGGTCAACGCCTCGGTGGACTTGTTCTTGCAGTTCAAGATAAACAACCCCCAAAAGTTCATCTTTGAGTTGGGCGGGGTGAATGGTTTTTCCGAAAAACTGCAAAACGCCATCAGCGAAGTGACCCGCGCCCTGATTTATGCCCAACGGGCGGAAGACATTTACGACTTGGTGGGCGAAAGCACCAGCGATTTGCTGGACAGCTTGAACGAGCAGTTCATGCCAGCGGTCAATTTTGTCAGTGCCAACATCACCCACGCCGAGCCATCCAGCCAAGAGTACCGCATGGACTTGGCCGCGGCCGAAATGGTGCGCGTGGCCAAAGAGGCGTACACCTACCAATATGAGTTGGAGCTTCGCAAGCGCAAAGACCAAGGCGATTTGGACAAAGATTTGGCGGGTTTGCGCGAAACACTTTCGGGGATTAAAGCGGAAATCGCCACCTACAAGGCGCAAATCGAAACAGCTTACGAAAAAGAGATTAACCGCGCCAATGCGTATGCCCAGCAGTTGATGATTGAGGCGGAAAGTGCCGCCCAAGCGAACGCGGCCATGTTGCAAGCGCAAGCGTTGGACATTCGCGCCCTGCGCGGGGCGGATTACCCCGAGATTTTGGAGTACCGTTACCAGCAACAGGTGCTTGACCGCATCGAAAGTGTGGCGGGGCAATTGCCCCAGCTCATTCAGGTGGGGGATGAGGCGAATACGCACATTGACTTTATGGCCTTGGGACGGCAAATGCTCGGTGTGCCCGACAAGCCGCTGTACAGTGCCGAAGATTTGGTGAAGATTCGCGGCCGTAAGCAAGAGATTATGACCCGCATCAAGCGTCGCGCTGGTGAAATTCAGAAAGTGGATATGGCGGTGGAGACCAATAATGTGGCCACGGCCGAGGAGGTCTTGAGCGAATGAAACGACAAAACTTCTCTAAAGTACGGGAGGCGGTAGGAACATGGGCGCAGGTGCGCCAATTGCTCCGCTCGGGCGAACAAGGGGCGTTGGTTCCCGTGGTAATTCCCAAGGACAAGCGGAGCTATGGCTTTTTGTTCTGGTTTGCGGCCGCGCTCTACTTCCTCCTCGCGGGGGTTCTGAACGCCCTGAGCGGGTCGTGGGGTATGTTTGGCTTTTCCTTGGTGGCCATGCTCATCTTGCTGGGCGTGGGCGGATTTGCGTGGTGGCGCAGTGCCATTGTGGAAATCGAACAAGGGACGATGGGGGTCATGTCGAGTTGGGGGGCGTATGAGAAAACCCCGCTCCCACCCGGCCGTCGTTATTTGTGGTGGCCGTGGCAAAAAGTGGAGTTCATCGTGGACACCTCGACCGAAATTCCCTACAACGCGCCCGTTTTGGCCAGCCCCACGATGGAAAATGTGCCACTCAAGTCTATTGAGTTCTTCCTGCGCTTTAAGATAGATGACCCGATTTTGTTTGTGCGGCGCATTGGGGCGGGCAATTTGATGCGGTGCTGAGTTCGGCCGTGCAAGATGCCATCCGCCGCCGCAGTCGCATGGTCGAAACGAGCAAAGCGTATGACTTGCGCGGGAGCAATGTCACCGACATGCAGAAACAGCTCAACGACATGATGCAACGGTATGGCATCCGCATCTTGGGGGCGAATATCCCCGATGTGCAATTGGCTGACCAGTACCAAGACAACCTCGCCACCAAAGAGAAGGTGGCCAAAGAGCAAGTGGCGTATGAGAAAGAGTGGGATTTGACCCGCAAGCGGCGCAAAGACGTGTTGGAGATGGAGATTGAGCAAGCGCACAAGGAGCGGGATGCTATGAAGGTGGCCGTGCGCGAAGCTGTCAACAAGGCGCGGCAAGATGTGGCCTTGATGCTCCAAGAGAAAGAGGCGGAGGCGGAGAAGATTCGCTTGAACATTGAGGCGAAGGGGAACGCCGAACTGGCGGCCGCGCAGAACGAAGCGCTTGCCCTGCAACGATTGGGCGAGGCGTATCAGGATAACCAAGCGATGTTGCTCTACCAGTTGGAGTTGCGCCGCTTAGAGGTGGCTGAACATTTGGTGCGGGAAGCTCCCCGCCCACTGGTGATGAAAACGGCCGCCAACGGAGGCGGCGAAAGCTCCGCCCTAACCACGCTGATGCTGGCGCAGATGTTGCCCGAGATGATGAAGAATCAGTCGTATGGCAGTGCGGCACGGCCGTTGTTGGGCAGTGGCGGCACAGTGGCCACCGCCGCCAACACTGTGCGCGATGAAGCGGAAACGATGCTGGGCGCGGTGATGGATGAGGTGCGGAAACGCACGAAGAAGTAAGAAGATAGAGGGGGGAGATAGAGATAGAGGGGTTGCTGGTGACAGCAACCCCTCTTTTTTGTGGGACGGGGGAGTGGGGATGAGGGACAAATGACCAATGACGAGCGACAACTTACGTTGGGATGGCCGCCATGAGTTGTTGCGCGGCGCGGATGCCTGTTTCGTAGGCTCCGTGGACGGTGCCTGTGTAGTGGGGGTGGGTGGCTTCGCCAGCGAAGAAGAGACGGCCGCCAACCGCCTCGGCCAATGTCGCTCTATCGGCGAGGGAACTGCCCACTTTGCCGTAGGAATAACTGCCGCAGGAGAACGGGTCTTGTTCCCAGTTGGTGCGCACATAACTGATGGGGTCGGGAATGTCTGTGCCGAACAGTTTGCGAAGAGTGGCCATGCACCCCGCGATGAGTTCTTGGTCGCTGAGTTGGTTGATGTGCTGGGCACGGCTCCCAGAGTGGTAGGCGACGAGAATGGGCTGGCCTGAATAGTGGGCGTTGTTGAGCCATGACGTGTAGAGGGGCAGGTCGCCGTCTTCGAGGTAGTTCATGCGTTGGGGGCGGAGGGGCCAGAAGATGTGGGGGAACTTGAGGGCTATTTTTTCGTAGAAGCCCATCCCGATGCGGCCGATGGCGGCCGTTTTAGCCTCGGGCAATGCGGGAGTGAAGGAGATTTTTCCTGCTTGCAACACGCCTAATGGAACTGTAATGACGGCCGCATCGGCATTCATCTGCCCTTGCGCTGTTTCTAAGACGACTCCATCCGCATGATAGTGGATGTGGGTAACAGGGCAGTCGGTGTGAATGGTGAGGCCCTCGGCCAAGCCGCGAATCATCTGGCCGAAGCCGCCGCCATGGACGAGTAAATCGCCGCCGGGGAGCTTGAGATATTCTTCGCCCTGCCGCCAATCTATCAGGTGGAGGTCGCTGGCATCTTCGTACTGCGGCCGTAGAAAGCCCGCGTAGTAGTAACCAAGACGTTCGTCGTCAGTGAGTTCATCGAGGTGGATGTTGGGGAGGCCGTAGGCGTGTAAATCGGCGAGGGAGCGGCAAGATTCGGGTGGCGGGGGGTAGAGGATGGAGCCGAAGATGTGGGCAAGAGCGCCGCGAAAGATGTGTTCGCCACGGGTGTAGGCGGCCGTGTCTAACTGGCGGCCGTCTTTGTCAAAAGCGAGGACTTTATCGCCTGTAAGGTTGTGGAAATCGGTGTAGCCCGTGCCGACTTCGTATTGTTGGGCGAGTGGGGTGAGTGGGTTGCCGTGTGGGCCGTGAATCCACGCCGCGCCAAGGTCTATGTCGGGGCCGAGGGAGCTATCGGTGTGGGTTCGGCCGCCGATGCGCGGCCGTCCTTCTAAAACGCGCACGTCGTAGCCTGCTTCTTGGAGGGTGCGGGCGGCCATGATGCCAGCCATGCCTGCGCCAATGACGATGATTTGTGGGGACATGTTGCCTCGGGAAATGAGAAGGGAGATTTTGGATTTTAGATTTTGGATTTTGGAAGGGAGCGTGGGGAATTCACCACGAATCACTCGCCACCAACCACTCTCCACTTGCTTTGGATTTTACGAATATCGCAATTTGGCGCAATAGATTTGGCGATTTGCACAAAAGGGGGGGGCTGATTAAGCTATGGGGGAGAGGGGAGTTATTCGTTACTGGTTATTCGTTATTGGGTGTGTGTTTCACCTGGGGGGGGTTGCCCGCCCCGAAACGGAGCGGGGGGGCCCCCCCGCGCCGGGGCCCCCGACCCCCCCCGCCCCGTTCGCTTGATCCGCCCGCCCCTTAGGAACGCACCCTAAGAGAAACACCACTGTTAGGTGGAGGCTGGATGGCAGACGTAATTGATGTGATTAATCCTGCGACGGAGGAGATTTTGGGGCAAGTGCCACGGGGCACGGCCGCTGATGCGCACGCGGCCGTGGCGGCGGCCAAGGCGGCTTTCCCAGCGTGGAGCCGCACACCTGCTACCGTGCGGGCGGGGCTTCTGCATGAGGCGGCCAACAAGATTCAGGCGCACACCGATGAGCTAACTCATCTGCTGACAGTGGAAGAGGGCAAGCCGTGGGTGGAAAACGAGGAGGAAATCTTTTGGGTCCACGACACCTTTCATTATTACGCCGAGTTGGGGCGGCATGAGCGCGGCCGTTTTCTGCCGCCGGGCGACCCTGACCAAATCAATTTTGTGGTGAAAGAGCCGTATGGGGTGGTGGTTTGTATTGTGCCGTGGAATTTTCCGCTGTTGTTGCTGGCGTGGAAGCTCGCGCCCGCGCTGGCGGCAGGCAACACAGTGGTGATTAAGCCATCGGAGTACACGCCGCTTTCAACGTTGCGCCTGATTGAGCTTGGCTTCGACCATTTTCCTGCGGGGGTGGTCAATGTGGTGACAGGGTACGGCCCTGAAGTGGGCGAACCGCTCGTTAATCATCCTGATGTGCCCCTGATTGCGTTTACGGGGTCGTTGGCCACGGGACAAAGGATTGCCGCACTGGCCGCGCCGAGCATGAAGAAGCTTCACTTGGAGCTGGGTGGGAAAGACCCGCTGGTGGTTGCGCCTGATGTGGACTTGGCCACAGCCGTATCCGCCACTGCTTACGCTGGCCTTATCAACGCGGGGCAAGTTTGCACGAGTGCGGAGCGAATTTACGTGCACGAGAGCATCTTCGGCCGCTTTAGCGAGGAACTAGCCGACTTTGTGGGCAAGTTGCGCCTCGGCAATGGGCTGGACAGGCAGACGGATGTGGGGCCAATGTTGCGCGATTCGTTTCGGACGAAGGTGGAACAGGTGGTGGCCGAGGCGGTGCGAGCGGGGGGGAAGGTGTTGGTCGGTGGCGGCCGTCCTGCCCATCTGGAACGGGGCTTTTTTCTGGAACCAACGGTCATGGTAAACGTCAACCACGAGATGCGCCTCATGCGCGAGGAGACGTTTGGCCCTGTGTTGCCGCTGATGCCTTATAGCGACTTCGATGAGGCGATTGCGCTGGCCAACGACACCGAATTTGGGCTGGGGGCGACGCTACTCACGCACGATGCGCGGCTGGTGAAGCGGTTTTATGAGGGGGTGAAGGCAGGCACGATTTGGATTAACGACCCGCTGACGGATAATTTCGCGGGGCCGTTTGGGGGGATGAAGATGACGGGCGGCGGCCGTGAGTTGGGACAAGAGGGGCTGGACGAGTTTTACGAAGTGAAGCACGTTCATTGGGATGTGGAGGGGCAGTTGAAGGAGTATTGGTTCCCGTATGGGGCAGGGGAGTAAGGTGTGCAAGGTGAAAAGTGAAAAGTGGGAGGTGTAAGGCTTCACTTTTCACCTTTCACCTCTCACTTTTTACTTTTATGGTCAGTCCACCACATCAAAAAAGCCCCCAAGATAGGTATCTTGGGGGCTTTTTGCGGCCGTGGCTTGGCCCAAAGAGTTCGGGGAAGCTCACTTAGCTGTTGGAGCTAGATGTGGGCGGTTTGCGGTTGATTTCGCTGGTGCGTGTGCCGCCCGCTTGCTCATATTCGTTGCTATCCTTGCCATAGTGGACAGCCACGGCCGCTAACATACGGGTCGAAAGCTCTTTTAGCTCTTTCTCTTGCGCCTGCAACGTGTTCAGCTTGCCATCTAATTCAGCCAAATGAATGTTGTAATCATCTAGCAACGCCTGCACCGCCTTGATTTTGTCTTCATAAGCGGTCAATGTCAGCCCACCATTCAGGTCGAGGGCGGTATCAATAGATTTTAGCAAGACTGCACGGGCATACGCTTTCTCGACGGCAAGGGAAGTTCGTTTCTGACGAGCCATATTGTTTTCTCCTTTACTAAAAAATGGTTGATGAGGTGGTGGCCATTTGTTGGGAGAGGGTTTGGCTTTTATTGGTTCTGTGCAAATGGGGGTGCTTCCTCACCTTTGCATCCCAGCCTAGGTCACCTTCACGATGGCGGCATTTTAGCACAAAAGAGGGGGGCTTCGTCAAGAGGTTGAGCGAATTTATGGCTCGGCCGCTAGGCAAAAAAATAGGTGGCAGGTGCATCGGGCGATGTCCTTACCACCTCGGGAGGGAGCCTAGGAAAAGTATAGCAAAGTTTGGGTGGCTGGCAAGGGAATAAGCGAACATTTATGCTTTTCCAATCTCGGCCGAGGGGGGAGTGGTGGGGGAGCGGTTCCCGTGCGCTAGGCAAAAAAATAGGTGGCAGGTGCATCGGGCGATGTCCTTACCATCTCGGGAGGGAGCCTAGGAAAAGGCAAAAGTTTGGGCACCCGTGTGCAAAGGGAGGAATTTTTGCCTCTGTTCCTCGAACAATCTGGTGGGGTTCCTCCGGGAGAACAGTCTGCAAGGTTTGGTCCTCGAAAACAATCTGCTTTGTTCCTCGAACAATCTGCTTGCTCTTCGAAAAATCTGCTTTGCTCCTCGAATAATCTGCCTTGTTTCTCGAACAACCTGCCTTGTTCCTCGAACAATCTGCTCTGTTCTCGAACAATCTGCCTTGTTCCTCGAACAACCTGCCTTGTTCCTCGAACAATCTGCTTTGTTCCTCGAACAATCTGCTTTGTTCCTCGAACAATCTGCTTTGTTCCTCGAACAATCTGCTTTGTTCCTCGAACAATCTGCTTTGTTCCTCGAACAATCTGCTTTGTTCCTCGAACAATCTGCTTTGTTCCTCGAACAATCTGCTTTGTTCCTCGAACAATCTGCTTTGTTCCGCCACAAATGTGCCATTATCGTGTTGGTCGGGGGGGCAATGCGGGTGAGCGGCACGGCCGACAAGCGCACATGCTCTTCGTTCGCGTTACGGCCGTGCCCCCCCCCCGCAAGTGCTGCTGAAGGGGAAGCCGCCAACTCCCCATTTCCAATTCGCAACTCCCCAATTCCGCTTCCATCGCGGCCAAGTTTTCGCGGGGAGCTTCCGTCTAGGGTGGTCAAAGCCGAGTTTTTCCTCCGAATGGCTACCGCCCGCCGCATCAGCCGTATTGCTTCGGGGTACTCTTCCAAATAAGCCAGCACAACAGCCAAATTGTTCAGACTGTACGGCGGCGTCTCGGATGTTCCACCCCAACACTTCTCGCAGATGGCCAGCGAACGCTCCGTATGGCCGTGCTTCCGCCAACTCCCCATCTCTTGCAGAAGAATGCTCCAAGCCACTCAGGGTGGCGGCCGTGCTGGGGTGTTCCGCTCCCAGCATTCTCTTTCGTAGATGGCAAAGGCGCGTTCATAATAGGGCCGTGCTTCCGCCAATTCCCCATGTTGTTCAACAGAAAACAACCATGTTATTCAGGCTCGTGGCGTGGCGGGTGGTCAGGGCCCAGCTCTTTCTCGTGAATGGCGAGAGCGCGTTCGCATACGGCCGTGCTTCCACCAATTCTCCCATGCTTTCCAGCACCCACCCATGCTGTGCAGAGTCAGGGGCTAGGTCGGTGTTCTGCTCCAAATTCTTTCTCATAAATGGCAAGGGCGCGTTCGGTATACGGCCGTGCTTCCTCCAACTCCCCATGTTTTTCAGCAAATTACCCATGTTATGCAGGCTGGTAGCCATAGCGGGTGTTCTGCCCCCCACATCTTTTCCGTCAGGGCAAGGTGACGCTCATAATACACCCTTGCTTCCAGCAATTGCCATCATATTGCAAGTAAAAGGCCAACCATATTGATCAACCCTCTGATTTTCTCTGCTCCACCCCATTGCTCCGCCAAAGCCACGGCCGCTTGCAGATGGGGCAACAACTACGGCCGCAGGCCACGTCTCCATCTCGTAATAATCAAAACGATACACCTTTGCCAACCATTGCCCCACCGCCACAATCCACTCCCGCGCCTCGCCCTCCCCCATTTGGTCTCGATACACAGTTTGCACCAACTGGTGCATCCCCATTGCCCCTCCTCCCCATCTGCAACAGCGAATAACGCCTCAACGCCGCCACCGCCTCATCCCGCATCAACTCATCGCCAAACCGCCACTCGCTGTGACGCGCAATCCCTCGGCATTATCGCTCCACGTTGGCATCCCCAACAACTCCAAAGGCAAATCTACAGGGGCAAGGAAGGCGCACAAGGCCAATAATTCACCGCGCCCGCCGTCTCTGCGCCGCGTCAAAGCTCACCCGCCATGTCGTCGCCACCGTGGCGGGATAATCCGGCGGCGGCGGGTTTTGCCCCACAATGCCTGCCTTTTTTCTGGTAGAGGCGCAAATAATCGGCCGGCGTTTGCCTTTGGCCAGCATATAGGCGGCCGAATGCTCCAAAGCAAGCGGCAAATGCCCCAACAAGCTGGCAATTCCTCCCACTCTTCGCCCTCTTCGTACTTATCGCCTAACCGTTGCCGCCAAAAGGCATCACTTTCAGCCGCCACAAAAGCCCCTAGCGGGAACGGCCGTGCCATTCCCCCAATCCCCATTGCGGCTCGTGATGAGGATGCGTCCTGCGGGTGTCTGGGCAACAAAGGGAGCAACTGGGCGGACGTAGTCGCGTCGGCGTTGTCGCACAGCAACAACCAGCGTTGCGAGCAACCGTTCAGCCACGTCCGCACCATCTGCAAGGCGGCTTCCAGCGGCAAACCATCCACGGGCGAGCACAATGCCGCCCCAACTCCAGCATGTCTTGCCCCATGTCTCATCCACTCGCGACCCACCACACAATGTCAAAGCGTTGGCGGTGCTGGTGGCCAAAGTAGCGCAGGAGTTGGCTCTTGCCCACCCGCCCAGCCCCGCAATGACCAGCGGCGTGGCGGAGCGTTCGGCCCGGTGGCGGGCCGTCGGAGCGCCAGGCCGCTTCGCGGCCGGCAAAGTGGGTGTTGCCCCCACCAAGTTGCTCAGGGAAAGGTGGGGGTGCGTGGCGCCGCCGCTTGCTGAATAATGACCGTGTTGTGGCTTCCGCCTGCGGCCGTTTGC
>JADJSZ010000063.1 GCA_016711405.1 Candidatus Hadersleviella danica | reverse complement strand
ACGAGGCTGGGCGATGGCACGAATGCGCTCCTGCAACTCGAGGCGTATTTGGCCACTGACCCTGCCAACCCAGAGGTCATCGGCCGTTATTATCAGGAAAAAGAGGCGCTGGAAACCCGTTCTATCTCCGTGGCCTCAGCCATTGCCACGCTCGATGGCTTCCGCGAGCAATACCCCGACCATGCATTGGCCAGTTGGGCCAGTTGGCGCACGGCCGTTTTGGCCGACCGCTTTCAAGGGGAGTATGCCTCGGCCGTCACCCGCTATTTGAGCCACGCCACCACCTATCCCCAAGACGAAAACGCCACCGAAGCGCAATTTCGGGCAGGCATGTTGGCGTGGGGCTTAAAAGATACCGAGGCGGCTCTATCGGCGTGGGAACTCGCCGCCGCCCAAACAGGGGAATGGAGCCGCGCCGCCCAAGTGTGGCTCATCACCGCCCTGCCCGCCGAGGAGGCGACCCCTTATTTGGCCACGGCCGCCCAAGCGCGTGGCGCCGATTACTACACCCTCCGCGCCCGCGATTTGGGCGAAGGGTTGCCCGCCTACGCCCCACCCGCCACTCTAAATTTGGATGACTTTGACGAAACGGCCGCTCGTCTCGAAGTGGAACAGTGGATTCGCACCCACTTTGGGCTGGCCGAAGATGCCACCGTGCAGAGCGAGTTAGCCCCCGGCTTGGCCAACGACCCCCGCGTCATTCGGGGAACCATCCTGTGGCAAATCGGCTTGTATGATGAGGCCAAGCGGGAACTCGAAGCTGTGCGGCTGGCCTATGCCGACAACGCCCAACTGAGCTACCAACTCGCCCTCTACTTTCGCGATTTGGGGCTGTACCGCTCCTCCATTTTGGCGGCCGTGGCCGTCCTCACCCGCGCGGGGGTGACGGTGTACGAAGCGCCCCCGCTCATCGGCCGTTTGGCCTACCCCGTCTACTACAACGATTTGCTCGTGCCGTTGGCCGACCAATACGGCTACGACCCTCTGCTCCACTTTGCCCTTCTGCGCCAAGAGAGCCTTTTCGAGGGATTCGCCACCTCAACCGCCTTGGCGCAGGGGTTGGGGCAAGTCATTCCCGCCACGGGCGAATACATCGCCCTCAAATTGGGCTGGCCCAATTACGTCAACGAGGATTTGTATCGGCCGTATATCAACCTCGCCTTTGCCGCCTTTTATTTGGATGAGCAGTTGCGCGGCTTTGAGGGGAACACGGCCGCCGCCTTGGCCGCCTATAATGCTGGCCCCGGCAACGCCATCCGCTGGCGCAACCAAGCGGGCGACAACCACGATTTGTACCTCGAGACAGTGAACTTCAACGAAACCCGGCTCTACATTCGCAACATCTACGTTTGGCACGCCGCCTACCGCTATCTTTATAGTGCTGAGTAGAAAGTACGAAAGACGAAGTACGAAGTACGAAGTACGACACTCCTAGAGTAATTTCGTACTTCGTAATTCATACTTCGTACTTTTTGCCCCGCACTCAGCACTCAGCACCCACTATGACAGAATTTAACTGGCAAACAGACGAAGACAGCCGCTGGGAGGAGGTGGCGACTTTGCCGCCCACCCCCGCACGGCCGACCAACGGCCGCAATCGTTGGTTGGCCTTGCTGGCCGTGGTGGTGATGGGCGCGGCCGTGGTGGGCTTTTTTTACCTGCGCACCCAACGCTTTTTGCGCCAAACCGAGGCGCAAGTGCGCCAAGAGGTCGTTAGCTCCTACAACATGGTCATGCTGGCCCAACAAAACCGCGACAATGAACTACTCGTCAGCCTGCTTTCGGGGCGGGATAACGATTGGGTGGCCAGCCAACAACAGCTTTTAGAGCAAATGGGCTTGTTGGAGCGCGAAATGTTTGGGTTGGTGGCCAATGGTGCGCCCGTGTTGGCCGACGAAGGAGTTGAACTGAGCGCGGACTTGAACAGTGCGCTCATCACGGCCACACAGGTGTACACCGATGGCTATGGCACGGCCGTCACCCTCGCCCACACCGCCCAATTCCGGCGGGGGCAAAACCGCTGGCTGATGGCGCCGCTGGAGGAAGATTTTTGGGGGCCAACTCAGTCCCAAACCACTGTGCGCTTTTTAGCCAATTACCCCGCTCGTGATGCGGAAATTGCACGCCGCTTGCTGGCCGATTTAGATAGGTTGGTGGGGCAGTTGTGCCAACAGACCTATGGCTTGGATTGTACACGGGTACCCATGCGCCAACAGAACATCGAACTGGTGTTTAGCAATGATGCGGCCGTTCTGGCCGCCCTCGCCCAGCCCTTGGGCGTGTTGGACACCCTTGGCGAAGGTGCTTTTGAGATACCAACACCGACACTGGTAGGGTTGCCCACCGACGAGGCCAGTTACCGCGCCCTGCTCAATGGCTATGCCAGCCATCTCTTGCCCGCATGGACGATGGTGCCCCCTTGAAATGGCTTGTTGCGAGTCGTTGCTCTGTTTCAGGCGTGATGGATACCGCTTTGGCGGAGTTAGAGGTGCAAGCATGGCCGCTGGCCACGGCCGACTACAAGCGTTACTTCCGCCAACCCTTTAGCTTCCGCGCCAATTTGTTGCCCACCACCCTCGCAGGCATCCACCCTGCGGAATGGTGGCTTGACCGCCAGTGGGAGGCGCAGTTGTTGGCTCTTTATGTAAACCATGAATCAACCGCTTCCCTGGGCGAAATCATCCGTATTTTGTCTTTAGAGCCAGAAGCATTGGGTGAGTGGCTTGCTCCCCAACCGCACCCTAGCCGAACATACCCACCACTTGCGCCAACTCATATTGGGCGAAATCGAACTGAATTTGCCCGCGCAGGTTGCGTTGCCCGCCCAAGATTTGCTCTTGGCTTGTGGCGGTACGGGGCAAGGGATGGCTTCTTTCGGGGGCATGCTAATGCGCTACACCACGGCCGACCAGCAGTGGCAACTCGAACCCGGCTGGGAAGGAAGCATCATCCATGAAATATGGCTGTCACCCCAAGGGGAGGAGGCCCTCGTTTTTGAAAACGGCTCCTACACCGATTCTTTTATGGGTTTACGCACCACCCGCATCAACCTTGTGACCCCCGAACGCCGTGTTGCTGTTTATCAAGCCACGGGCTTGGTTGAGACACAACCACAATTTCGGTTGGTGCGGATGCCCAATATGAAGATGCCGTTGGTGGTGGAATATCCCCAACCGCAGGCGGCCAATCCTACAATAGGGAGCCGTTATTATGTTGCGCCCACGGCCGCTTGTTTATCTGGGGCAGAGGAGTGTGGCTTGCAAGAAATCCCCGGTCCGCTTCTCTTTTCGCCCCAGCAAACACATGGCTTGCTCTTCGGCTGGAATGACCGCGATTTTAGCGGCCTGTCGCTCACCGACGGCCGTGGCCAGCCACTCACCCAAATTACCGACAACGCCCAATGGCCATTGGGGTGGCTCGATGAAGAGACCTTTTTGTTTGGGCAAACCCTCACCGTCATTAGCGATGAGCCACACTATCTGGTTTACAAGGGTCGGGCGGCCGATGGCCACACCGAACTGTGGCTCGACCAGTATCAAATCAACCAATTGGCGGGGAGCGATAACCGTAGGGCGGAATGGGCGGTGGGTAATTTCTTGTCTGTAGATGACCCTGCTCTGCTCTTGATTCATTTATATTCGCCGCGTGATGGCCAGAACCGCTTGGTTCTGTACAACTGGCAAACAGAGCAAGTAATCCACAGATTTGTGGGGGTAGATTGGGGAACCCAAGGCTGGCCTGTGCAGGTATTCGGCCGTTGGCTTATCTGGCAAGAGTATAGGGACAATGCCCAGTTACCACAGATCCAAGTTATGGATTGGCAATCGGGTGAGCTAATTTACCGTGGATTGATGGGCCCTTTTGATGGTCTTTCGCAGGTGAGTTTGTCGGCCGATGGCGACTGGCTCTCTCTCCTGCAAGATGGCTACCTGACCCTGCTCCATTTGCCCACGGGGAGCGAGCAAATGGTCTCCTACCCAGAGGCGGAGATGAGTTGTTTTGGGGGTGGTTGGTGGCAGTAGGGGGAGGGAGGAAGAGACGGGGGCAGAGGGGCAGAGGAGCAAATGACGAATGATGAATGCCCCTTAAACTTTTTCTAAAATGAATATGGCTGGTTGGATGTTTCCTTGGCGAATTTTGAGCCGTTCGGTGGTTTGCCAAGCCGTTTGGTTGGCCAGTGTTTGCTCCAGCAGGCGAATGTCGTGGGTGATGAGGGCGAAACGCGCTTGCGGCCGTGCCACCCGCCCCGCCTCGGCCAGCAAAGCGGGGTAAAGCTGGGCATTGCCCACATGGGAGCCGACCAGTTGCCCCCACGGCAAATCACAGGTGAGCACATCAAAAGTGGCCGACGGGTAAGGCAGATGGGCGGCATCGGCATGGGTGAGCACGGCCGCGCCCCCTGTGTTGGCTTGCGCCGCCCGCAACGCCTCGGGGTTCAGGTCGCACCCCGCCAAGAGCGCGGGTGGCCCCACAGCCGCCCGTTCGGCCAGCAAACTGCCCGAACCACAAGCGATATTCAGATAGCAATCGGTCGGTTGAGGATAGGTGAGGGCGTTCATGGCCGCCGCCACAGGGCCGTTTAACGCGCCGGGCATGTTGGCCACCCGCCACGGCCGCGTGGCCAACGGCCGTGGGGAGAGGCGCACCAGCACCTGCCAGCCCTCGCCGCCGCGCCGCACCCGCAACAGCAAATCCCCCTCTTCTTCGCTGATGGCCAGTTTGGTTTGGCTGGCCAATTCCCCTTGAGCCGCTGAAACACGGCCGAATCGGCCCCGGCCGCGCTGAGCCGCAGGGTGCGAAACGCCCCCGTTGGGTGCGCCGCCCGCACGCGGTGGATAACCTCGAGCAGTTGGTGGAGGTATTGGTGGCCGAGCAACGCTTTGGGGCGGGGGATGGGGAACTCGAGCAGGGCGTAAACGGCCGTCGCCAGCCGTAAATTCAGCAACGGCCGCCAATCGCCGTCCCAGTGGCAGACAAGTTCCTCGGCCGTGCCGCCCCCAATGGCCAAACGGCCGCGCCGCACTTCTTGCTCCACCAGCGGCCGTAGCCCGGCGGTGTATTCGATGAGGTAATTAGGCATGGGGGGGCGGAGGGGCAGAGGAGCAGAGGGGCGGAGGAGAAAGAGCTAGCTGACTAGCTGACTAGCTGACTAGCCAAATTGTGGTGCAAAACGACTGTGCGTTCGTCCAGCCCTATGACCCAGCGGGCGAGGTGGGCGATGGCGTGGTGGATGCCGACAGTCGGCCGTGGGAAGCCGATTTCGTGCAGGCCAATGATGTATTCGTTGGGGGTAGTGCGCCCTTGGATGAACAACGCCACCCGCTGGGGCAATGGGTCTTCGGCCACATGCGTTTCTACTAACAGGGCACGGTCGCGACCCGATTCATAGAGGCGGATAAAGCGGATGGGTAGTTCGTCGTTGTAGCTTTGGGGGGTGTAGCGTTCGTTCATCTCCGCCAAACTGAGTGGCGATTGTAAAATGGCATGGGGCATGGGAATCTCCTGTGGCGTGGGGAAGAGGTTTTCGGCCGTGGTTTCGTTGCGTTGCCAGTGGTAATAATGGCAGGTGCGCCCCTCGGCCAGCGCTTTTAGTTCGTATTTGGTGCGGAGCCGCTCGTTGTCTTCGGTGGCAAATGTTTCACCCGTGGTGCTGGTAAAATAGGGGGTTGCCTCCAAACAGGCGGCGATGTGCTCTTGGTAGCCCGCGTCGTCGGTGGCGATTTCGAGCAAACCGCCCGCCACCATGCGCGTGGCGAGAAGGTGCAGGAAGCGGCCGTTTATCAGCTTGCGCTCGTGGTGGGCCGCCTTGTGCCACGGGTCGGGAAAGTTGAGGTAGAGGCGGGTGAGACTGGCGGGAGGCATTCCACCCCACAGCGTGAGTCGCGCATCGCCATGCACGACGCGCACGTTGGTCAGCCCCAAATTGTGCGCTTTGCGCTCCGCTTTTTTGATAGAAGGGAGCGAGATTTCCACGCCAATAATGTTCGCCTCGGGGTGGCGTTGGGCGAGGGCGATTAAGAATTGGGCGTTGCCGAAGCCGATTTCCATGAAAAGGGGGGCGGAACGGCCGAATACGGCCGTCCAATCCATCGGCCAATTGAGTCGGGTTGCGTCGAAGGCTTGCATAAGAGGGAAGATGGTTATTCGTTTATTGGTTATTGGTTACTCGCGAAATTTAGTTGCACCAGAGGAAATAAACCACTACACCAATATACTTGTGCCACCCCTACCCCATTACCATTGCCGCACTACGGCCGCGATGTGGGTCAAATCGGTGATGTGGCTGGCCAGTTGGGCGTGGTTTTGGCCGACGAGAATGGTAGGCACGGGGTGGCGGGTGTGTTGGCGGTGGCCGATTTCCTCGAGATTGCCGTGGTCGCTGGTGATAATCAGCAAGCCGTTGGTCTCATCCCAGTTGGCCAGCAGGCCGCCTAGCACCTCATCCACCCGCTCCAAATGGGTGCGGGCTTCGGCGATGGTGCCGCGATGGCCGAGTTGGTCGGTGGGCCAATGCTCGAAGAAGGAGAAGGTGTGGCTTTGGGCGAGGGTAGCCAGTTGGGCACCCGCCTCGGCCGTCGTCAGCAGGGGCACATCGGCGTAGCCAAGGTGGTCGCGCCAGCCTTGCCCCGTAAAATCGGGGCTGAGGGCACGGCCGTGGCGCAAATCATCGGCCGTGCGCAGGGGCAACCCCGCATAGACGGCCGCTTGGGGCACGGCCGAGTACAGGCTCTTGCCCCGCGCAATGGCCGCAAAATACCGCTCGGGGTAGGGGGTGAGCAGAGCGGCCGTGCCGCCCTTGGCCACAGCCTCGCTGAACAGGGTTCCCTGTGCCAGTGCCTCGCGCACTTTGTCGTTGGGTTTGGGGCCAAAATGTTCGCCCACGAAGGCGGGCACATTGCGCCCCGTCAAAATGGTGGCTTGCCCCGTGGCACTTTGGGGACGGCCGTCTAGCCCCAAGTTGGCATCGGTGGGCACAAGGGTGGCGCGGGGGGTGGTGATGGTTCCACGGCCGCGCACGTACCATTTTTCGCCGAGCAAGCTGGTAAAGTGGGGCAGTTCGGCCGTGGCAAAGGGATTGACGAGGGGGTCATCATCACCTAAACCCACGCCGTCCCAGAAGAAGAGGAGGGTGTGGCGCATGGGGAGCAGGGGAGCAGGGGAGAAAGAGAGTAAGGGACTGAAAGACTGAGAGACTGAGAGACTGACCGACTATCTCAGCACTTCCCCTTTACCCACGCGACGTTGTAGGCGATGACTTCCTCTTTTTGGGGTGAGGTTTCGTTATGGGTTTCGTGGAGGAGGTTGGGCCATGCTTGGAAGGTGGTGGTGGCGGTGGGGGCACGGCCGACGAAATCCAAGCTGGCGGCGAAACTGGTGATGGGGTCGGCTTCGCCATGCACGAGCAGGAGCGGCACGGGGAATTCGGCTGAATGTTCAATGGCCCATGCCCCCGCTTGGTTTACCCCAAAGAAGAGTTTGCCCGACATTTGGCCATGCACGAGCGGGTCGCCCTTGTATTGCACATCCACCTCGGGGTCGTTGCTGAGCAAGTTGTCTTCAAACTTATTGGTGATGGTGAAGGTGCGCCAGACGGTGCTGATGAGGCGGGCGGCCGTGACCACGGCCGCTGGTGGGGGAGTGGTCAGGCGCAACCACGGGCTGGTGGCAATCACGCCTTGTAATTTGGGTTTGTGGCGCAAGGTGTAGTTCAGCACCATGCTACCGCCCATGCTGTGGCCATACAGAAAGGTGGGCACGCCGCTCAGCCGCTTGTGGGCTTCGGTGATAAATGTGCCAATATCCACCAGCGATTGGTCGTAGCTGGGGGTGAAGCCGCGCTTGCCCGCCGAACGGCCGTGGCCGCGTTGGTCAAAGGCGATGACGGCCACGCCAGCTTCGTTGAAGGCGCGGGCGACGTGGTGGTAACGGCCGCTGTGTTCGCCAAAACCGTGGACGAGACAGAGCAAGCCCACGGCCGTGCCCTCGGGGAGCCATTGACGGCCGAACAATTGCAACCCATCGGTTGCGGGGAAGGCAAATTCGAGATGGTTCATGGTTATTCGTTACTGGTTACTCGTTATTGGTTACTTGTGCCCATTACCCTTGTTCATTGCTCATTGTTCATTGATTAGATAACCACGCCTTTGGGGTCGTTGCCTGCATCCAAAATGGCTTGTTTGACATTGACACGGGTGAGGAGGAAGAGGCCGACGAAGAAAAAGAAGATGAGCGACAACAGGGCGGGGCGCAAACTGCCCGTCAGTTGGTTGACCAAGCTAAAAATAAGGGGCCCAATCCACGAGGTTCCTCGTTCGCTCACTTCGTAAACGGAGAAAAACTCCGCTTCTTTGCCTGCGGGAATCATTTGGGCAAACAAACTTCTGCTGATGGCTTGGCTACCACCTAAGACTAGGGCGATACAGGCTCCCATAATCCAAAACTCGGTCACGCGGTTGTCGCCTTGCATCCCAAAATAGCCGTAAGTGACCACGGCCGACCAGATGACCAAACTAATGACGATGGCTTGTTTGGCTCCCACCCGCAGAGCCAATCTGCCCCACAGCAGTGCGCCAGCAAAGGCGACAAATTGAATCATCAGGATGACCATCGCCAAATCGCCGGGGTTAATGCCCAGCCCACCTTGGGCGAGGGGCGCGGCCGCAAAAATGGCCGCCATGGCGATAACGGTTTGGATGCCATCGTTGTAGACGAGGTAGGCGATGAGATAGCGAATGGTTTGGGGGTATTTGTGTGCCTCTCGGAATGTGTGGCGCAGTTGGCGGAACCCAACAGTGAGATAGGTGTCGCCTTTGGGCAGGGCGCGAATGGCGTGGCTCGGCCGTAGCCGCCGCCATGCGTAATAAGCAAAGCCAAACCACCACACCCCGGCCGAAGCAAGGTTAATGCGTACAGCCAACTCCCCATCAATGCCCAAGCTCTCTGAGAACTGGAAGAAGATGAGGTTGACAAACAGGAGCAACCCGCCCCCAAGGTAGCCCATCGCCCAACCATAAGAGGAGACTTTGTCGCGCTGGTCTTCAGTGGCAATATCGGGCAAATAGGCATTGTAGAAGACGATGGCGGCTCCAAAGGCGAGGTTGGCAATGATGAAAAGCAGACCACCCAACCACCACACATCGGCCGTGACGAAGAACATGAGCATGGTGGCTACTGCCCCAATGGTCGCAAACAGGCGCATCATGGGCTTCCGCAAGTCCGAATAGTCGGCGATAGCGCCGAGGATGGGCAAAAAGAGGACTTGTAGACCGACCGATAAGGAGATGCAGTACCCCATGAAGGAATCGGGGGCGACGGGGATGCCGAGGACGGAGGCGGTTTCTGTGCCGGCAAGGTCGGCCGCGATGCGGGCCAAACTGGCGACGTAGGGGCCGAGAAAGACAGTGCCAATAGTGGTACTAAAGGCGGAGTTGGCGAAGTCGTACATCGCCCAACCAAAAATTTCGCGTTTGTCATTCACTTGAGCGGCCATGCGGGGATTTCCTCTTGAGAAGTAAGAGCGTGGGGGGGAACATGGGGGGAATTATGACGGCCGTTTCTCCTTTTGGCAATGGATACCCACAACCTCCATAAACTGATATTTAATTGGTGTATCGGTCTATGGGTGTACTGGTGTAATAAAATACACAAATACACCAGTACACCCATAAGCCAAATGCCCCCTAGAAACGAAGAAGCCCCGCCTTGGGGGGCGGGGCTTCTTGTAGGAGGGAGAGGAAAAGGAGGACAAATGAGGCCAGAAAATAATTTTGTAAAAAAGAATTGAGAGGACTCCACAGAGTCTAGCTTAGCTTGGGCGACTTGCTGAACTTGTTGATGTTGCCATCTAAGCCGCTTGTACGACCACAAAACCGCTGATTTCTTTTGTTCGAGTCCCCTCAATACTTGCCCATATTATAGCACAAGTGGGGGTGCTGTGAACTCATTTGCTTACAATTTGGGTGTAAATTGGTTCATGCAGAATGTGATGCTGGTACTACAGGAGGGATTGGGGACTGGGGACGAGGGACTAGCGTGTCATGCAGTCCCTCGTCCCCAGTCCCTTGTCCTATAGTTCAAAAGATTGGCCAAGGCTGGGCACATGGACGTTGGGGAAGCGTTCGTACTGGAGAGCGGCCGCGAGCGATTCGGCCGATTCTTCTTCCCCGTGGACGAGGAAAGTGTGTTGGGGTGGCTTGTTGAACGCCCCTGCCCACGCCAGCAATTCACTGCGCCCCGCATGGCCGCTGAAGCCGTTTAGGACAGCCACTTCGGCACGAACATCGCGCCTATCGCCCAAGATGTTGACTTGGGGCAAGCCATCGACCAATTTACGGCCGAGGGTATGCGCCGCCTGCCAGCCCACCACCAAAATAGTATTGCGCGGGTTTTCGATGTTGTGCGCCAAATGGTGCAGGATGCGCCCCGCTTCCATCATGCCGCTGGCACTGATAATGACGGCGGGTTGTTGGAGGTTGTTCAGGTTTTTAGATTCGGCCGAGGAGCGGGTGTAGTGCATCGTATTCGAGCCGAAGGGGTCATGCCCTTGCAAGAGCAAATTGGCCATTTCGGCATCAAACGCCTCGGGGTGTACGCGATAAATTTCGGTGGCGTTGATGGCAAGAGGGCTATCCACAAAGATGGGCAGGCGGGGGATTTCGCCCGCTTGGATTAGTTCGTGGAGCCGATAGACCAACTCTTGGGTACGGCCGACGGCAAACGCAGGCACGATGATTTTGCCGCCCCGCTGGTAGGTGCGGTTAACCACATCGCGCAGTTGGTCGTTGTCGGGAGATTCGATTTCGTGGTCTCTGCTCCCGTAGGTGCTTTCCATAATCACCACATCAGCATGGCTAAAGGTGGTGGGGTCGCCCAGAATGGGGCGGCCGTAGCGGCCGATGTCGCCGCTGAAGATGAGGGTGTGTAACTTTTTGGTGGTGTGCTCCTCAATTTCCAGCTTAACCATCGCCGAGCCGAGAATGTGGCCTGCATCGTAAAAAGAGAGGGTGATGCCGGGGGCGAGTTTGTACGGCCGTTTATACCCAATGCCCACAAAATTGCGCAGGCTCTCGGCCGCGTCTTCTTCGGTGTAGATGGGTTCCACAGGGGGCAAATTCCGCTTGCGCCCTTGCTTGCTCACATAATTGGCATCTCCTTCTTGGATACGGCCGCTGTCGCGGAGCATCAGGCCACACAAATCTTGTGTGGCCGACGTGCAGACAATATCTCCCTGAAACCCTTGTTTGACCAGATTGGGAATGTTGCCGCTGTGGTCCATGTGGGCATGGGAGAGGACGAGGACATCAATTTCTGACGGCCGAAAAGGAAAGTTCAGATTGCGTTCGTAGCTTTCTGCACGTCGCCCTTGGAACAGGCCACAGTCGAGCAAAATGTTTTGCCCATTGACTTGCAAAAGGTGTTGAGAGCCAGTCACGGTTTGCGCCGCGCCGTGGAAGGTGAGTTTCATGATTTTGGATTTTGGAATGCGGATTGCGGAATTAACACTGACCGACTGAAAGACTGAAAGACTGAAAGACTTTCTACCTCTTCCTCAAGACGGCTAGAATCTCCTGCCCATAGACTTGCCGCCGCCACGGGGGGAGTTCAGGGAGGGCTTCGAGTTCGGCCGTGGTTTTGGGGTTGGCCTTGGCCAGTGCCATCACCGCCTCGCGGCTGATAATCACATCCGATTCGACTCCTCGCGCCAAGCCACGCTGTTTGCGCCACTCGCTGAGGTTGTCGTACCGCTCTTGCACCGCATCGGGCAGGCGTTGGCGGGGCGGCCGTGTGGGGAGCGGGTCTTTTTGCGCCGCTTCAATGACACGCAAAATCGCTGTGCCATAGCGGCGAATGAGGTTGTGCCCCACCCCATCAATGTGGGGCAGTTGGTTCATCGTGCGGGGTTGCGCCTCCGCTAAGGCGAGCAGGGTTTTGTTGCCCATCACCTTAAAGTGGGGCAAATCTTGCTTTTTGGCTTCTTGGTCGCGAAAAATGGCCAAGGCACGCAGGGTGGCGCGTTGGCGGGGCTGTAAGAGTTTGATGCCGGGGATGCCCCAAAAACTTTCGGGGTCGAAGATGCCATCTTTCGGCCGAATAACCGTGTTTATCTCAAACGCCTCAAACGCCTCTTCTTCGTGCCCACCTGCTTCGAGTTCGGCTACGAATTTCTCGCGCAGGCGAAACAGATAATGGGTATCTCCTTGGGCGTAGTTGAGGTGGGCAGAGGAGAGCGGCCGTTTGCCCCAATCCATCCGCTGGAACTGTTTGTCCAGCACCACCCCAAACGTCTCCTCCAATATATTAGCCAGCCCCACACGCTCGTATCCCAAAATTCGAGCCGCCCATTGGGTGTCGAACAGGTTGTGCAAGTCCCAGTCGTGCTCTTGCTTCATCAAAATCATGTCGTATTCGGCCGCGTGCAAAATCTTCTGCACCGTCGGGTCTTGCACCAACTCCCCCAGCCCATCAAAATTCAGCTTTTGCAACGGGTCTACAATGTAATCGTGGGTGGGGGTCGAAATTTGTATCAAACAGATGCGCTCACGGTAGACGTACATGCTGTTCGATTCCAAATCAAGGGCAATGGCTGGCTCATCTCGCAAAGCGGCCAAACATTCTTGCCACGCTGGCTCGCTGGTAATGAAGGTATACGGAGGAAGGGACATATAGAACGGTGAATGGTGAATGGTAAATAATGAATGCAGAACCGCTAACTTACAGCTTACGGCTTATGGCTAACAGCTTACAGCTTATAGCTTCTCAAAACAATTCTTTGCCGCCCCCTAGCCCATGTGCTATAAATGTAACATATTTCACAATCAAACCATGCCCCAATTAGCAACCACATTTTAGGTTGTTCTGCCAAAGGGCTGTCCCGATTATTTTATCAACCTCACCCCGCGTCCGCCCTTTCCAAACAACCGCAACCACAGGCTGGTCATTTCGATGGCTGGGCTGTTTTTGTTTGTTAAAGGGGAGGATAGAGATGGGAAATAGAGATAGAGAAGAATGTGGCTTCATCCCCCTTCTCCTATCCCTACCCCATCCCACCCACCACACTCGGAGGAACGAGAGTGCTAACCGATTGGCAATTCATTGGTCTGTTTTTACTGGTCTCACCCATTTTTCCCGCCGCTCCCGTCATTCTACAAGCTCTGCTCGGGCCAAAAAAGCCCAACCCCATCAAGCAGTCTACCTATGAATGTGGGATTGAAACCGTCGGGGATACATGGATTCAATTCAAGGTGCAGTACTACATTTATGCCTTGATTTTCGTTGTTTTTGATGTCGAAGCGGTGTTTTTGTTCCCCATCGCGGCCGCTTACGACCAACTTGGCCTCTTCGCCATTGGCGCAACGGCCCTATTTATTATCCTGCTCGCTGATGGCTTGGCTTACGCTTGGTCTAAGGGCGCACTCGAGTGGATATAGGGAGGCGGAGAAGCACACATGAATCCCATAGAGCTACTAAAAACGTTCATTGATTTTTCCACAGGCGACTACCTGCGCTCGGTGTGGGGGCCTCAACCGTGGGTCGAACCAGTCATTGATTTGATTGGCATCTTCACCGTCTCCACCTTCTGCTTGCTCATCGTCATCTTCCTCATTTGGCTAGAGCGCAAGGTGATTGCCCGGATGCAAGACCGCATTGGCCCCAACCGGGTCGGCGGCAAATTTGGTCTCTTGCAAACGGTGGCCGACGTGCTGAAACTGCTGACCAAAGAGGCTATCACCCCTGCAGGTGCCGATTGGTGGGCCTACAACTTGGCTCCCTACCTCATTGTGATGACAGCCTTGCTGATGTGGGCCGTGATGCCCTTCACCTCCCAATTGGTGGGGGTGGATTTAAACATCGGACTCTTCTACATTTTGTCTATCAGCTCTGTTTCGGTGGTCTGCCTCTTGCTGGCGGGATGGGGTTCTAACAACAAATACGCTTTGTTGGGAGCTTTCCGCTCAGTCGCCCAATTGGTCAGCTACGAAGTGCCGATGGTGTTGTCGTTGCTCGTCCCCATCATTTTGGCGCGTACCATGTCTATCAATGGCATTGTCGAGGCGCAAACGCTGGCCTACCTCTTCATTGTGCCCATGTCGGCCGCTATCTTCTTCATCTCCGCCTCGGCCGAAACCGGCCGTACCCCCTTCGACTTGCTCGAAGCGGAATCGGAGCTAGTAGCAGGCTTCCACATTGAATACGGCGGCATGAAGTTCGGCATGTTCTTCTTGGCTGAGTTTATCAGCACCCTATTCATGTCGTCGCTGTTTGCGGCCGTTTACCTCGGCGGCTTTCGCTTTGTCACGGCCGAATATCTTTTCGGCTGGCAAACCCCGCAACTCCTCCAACTCGTTATCTTCTTCTTGAAGACATTCTTGGTCTACTTCATCTTCATCTGGTTCCGGGGCACATTCCCCCGCGTCCGCATTGACCAGATGTTGAATTTCAATTGGAAGTACCTTGTCCCCCTCACCCTTGTCATGGTGCTGGTGGTGGCCTTGCTCGACCAAGTGGTCGGCGATGCCAATGTGTGGGTGCGCGGGGCGGCTCATTTGGGGAGCAACATCCTCATCGCCCTTGGCGCTTTGGCATGGGCACGCTCTTCGGCCGCCTCCCGAGGCATTTCTAATCCCACTGGCCCATCAGCCACCCCACCCGGCCCTGTCTTTGAAGGGGGTGGCCACGGCCACGATAGCCATCATCATGGCCATGATGACCACCACAGCCACGGACACGAGGCACACGGCCATGTGGCGGCCGCCCACGACTAAAAGAGTTATTCGTTATTCGTTATTCGTTGCAAATGGTGGGTGGGAGCTAATAACCAATAACGAGTAACCAATAACCAGTAACCACTAACAAATCACCATGCAAATTATATTCATTCTCATTAGCGTGATTACGTTGGGTGCGGCCGTGCAAGTCGTCACCAATCGCAACTTGTTTCACGCCGCCCTGTACATGATGGCCTCCTTTGTGGGGGTGGCTGGTTTATACGCACTGTTGGAAGCAGGCTTCTTAGCCGCCACCCAACTCCTCGTCTATATCGGAGCCATCTCCATTCTGGTCATTTTCGCCATTATGATGACGCGGCGGTTGATGCAGACCACCGAAAGCCCCTACAACTCCCAATGGATTTGGGGCGGCATTGCGGCCGTGCTCACGTTTGGCTTGCTCACGGCCGTCATTCTGCAAGTTCTGCCCCCTTGATGCGGGCTTTGCCCCTCAAGGCGCGGCCGTTGAAGCGGCTCTGCAAAACAACGTCGTCATTCTCGGCCACGCTTTTGTAGATGCCAACCAATTTGTGTTGCCTTTTGAGTTGGCCTCCGTACTCCTGTTAGCCGCCCTAGTGGGAGCCATCATTGTAGCCCGCCCCGATGTGGAGGATGAAGAATGATCCCCTTGTCTTGGTATCTCATCGTCGCCGCCGCCCTCTTTTGCATTGGGCTATACGGCGTGTTAGCCCGGCGCAACGCCGTGGCCATGCTCATGGCCGTCGAACTGATGTTGAACGCCGTCAATATCAACCTCGTCGCCTTCTGGCGTTATAGCGGCCCCGAAAACCCCGCAGGGATGGCATGGGCTGTCTTTGTCTTCACCGTCGCGGCGGCCGAAGCGGCCGTTGGTCTCGCCCTCATCATTTCCATCTACCGCCAGCGCGATTCGGTCATCACCGAAGAACTGGACATCCTCAAATACTAAGAAGTGGCGAGTGGCTAGTGGCGAGTGGTTAGAAAAAACTAGCCACTAACCACTAACCACTAACCACTAGCTCCTCCCCACTGCTATGAATGAATCAGTCTTACAAACACTGACATGGCTCATCCCTGTTGGCCCACTGGCGGCCTTTGCCCTCATTTTGCTGGTCACGTATCGTAGCCAGCGGTTGAGCTTCCTGACCGCATGGGCAGGTATTGCCGTTGCTCTCGTCCTCAGTTGGACGGTGGCCTTTAACGTCGTCGGGCTTTACTTTGAAGATTTGCACCACCTTGAGGAACATCCGGCCGTGGTCCAAAGCTCCATTCAATGGTTGCCTATCGGCGATTACTACGCCGAACCGCTCGGAGCCGCCTTTGCCCACGCCGAAGATCACGCCGCTGATGACCATGCCATTGAGGAAGAACACAAAGAAGAAGAGGCAGACCACAAAGCCTTAACCGCCACCACAGGCTATACAGGGCCGTGGTTCAGCATGGGCGTGTTTGTAGACCCACTCACGGCCGTCATGCTCTTCATGGTTCCCTTCGCTGTCTTCATGATTTTTGTTTACAGCGTCGGCTACCACAACTACGGGTTGCCCCGTGGAACCCAGTTGGGCGTGCCCAACCACGGCCAAGAAGAGCCGATGTTCAGCAGTTTCTTCGCCATGATGAGCCTCTTTGCGGGAGCCATGCTCACCCTCGTTGTGGCCGACAACCTCCTCTTGCTCTTCGTCGGCTGGGAAGTTATGGGCTTCTGCTCCTACTCGCTGATTGGCTTCTGGTATGCCCGCGATTACGACAACGAGAGCCTGCAAAAACTTCCCCCCCGCAAAGCATCGGTCAAAGCCTTTATGACCACCCGCATCGCCGATGTGGTCATGCTGATGGGCATTGTCTTCTTTTATCGCACGTTTGGCACACTAAACTTCACCCAAGCGTTCACGGCCGAAAGCATCATGGCCGCGGCGGATAGCCTCGCTCTGGGAACCGTCGGCCTTGGCCTCATGGCCCTCATGATTTTCACGGGAACCGTCGGCAAATCGGCCCAATGGCCCTTCCACGTTTGGCTTCCCAACGCCATGGAAGGCCCCACCCCCGTCAGCGCCGTCATCCATGCGGCCGCGATGGTCTCGGCAGGTATCTTCCTTATTTTGCGCATCTTCCCCCTCATCGCTGTCGGCATCGAAGCCAGCATGACCATTGGCCTGATTATCGCGGGGATTGGGGCGTTCACCGCCCTTATGGCCGCCACCATCGCCGTCGCTCAAAACGATGTCAAAGGGGTGCTGGCCTACTCCACCATCTCCCAATTGGGCTTTATGGTCGCCGCGATTGGGTTGGGCGCGTATGTCGCGGCCGCTTTCCACCTCATCACCCACGCCTTCTTCAAGGCTCTGCTCTTCCTCGGTTCTGGCTCGGTCATTCACGGGATGGAACACGGCGCGGAACACGTCCACGACCACCACACCGATCCCCAAGATATGCTGAAAATGGGTGGCTTGCGCGAGAAAATGCCCATCACCTATTGGACATTCTTAATCGGTGGGATGGCTCTCTCAGGTTTCCCCTTCGTCACGGCCGGCTTCTGGTCTAAAGACGAAATCTTTGCCGATGCGTTTTACCAAGCCTCACACGACAACCCATTGGGTTGGATGGTTTTGGTGATGTTGGCTCTGGCCGCTCTTCTGACGGCCTTCTACACCACCCGCCAAATCTGCCTTACCTTTTTGGGCAAGCCCCGCTCCCCCTTGGCCGAACATGCCCACGAGAGCAACGGCTACATGACCACCCCCCTCATTTTGCTCTCCTTCTTCGCCATCGCCGCTGGCTGGTTGGGCATTCCCGATAATTTCTTGGGGGGCGATTGGGGTCATCTCAATTTCTTCCACCACTTTGTCGGGGCAACCTTGTATGTGCCCCTTGGCGATTTGGCCGATGCCGAAGTTATCGCCCACGGTATTTTTACCTTGCCGTGGAGTTGGATTCCCCCTCATTCTGTCCCTGAGGTGGCTGGTCTTGGCATTTTCGCGGGCTGGTTGGTCTACGGCCGCAAACCCCTCACGGCCGGCCAAGCCGACCCCATGATTGCCTTCCTCGGCAAGCCTCTGCACAGCTTCCTCGAGAACAAATGGTACTGGGACGAGGCTTACGACCGCATTTTTGTGCGCCCCACCCTCTACTTCTCCGAAGTCATTGTTTATGAGGTCATTGACAAGGGCATCATTGATGCAACCTTGCACTTCGTCGCCAATACGGTGTATGCCATCGGCCGTGGGGTGCTCTGGTTCGAGCAAGCCGTCTTTAGCGATGGTGTGGACTGGCTCAAGGATAAATTCCTCGAATTCGCCAACGAATTCCGCACCTTCCAAAGCGGCAAAGTGCAAGAATACGCCCTGCTCTCCATGCTCATCGTCTTTGTCTTCGCCACCTTCCTCTTACTCGTCAACGCCTTTGGCGTAGCTGGCTAATTTAAGTGAAAAGTAAAAAGTGAAAGGTAAGAAGTGAAAGGGTAGCCTTCGTTTCACTTTTTACTTCTCACTTTTCACCACTCACCACTCACTGCTTCCTTCGTGGTGTAACCATATGGAAAATTACCCTCTTGTATCCCTAGCGATATTCACTCCAGTCTTGGGGGCACTCCTCGTCGCCCTCTTGCCCAGTGATGACAAATGGCTCCTGCGCCGAATGACCTTCTTCTGGAGCTTCATTCCCTTTGGCATTGTGTTGGCCATGTGGTTCATCTGGTCGGCCGAATTTCGCGCCCTGCCCGGCTTCCATTTTGTCGAACAAGCCGACTGGTTCGCCGCCATTGGCGCCAGCTATCACGTTGGCGTAGATGGCATCAGCTTGCCGCTCATGCTGTTGGCCGTCATTCTCACTCCGCTGGCCATCTTAGCCTCCTTCACGTCTTCTGGGAAATTGGCCTTGTGCCCATCTACCTGTTGGTGCGGATTTGGGGGGGCAAAGACAGGGTCTACGCCTCGTTTAAGTTCTTCATCTACACGATGGCAGGCAGTTTAGGGTTGCTCCTTTCCATTCAGATTATCGGCCTCTCCACGGGTACCTTTGACATGCCCACCCTCTTGGCAGGGGCATGGACGAATTTGGACAATGCGACGTTGCTCGGCCGTACAGGTCTCGTCTCCGTGGGCACGCTTAAAAGCATCGCCTACGTCGCCTTCTTCATCGCCTTCGCCATCAAAATTCCCATCTGGCCCTTCCACACATGGTTGCCCGATGCCCACACGCAAGCGCCCACGGCCGGCTCCATGCTCTTGGCAGGTGTTCTGCTCAAGCTCGGAGCCTATGGCTTCATCCGCTTGGTCATCCCCTTCTTCCCCGAGCAAGCCAACAACACGGCTGGGGTTCTAGCCACCCTCGGCATGTTGAGCATCATTTTGGGTGGGTATGCCGCCTATGGCCAATGGGATTTCAAGCGGCTCGTCGCTTACTCTTCCATTAACCACATGGGCTTTGTCGTGCTGGGCATTGCCGTTATGGCCTTTACTTACGGCCGTTCCGCCCAACTCGGCCCTGTGCTAACCCAAGATGCCATCATGGCCACCAATGGGGCTGTGTTGCAAATGGTCAATCATGGGCTTTCGGCCGCTGGGATGTTCTTCCTCGTCGGGGTCATTTACGAGCGCACCCACACCCGCGACCTCAAAGAGTACGGCGGCATCTGGTCTGTTTTGCCCGTCTACGGCGGCATCCTCATCTTCACCAGCATGGCTTCCCTCGGCTTGCCCGGCCTCAACGGCTTCGTGGGCGAATTTATGATTACGGCTGGCGCGTGGAACATCTTCTACGTTCAAGTTGCTCTCTCCATGATTGGCTTGCTGATGACAGGTGCGTACATCCTCAAGGGGATTGGCGAAACCTTGCACGGCCCGACCAAGCCCCAATGGGCTGGCTTGCCCGCCATGACATGGACTGAACATTTCGTCATCTGGCCCCTGATGATTTTGATGCTCTCCCTCGGCCTCTGGCCGCAATGGATGTTGGCTATTATCAACGATACAGTCACCGCGCTGTTTTAAGCAAAAGGCGAGAAGCCCAAAGCAGAAACCGATTTCGCTTTCCCCTCTTCTCTCTCCTTTTTTCTGTTAAGGAACAAACGTTATGGATTTTGATTTTCCATTTCTGTCTGTGATTACGCTTTCGCCCATTGTGACGGCCGTCATCATTCTCTCCCTCTCCAAAGAGCGCGAAGAAGTGGCCAAAATGTTGGGGCTGGCGGCGACTATCATCGGCTTGATGCTTTCGGCATATGTTTACTGGGCCTACAACCAAGCCCTCCCTGCCGCAGGCACACCGTGGAGCGAAACCCTGATGTTCGTCGAAGAATATCAGTGGATTCCCAGCATCGGCTTTGGCTACATTGCAGGGGTAGATGGCATGAGTGCCACCCTCGTCCTGCTCACGGCCATTGTCGGGGTTGGCGGGGTACTCGTCTCATGGGGTGTTTCCGATAGACCCCGCGAATTCTATGCCTTCTTCATGCTCTTGGTCGCTGGGGTGCATGGCGTATTTATCGCCGTAGATGGCCTGATGCTCTTCTTCTTTTACGAGCTGGCCGTACTCCCCATGTACGTGATGATTGTCATCTGGGGCTGGAAAGAGCGGCGCGAATACGCGGCCATGAAGCTAACCCTCTACCTTTTGATTGGTAGCTTTATCTCGTTTATCGCCTATCTGGTACTTTACTTCCAGATGGTAGATGCGGGAGCGGCCGCCGCCACCTTTGACCTGCGCGTGTGGTCAGAACTCAAATTCGACACCAGCCTCCAAATCATCTGGTTTATGCCCCTCTTCATGGGCTTTGCCGTGCTGGCAGGTGTTTATCCCTTCCACAACTGGTCGCCCGATGGGCACGTGGCCGCCCCCACGGCCGTTTCCATGATTCACGCGGGTGTGTTGATGAAGCTCGGAGCCTACGCCGCCATGCGCATGGGCATCCAAATTTTGCCCGAAGGCACCGTCTACTGGATGCCCTTCGTCATCATCCTCACCACCATTAATGTCGTCTACGGCGCACTGGTCGCCATGCGCCAGCGCGACATGAAATACATGATTGGCTACTCCAGCGTCAGCCACATGGGTCTCGTCGCCATGGGTTTCGCCACCATGACCGTCAACGGTTTCACGGGCGCAGGCATCCAAATGGTCAGCCACGGTGTGATGACCGCGCTTTTCTTTACCGTCGTCGGCATCATCTACGACCGCGCCCACACCCGCAACATGGACGAACTGAGCGGCATGATGAAAGTGTTGCCCCTGCCCATGGTTGCTTTTGTCCTTAGTAGCTTTGTTTCGATGGGTATGCCCGGCTTGTCGGGCTTCTTGGCCGAATTCCCCATTTTCATGGGCATTTGGGAAGGCAACTCGCTCAATTTTGGAGCGGCCCCCAACACCTTTTTAGGGCTAAACCCATCCGATTTTTATTGGTTGGTGGCTCTTCTGTCCGTTTTGGGGATTATTTTGACGGCCGCCTACCTTCTCCGCGCCATTACCTCGGTCTTTTTTGGCGAATACGACGAACACAAGTGGCACGACATGAAACCCATTTTGCCCATTGACACCGTCGTATTGGTCAGCTTTTGCGCCATTATGATTGTCATTGGGGTGTATCCCAACGTCATCGCGCCCATTGTCGAAGCGGGCATTAGCCCCGTTGCGGCGCGAGTTTCGCAGGCGATGGTCGAAACACAGGATATGCAAACGGTCATGGATACCGTGCAAACCTCGGCTCTTCAGCTCATTCGCTTCCTCGGAGGTTCTTAATGCTCTCTGGTTATCTCGCCCTCACGCCTGAAATTGGGCTGATTCTTTTGGCCGCGATTGTGCTGGTGTACGGCCGCCAACCCGTCGGCGAACGGCGGCGGCAGGTGGGGTTGCTCACGGCATGGGGCACGGCCGTCATCTTGGCCTACACCCTTGCCCTGTGGTACTTCTTCGACCAGCCCTCAGCCATTCCCCAACAATTGTGGGGGGATATGTTCCGCCACGACATGGTCACGCTCGTCTTTCGGGTCATGTTCCTCTCGGCCGCACTCATCACCAGTTTGCTCACCGTGGATGTCAAACGGCTCCAACATGGCGAGTTCTACGGCCTGATTTTGCTCGCCACCGTCGGCTTTAACTTGATGGCCGCCGCCAGCGACCTCATTTTGCTCTACTTAGCCCTCGAAACGGCCAGCATCTCCTTCTACGTCTTGGCTGGTTTCGCCACCGATGCCCGCCGTTCGCCCGAAGCGGGTATCAAATACTTCGTTTATGGTGCGTTCGCCTCGGGGGTCATGCTCTATGGCCTCAGCTTGCTCTATGGCTACACCGCTTTGGCGGGTGGCCCCACTGGGGCGACGAACATCTACACCATCGCCAATGTGGTCAGCACGGGAAGCAACAACCCCTTCATTTTGTTGGCGGCCGTGATGATTATCGTCGGTTTTGGCTTCAAGATAGCGGCCGTGCCCTTCCACTTCTGGGCCCCCGATGTCTACGAAGGTGCGCCGACCTCAGTTACGACGATTCTTTCCACAGCCTCCAAAGCGGCTGGGTTTGCCGTCTTCCTGCGCGTGTTCAGTGCAGGAGCCGTGGGCTTGCCCAACCAAGAAAATTGGTGGTCTATCTTGGTCTCGATGGCCATTGCCACCATGACCTTGGGCAATTTGGCCGCCATTTACCAGACTAACATCAAACGCATGTTGGCCTATTCCAGCGTCGCCCAAGCGGGTTATGTCCTCATCGGCCTCATCACCTTTAACAGCGATGGGTCGGGGGCGGGGGCGGTGATGTTCTACCTGCTCATGTATGTGCTGACCAACGCGGCCGCTTTTGGGGTGGTCATCGTCGTCAGCAATGTCTCGGGTGGCGATGAGATGAGCGATTTTTACGGCCTGAGCCGCCGTTCGCCCTATCTGGCCTTGGTCATGCTTTTCGCGCTGTTGTCGTTGGGTGGCATTCCCCCGTCGGCTGGCTTTTTCGCCAAGTTCTTCTTGTTCAAAGCGGCCGTGGATTCAGGCTACTGGTGGCTGGCTCTGATTGGCATTCTCAACGCCTTCATCGCCCTCTACTACTACCTCAACGTCGTCAAATACCTCTACCTGTACCGCACAGAGGCCGATGACACGCCCATCCCCGTTTCGCGGGCGGCTCAAGTCGCCCTCATCATTGCCACTGTCGGGGTTATCTACCTCGGCGTTCTGCCCAATGCCATTTACGAATGGACAACCCAAGCGGCCAGAGCATTCTTCTAGTGATGTGTGGCGAGTAGCATTGACCCATAACGACTTGCCACTCGCCACTCCCCACTAACCACTTATTGCCCACCTGAGTGATTGTGATACAATTCTCAAAGTCACCGCTCGGTGATGCACATGTCCCAAAACAAGAACATTAACCAAACAATTGCAATGGCGAACACAGTCGGGCAAATCGGCTGTGTAACAGCTTTTGTTGCCATTATTATCGTGGGTATCGCTTTTGGGGTTGGCCAGCTTTAGATGGCTGGCTGGATCTAAAAGGGGTTTTCACGGTTATTTTGATGCTAGGGAGCTTTCCCGTAACGCTGTTTGCCATTACTCGTATTAGCCTTGGCATGGTCGGCCGTGCCCAAAAGCAAGCGGCCGCCATGACAAAATCGCACGAAACTCAGAACGAGGAAGAAAACTCAGTATGAAGAAACGATATATCATCCTTTTGTTTGTCGCTTTGCTGATTTTGCAAAGTGCAGGCGTGCTTCTTCCCAGCCCCGTTCGCCCTTACATTCAGCTCCCCGGTGAAGTTTATCCCGGTACGTCTGTAACCAATACGTTTGTCGCCTCGCTCGTCGCCTATCTGATTGTCATCTTGATAGCCGTCTTTGCCAAAGCGCGTCAACGCACGGCCGATGAAGTACCAACTGGGTTCTATAATTTCTTGGAGATGATTGTTGAAGGGGCTTATGGCTTCTCGGAGAACATCGCTGGTTCCAAGAAGGTCAAAGATTTCTTTCCCTTCTTTATGACCTACATTTTGTTCATCCTTGTTTCCAACTGGATGGGGCTTTTGCCGGGGTGGATAGTTTTGGCGTTTGGGAAAACAAACCCCACTTTACGGCCGAAAAAGAGATCAAAGCGATTGAAACACGCCTTGAATCACTCGAAGCGGCAGGCGAAACTGATGGGTTAACTAGCTATATTGCCCAGCTAGAATCTACTTATCATGTGGAAGTTCATTTTAGCGATGGCCACCTGACCGAAGAATCGCATGATGAGTTGTTCCACGAAATTGAGCATCTTGCCGATGAAGCAAATTTGGGTGATATGCAAAATGGGATCTTCCTCACAGGCGCTACCGCCAATGAAGAGGGTGAAAAACCAGAATCGGCCGACTGGACGATCGTGCCCTTCATCCGCCCAGCCGCCACCGACCTAAACTTGACCTTGGCCTTGGCTTTGGTGGCTATGTTCATGGTGCAGTTCTACGGCTTTAAGTATCAAGGGGCACGGGGCTATCTTTCCAAGTTTTTCCCCTTCATCGCCAAAGGGTATGGGGCCCAAGTGGCCAAGAACCCCATTAAGGCGATTGACCCGGCCGTTGGCTTGCTCGAGTTAGTCAGTGAGATTTCTAAAATCATCTCATTTGCCTTCCGTCTTCTGGGCAATATCTTTGCAGGGATGGTTTTGCTATTCGTCATGGCTTACCTGCTCCCCGCCGCCAACATCGTTTTCTTTGGCCTCGAATTCTTCGTCGGCCTCATTCAAGCCCTTGTGTTCGCCCTCCTCATGCTCATCTTCATGGCTGGCGCAACCGAAAGCCACCACGGCGACGACGAACACGGACACGAACATCACTAATTTGGGTGCAGTGAAGGGTAGTTGTCAATTTACTACTCCCTATTCACTGGCCACTACTCACTCATCACTAATCACTACAATAAACCGTTCTGGAGGATATACATTATGGACGCAGCAGCAGCAGAAGCATTGGCCGAAGGTTTGAAAGCGCTCGGCGCAGGTTTGGCCATGTTAGGAGCTATCGGTGCAGGTGCTGGTATCGGTATTTTGGTCGGTGGCGCTGTACAAGGTATTGCCCGCAACCCCGATGCTAGTGGCGACATTCAGACCAACATGATTTTGGGTATTGCGTTCGCTGAAGCGGTCGCCATTTATGCCCTCGTGGTGTCTCTGATTATCTTATTCGTGTTCTAATTGGCTATTCCGCACGTTCTAAAACACGAAATAGGCTAATTTAAGGAGAAACAATGGAAGCATTAGGTATTAACATTGGTTATCTCATCATGCAAATTTTGGGGATTACCATCCTCGTTCTTTTGCTGAAGGGGTTGCTGTATGGGCCGATGATTAAGGTCTTGGAAGAGCGCAAAGCGCGGATTGCCAAGGGGTTGGAAGATGCCCGCCAAGCGGCCGTGGCGCGTGACAACGCTGACGCTGAAGCCAAGAAAGTCTTGGATGCGGCACGGGTAGACGCATCTAAATTGCGCCAAGACGCGGCCGGCCAAGCTGAAGAGCAAGCCAAAGTCATTTTGGCCAAGGCCAACGAAGATGCCAAAGAAGTGATTCACAATGCCCGCACCGAAGCGGAAGGTGAACGCAACAAGATTTTGGCCGAACTGCGCAGTCAGGTTGCCGCCATTTCGATGGCCGCCGCCAACAAACTGGTTGGGGAAGCATTGGACGAGAAGCGGCAACGCGCCCTCTTGGCTGATTTCTTCGCCAAAGTGCCCGATAGTGTGGCTGGCTTGTCTGGCTCCAAGGCAGAAGTAACCAGTGCCTTGCCACTGACCAACGAAGAAATGGCGCAAGTCAAGGCTTCGGTGAATGCGGCCGATGTGTCCTTCAAGGTAAACCCCAAAATTTTGGGCGGCTTGATTGTGCGCGTGGATGACCGCGTGGTAGACAACAGTGTGGCGGGCCAAATGGCCAACTTAGCCGACAGCTTGAAATAGTTGTTCGCTATCAGCTTTTAGCTGTCACAACTTTCCCATGAGTGAAAGGCCAGAGCGTATGCTCTGGCCTTTTTTTGTTATTCGTTACTGGTTCGCAAGCACCTCCAATAACGAATAACCCAATAACGAATTTGACCTTTTCTTGACCTTCCCCCCCTCTTTCTTGAGCCTCCCTTGAGTGAAATCGCGCTATCCTCCTCATAATGTTTGAGTGACATATCCCTGAGGAGGTTTTTTATGGTTGACTTGTTATTGATGGCCACGGCCGTCTCCTTCTTCGCCCTCACCTTGGCGTTTGTGGCCTATTGTCGCCGCCTAGCCCAAAGCGGAGGTGGCCAATGAACGCCTTGTACCTGCTGGCAGGGGGGCTAACGGTCCTCTTGCTCATCTATTTGGTGGTAGCGTTGCTCTACCCCGAAAAATTTTAGGAGGCCAACCCCATGATGAACTTTTCGGCATGGCTCCAAATTTTGGTCACAGTTGGCCTCTTGGTTTTAGCTATCAAGCCCCTCGGCCGTTACATGACCCGTGTTTATAGCGGTGAGGCCACTTTTTTAACCCGCATCCTTCAGCCCGTGGAGCAACTGCTGTTGCGCGGGGCGGGGGTGCGCCAGAAGGAGATGCGTTGGGATGAGTATGCGGTGGCGTTGTTGCTCTTCAATGGGGCAGGGCTACTTTTCTTGTATGCCCTGCTACGCATCCAAGGGCAACTGGCTCTAAACCCAACGCAATTGGCGGGGGTGGCTCCGGATTTGGCGTTTAACACGGCCGCGTCCTTCACCAGCAACACCAACTGGCAAAACTACAGCGGCGAAACCACTCTCAGCTATTTAACCCAGATGGTGGGGCTGACCGTGCAAAACTTTCTCTCGGCCGCCACGGGAATGGCTGTCTTAATCGCCTTGGGACGGGGTTTGGCACGGCAAACGGCCGAAACGATTGGCAATTTTTGGGTGGATATGACCCGCACGGTGCTATATATCCTTCTGCCGTTGGCGGCCGTGGTCGCCCTCGCTCTCGTCTCGCAAGGGGTAGTGCAAACTTGGCGGCCGTCGCAAGAAGTGGCTTTGGTTCAGCCCACGGCCGAGCGAACCAGCCAAACGATTGCCCTTGGGCCAGCCGCTTCCCAAATCGCCATCAAACAATTGGGGAGCAACGGCGGCGGCTTTTTCGGGGTGAACTCTGCCCACCCGCTGGAAAACCCCACCCCCCTCAGCAACCTCATCGAGCTATTGGCTATCTTGCTTTTGCCCGCCGCCCTCTGCTACACCTTGGGCGAAATGGTGGGCGACACCCGCCAAGGGTGGGTGCTTTTAGGGGTGATGGGCGTGATATTGGCCAGCTTTCTGGCCATGAGCTTGTGGGCAGAACAAGCAGGCAATCCGCAATTAACCGTGTTGGGGTTGACCAGCAACTAAGCATGACCCAAGCGGGGGGCAACATGGCGGGCAAAGAGGTGCGCTTTGGCATTGTCAACTCGGTGCTGTGGGGTGTGGCCACCACGGCCACTTCCAATGGCTCGGTCAATGCGATGCACGATGCGTTTACGCCGCTGGGTGGCTTGGCTCCCATGCTCTTAATGCAGTTGGGCGAAGTCATTTTTGGTGGGGTTGGCTCGGGTTTATATGGGATGTTGGCTTTTGTGTTGGTGGCGGTCTTTGTGGCGGGTTTGCTCGTCGGCCGTACCCCCGAATATCTGCACAAAAAGGTGGAGGTGTTTGAGATGAAGATGGCCGTCTTGGTCTTGCTCATTCCGCCTGCGCTGGTGTTGTTGGGCACGGCCGTGGCCGTCCTAACCCCCGCTGGCCAACTCGGAGCCACCAACGGTGGGCCACATGGCTTTAGCCAAATCCTCTACGCCTTTTCCTCGCAAGGGAATAACAATGGCAGTGCTTTTGCGGGGATTAACAGCAACCAGCCCTTCTACAACATTTTGGGCGGAATGATCATGCTCATCGCCCGCTATTGGCTGATTGTGCCCATCTTGGCGTTGGCGGGGTCGTTGGCGCGGAAAAAGCGCATTCCCCTCAGTGCGGGGACGTTGCCCACCCACACCCCCTTGTTTGCGGGGTGGCTCCTGCTGGTGATTTTGCTGGTGGGGGCATTGAGCTTCTTGCCCGCCCTTGCCCTTGGCCCTATTGTCGAACATCTTCTCTTGGGGTCTTAAAGGCACTTGTCTATTGGCATTAACGCTTACCTGTGGACAAAAGCCCTCACCCCTAGCCCCTCTCCCCAAGGGAGAGGGGGACTGGCTCCCTCTCCCTTGGGGAGAGGGGTTGGGGTGAGGGGTGTTATTCCGCACAAAAAATTTATTATGAGCAACAAAACGATTGATAAACGCGCCATTTACCGTGAAGCGATAAAGCAGGCGGCCGTGAAACTGAATCCTCGCCGCCAAATTGGTAACCCTGTGATGTTTTTGGTGGAGGTTGGCTCTCTTTTGCTGATCCTGATGCTGTTGGTAACGTGGCTTACGCCTGTGAATTGGTTGGGGCAGGATAGCCCAGCGTTTGTCACGGCCGTCACCCTCTGCCTGTGGTTCACCCTTTTGTTTGCTAATTTTGCCGAGGCACTGGCCGAGGGGCGCGGCAAGGCGCAAGCGGCCAGTCTGCGACACACCCAGACGGATACCAAGGCGAAGAAATTGGCCACGGCCGACTCCCGTACAGCCCACACCCTTGTAAACGCCGCCCAATTGCGGCGTGGGGAGCTGGTATTGGTGGAAGCGGGCGAAGTAATCCCCGCCGATGGCGAGGTGGTGCAGGGGATTGGGGCCGTAGATGAGAGTGCCATCACCGGGGAGAGTGCCCCCGTGATTCGGGAATCGGGCGGGGATCGCAGTGCGGTGACAGGCGGCACGCGGGTGTTATCCGATTGGCTGGTGGTGGCCATGACGGCCAATCCGGGCGAAGGCTTCTTGGACAAATTGATTAGCTTGGTGGAAGGAGCCAAGCGGCAAAAAACACCCAACGAAATTGCCCTGACGATTTTGTTGGCCAGTTTTACCATTATTTTCTTGTTGGTCGTGGCGACGCTGCTGCCGTTCTCCCTATTCAGCATCCAATTGGCGGGACAAGGGGAGCCGATTACGGTGACGGTACTGATTGCGTTGCTGGTGTGCCTTATTCCGACCACCATTGGCGGTTTGCTGAATGCGATTGGCATTGCGGGCATGGACAGGCTCATCCAGCGCAATGTGGTGGCGATGAGCGGCCGTGCCGTGGAAGCGGCCGGGGACATAGACGTGCTGTTGCTCGACAAAACGGGAACCATCACCTATGGCAACCGCTACGCTGTGGAGTTTATCCCCCTGCACCACCTCAACAGCCGCGAGTTGGCCGAACTAGCTCTCCTCTCTTCGCTGGCCGATGAAACCCCAGAGGGGCGCAGTGTGGTGGCGCTGGCCCATGAAAAATATGGTGTGCCTGCTTCGGCCAATGGGGCGGAGCGCAACACGGCCGACATGACCTTCATCCCCTTCACCGCCCAAACCCGCATGAGCGGGGTGAACCACAAGGGCATGGAAATTCGCAAAGGTGCGCCCGATGCCATCGGCCGTTACGTGCGCGAGCGGGGCGGGCATGTGTCGGCGCAGATGACGGCCGAGGTAGAGCGCATCGCTCGTAGTGGTGGAACGCCCCTCATGATTGCTCGGAACGAAACGGCCGTGGGTATTATCCACCTCAAGGATGTTGTGAAGGAAGGAATGCGCCAACGGTTTGAGCAATTGCGAGCGATGGGCATTAAAACGGTGATGATAACGGGCGATAACCCGCTCACGGCCGCTTCAATTGCCGCCGAAGCGGGTGTAGATGACTTTTTGGCCGAAGCAACGCCCGAAGCGAAGCTCGCTTTGATTCGACAGTACCAAGATGAGGGGCGTTTGGTGGCCATGACAGGGGATGGCACGAACGATGCGCCCGCTTTGGCCCAAGCAGATGTGGCTGTGGCCATGAATACAGGCACTCAGCCCGCCCGCGAGGCGGCTAATATGGTGGATTTGGACAGTGACCCGACCAAATTGATTGAGATTGTGGCCATTGGCAAGCAGTTGTTGATGACACGGGGCGCATTGACCACGTTTAGCTTGGCCAATGACATCGCCAAGTATTTCGCCATTATCCCCGCCGCCTTCGTGAGTACCTATCCTGTGCTGGGCAAGCTGAATTTTATGGGTTTGGCCACGCCACAGAGCGCGATTTTGTCGGCCGTTATCTTCAATGCGCTCATCATTATTGCTCTCATTCCGCTGGCCTTGCGGGGGATTCCCTACCGACCCGTGAGCGCGGCCGTGCTGTTGCGCAACAACCTCGTCATCTATGGCTTGGGTGGCGTTATCACTCCCTTTGTGGCCATCAAACTGATAGATTTGTTGTTGGTCTCGCTTGGCTTGGCTTAATGATTGCTGTTGTCAAAACTTTATCCCAAAGGGGAGAGGGAGCAAGGACCCTACGGGGAGAAGCTCTGGTTCCGCGGGATAAGCCTTTGCTTTAAATTTTTGGAGATTTTCTCATGCGTACTCTCATTTTGGCTCAATTACGCCCTGCAATGGTGCTGTTAGCGGCCTTCACTTTGCTCACAGGGGTTATCTACCCCGCCGCCATTACGGGCATTGCCCAACTGCTCTTTCCCCACCAAGCCAACGGGAGCGTGATTTACGACGGCGAACAAGCCATTGGCTCCGAACTGATTGGCCAATCGTTCAGCGACCCCGCCTATTTTTGGCCACGGCCGTCGCTCACCGCGTCCCATCCCTACAATGGTGCCGCCTCGGCAGGCAACAACAACGGCCCCCTACAACCTGCATTGCAAGAACAGGCGCAAGCGCGGCTGAATGAATTAACGGCCGTGGGGCAAACCGCCCGCCCCGTGCCCGTAGACTTGGTTACAGCCTCGGGCAGTGGCTTAGACCCGCACATCAGCCCCGCCGCCGCCCAATACCAACTGGCTCGGGTGGCGCAAGCACGCCAATTGCCACTCGATGAGGTGGCTGAATTGGTGGCCGAACACACCAGCGGCCGTGCCCTTGGCTTATTCGGCGAGCCACGGGTCAATGTCCTGCAACTCAACCTTGCTCTCGATGCTTTAAGCAACAAACCATAGGTCTAAGGAGGGCATTTTTTCAAAATAATGCCCCTCTTTGGGGTCTAAGGAGGGCATTTTTTCAAAATAATGCCTCCCTTTGGGGTCTATGGAGGGCATTTTTTCAAAATAATGCCCCTCTGTGGGGTCTTAGGAAGGTATTTTTTCAAAATAATGCCCCCTTTGGAGTCTAAGAGGGCATTTTTCAAAATAATGCCCCTCTCCTGGGGGCCCTAAACTAAAATCCATCATTCAACTGGCCTACTAATGCCTTAAAATAAACCAATACACCCTTACACCCCTAAACCCCTCCTCTACGCCACCCAACCCCATCCCACCATGCCCCGCCCAACCCCAGACCAACTCCTCCACCATATTCACGAGACGGAAACGCCACGCGGCCGTCTCTATATCTTCATGGGCTATGCCGCAGGCGTGGGCAAAACCTATGCCATGCTTTCGGCCGCGCAAAGTTTACGCGCCCAAGGGGTTGATGTGGTGGTGGGGTACGTGGAAACACACGGCCGTGCCGAAACAGATGCCCTACTGGCCAACCTCGAAAGCATCCCCCGCCGCACCATTTTGTATCGAGGCATCACATTAAGCGAAATGGATACCGATGCCATCTTAGCCCGACGGCCGCACATCGTCTTGGTGGACGAACTAGCCCACACCAACGCCCCCACCTCGCGCCATACCAAACGCTATGGCGATGTCGAAGAGTTGCTCGCGGCGGGCATCAACGTCTATACCACGCTCAACATCCAACATTTAGAGAGCCTCAACAACGTGGTGGAGCAAATTACGGGGATTAAAGTCCAAGAGACCATCCCCGACCGTCTTTTGCCCGAAGCGGCCGAGGTGCGGCTTATAGATTTGGCCGTGCCCGACCTGCTCGAAAGGTTGCGGCAAGGCAAAGTGTATATTCCCCAGCAAGCACGTAGAGCTACGGAGCGTTTTTTCCGTCAGGGCAACCTCAATGCATTGCGTGAGCTGGCCTTGCGCCGCACGGCCGACCGCGTAGACGAACAATTGCGCTCTTACATGCAAACCCACGCCATCGCGGGGCCGTGGGAAACACAAGATAAGCTACTGGTCGCCATCAGCCCCAGCCCCCATAGCCACAAATTGGTGCGCACGGCCGCCCGCTTGGGGCAACGATTGGATGCCAACTGGACGGCCGTCTTTGTGGACACGGGTCAGCCGCTCAACAACTCCGCCCAAGCCCACCTCAACGACACCGTGCAACTTGTCGAATCCTTGGGCGGCGAAGTGCAAACGCTCTACGGCCGCAACGTGGCCGAAACCTTGGTCGATTATGCCCGCCTGCAAAACATCTCCCGCCTGATGATAGGCATGCCCATCCACCGTTACGACTTCGGCCGTCCTTCCCTCGTCGAAGAGATAGCCCAGTATGGCTACGGGCTAGATTTATACGTGATTAGCGGCCACGCCCCGCACGAAACACCCCCGCCCACCCCCACAACCACATGGCTCAACCGCCCTTGGCCGTGGCGGCCAATCATTTTGGCCGCCCTGTACCCTGCCTTGGCCACCTTGGCCAGCCTGCCCTTGCGCCCATACATCGAACCAGCCAATCTGGTCATGATTTACCTGTTGGCCGTGGTCGTCACGGCGTGGCAATTAGGGCGCACGGCCGCCATCATCGCCTCTGTCGTTTCGATGTTGCTCTTCAACTTTATCTTTATTCCCCCCTACTACACCTTCCACGTTTACAACACCCAATACTTCTTCACCTTTGCCGTGCTTTTGGCGGTCGGCGTGGTCATCAGCACCCTCACGGGCCATGTGCGCGAACAAGAACAGGCCGCGCAACTGCGCGAAGCGAACACGGCCGCGCTCTACGAACTCAGTTTGCGCCTCAGCCACGCCACCACCCCCGCCATCATCGCCCAAGCTGTCATCACCAGCGTCGAAAAGACGTTTGCCTGCCCCTCCGCCTTGTGGGGAGGGGCTACTGCCCCGACTTTGCTCTCCCACAGTACCAGCGTTGTCCTCACCGACATGGAGCGGGCGGTGGTGGATTGGAGCTATACCCACGGCCAGCGGGCGGGGCAAGGGACAAATACGCTCACGGCCGCGCAGGGTCACTACATCCCCCTCCGCATTGCCCAACAAACTGTTGGTTTGCTCGCGCTCTATCTGGATGGGCGGCCGTTAACCCTTCCCCAGAACCGCCTTCTCGACTCTTTTGCCAACCAAGCCGCCCTTGCCCTGCAACGCGCCTACCTGGCCGAGCAACTTTCCCAAACCCAACTGCTGGAAGCCAGCGAAAAACTCCAAACAGCCCTTCTCAGCTCCATCTCCCACGACTTTCGCACCCCCCTAGCCACCATTACCGGCTCCCTCAGTAGCCTGTTAGATGAACAAACCGACTTGCCCGCCCCCGCCCGCACCCAATTGCTCCGCCAAGCCCAACACGAAGCCGAACGGCTCAACCGTTTTATCGCCAACTTGCTCGAAATGACCCGCCTAGAAGCGGGTCACTTGCGCTTGCGGCAAGAACCAACCGATGTACAAGACTTGTTGGGGGTGGTGTTGGAACAAATGGCGTGGCTCCTAGCCGACCGCACCGTCCAAATCCAGCTCCCGCCCGATTTGCCGCTGGTCAAAGTAGATTTTGTGCTGATGGTGCAGGTCTTGGTCAACCTCTTAGAGAACGCGCACAAGTATTCCCCTCCCGAATCGCCCATTGCGGTCACGGCCGTGGCCAGCCCGCCCGAACTGCTGTTGCACATTGCCGACCACGGCCGTGGCATCCCCGCCCATCACCTCGAACACATCTTCGACAAGTTCTACCGCCTCGACGAAATGAGCGATACGAGCGGTACAGGGTTAGGTCTTTCCATCAGCAAAGGCATTGTCGTGGCCCACGGCGGCCGTATTTGGGCCGATAATCAACCCACAGGCCAAGGCACCATCTTCACCGTCGCCTTGCCCATCTGGTACAATGCCTAGAACGTGCTGTAGGGGCAACCCTTGTGGTTGCCGCCTGTGACATGGTTGCCGAGGTGAAGGCACAAGGCCTACCCCTTACTCAAACGTACGTTCAAAGAAGGATTGCTTTGTACATTCCCTGGGCCCCCCCCTCGGACCCCCTGGGGGCCCGGGGCCCTCCCCCTCCCCACGCCGACAGGGGGCCGGGGCCGCACGAGGTTTTATGCCCAACACACAATGGCGGTTGGTGGTGATAGATGATGAAGTGGCGATTCGCCGCTTTTTGCGCACGGCCTTGGGGGCGCAAGGGCATACGGTATTTGAGGCGGCCGATGGCCAAAGCGGATTAGCGGCCGTGGCCCAGCACCACCCCGACCTAATCCTGCTCGACATTGGCTTGCCCGACCTCTCGGGCATCGAAGTAACCCGCCGCCTGCGCGAATGGAGCGAAGTCCCCATCATCATCCTCTCCGTGCGCGGCAGTGAGGATGACAAAATCGCCGCCCTCGATGCAGGCGCAGATGATTACCTGACCAAGCCGTTTGGGGTGGGGGAACTGGAAGCGCGAATGCGGGCCGCCCTGCGCCGCGCCGTCTCACCCACGGCCGAGCCGAGCTTCCGCACGGCCGCCCTCCACCTCGATTTTGCCACTCGCGAAGTATGGGTGGCCACCCAACCCATCGCCCTCACCCCCACCGAATACGACATTGTGCGCTTGCTGGCCACCCATGCGGGCAAAGTGCTCACCCACGGCCAGCTTTTGCGCCAAGTGTGGGGCATGGGCTACGAGCAAGATTTCCACCTCTTGCGCGTGAACATCAGCAATTTGCGCCGCAAATTAGAGCCAGACCCCACCCGCCCCACCTATATCATCACCGAGCCGGGCGTGGGCTATCGCCTGCGCCTCTTGCCCCCGCTGGAATAACGGGGGTTATTCCGTTATTCGTATTCGTTCAACCTGCTTTCACAGCGGAGGCGCGGACGACGCAGAGAAATTCCCAGAGAGAACTCCGCGTCCTCCGCGCCTCCGCGGTTAAATAGATTTTGTCACTCAACCTGCTCGTTGGCCAATAACCCGTCCCATGTTTCCCACGCTGTTTGCAACAGCTCGGCCGTGGCTTCGGCATCGGTGGGCAGTTCCTCGGCCGCAGAGGCCAGCGATGTTTGCACGGCCGCTAGAGCCTCTTGCACATCGGCCGTGGCCAGCGGGGCAAGGGCATCGGCCGCTGTTTGGGCTTGCTTGATGGTCGCCAAAGTCGCCACCTCATCACCCGTGGCCAAGTAGAACTGGGCCCGTAGCACTAGCCCCCACAAGCGAAAAGCACCCCGCTCCCATTCCGCTTGGGTTTGCCATTCGGTTAATGTTTCGTTCAAGCCCGCAATGGTCTCATCCAAGGCAGTGATATCGGCCGTCAGCGCATCCACCCCCCCCACGCTGGTGGTTACATCTTGTTGCAAATCGCCCACGCCGTTGTTGAGCAAGCCCAAGTTTTCGGTGATGGTTTGGGTTTGGGCAATGAGCGCGGCCGTTTGCGCTTGCAATGCGGCCGTTTCCGCTTGGCGGGTGGCCATTTCAGCTTGTAGAGTGGCCAATTGTTCGGCTTGTGCGGCTAATTCGGTGGTCAGGGCGGCGTTGGCGGCCGTGAGCGTGGCATTCTCCTCTTCCAAACTAGCCAACTGCCCTATCTGCTGTTCCAGCACCCCCACCCGTGCGGCATAGCGCGGCTCCAGCACATACGCATTCACATCGCTCCGCAACAGCTCGATTTGGCTCTCCAAGTTGCCCGTGCGAGCTTGTCCGCGCTGGATTTCGCCCAGTACCACAAGGCTCAATCCCACCGCTCCGGCCGTGAGGATGATAAACAGCGCAAATTTCAAGAAGGCAATGAGCAAACGCGCAAAAAAGGAGCGCTGAGGTCTGGTGGTGGTGGTCATTTTTGTGGTTGTCATAGTCGGTCTCATTGAGGGGTGAAACAAAAAAGTGAAAAGTAAAAAGCTAAAAGGGGGTTTTAACCACCGCTTTTCACCTTTTACTTTTCACTTGGCACACGTTACTGGTTTATGGACGCAGGGTGGGCGTGGGGGTTGGGGCTGGTGTGCCCGTGTCTTCGGTGGTGGGTGCGGCCGTGGGGGTGGTGGTAATAATCGGCGTAGGCGACGGCCGAGGGGTGCTTGTCGCTTTGCCTTCTTCCTCTTCACTCGTCACCGTTGGCGTAACGGTTGGCTCGATGCTTTCCGTATCGGTCACAGCTTTGGTGGGTTCCATCTCCTCCATCTCCTCTACACCTTCGGGCAAGCCTTGCAGGCCAATCAACAAATCGCGCATATTGGTGAGGAAGCTGTCGAATGCCTCGGCCGCGTCGGCCACGCCATCCACCCGCTCGTTCAGAGCGGTGTTAGCCTCTTCTAAGTTGCTCACTTCCCCTTGCGTGGTCACCAGCCCCTCGCTTAAGCTCAATTGAGTCGTCTCCAGCGTGTCTACGCGCTGGCTCGTTTCCGCCAAACTCCCTTCCAGTTCACCTTTGGCTTGCCCCAAGTCGTTTTGGAGCGCGTCTAAGTTGCTGGTCAGGTTGTTGACTGTCGTGTTGAGGGTTTCCACTTCCCCTTTGGTGGCCGCCGCCGCTTGAGCGGCCGCAATTTGGGCGTTCACATCGCTGATACGGGCAAAACCCAAGACATTGCTAAAGAGCATCATCAAAACGACTGACAACAAGGCTCCCAGCATTGCGCCAAGCAAGACACTACCCCAACTGAGGCCGCTGGAAGCGGGTGGGGGCGGGCTGGAGACGCGGGTGGCGGTCGGTGGGGGTGGCGGGGGAGTATAGGATGGGATGGGGGTAGGGGTAGGCATGGGCACAGGGGGTGGTGCAACCTGAAGGACAGGTTCTGGCTCGGCCGCAAAGGCAGTGACTAACACGGACGCGGCTTCTTCAACCTCTTCGAGGTCTGCTTCCGCTTCGGCCGCAGGGGCAATCGCCTCAGACTCGGCCGCCATATCTTGCGCTTCCACAGGCGCGGCTTCGGCTTCGTCGCTGGTGAAATCGGCCACGATTTCTGGCTCCACCTCGGCCTCAGCTTCAGCTTCGGCATCATCGCCTGCACTACTGGCCACATCCCCCACGGTAATTTGGTCGCTAAAATTGCGAACCATCCGCTCCGAAATGCCGCGCACGGCCGCTAATTCAATCACTTCCTCAAAAGGATGCACATTTTCGCGGTATTGAATGATGTTTTCCGCGACCTTTTGGGCAATCCCCGGCAAGCGGGTCAATGTCTCGACATCGGCCGTGTTGATGTTAATGATTTCCTGTTCAGTATCACTTTCACTCATGATATTTCCCCTTGTCAAACTACGTGATGGCTTGTTGATTGGCTAACAAATGTCAGATTTATTGTAACCCAACATAGGTATTTGGTCATGGCTCAGGTGTGGCTTCCTCTGGCTTTGCCTGTATAGCAAAGACCCGCAAGGTTTTGGAAACTCTGCGGGTCTGCTGTTTTTTACCGATTAGGTTCTAGCGACGAAAAATAATCCCGAATATACCCTTTCAGGCCCAGCGGGATGTAATCATCATTTAAGGCTTCATAGGCGGTATCGCGATATTGGCCATACACTTGGCTGTAGGGAACCACACTCTGCTCATCGCCAAAAGCTGTGGGGCTTTGGTTGAGCAATTCGCCACACAGGGCAGGATTGGCCACACACTCGGCCGGCAATTCAACCTCTACCCCCTCATACCCACTCAAATCCACATATTCGGGCACAAAGATATTTTCGCCGGGGCCACCCCCTTGGCCAACACCACCTGCTCCAGCCCCTTGTTCACTCGTAGATGAACCTTGCCCCTGTTCTTGTCCTCTTTGTCCTTGTCCTTGCCCCTGCCCAGATTGCCCTTCTTGCCCCCCCTGACCCGCTTGCCCTTGTTCGCCCTGTCCTTGCTGTCCCTGTTGGCCTTCCCCTTCTTGGCCTTGCTGACCAGCCTGCGCTTCTTGGCCTTCTTGTTGCCCCTCTTGCCCCGCTTGGGCAATTTCCTGTTGCCCTTCGCTGAGCGTTTCGGCCGCTTGCCCTGCCGCTTGGCTGGCCGCTTGCTCTTGGGCGCGTTCTTGCAGGGTGGCGCTGGCTTGCTCGAGCGCTTGTTGGGCGGCGGCCGTATCTCCATTTTGGAGCGCCTCGGCCGCTTGCGCCAACTGTTGCGCCAATGCATCGTCTGTGCCTTGCAAACCAGCGGCCGTTTCGGCCAACGCCTCGGCCAATTCAGCTTGTTCAGCGGCCGTCAGCGAAGGCAAACTCTCGGCCAACTCGGCCGTGGCTTGGCTCGCTTGCCCCAGTTGCCCCTGTTGGAGCGATTCGCCCATCTGTTGCGCGGATTGGTTATCGGCCAGTGGCGCACCTGCCTGCGCCAACTGCTCTTGCAAGGCGCTGTTGTCGTTGCTGGCTTCTAAATCGCGCAATTCCGCTTCCGCTTGGGAGAGGGTGGCCATGCCTTGTTCGCGGCTCAAATCGCCAGCGGCCAGCTCTTCGCGGGCATCCTCCAACGGTTGCAAAAGCTCCTCTTTTTGCGCCTCCGTCAGGTCAGGGTTGGCCGTAATTGCCTCTTCCAACTCCTCAATGGCCTCAATTTGGGCGGCAATTTCGGTTTGGATGGCGCGTTGGCCGAGCAAAATATCGGCTTGGGGGTTGGGCAGAACGACGGCCGCGACCAACAGAGCCACCGCCAGCAGAATCATGCCCCAATCGCGGCTATCGAGCCGCAAGGGGATGTGGCTGGGGGCATCTACCTGTTGGGCGTAGGCAAGGGCATCGCGCAGTTGCAAATCGGCCAATTCGGGCGAGGTGGTGATGCGGCCGTTTTGCAATTCGACGGCCGCTGTCAGCCGGCTGTGCAGGCCAAAATGGACATCGGCCCAGTGGGTTTGTTCGGCCGCTGGGCGGCGGCGCAAGCCCCAAATGGCCCCCGCCAGCAAGCCCACGGCCGCCAGCCCCAAAGCAATGTACCCCACCTCGGCGTTGGTGAGCAACGGCCGCCAACGCGCCACGGCCGCCACGACCACGCCCACCAGCAAGCCCCCCAACACGCCACGGGGCAACCACAGGAGCAACGCGGCCGTCTGCCGTCGGCCGTGCCATGCCCCCACATACCCCATCAATTGGTCAAATTCGGTTTGATTGGTCATTTGTCACTTGTCATTCGTCCCTAGTCCCCAGTCCCCCTTTTGCTTCGTGGCAATTTTATCCACCACCCGCGTGGCGCGGCGGAAGAGGAACCATGTGAGCAACATGTGGAACAGCACATTGAGATACCACGGCGAAAACACCCACAGCGAGTAGCCCCCCACTGTGTAAGTGTAGCCCCACAGGGTATTTTGTTCGCGCAAAAACACATCGCTAATAATCAGGCTGGCGGGCAAGTTCGTGGTCGAAAGAATTAGCCCCACATACGTTAAAACAGCCTCCGCCAACGAATTACTGCTGACGGAACTGGCCGAGAATAAAATGCCCGCCGCAATGGAGCCAAAAAGCGCGGCCAAGAGGGGTGTGCCAATTGTCAGAAAAAAGGCCACGGCATAGGTGGCCACGCTGGCCGACATGGTGCTTCGCAGGGTGCAGGAAAAGTAGAGGCCGAGCATGGCGTACAGTATGGCGGCCGTGCCCAACATCAACTGCGAAATAATCACCTCCGAAATGGCCACACCCCCCAGCATGAGCGAGAGGCTGAGCAGGGGAATGGCCGAAACGAGGAGCAAAAAGATGTAGCTGAGGGCGGAGATGAGCTTGCCCAAGATAAACGCCGAGGGGGAGAGCAAGGTGGTGCGGAGCAAATCATAGGTTTGCCGCTCTTTTTCCCCGCTAATGGCTCCGGCCGTGAACGCAGGAGCCATGAAGATGACCAAAAAGCCCTGGACCAAAATCATGGTTATGAAAACAGCTTGCCCCACCTCGCGGGAGCTAGAGGCGGTGGGGGTGCTGTTGACGTTGTAGCTGGCATAGATAAGCACCACCAAACCTGTCGCCAACAGGAGGTAGATGGTGAGGACGGCAAAGGCGCGGGGGCCACGCATTCGGCTCCGCAACTCTTTAATGCTAATGGGATTGTTGGTGAGCGCGTGCCACACGGCCGCCAAACGGGAGGAAAGGGTCATGGGAGGGTACTCTTACGAACCCCCCCCGCCCCCACCCCCCCCCCCCCCCCCCCCCCCCCCCCCCCCCCCCCCCCAACCCCCCCCCCCCCCCCCCCCCCCCCCCCCCCCCCCCCCCCCCCCCCCCCCCCCCCCCCCCCCCCCCCCCCCCCCCCCCCCCCCCAACCCCCACCCCCCCCCCCCCCCCCCCCCCCCCCCCCCCCCCCCCCCCCCCCCCCCCCCCCCCCCCCCCCCCCCCCCCCCCCCCCCCCCCCCCCCCCCCCCCCCCCCCCCCCCCCCCCCCCCCCCCCCCCCCCCCCCCCCCCCCCCCCCCCCCCGTTACTGGTTATTCGTTATTGGTTATTGGTTATTGGTTATTTGAGTTGTTAGGGGCATTGTAGCATAAGGGCAGGGGGGTTAATCCACTTTTTGGTCGCCGAAAGAGAGGCGTTTGGCCTGCCAATAGAGCAGGAAGAGTAGGCCGATGGCGAGGAAAAAATAGAGGGCTGTACTCAGGGAATTGGTCACAGACACCGCCCCACTGCCTATCCCCGTTATTTCGCTGATGGCCAAACTAAAGACAAAACTGCCAAGGTAAATGAAGAGGCGCAGAAGCAAAATGACGGCGTAACTGCCGACCAAAGCGGTGCGGGCGGAGCCAGCCACGGCCGAAAAATTAATTCCAATCAGAGCCACGCAAAGGACTTCTAACCACGGCCGTGTCACCACCGCCACCGCCAGCAAAATCACGAGGAGCAAGTTTTCGCCTGTGCTTTCAAACGCTTGCATCGTCACAATGCCCAACACCGCACCCGCCATTTGGAAGAGGCTGACAATGAGCATCGGCCACCAAATTTTGAGCCGGGCCAGCCCGCCAAACACCTTGGCCAGCAAAATATCCGACATGGGCTGGGGGGTGAGGCGCAAAATATCCCATGTGCCCTGTTTCATCTCTTCGCTAATGCTGGGCGCTGTCAGGGCAGGTACGAGCAAAACCACCGCCCACATCAGCCCGTTCATGGCCAAATTGGGCAGGCACAAAATGGCCCAAAAAGTGGTTAGCGTAGAATCCAGCCCGATTAAACTGCTGTAAGAACCACAACAAATTGTAAAAACAAAAATGCCAATGACTAAAAAGGGCGAATACCGATTCAGGGTCGCAAAAAAGCGGTTTGGCTCCCCCCAACGGCCGCGTTCGCGCTGGTAAACAGGGTTTTGCTTGATTTTCGTCCAGAAAGCGAACATGGGTAATTGTGAATGGTGAACGATTAATTGTGAATTGTGATAGAACACGGGCTGATCTCTTCTCTCTTCTCTCTTCTCTCTTCTAATTCACAATCCCCCGTGTGGCGTGCATGAACACATCTTCTAAGTCGCCCATTTCTTCGCTAAAGGAGATGATGGGTAGCCCTTCTTGGATGAGGTCGCGCAGGAGGTGGCTCAGTTCCATGTCATCGCCTGTGAAATCAAAACGCACAATGTCGGGGGTGAGTTCCACGGCCGTGCCATCGGTCACACTTTGCACCAGCGGCACATGGAGCAGACGCTCCTTCAGCGGCTCCGTTGCGCCCAACAGCCGCACCTGAATGAGCCGATGAACTTGCAATTGGCGGCGCATCTCCTCCAAATTGCCATAGGCCACCAATTTACCCGCTTCCATAATGCCAATGCTGGTGCAAATATCGGCCACCTCCGACAAGATGTGGGAAGAAAAGAAAATTGTCTTGCCCATGCCCTGCAATTCGCGGAGCAATTCGCGCATTTCGATGCGGGCGCGGGGGTCTAGCCCACTGGCTGGCTCATCCAAAATAAGCACTTGCGGGTCGTGGGCGAGGGTGCGGGCAAGGCAGAGGCGTTGCTTCATCCCTCGGCTGAGGCTTTCCACAAACGCATCCCGCTTGTGCCCCAAATCCACCAAATCGAGTAAATCGCCAATCATGCCCCGCCGCTGGTGGAAAGGCACTTCGTAACAGGCGGCGAAGAAATCGAGGTATTCCCACACCTTCATGTCTTCGTACACGCCAAAAAAATCGGGCATATAGCCGATGAGGCGGCGCACTTCGTTGGGGTTTTCGGCCACGGAGTAACCGCCAATGAACGCCTCGCCACTGGTTTGCTTGAGCAAGGTGGTGAGGATGCGCATGGTGGTTGTTTTGCCCGCCCCATTTGGCCCAATAAAGCCAAACACTTCCCCGCGCTGAATGGTCAGGTTGAGGTCTTGCAAGGCGGTTAGTTTGCTATAGGTTTTGGTCAGCCCAGTTATTTCGATGATGTTGGTCATTTGTCCCCTGTCATTGGTCATTGGTCATTTGCACTCGTCGCTCGTCCCCTGTCCCTCGTCCCCCATTGATTTACGGCCGAAACGGGATTTCTAAGAAGTAAATCGTGGTTGCATCATGGTTGGCACGGCCGTTGTCCAATTGCACATCCAGCACGGCCGCTTTCGTCCAGCCCATAAACGTCACTGCACCCAGTGGGAAATTGCTCGAGGTGGGGGTCGCGTAATAATCGCGCAACGATTCGAGGAACTGGTAGCGGCTGAAAACGACAGGGGTATCATCATAATAGGAATAATACCCATAGGTACTGGGGCCAATCAGGTCACTGTAATAAGTTTGCAGGGGGGAATCGCCCGAGGCGGACACGGCCGATTCATAGCGGCGCAACCCCTGTTGCATCTCCAAAATGCTCTGCGCCACCAGACGAATGGTGGTTGTGTGCGTCCGCGTAATCGTTTGCCCCGGCGCCAGCGTACCCACATTAATGGCAAAGCGATTGACCAAAATAATGGCGTTCTCAAACGCCGTATCGCTGTCGTTGGTCAGCGTAATTTCGAGTTTGACATGCCCATTTTCAAGTGGTTCGACAACCACTTCGCCGCGCACATTGGGCAAGGGCTGGGCGGTATGGGCGGCGTAAGTCAGCACTTCGCCAATATCCACCACATTGCTTTGCACGGTGAGCAAGGTGTCTCGCTCAATCGTCACGCCGCCTGTGGCGTTGCCAAAGGGGCTTAACGGCCGCACTTCCGCCTCGGCGGGGAACTGCAAATTGTAGTTGGTGCGCGAGGGGGAGTAGAGCGCCACGGCCGTATACGCCTCGCCGGTGCTGGCTCCCATTTGCCCATACACCCGCGTCATTTGGTTGATGAGGGCACTGTTGCCCAAAGTCGCGGCACCGATGGCATAGGCCAAGCCACTAAACAGCAAAACCACCACTGGCACGCTAACCCATGCCCATTCCCGCTTGTTGAGCCGCTTGAGAATGATGTAATTGAGCGGGCCAATGGCCAGCACGTAGAGCATCAGAAAACAAAAGAGGAGGGTGGCCGAGGGGAGGGTGAGGCTGGGGAAAATTTCGACGGCCGATTTAGCCGCGTTCTCATCCTGAAACATACTGCCCCACACAGGGGCTTTGGGGATGTATTGTGCCACCGTGTCCCACAAAATTTCGCGGCCGTCCCACGCCTCCAGCGGCGCAAATTGGGGGTCGAGGGCGAGGAAAAAGACGTTGCCCAGCCCGTGCGGCCGTCGCGCCAACAGGGGCAACCCATCTTGGCGGTACAGCAGTTCCCCATCGCGCAAATTGCTGGTGGTGACGGTGTACGGCCCTGCATCGCGGAAGGGGCGGCCGACGGCCGTGGATAGGGCGGGCAAATCGTCTACCGATTGCAAGCCCGTTGGCTCCACGGGGAGCAAATCTTCTAGCGCACTGGTCGTTTTTTGCCAATTGGCTCCCCCTGTCACCACGAGTTGCCCGCCCAATTCCACCCAGCTTCGCAAGGCGGTGCGTTGGGCGGCCGATAATTCGTTGGTGTCCACATCGGTTAGCACCAACATATCCAACATACGCCACGCCACCACATCGCTCGGCAAATCGCTGAGGGTGAGCAAAGCGACCTCGGCCGCAGGTCGCCCGGCCTTTACCCGGCTCAATATCTCCAAACTATCGGGGTTTGGCGCCACCACCCCATACAACAAGCCATCCGTCTGCACCGTGCGGATGTTGGTGGGGCGCAGTTGGGCGACCACATTGTCATCCTCATCGGTCACAATGATGTTGATATTGGTGTTGGGCAGGTGGGCATTTAGAAAAAGCCGCTTGTTCGATTGGGTGGGCAAGGAGATGGGCGCTGTGTAAACCGTGTTGCGATTGTTGGAAGTACCCGTATAAATGGCAATGCGCCCCTCAATGGCTGGCCCGCTGTTGGCCAAGGTGATTTGCACAGGAGTCCACCCTTGCCCTTTGCGCAAATTATCGAACCCAATCTCCACTTCCATGCTGATGGGGTTGGTTTCTTGGGCGTGGCTGGGCAGGGGCACGGCCGTGGCCAACAGAAAGAACAGGACACACACGGCCGTCAAAAGTGATTTGGGAAGCGACATAGGTATGGGTGGTTAGTGGTTAGTGATTAGTGAGTAGTGAGTAGTGGGAAACTATTTACTACTTACTATTTACTCAAGCAGAGTAATCTTACATAGTAGAGGAAACTTGGTTGCTTGGCCTACCATAACCTCGTCTATCTCTATCTCTCCACTCTATCTAAACTCGATGGTGTAATCAACGATATACACATCGGGGCGGTTCCGGGCGACCCATGCCACGGCCGCTTCGAGGGTGCGGTGCAAGTTGGCCTGATCCGTGCCCACGGCCGCGCAGGCGATGCCAGCCGTTTGCCACACATCGTGGTGGTCTACCTCGGCCGTGGCCAAGCGAAATTCCTGCGCCAACCGCACCGTCACCGATTTGACAATACTCCGCTTTTGCTTGAGTGAGGAGACCCCTCCCAAACTGAGTTGCATCTGGCAAATGGCAACAAACATTGGTCAATTCACGTAAACAACGAGTATAACAGGAAGATGAGATAGAGATAGAGACAGGAGATAGAGGACACAATTGTATTTCAACTTATGCAGTTTCCCCTCTATCTCTATCTCCCCTCTCTATCTCCTAAGGTACACGAACTTCCACCTGATTGGCAAGTGGGGCAAGGAGAAAAATATGCGTAAACTCATCAACTTATTTCTGTTCATCATCTTTGCGGTAGGGGCCTTCACCGTCTATCGCTATGTCAGCAATGCCGCCCAATTGGCGGGGGTTACGGCCGACCCCGTCCTTGGCTTCATCCGCGATATTACCGTCCGCGCCACACCCGCCATCTTGCCCGACCGCGTGACCATTGTCCGCCAAGTCAACACCCTTGCCCGGCTGGAAACAGCCTCCTACGAAGGCGAAAAAGTGGTCACTTCCCAGCGCGGCACCGAGGCCTTGTTTGGCGCGTTCAGCGAAAGCATGGTCTTTGTCGCCTATGGCGAAGTCATTGCGGGGGTGGATTTGATGCAGATGAGCGAAGAAGATATTCAGGTGGTAGACCCAACCACCGTGATGATTCACTTGCCCCCCGCCGAAGTGTTTGTGGCCACGCTCGACAACGAACTTTCCTATGTGGCTGACCGCGACACGGGCTTGCTCACTAGCTCTGACCCACAATTGGAAACGGCCGTGCGCCTCGCTGGCCAAGAGGCCATCTTAGAAGCCGCTCTCGAGTACGGCCTCATCGAACTAGCCCAAACCAACGCCGAAACCTACATGGAAAACTTCCTGCGCGGCCTCGGCTTCGAGACCATCATCTTTACCGAGGAAACCCCACCCCCGCCCCACCCTACGTTCAGCCCGTGCCCAAGGGGTATATCATTGCCACGCCCGTGCCGTAAGAAAGATGTGAAAAGTGAAAAGTGAGAAGTAAAAAGTCGTGTTGGCCGCCTAGCCTTTCACTTTTTACCTTTTACTTTTCACTTTTAACCCTCAATTGTGTCCCAAAGCCCCAATCCAAAATCCAAATTCCAAAATCCGCAATTAGACTTCACGGCCGTTGAGCCGCTCTACCGCCAGCTTTACCAGCAGTTGCGGGGGCAGATTTTGGCGGGGGAATTGGCTCCCGGCACGGCCGTGCCCCCCAGCCGCCAATTGGCCGTGGCTTGTGGCGTATCCCGCCACACCGTCACGGCCGCCCTCGCCCAACTCCACGCCGAAGGGTATCTCACCAGTCGGCGCGGGGCGGGAACCTTTGTCAGCGACCCCTTGCCCGCGCTGACCCATCAGCCCACCCACCCACCCCACTTTTCCCCGTGGGGGCAACGGCTGGTCGCCCAAACCGCTCCACCAGCCCCACCCCCGCGCCCGGAAATAGATTTTGGCTTCGGCCGGACTCGCCACCGCCTTCCCCTACGATGTCTGGCGGCGGCTCCTCGGCCGCTACCTCAGCACCGACGATGCGTTGCTGGCTCGCTACGGCTCGGCGGGGGGATTTGCGCCGTTGCGCACGGCCGTGGCCAGCTATCTCACCCACCTGCGCGGCGTACACGCCTCGGCCGAACAAATCATCATCGTCAATGGGGTGCAACAAGCGCTAGACATTTTGGCGCGGCTCCTCGTCTCGGCGGGCGACGAACTGCTCATCGAAACCCCCTCCTACCCCAACGCCTTCAAGCTCTTCCGCGTTTACGGGGCCGATTTGCGCCCTTTGCCCGTAGACGAACACGGCTTTGACCCCGCCCTTATCCCCGCCGATAGCACAGGCGCGGCTGGTCTTTGTGACCCCCTCCAACCAATTTCCGCACGGCGGAGCGATGCCTTTGGCGCGGCGGCTGGCTCTGCTGGATTGGGCGCGGCGGCAAAACGCGCTCATCATTGAAGACGATTACGATGGGGAGTTGCGCTACGATGGCCACCCGCTGGCCTCGTTGCAGGGGCTGGATGGCGACGGCCGCGTCATTTACCTCGGGAGCTTCTCCAAAGTGCTGTTTCCCGCCCTGCGCTTGGGCTATGTTGTCTTGCCGCCCCACTTGTTGGAGCCATTTTTGCAAGCCAAGCAGTTGATTGACCGAGGCACGCCGACGCTGACGCAAGCGGCCGTGGCCGATTTCATCACCGAGGGGCATTTTGAGCGGCATTTGCGCCGTTTGCGACAAGAATATGGGGAGCGGCGGCGGGTGTTGGCCGA
>JADJSZ010000062.1 GCA_016711405.1 Candidatus Hadersleviella danica | reverse complement strand
AATCGCCGCTGGTGGGCAAGGTGGGGTCGTCCTCCTCCACCATAAAGCCGTGGCTGGGGAATTGCGCCCGCACCCTGCCCGTTATCAACGCTTGCGAAGCGAAATCGGCATCGGTGACGACATCGCGCAACCCTTTGCTGGCGATGTGGCGCGGCCGTGTCCAGTATTCGCGTAGCAATTGGCCTGCGGAGAGGGCGGTGGAGACGGCCGTCTCTAACAACAATTCATTCATACTCATTTCCCACAGATGCGAGGCACTTTCAAAGTGTGTCGCCCTAAAAAAAGACCTCGCAGGTTTCTAAAACCTGCGAGGTCTACTCGTTCGTAGTAACGACTTCAGTCGTTTCTTTCAATTAGAGACGGCTCAAGCCGTTACTACGAACCTTGTTAAGGAGCGGATTCGGCCAAAATTTCGTTGGCTTTGGTGTTCAACTCATCCAACACGGTTTGCACATCTTCCCCATTCAGGATGCGGCTATACGCTTCGGCGATTTCATCGCGGGCGTTGTCATAGCCAGCCACAGGGGCTTCAGTCTTGCCATATTGCAACAGGTCAAACGCCACCCCAAAGGCTGGTTCTTGGGTGAAGTAATCAGCCAAGCCATCGGCCACGCTGGCGCGGACGGGGAAGTAGTTACTGGCCACTGCCCACCGTGCCTGAATCTCCGCACTGGTGTAATACTTCAGGAAGAGCCACGCGCCCAATTGTTGTTGGGGGGTGGTCTTGGGGATGCTCACGCTGGCCCCATAGATGTTTTGCACGGGGGTTGCGCCAGTGTAGGGGATAGGAGCCACAGACCAAGCAAAAGCCCCTTGCTCGCTCGTCTCAATGGCGTTGCGGTAGAAGGGCAAGCCCGAGGAAGAACCAATGGTGAACAACGTCTTGCGGGCGGCAAAGTCAGCTTGGTCGCCATTGCGTTCGGCAATGAGGATAGCACAGCCGTCGGCATACAGTTGTTGCATTTGGGTCATGGCATCCACGGCCGCTTGGTTGTTCAGGGTAAATTGGTTGTTCTCGTAGTCGTAAATGTCTCCCCCACGAGCAAATACGAACGACGCGAAGCGGGAAGCATCGGTGCTGATTTCGTAACCAACAGTGCCTGCGTCAGCATCGGTGGCGGCGCAAGCCATTTCGCCAAACTCTTCAGGGGTTTGGGGAGCGGCATCGTAGCCGAGTTCGGTCAGCCAATCCATGTTGTAGTACAGTACTTCCATGGAGCGGTTGGGGGGGAAGCCAAACGCTTCGTTGCCGAATTGGGGCAGGCGGTCAGAGTCGAGGAAGGATTGGAAGAAATCCGCTTTGTCTTCTTCGCTCAGGCCAAAGATGGGGTCGTTGATGTAGGGGTCAATGCTGACCAACCCTTCGGCGACTTGGTAAGCGGCCGCTTGGTTTTGGTAAGCCACGACAAGGGAAGGCACGTTGCCTGTGGTCAGGCCGGCAATCATCTTGTCGTAGATGTCGCTATATTCCCCTTCATTGGTGGCGACGACGATGATGCCGTAGGGGTTGGTGGCGTTGAACTCATCCACAATGGCGGCCAGCTCGTCACCGCGTGCCCCAGTGTGTTGGTGCCAGAAGGTGACGGTCACGCCGTTGAGGTCAATGTCGGCGAGGTTGCCATAGATAGCGGGGTCAATGCCCGTGCTTTCGATGGCTTCGTTGACTTGGTCGGCGTTGGCGGTTGCGGCCGCTTCAACGGTGGCCGCGCCAGCGTTGATTTGGTCGGCGTTGGCGGTTGCGGCCGCTTCAACGGTGGCCGCGCCAGCATTGATTTGGTCGGCATTGGCGGTGGCCAACGCTTCGGCCGTGGCCGAAGCGTCTTGCACAGCTTGGTCCAGATTGGCATCACAAGCGGCCAAGGATAACACCAAGGCCAGCAATGTGAGCAGGGTCAACAATTTGCGTTTTAACATATTTTTTCTTCTCCTAGAAAAATTGTGGCTCCCAGACTAAAAACAATGAGCAATGAGCAATGAACAAGGTGAATGAGGTAGTGGTAATGACGAATGCAATGACAAATGACCAATTACCCTTTTAAAGCACTTTGGGAAAGCCCTTCGATAAATTGGCGTTGGGTGAGGCCGTAGAGGATGAGGATGGGCAGGATGGTAATCATTGCGCCAGCCATGCGGAGGTGGGGCAGGGGCGCTTCGTCATCCAAGAACTGTTGTAAGCCGACGGCTATCGGCCGCCATGTCTCATCGCCCGGTGTGGCCAGCAAGCCCCACGCCAATTCGTTCCATGCGCCAATAAAGGTAAACAGCACCACCACCAAAATGACGGGTTTGGAGAGGGGAATCACCACCGACCAGATGAAGCGCAAATGCCCCGCGCCATCCATGAGCGCCGCTTCCCACAATTCGTTGGGCAGGGTGGTAAAGTGTTGGCGCATCAGGAAAATGTTGATGGCTTGAGCCATGAAGGGCACTGTCAGCGCGGGCCAATTGCCGATGATACACCGCTCCACTTCGCCGCAAATCCATGTGGTCGTGAGATAATTTTCGATGCCGACCAAGAGGAGCAGGTTGGGTAAGTTGACCACAATACTGGGTATCATCAAGGTGGCCAAAGTGATGGCGAAGAGCGTGTCGCGCCCCACAAATTCCATGCGGGCAAAGGCGTAGGCGGCCGTCACCCCAAATATAAGCGTCCCCGCAATGGTAATGGCCACAATACGCACTGTGTTCCACATGTATTGGCCAAGGTTGGCGCCCCGCCATGCGGCGCAATAGTTGGAAAAGAAGGGGATGCGAAAATGTTCGTTGCGGACGAGGTTTTGCTCGGCCGTTCGGCTGGTGCGGAAGCCGTGCCCTTGCGCGGCGGCGACTTCATCCGACACATCAATGAGCACCCGTGTGTGGGTCACTTGTTCGCGCAGGACAGCATCAAAATAGGTGTCGGTGGTGACGAGGATGCAGGGGCTGATGTCTCGCGTGGTGTCCACTTGGGCGGGCAACATTCGGCCGATAAGGCCCGTGCGCCCGGCCGTGCCCAGCGATTCATCGAGCGTCATCAGCGAAATGCCCATCATGGCCACCAGTGGAAAAATCGAGATGATGGCATAGGCGATGAGAACGCCGTACATGAACACATTGCCCCAAGAAAAATGCGCCCAGCGTGAGGGTGTGGCTTGGTTGGAGGGGAGGTTAGCCATAGAACACCTTCTTCTGGGCGACCCGATTTTGGATAATGGTCATGACGAGAATGATGACAAAGAGGACGATGGCCATGGCCGTGGCGTAGCCGAACCGTTGGCCGCGAAAGAAGGTTTGGAAAAAATAGATGCTGGCCGTGTCTATCGTGCCTTGGGCGGCTGGGTCGCGCAAAACCCAAATGTGGTTGAATGCCTTAAATGTGCCAATAATGGAAATGACCGATAGAAAATAGGTGGTGGGGGAGAGCAGGGGCAGGGTGATGTAGCGGAAGAGTGCCCAACGGCCAGCACCATCTATTTTGGCCGCCTCATACAATGTATTGGGGATGTTGCCCAGACCAGCCAAAAAGATGACTGTATCGTACCCCACAAAGACCCAAATGTTGAACAGAATGACGACGAAAAGGGCGAGACTCGGCCCCCATGTGATGTCGGTCATGCTCTCAATGCCCATCGCCTCACCCAGTTTGGCAATGGCTGGCCCCGCCTCGCGGAGCCATTTGAGTGCCCCCGCCGGGTTGACACCCCATTGGGTGAAGGGCAAGTTGGCCAAACTGCTCGGCCGAATGCTAAAAATCGCCTCAAAGATACCGGCCGTGGCCACCGTGGGGGCAATGTAGGGGATGAAAAAGAGCACCCTGAAAACGCCTTTGCCCTTAATGTTTTGGAAGAGCAAAATGGCCAATATCATGGAAATGCCCAACTGAAAAGGGACTGTTCCAAGGGCGTAGAAGACCGTTGCCAGCAGAGAAAAATAAAAATCGGGGTCACTTTCGGCGCGGGTGGAAGGCCAAATGGTAACTAGATTCACCCCTGCGGCCATCAGGGCAATGGCTCCAACAAGGCCGCCGATGAGTTTGACGGTGGAGGCTTGGCTCATGCTCCACGTCCAAATGAAGTAGGCCGCTACCAAAGCACCTAAGCCAAAAGAGAGGTAGCGGATGCGGATGAGGGCCACGGCCGCACGGGGGGAGATGAGCAGTTCGTGGTAGGTGAAGTAGAGGATGGCAATGGCCAGCCCGGCCGAGGCCAACACCGTCAGGGCGGGGGCGACAAAATTGGGCAGGGTGGCGAATTGGCTGGTGGTTAAGCGGCGGTGCTGGGTTTGGTTGTAATACCATGCCCCTATCCCACCGCCTATGACGAGGGCCAGCCCGAGGGGGGCGTTGCCCAAAATGTATGTTTCTTGCTGGGCAAAGAGGGTCAGTGCCCGCAGGAGGAGCAAGGTGGCGCCGCTGACGATGACGGCCGCGGGTACGAGCGACAAGAGCGGGTAGTGGAGGGGCAAGTTGCGCTCACGGGCGGTGCGGAGCGCGGCCGTAAGGGTGGAAGCGGCCGTGAAAACCAGCCCCAAGGCGACCAATCCAAAAAAGACATAGGCCACATCCCCCATCGCTTCGACATAGTTGCGTAGCCCCACAAAATCCCCTTGGCGAATGCGCCAACGGAACAGACTGACATAGGCCGCATACAAGATGGGGAAAATCCCAAAGGCAAACAGCAAAATCATGGCAGGAGCCACAAAGGCGTAGGCTTTGAGATTTTCAAGGAGGAGGCGCTTGGTGCGGCTGGTCAGCAGGGGGGGGGATGGGTCTGCTTGCGAAATCGGTTGAGGAGCCATGGGCGACGGACAAAATCAAAATAAGGGGGAGAGAAGACCTGCTTATTATAGCATGGGGGCAAGGGTAAACAACGGCCGCTCGCTTAATAACCCGTTAAGGTCTTGTTAAGTAGTCTTTCAGTCTTTCAGTTTTTCAGTCTTTCAGCCGCTCAGTCGCTCAGTCAATCCGCAATCCAATCGAAAATCCAAAATCCAAAATCCCCTCACCCCCTTTGTGCCCAACGCTTGTATAAAATTGCCCACCAGTCGAAGTTGGGGATATTTTGCTCGTATTTGACCAGCAAAATGCTGGTGATGAGGAGCAACGCCCCCGCAATTTGCATCATGGTCAGGGTTTCATCGAGCCACACCATCGCTAGAATAACGGTCACGAGCATTTCGCCCACACTGAGCAGGGCGGCTTGCAAACTGCCCAAATGTTTTACGCCCAAGAAGAGGGTCAGGCGGGAAGCGGCCGTGGCCAAGCCCATAAACCCCACGGCCGCCCAGCCCCCGCCCGCAATGTGCCCCAGCGGGGGGCGCACCACCAGCCACGCCAAACCCACCACGGCCGCCATGCCCGTCATGGCATACACCGCCATCGTGGGGGCGGGAATATCCACCATAATGCGCTGGCTAAACACCAGTTGGATGGCATAGGAGAGGGCGGCGATGAGCATAAATCCCACCCCCACCCAATCGGGCGCGGCCGTTCCCCCTTGGGTCAGCAGATAAATAGCTACGATAGCCAACCCCATGCGGCCGAGGGTCAGCTTGGAAATGCGTTGCCCCAGCAGGCGCAACAAAATCGTCACAAAAATCAGATAGGTGATGTTGATGAGTTGCCCCAGCGAGGCATCTATGCGGCTGATACTGCTGTAATAGAAGAGCGACCCAACTCCGTTAATGGCTCCCACCAACATGCTACTCACCATGGCGGGGGTGGAGCTAATGGCCAACTGTTTGGCAAAAAGCAGAATGATGGCCCACAAAACGGCCGCCGCCAAAATCGTGCGCAACGCGGCCACCGTCACCACATCCACCCCCAATTGATAGGCAATCTTCGCCGTAATGGGAACCACACCCAAAAAAAGGGGCGACATGAGTGCCCATAACAAACCGCGATTCCAGCGCGAATCAGTGGGGGACATAGGCGTGACAAGTGAAAAGTAAAAGGTGAAAGGTGAGCTTTTTACTTTTTACTTTTCACTTCTTACTTTTTACTTTTCACTTCTTATTTCTCACGAACGGTTCGCCGTAGACAGCACAGGCTGTAGTGGCAACAAAATGTGGAACGTACTCCCCGGTGGGTTATCAATGTCTCGTCGTTCGCTCTCCACCCAAATGCGCCCTTGGTGTGCCTCCACAATCCCTCGGGCAATGGCCAAGCCTACCCCTAACCCGCCACCTTTAAAATTCGATTTGCTGGTGGAATGGTTTTGGATGGAGCCGAGAATGTGGAAATGCTCAAAAATGCGTCGTTGCTCTTCGATGGGCACGCCAATGCCCGTATCGGCTACGGTTAGCACGACTGCATCGGGGGCGGTACGGCCGCTAATCGTCACCCGTCCATTGTCGGGCGTGTACTTAATCGCATTCACCACCACATTTTCAATGGCCGATTTCAACTGGGTGCCATCCGCCTGAATGAGGGGCAAGCGAGAAAAATCCTCGACCAACACCGTCATGCCTCGACTTTGGATAGTCTCTTGCTGGTCCGCCACAATTCCCTTGACAATATCGGCTAAGCGCACAGGCCCCAGCGCCAAATCCAGCGTCCCGGCCGCAATGCGCGACACGCTGATAATCTCGTTGATGACCTGCCCCAGTCGGTCAATGCCTTTGGTCAGCCCATTGGCAATATAGGCCAACTGAGAATCTGCTTCGGCTTCGGCTTGCTTGGCGCGGTCTTTCAGCAAGAACGAATAGCCATTGATGAGGGTCAGGGGGGTGCGTAGCTCGTGGGAAACCAAGATGATGAAATCGCTTTTCATCCGGTCTAGCTCGCGCAGGCGTTCGTTGGCCTCCTGCATCTCGCGCACTTTGCCCTCTAGCCGTTCCACCAACTGTTGGGTGTAAAGCTTAAGTTGGGTGTTTTGCTCTTCGTCGCTGAGACGGTCTACTTGCCCGCGCAAGAAGCTTTGCACCTGTTCGGGAAAAGCTCCCACATCAATTGGTTTGGTGAGGAAGCCATTGCACCCGGCCGCCAACGCTTGGGCACGACTGTTGCCCGAGCTATTGGCCGTCAGGGCCACGATGGGGGTTTTGGCAAAATGGGGCAAGCTCCGCAGGCGGGTGGTTATCTCTTTGCCATCCATATTCGGCAAATTGATGTCCATCAGAATGAGGTGGGGGTTGGTTTTGCGGGCGAGGGCAATGCCTTCGAGGCCGTCGTTGGCAATATGCACATCATACCCCTGCCTCTCTAAAACGCGCTGAACGAGCTTCTGATTGGCCAGATTGTCTTCGATGTAGAGAATGGTTTCTTTTTTTTCCACAATGGCCACTGGTGGAGGGGTGAAGGTGAGAAGTGAAAGGTGAGAAGTGAAAAGTAGAGGGGTTGTTACCTTTTACTTTTTATATTTTACCTTTGACCGCTTACTTTTCACTTTTCCTTTCTACTCAGGCAGGACTTCTTGAATATCGCTCATTAAGTCCACATCCATAAACGAACCTTTTTGCAACAATCCTTTGATTTTACCGCTTAATCGTCTTTTCTCAATAGGAGATAGCTCTTTGGCGGTGATGACGATGATGGGTATGTCGCGCAGGGTGGGGTCGGCCCGCAGTGCATCTACCACGGAGAAGCCATCTAACCCCGGCATCATCAAATCTAAAATGACCAAGTTGGGGCGGGTTTCGCGAATGAGGCGCAAGCCCTGAATGCCATCGGTGGCTTCATCTATGAAGAAATCCCCTTGCGATTGGAGGATGCGCCGGATGAGACGGGCGGCATCGGGGTTGTCTTCGATGATGGCGATGCGGCGCACGCGCTCGTCGAGTTCCTCGAGGGCGGTAAGGAGGCCATCTTCGCGGGGGGTGTCTTCGGCCGTGCCTTGTCCCGGCATGGTCATGTCGCGTGTAAACTGGTCGCCCACAATGTGCTTTTCCACGGGGAAGGTGTGCCCCGAGCAGTTCAGCACAATCGTCTCGTGGGGGGTGATGGTTCCTTGGCGGAGGAGGTTGAAGAGACCCGCAAAGGTCACGGCCGTGGCTGGCTCTACCGAAATGCCATCCATTTGCGCCGCCACCTTCAGGGCGCGAAACGCCTCAGCATCCGTCACCGCATCAATTGTGCCCCCGTATTGCTTGATGTAATCGCGCAAAATGCCATAGGCCGCGCCGGGCACGCCTGTGGCCAGTGTCGCAATTTCCGTGGCGGGGTGCATCACATTGGCGGCCGTGGGCAAATCGTGGTGAAAGGCGGTGGCCATCGGGGCGCACCCTGCCACTTGGAAGCAAGCCAACTTGGGCATCCCCTCCGCCCAACCGTGCTTGTTTAGCTCTTCAAACCCCTTCATGGTGCCAATTGGCCCCAACCCGCCGCTGACAGCTTGCAAAAACCAGTGGGGCACGCGCCACGGGTGGCGGATGTTGGGGGCCATGGGGTCTTCGCCTGCCAGCAAATTGCCCAATTGTTCAGCAATCTCAAAGGCGATTGTTTTCATGCTCTCTTTGGCGGCGATGGTGCGGATGCCTTTGTCCAAAAAGATGTTTTTGCTGGCGGCAAACTCGGCCGCTATCTGCTTGGCCTCGTCATACGTACCTGCCACCTTAATGACCTCGGAGCCATACAGGGCAACTTCGCGCATCTTTTCGGTGGGCACGGAACTGGTCACAAAAACCCACAATTTGATGCCCGCCCGAGCGCAGTAAGCGGAATAGGCGATGGCTACATTGCCCGTGGAGGCGACGACCGCCTCGCGGATGCCCGCCTCTTTCATGGCACTGACAGCCACGGCCGCTTGCCTGTCCTTAAACGACCCTGTCGGCCCTTGCCGCTCATCTTTAATGTAGATGTGGGGATGCCCCAGCATCAGGCCCAAATTTTCGGCGCGGTAGAGCGGTGTCCAACCCTCGCCAAAGGAGACGATATTGCTGGTGTGGCGAATGGGTAATAGCTCCCGATAGCGCCAAATGGTGGCCGCCCGCTCGTGTAGCTCGGTGCGCCAACGGCCGAACGCGGCCGTGTAATCATAGGTTGCCTCCAACTGCTCGCTGTGGCAAATGGGGCAATTGGCCAGCGGCCCTGAAAAAACAGTCCGCCAACCACATTTTTGGCATACCAAATCGAAGTTATTCATGGAAATAAGGGAATGGGGAATGGCAAATGTAGAATGCGGAATGGGGAATGCGGATTGCGGAACTCAGCACTCAGCACTCAGCACTCTACTACCCCACTTCTTCCAAAGCTCCCATAACAGCCAGCAAATCATCGGCGATGATGGGTTTGGTGAGGATGAAGGTGCGGTTATCGGGCAAGGTTGCCCCAGAACTATTGTGGAGGGTGCATAAAGCAATGGGCACGCGGTGCAACTGGGTATCTTCGCGCAGGGCTTGCCACATATCCCACCCACTCATGTCGGGCAATTCATCGTCTACGACGACAAGGGCGATGTCTTGCGGCCGTTGGCGCACGGCCGTCAACGCCTGTTCCCCTGTGGTAAAGCAGAGCAACTCAAAGGGTTGGGTGTTCAAGTAACGTTGATAGAGGGTCAACATGCCCTCTTCATCGTCTATTAAAACAATGGCGGGGCGTTGGGGTGGAGGGGGAGCTGGAGCGATGAAGCTGTTCGCTTTTTCTTTTTCGGCCGTGCCACTGGCCATCATGTCATTCACCCCAATCTCTTTTTGGTAGATGGGCAAGCGCACATAAAAGGTCGCCCCGCGCCCCAACTGGCTCTCCAGCCAAATCTGCCCGCCGTGCATCAGCACCAACTCATGCACAATGGGCAAGCCCAACCCCGTGCCTCCCACCTTACGCGAGTCGGAAGAATCTACCTGTTCAAATGCTTGGAACAAGCGTGGGAAATCTTGCTCGGCAATGCCAATCCCCGTATCGCGCACTGCAATTTGGATGTAGGCATCGTCTGATTGCGCTATATGCAGGGTAATGCTCCCTTGGTCGGTAAATTTGGCCGCATTGGAGAGCAAATTGAGCAAAATTTGGCGCATTCGCACAGGGTCGGCTTCAATCTGGGGCAAATCGGGCTGAATTTGCCACACCAATTGCACCGCCTCGCTTTTAAGCAACCCTTTGGCCGTGCCCAAGACACTTTGGCATAGCTGGTTCAGGTCTACTTTGTCGAAAACCAAGGCCATCTTGCCCGCATCCATCTTGGCCAAATCCAAAATGTCGTTGATGAGGTTGAGCAAGTGCTGGCCGCTGTTGTAAATCGAACTCAAATCCTCTTCTTGCATCGGGTTGATGGGGCCATCAATCCCTTTGAGGATGAGGCGCGAGAAGCCAATAATCGAGTTGAGCGGGGTGCGTAATTCATGGCTCATGTTGGCCAAGAACTGCGTCTTCATCTTGTCCAATTCGCGCAATTGCTCATTGGCGCTTTGGATTTCGTTGAAGAGACGGCCGCTTTCAATCGTCGCCGCCAAGCTGACACTGAGCGTTTGGAGCAAGCGCAAATCCCGCTCGGTGAACGCATCCGTGCGGTTGCTTTCCACATTCAGTACCCCAATGACCCGTTGCCCCAGCACCAGCGGGACGGCCAACTGCGACAGCGTGTCGGCGGGCGGCTCCTCGCCCAATTCGCGCAAATCGTTCATCAGCAAGGGGGTGTTGTATTGGATAACCTTGCCCACCAACCCCGTTTGGGTGCTGAAAGAGGGGGCGCATCGTAACCATGCGCCCCTAAAACCTGCAAATCAATCTCGCCTTCTTGGTAGAGCAGAACGGCCACCCGCGCTTCGCGCAAATTGGTGTGCAAGCTCTCCACCATGCGGGCAATGCGCAGGTTGGCATCAATGCTGGAGGCGATGGATTGGGTGATGTTAAATTGGGTGCGTAGCTCGGCCACATTTTCCTGCGTTTCGCGGAACAGGCGGGCATTGGAAAGCCCCAACACGGTCTGGCTACTAATGGCGCGGAGCAGGTTGATTTGCTCGGAGGTGTAATCGTTGCTGGGCAAGGCTTGCACGGCCAGAAAACCACGCGGCCGTCCTTCTTGCAACATGGGAATAAAGACGCTGGATTGGGGGGCATGGCCATCGGCTCCTGCCTCGGCCAGTGGTTGGCCCAATAGCTCAAAGAGTGCCCGCGACAGTTCTGTTTCTTTGGTCAGCACCAACGCCTCGCCCCCAAACAGGGTTTCGTACAGGGGGTGGTGCTTGCCCATATGGCGCGAGGGCACGGCCACCCGACGGCCGTGCAAGGTAAAGATGAGCGGCTTGTAGTGCAAATCGTGCGGGGAGTATTCGGCCAGCATAAAAACGGCTGGCTCCATCAACCGCGCCACTTCCCCATAGACAATCTCGGCCAAATCTTCGGCATTCAGTGTGCCCGAAATGCGGGCACTAATCTGGTTCAGCGTGATGAGTTCTTGGGCGCGGCGCAACGCCTCATCGAAGAAGATGATGTTTTCGATGGTGGTGGTGAATTGGGCCACGGCCGCTTGGGCAAAGGTGATGTTGTCACGGGTGAAAATCCGCTCATCGCTCCGCGAATCGAGGGTGACGATACCCGTCACCTCCCCTTGGCTGATGGCGGGCAGGAGCAGGGCGGCGCGGAGATTCCACGGCCGCAAATAATTGAGAACGGCCGTGCTGGGCATCTCTTCCCCGCTATCCATAATCCACAATGGCTCTTTGCTCTCTTTGAGCTTGGCCAGCGTTGGGTCATCGGCCACGGCCAACTCCCAACTGCCCAAGGCGGAGGCGGGCAAGCCTTGAGCGGCCACGAGGGTGGCACGGCCGTGCTTGGCATTGAAGAAAATCACCCGCCCCTGCTCAATGCCTGTGTAGCGGGCAATCTCATCAATCGTCACCTGCGCCACATCTTCTTGGGTAATGGCCGAACTGAGCGAACGGCCGAGGCGATAGAGCGCACTCGTCTCTTTGAGCAACTGCTGGTTGGCCAACACCACCGTCGCTTGGTCGGCCAGCGCTAAAAAGGGCTGAATATCTGTTTCGGTGATGGGGTCGTTGGTGGTGCGTCCCAGCCCCAGCGTGGCCACCCACCGCTCGTTGGCCATTAAGCGCACCACGCACCCACTCCGCGTCCCGTTTTCGTCTAGCCACTCTTGAACTTCTGGCCCCCACAAAAGACGCTCGTTGTCATCGTTTAGGATGAGATAGGGTGCATCGCGCATGGCGGGCACACTAGTGACCATTTGGAAGCGGCGGGGGAGCAAATCGGGCTGGCCAAAGTTCCACGTTTTAACCATGAGGGCGTATTGGGTGGAATGGGGGTCGGGGATGCTGACTGAGGCGAATTGGAAGAGACCCGATTGTTCGGCAAAGGTGAGCAGAACATCAAAGACCACCTCGGCCTCATCGGCCGTGATGAGTTTTTGGCTGGCTTGGTAGAGGGCGTTGGCACGGCCGAGGTTGGTTTGCACCTGCTCAAACAGGTAGGCATTGTCAATGGCAATGGCGATTTGGTCGCTCATTGTTTGCAGGGCGCGAACCAGTTCATCCGAAAAGGCGTGGAAGGTGGCACTTTGCACGGTGAGAGCGCCGATGTTACGGCCGCGCACCCGCAAAGCGAGGGCAATTTCCGAGCGGGTGTGGGGTAAGAAGGGATTGGGGAGCCAGTCGGGTGCGTCGTACACATTTTGGCGGATGCGTGGCTGGCCATCCACACTGGTATTGCCCACCAGCGAATTGCCCCCGATGGGCAACTGGCGTTTGGCGGCGATTTGCGCCGATCCTTCTTCGCCCGTGCCTGCCACCAAGCGCACCACTTGTTGGGACTCGTCGGCCAAGAACAAGCCGACGTAATACAGCCCAAAGCGGTCTTGGATGAGATCCACGGCCGTTTGGAACAAAATAGTTAGCTCTTGCAAACTGCTGGCACTGGCGGCGGCGGCCACTTCGGCGGCCGTTTGCAGTTGCAAGCTCTGTTCTTCGCGCATGACCAACGAGGCTTGGGTTTGGCGCAACAGGCGGCGGTTTTGCACAGTGGCCGCAATTTGGCTGGTCAGGCTGTTAATCAGGGGGATGCTGTTGGTTTCGATGGTGCGCGGTTGTGAGCCATAGAGCGCCAGCACCCCCAGCCATGTTTGGCCAATGGCCAGTGGCAAAAAGGCCGCGCTATAGGCGTTGTGGTGGCGCAACAGGCGGCGCGAAGTCGCATCAAGTGTTTCGTCGGCCGTTATATCGGCGTAGTGGAGCGGGGTGGTTTGGCTGAGTTGGGCGAGGAAGGGCCAATCTTCGGCCGAAAGTTGCTGGTCGAGTTGGCACAGCGAGCCAAATTCACCCGCTTTTATTTCCCAACGGGCATAGACAGCCAAGTTTTCGTTGGTTTCGTTGAAGGTGTAAATGGCCATCGCCCGTACTTGGGGCAACAAGCCGCTTTCGGCGAGAGCGGCCAAAATTTCGGCACTGGTCACGGCCGTGCCAATGCGCTGACCCGCCGCATAGAGCCGCTCCGCTTCCTGCCGCTGGCTACTAATTTCGGTCACTTGGCGCAAGTTGCTAATGGCAATGGCCACCGTACTGCTGACCGTGGTCAGCAACTGCACCTCGTTTTCGCCAAAGGCGTTGGGGTCATCCCCATTTTCAATCACCAACGCCCCAATCAGCTTATCGAGGGCAAACATGGGCACGCCCAACCACGCATTGGGGGGCGCACCCACTTGGATGGAGCGCATTTTGCGCATCATCTCTTCGATGTTGGTGTATTTGTTCAGCAACAATGGTTCGCGGGTGGTCAACACATGCCCCGTAAAACCGACGTTCATCTCTTGGGGCGGCACCACCGTGACATCGTTTTCCTCGCCGTATTCATAGGCATACGTCCACTGCACCTTGTTGTCGGGGGTGATGAGCGAAATGGCCATGCCCGTGGAATGGGTCAGACTGAGCACTTCGTGGCGCACCGTCTCGAACACATCGCGCAGGCTATTGGCGAGGGTGAGTTGGCGGCTGAGCCGGTTGAGACTGCTCAGTTGGGTGACTTGGGTGCGGGTGCGCTCGGCCAAAAGGCCATTTTGCAGGGCCGAGGCTGTTTGGGAGGCCATCGCTTGTGCCAGCCGTGTTTCGGCCGCGTTAAAGCCGCCCAACGTGGGGCGGTAAAGGCTGACCAACCCCAAGGTCATTTGGTTGGCCACAAGGGGGATTTCGAGGAGGTTGTTTGCCCTGTTTCCTTGAAGAGTTTTTGCTCGGCCGTGGAGAGGTCGGCCGCGGCAAGGGTACGGCTGATGGTTTGCCCTGTGCGGAGGGCTTGCTCGGCCGCTGGGTATTCGGCCGCTAGGCGCACCTCAAAGCGGGTGTAGTGGCCTGTGTAGCTGGGGTTCTCGGGGTCGCGCACATATTCGGTGCGCACAGTAAGGCTGTTTTGCGGTTTTTCCCATGTGGCCAAGGTGCAACGGCCGAGGTTTAACTGTTCGGTGAACGCTTGGGTGGCGCGGCGGTAAATCTCCTGCACATCCAGCGTGGCCGTCAGCGAATTGGTCAGCTCGAACAGAGCCGCTTGTTCGCGCAAGCGGAGCTGGGTTTGGGCAAAAAGGCGGCTGTTTTCAAGCGCATAGGCTGTTTGGTCAGCGACGGCCTGAATCAGGTTGGGTTCTTCGTCGTCCCACGGCCGTTGGCTTTCCACCACCAATTCACCCAAAACTTGGTCGCGCACCACGAGCGGAATGATATGGGGTTCCCACGACAAGCTGGCTGTGGCGGGCTTGGCGGGGATGTACTGTTGTTCGCGAATGGCTGTTTCTTGGCCACTCGATTGCACAGTTTGCTGGTAAAGATGATTGATTTCGCGCAGGTTGCGCTCTTGCTCGGTGTGCAATTGGGTGTTGTACAAAGCCGCCCCAACTGCTTCGGCGATGAGTTCCACCAAATTGCGGTCATTCGCTTGGAGTTGGTTGGGGGTGTTGCTGTAGACACTCAGCAGGCGAGTGATGCCTTGTGGCACATAAATGGGAGCCAGCACTTCCGATTGCACGGCCATGAAGTCGAGGTCGTAGCTGTGGGGCTGGTTGGGTTCTTTGTGGGGGATTAGCAGAGGGGTGTGTTGCGCCAGAGCGGTGGCTACAGGGCCGCGTTCGGTGATGGGGCGCACGAGGCCGAGGCGTACATGGTGGCGGGCTTCGCGGGCGGCCGAGGCGACCAATGTCATTTCGCTGTGGCGCAATTCGGCCACGTATGCGCCATCATAGCCAAACTCTTTGACCAGACTTTGGCAGAGGGTGTGGAGAATATCGGCCGTGGTTTTAAGGCCGTCTAACTGTTTCCAGAGTTGAATGACTTGTCGTTGTCGCTCGCCTTGGTCTAGGGTGGCGGTATAGAGCCGTGCATTGGCAATGGCCGCGGCGACTTGGTCGGCCATTAGTTGCAAGACGGTTAAATCGGCCGTGGTAAACGCATCGAGCCGCCGACTTTGCACATCGAGTGCCCCGAGCAACTCCCCTTGGTAAAGCAGGGGCAGAGCCACTTCCGATTTGGTTTCGGGCAAGAGGGGGTTGTTGAAGAAGCTGAATTCTTCGCCGACATTGCGGGCGAGGAACGATTCGCGCCGCTGGGTGGCTTGGCCGACGATGGAGTTGGAGCCAACGGCCAGTTTGTGCGGCCGTTCTTTGAGGATTTTGCCCACCTCGCCTGTGGATTCGCGCACGACAGCGTATTGGCCTGTCGCATCGAGCAAGAAAATGGAGGCGTGGTAGTAATCGGCTCTATCGCGGATGAGGTTGACCACATCGGCCATGAGTGTTTCGAGGTTGAGTGAGGAGCTGGCCACCCGCCCAATGAGCATGGTGGATTCCATTTGGGTGGCGCGTCGCTCGAGTTCGGCCGTGCGTTGGGCGATAATTTCTTCGCGCTGGAGCAGTTCGCGGCGGATGCGATTGGCCATCTGGTTGAAAGTGCCCGCCAACACGCCCAACTCATCTTCGCGGCCGAGAATAAGGGGTGATGTGTCGCCTTGTTCTTGGAGTGCCAACGCTTGGCCGCGCAATTTGCCCAAATCGTTGGTCAGCGGCCGAATGTAGAAGCTGTAAAGCAGGGCGACGGCCAAAATGCTAAACACGGCCGAGGTGGTGATGGCACGGGGGATGGCGGTGTTGATGGGGGCAAGGGCATCGGTGGTGGGTTGGTAGGCGGAAACGTACCAATTGAGGGCTTGGACAGCGGCCGTGTTCGATTCGACAGCGGCCGTGCTAATAAAATAAACATCCCCCTCTTCACTTACAAATTGCGCTATCTCGCTCATTTGGCTTTCGGCCAAGCCGCCCAAACGATAGGGGCCAATGCTGTTGTTCAGCGTCAGGCTGTAGGTAATGTCGCCTGCCCCATCGCGCAAGGCGACGCGCCCTGTTTGGTTAAACCGCCCTTGCTCCAAAATCTCTTTGAGATAGTCGAAGCTAAACGCCCCACGAATGTAGCCCAACACTTCGCCTGTGGCTTCATCCAAAATGGGCAGGGCAATTTCGGTGATGGTAGTGGTGGGGGCGTGGCGGTCGAGTGCACGGCCGCTGAGATACACCTCACTCCCGTCCTGCAACCCTTGGAACCAACTTGTCTGGGAGTAGTCGTATAAACTGGGCACGTAATTGGAGCCAAGCAAAGCTCCGTACCGATTGACCACGATTACCCCATCTTGCCCCGCTGGTTCGGCAAAGGGGCGGCGATTGAGTTCTTCGGAGAGTGAGTTAGAAAGGACGGCTTGGACGAAAGGGCTGGCCGTGGGAGCCGTGGAGTCTTGGAGCAGAGCTTCTGTCCAAACAATTTGCCAATCGGCCGCAATTTCTTGTGGCTCTTTGAGCGTGTCCTCAAAGATAAAATTAGAAGTGCGGAGTTGAATCTGGATGCTTTCGTCGTTGGTGAAGCTGGCCAAAAAGGCGATTTGGCTGTGGAGCAGGCGGCTAATCTGTTGGGCTTCGTTTTGGGCAATTGTGGCTAAGTTTGATTCGACAAGAGCCAAACTTTGGGTGCGGATGATGTTGGTGATGCTGGTGGTGGCGACGATAGCCACGCCGAGCAGGGTGAGAATGAAAAAGAAGGGTAGCCGCAGGGCAATAGAGCGGAGGGCGGGGATGTTGGTATGGGGTGTGGCGGGCGGGTTGGTGGTAGGAGTCATGTTTCGGACATGAGGGATGGGGCGGCCGTGGTGGTTTCGGGGGTGGGGTAGAGTCGCACGGTGATGCGCTGGTCGCGCAGGAGTTGGCCGAGGTTGTTGGCGGCCGATTCTAAGACCATTTCCGCATCCAAACTGCGCCGAATCTCGGCCGAGACTTGGTTCAGGGCACGTTCGCGGCGAGCCAACTGTTGTGTCTCTTCGATGAGTTGTTGGTTGGTGATAATTGTACCCGCTTGGGAGGCCAATAATTCGATAACCTGTACTTCATCCGCATTAAATGGCTCCGTGCTGAGTTGCCGCGCAACCAGCAACACCCCCAGCGGTGTCCCTCGCTCACGGATGGGCACGGCCATCATGGCATGAAGCGGATTTTGCTCGTCGCGCCACAGCCGCTCCTCCCATGTCGCATAATCTTCTAAGACATTGGTTTGGTTGCTGGTAAATGTCCGCCCTGTCAGCCCTTGGTTGGGTTGTAACCGATTGCCGATTTGCCCCAGCAAGGTAAAGCCGACTTCGTGAACCAGCTCCAAAACCCCCTCCACACGATTCCAGAGCCAGACCGAGGAGCCATCGGCTTGAATGAGGCTTTGGGCTTGTTGGGCCAAAACGTTCAGGGCGTTTTGGGTGTTGGCCTGTTCGTTCATCAGGGTGGCGATGGTTTGCAGTTTGGCCAAATTGCTGGTGCGTTGCTCGAGTTCTGCGAAGAGCATCCCATTTTCAATGTTGTTGGCCAATTGGTCGGCCATCAGTTGCAAAACTGTCATGTCCTCGGCCGTGATGCCGTGGGGCTGGTCGCTTTGCACATCCAGCACCCCCACCAAAAAATTGCGTGTTAGCAGGGGCAGGGCCAGTTCCGCTTGGGTGTGGGGCAAGAGGGGGTGTGGGGTGAAGGGGGGCTGGTTGGGACTGGCCAACCGCGCCTCGCGCCGTTGGGCCACCCAGCCCACCACCGATTGGCTATCCCCCAAGCGCAAGCGAAACCCCTCTCGCTTTTGCTGTTGCCCCACCTCGCCCGTCGCTTCGCGCAAGACGAGGTACTGGTTGCTTTCGTCCATTAAAAAGATGGTGACATGGTAAAAGCCAAACTCATCGCGGATGAGTTTGGCGGCGTTGTAAAGTTGTTCGTTGAGGTTGAGGGAGGCGCTGGCGGCACGGCCGACGGCTAAACTTGTTTGGAGCCGTTCGTTGCTGTGGCGCAGATACGCTGTTTGTTGCTCAACTTGCTCTTGCAGGGTGGCGTTGAGGTTGGCCAACTCTTGGGTGGCTAATTGGGCTTGGCGCAGGGCATTTTTCTGGGCGCGGGCAATGACCCACACAATCAGCATAAGGCTAAAACTGGTGATGATGTAACGGGCGGAGTCTATGCCCAGTGTCTCGAGGCGCACGGCCGCTAACAAGCAAAATAGCACGTAAGGGGCACTGTGGCGCACGGGCAAAATGCCCATGACGGCCACGAGATAAAGCAACAGCAAGTAGGAGTGTTGGTGGGCGGTTCCCGCCGTGGGCCAGAGGACAATTATCTCGCCCACGAAGAGGGCGGTGAAGATGAAGTGGGCGGTGGCGTAGGCACGGCCGTAGCGCACGCCCAGATAGCTGATGGTGGCCAAGATGGCGATGCCCACCAATTGCCCTACTGTGCGCAAGAGGAGGTCGGCCGTGCTCCACTGCTCTTGCACCCGCACCCCCAGCCGCACAAATAGCCCCAATACAACAATGCCCAACAACAGTTGCAACAAACGGCCGATGCGTTGCGCTTCGGAATCATCGCTTTGGATGACAAAAAAACGGTTTAGGTGAGCCAATTTGGGGTAGCGGTACATAAGGGCTGTTAAAAGTTAAAAGTGCTGAGTGAAAAGGATTCGCCTTTCACTCAGCACTTTTAACTTAGCGCTTCTATTTTAACTCAGTTCCCACACCGATTCCCCGCCTAAAACACGCCGAATTTGCTCGGGGAAGCGGTCGGGGTCGAGTGGTTTGGAGAGAAACCCATCGAAGCCCGCTTGTTTTGCCTTTTCCATTTCCACCGAACTGGCTTGGGCAGTGACCACAATGACGCGGGTTTCGCGCAATTTCGGGTCGGCACGAACTTGTTGCAGGGCATCATAGCCATCTTCATGGGGCAAACGCAAATCCATCAGGATGAGGTCTACGCGGGGCATGGTGTTGGCAAAATCTACCACGCCCCAACCTGTCGTTTTCCATTCGCAATGCTGAATGCCCATGAAAGCGAGCAAGCGGGCTACCAGCACAAAATTGGGCACATTGTCTTCAACAACAAGGACGTAAATCTCTTCGGGGTTGAGACTCGGTTTGCTCGATTTGGTGGTCATTTCATTTACTTCTGTCATTCTTGCTTAACCTTGTTAAATAAGTTATCGAATCAGCACGCGCTATTTTAGCAGGGGAAGGGGATTGGCAAAGGACGAATCACAAAGGACGAGTTACGAGTTACGAACTACGAACTTGTCCTTTATTTGGCTACTTTCATGTAGGCCATGAGTTGTTCGGGGAAGGTGTCTATGCTGATGGGCTTCTGGATGAAGCCATCGAAGCCTGCTTCGGCGCTTTTGCGTTGGTCTTCTTTCATGACATTGGCGGTGAGGGCGATGATGGGCACGGCCGCCAAATGCTCCATTTGGCGGAGGCGGTGGATGACTTCGTAGCCATCCATGCCCGGCATACTAATGTCGAGTAAAATGAGGTTGGGGGTGCTTTCGGCCGCGAAGGCCAACCCCGCAGGGCCATCGGCCACCGCATGGATGTGGAACTCGTAGGCCATGAGTAAGCGGGTGACGAGTTTGCGGTTATCGGGGTTGTCTTCGACGTAGAGGATGAGAGGTGGATTGCTCATGGATGGGTATGCGGGGTGGTCACGGCCGTAGGCCACTTGTTCCTGATAATACCCCACTTATCTTTTCCACGCAGTAAATTTAGCGTGTTTTTCACCAGAGAAGATAGAGGATAGAGATAGAGATAGAGGAAGCCTTGTCGGCGGAACAACCATGTTCCCCTTATCTCTATCTCCTATCTCTATCCTGTTTTTGGAGGTTTGTTTTGGCAGAAAAGACGTTGGCGATGAAAGTGTTGGAGGGGCAGAAGGTGGCGTATGAGGTGTTTAGCTACCCCACTACAGAGCGGGATGCGGCCGTGATTGCCACCCATTTTGGCGTGCCCCCTGAGCAAGTGTTTAAGACTCTTGTGGTAGAGCGTGCCCCAGCCAAGCCCCTGTTGGTGTTGGTTCCCGCCCATTGCCAGCTAAACCTTAAAAAATTGGCGCAGGTGACGGGTGATAAAAAGCTCAAAATGGCCACCCATGCCCAAGCGGAAGCATTGACTAAGTTACAGGTGGGGGGGATTTCGCCGCTGGCTTTGCTCAACAAGGGGTTTGTGGTGCTGATAGACCAATCGGCCCAAGCACAGGACAAGATTTTTGTGAGTGCGGGGCAAAAGGGGTTAAATCTGCGCGTAGCCACGGCCGACCTCGGCCGCATCACCCACGCCCGCTTTGTGGATGTAGCGGAGGAATTGTAAATTGTGAACGATGAATTGTGAATTGTGAATGAAAGCCCATTCACAATTCACAATTAGCCATTCACCATTCACAATTCTCTTGCTTGCGTGGCAAGGCGTTGAATGGTTTGCACCACATCGGGAAAATCAAATGGTTTGGGGAGGAAGGCGGCTCCGATTTCGTCGAGTTGCTCTTTGGAGGGGGAGGGCCATGCGCTGACGAGGACAATCGGCCGTTGTTCTCCCTTTTCGCGCAACGCTTTGGCTAAATCCAGCCCTGTCATGCGCGGCAGGCGAATGTCGAAGACGAGAATGTCGGCCGTGCTATATTGCGGCGTGCCCGATTTTTCGAGCAACTCTTCCGCACTAATAAAAGCTGGGTGAACTTCAATGCCAAACAGCCCTAACCCACTGACCAACAGCTTGGCCAAATTGGGTTCATCTTCCACATACATTACCGTAATCCGCTTATTCATTTGCTCTTTGTTTCCAGATACTGCCAGATACAACGTGGCGTTTAGAGTAGGATGGCTACATTATCCCCGCCTGTGGTAATCTTGCCAGCACGTTAGTACCAGCGAACTAGAGGGGGTATATTGGGTTATTGGTTATTCGTTATTGATGACACGACCACCCAATAACGAATAACCAGTAACGATTAACTACCTTATGCAACGACTTTCACTTCTTCCCCGCACAGAGCCATTTTGGCATACAGGCAACGACATTGGTTGCTTGGTGATTCATGGGTTTACAGGCGCACCGCAAGAGATGCGCGAGTTGGGCGGCCGATTAGCGGCCGAAGGGTATACCGTTTACGGCCCCCGCTTGGCTCACCACGGAACCCACCCCGGCGATATGAACCGCTCTTCGTGGCGCGATTGGTACTTTTCGGCTTTGGATGGCTACCACCTGCTCAAAACGAATTGCCGCCATGTTATTCCGATTGGCCTTTCGATGGGCGGGGCGACGGCATTGCTTCTTGCGGCGTGGGAAGAGGTCGCGGCCGTGGTATCTCTCGCCGCGCCTGTCCAATTGCGAGAGGATTGGCGCTTGCGCTACACGCGCCAAGCGGCCGCCATTTATCCCTTCAACCCACCGATCACCCCCGATTGGCAAGCCACCTTTTTCGACCCCCACGGCCGTACTTCCTACCCCGTTGACCCCGTGGGAGCCGTTGCCGAACTAGCCGATTACTTAGATGTGGTTCGTGAGAACTTGCCCCATGTGCGCATGCCTGCTCTGCTCATGCACGCGGCCGATGACCCGACAGTGCCGCCCATCAACCTGCACCTCATCGAGCGGCAAATTGGTTCCACGGCCAAACGCGCCATCTTATTAGAAGAAGGGGCGCATGTGATAACCGAGAGCCAGACGCAAAAAGAGATAGTTTTTCAGGCCGTGACAGAGTTTGTAGGGCAAGTGGCTGGCAAATAGCGGGGGGTTATTGGTGTATTTGTGTATTGGTGTATTGTGATACACAACTATACCAATACACCACTATACCAATTACGGCCGTGAACTTGCCCATGCGGGATAAGCGGCCGTGGAGCGGTGGATGAACTCATCCACAATCTCGTTGATGCGCATGTTGACAATGCGTTCGACCAGATTCGACATGAAACTGGCGGGGACAAACAACAGCCCCAGCGGTTTGGGCAAAGTTGAAGAAAGCCCCAAGCTGTATTCAATGCGCGTTTGGTGGGGGCCATCGTCGTAGAAATGGGAGCGGATGCGGAATTTACCTTGGGCCACGGCCGAGGTCAGCGAGGCGTGGGCTTCCACCTTGGGAAACAACGTCGTGTCCACATGATCAATGCGCAACAAACGACACGTCTCATCTATTTGCACCTCTAAATCACACGGAATAAAGACGCTGTAAGCGTTTAGCTCGAGCGAGCGATAGGCGACACGATAAATCGTCTCGCTCCCTTTGCCCACCATCTCAATACGGGGCAAAAAGGGCACAATACGGGGCAATGAGCTGTAAAACTCATACGCCACCGCACGGGGGGCGGGAATGGTGAAGGAGCGCTCGGCCGCGCCAAAAACGTCAATCATAGAAAGTCATTGTTAAAGACGAAGTACGAAGGACGAAGTACGAAATTTCTCAACGAGTTTCGTACTTCGTACTTTGTATTTCGTCCTTTTTCATTGTTCATTGTTCATTGCCCGCAAGTACCAAGTGATGGTGGCCAGAACCATGGCCGCGCCTAGCCCTTGCCAGAGCGAGGTGAGCCGTTCGCCCAAGAGCAAGCCGCCAAAAATAAGCGCACTGACCAAGCGCCACGCCATCGTACTGCTCACCGTGGGCGCACCAAGGTGGCGCAGAGCGACAATTTGAGTTAGGTTGGCCACCAAAAACACCCCCGTCACCAACAAGCCAAAAACCAACCAGTCTGTCGGCCCAATGGCCAGCCAGCGCGACCAATCTTCCCCGATGAGCAAGCTGACGAGCAGATTGACGCTGGCAATGGCAATCATCTGCACCACCAACACCCCTTCTGATGAAACCCCTTGCTCGCCATTGGTGCGGCGCACAACCAGCATGTAAAAGGCCAAACTGAGGCTACTGCCAAAAGCGAGCAAAATGCCCAGCCAATCGGTGCGGGTGGCACTGCTTTGGCTGATTTGCCCCATGTCGCCGCTCATCATGAGCAGTGCCCCGGCCGTGCAAAGGGCCAACGCCCAGCCTGTGAAGCGGGGAATTCGCTCGCGGAAAAGCGTGGCCGAGAGCAACACGACCAAAAACGGGGTGGTTTGGGTGATGAGTTGGACGTAAATCGAGAGGGTGTAGCGGGCGGCCAGCATGTTGGTCATGGAGCGCACCACCACAATGAGGGCGAAAGCCCATAAAACACGGGATTGGAAAATGCGCCATGAGAGGTGGTGGCGGAAGAAAAGCACCAAAAAGAGCAGTGGCCCCAAATTGCCCAAGACCAATAAGCTGAAACTGGGCAGTTGGCTTACTGTTTGCAGGTAGCGGGCGAGAACGGGATAAATGCCCCATGCGGTGTGGGCGATGAGCGCGGCCGTGACCCACGGCCATTGGCTCTGGCTCTCGCCAAGGCGGGTGCGTAATGTTTTGGTGGCCATTTGGAAGAGGGGAGGGGAAGGACGAATTACGAATTACGAAGTACGAAAGTCTGGCCAAGGTATCGTCCTTCGTAATTCGTCCTTCGTAATTTATCCCTGCCGTTTAACGTGTGATGAGGGGCAAGAAAATGGTTGGGCTGTCTGCCACTTCCACAAATGGGTCGGCGAAGCGTGGGTCGGTGGCAAAAGTGGGGTCGGTGAGGGTGTTGAGGAAGGCGACGAGGGCGGCTTGCTCTTCGGCCGTGAGGTAGAACTGGCGGGGCATTTGGGTGTTGGGGTCGCGCAGGGCGGGGTCGAGATTGGCGTGGTTTTGGATGCCTGAGTTGTAGAAGGTGACAACTTCGGTGAGGGTTTGGAAGCGGCCGTCGTGCATGTAGGGTGCGGTGAGGGCGATGTTGCGCAGGGAGTTGACCTTAAAACGGCCGTTGCCTGCCCCTTCATCCTCGGCCGTGACCAAATCCAGCCCGTTGTTCCGCGCCCCCGGAGCCACAAACGCATCTGTGCCGTGGCAAGTGAGGCAATTGCCTCGCAGTGGGTCGCGGAAGACACGCCGCCCTAAATCTTCTTGGGGCGTAAAATTAGAAAAAGGAGGGATGAGAGCCAACCCTAAATCATATTTCGATTGGGTGTTGACCATCGAACGCACAAATTGAGCCAAGGCGAGCGAAATCCGTTCACTGGTCACTTCGGCCGTGCCAAAAGCATCTTCAAACAAAGCGGGGTAATAGCTTTGGGCGGCCACTCGTGTGACCAACTGCTCGAGAGTTAGCCCCATTTCCACCCCATCCTGAATGGGCATCAGCACTTGGTCTTCCAGCGTGGCGGCGCGTTCATCCCAGAAAAAACGGCCGTTGTTGTAATACCGCGCATTGGCCAGCCCCATCGAATTGCGCCCTGTCTCGCCCCCCTCAAAGCCAATGCTCAGGGTGGCGGGGTCGGAGAAGCCGTTGGCCTGTTGATGGCACGAGGCGCAGGCGATGGTTTGATTGGCGGAGAGCAGTTTGTCGTAGAACAACACACGGCCGAGTGTGGCTCCCTCATTCGTGACGGGGTTATTGACAGGGGTGTTATCCGTATCTTGGACAGGGGGGGCTGTGTAGTGGGGTGGTAGGGGGGGGCTGTAATTAAAAGGTACTTCGGGCAAGACAGGGACCAAGGCGGAAACGGCCGTGTCTTCGGCCGCCACCCGCCCTGTCAAGCCACTTCCTAGCCACCAGCCCGCCATCCCAAGGAACACCATTCCAAACAGTAAGCCAAAACTACGTGGGGTCATCGTCGAATATCTCCTGCGGTTATAAGTCTTTTAGTCTCTCAGTCTCTCAGCCTGTCAGTCATTTCCTCTCTTCTCTCTCTTCTCTCCTCTCCTCTCTCCTCTCCCAGCGGAACCAAACGAGCGCGGCCGTGCCCGAGAGTATAAACAAGCCACCTGTGCTAAACCAAATAATGAGCAATGCGGTCCATAAATCGGCCGTGGTTGTGCCCAGCCAACTTCCCAGCAAGGTCAGGGGCACGGCCAACCCATAGAAGCGAATGACCCCCGTGGTAAACCCCAAGGCAAGTGGGATAAACCCAAAAAACAACCCCGTGGCGGTCATCCACAGGGCGGGGGCATTCAGTGTGGCTTGCTCATTGAGTTGATTATAGAGCAGGGCAAGGGCGAGCAGGGCGGGCAAAATAACGGCCGCGCCCCACAACTGGCTTCGCCATGTGGCATGGTACAGGGTTAATGGCTCGGCCGAGGGCAACCACCGCGCCCGCACCCAGCCAATGCCCAAGGGCACGGCCGCACTAATCACCATGCCCGCCAGCGGCATGGCCAAAATTTTTAACATCAGCCCCGGCAACCAGCCCAATCCCGCCAACACACCACCCATCACCCAAAAACCAAGGCCCAGCCCAATTTCAACCAAGCCATCGCTAAACCAGTATCGTTTCATAGGGATTGCGGAATGGGGAATGCGGATTGCGGATTGCTGACAAGCTGACCCGCTATTCTTCGACCATGAGGCGGAAGCCGCTGAAGTAGTAGGCTTCGTGGGGGCAAACCAGCGTTGGGAGAGGCGGGCGTAATCCTGAAAATCGAACCACGAGCCGCCGCGCACGAGAAGGGCATCTTGGGCAGAATCGTACCATGAGGCGGTCCATTCCCACACATTGCCCGCCATATCGTGTGCGCCGCAGGGGGAAACGCCCGCTGGGAACGTGCCCACAGGGCTGGTACGGCCGAGGCCCAATTCGGCCGTGTTCGCCCGACCATCTTCCCATGTGCCCCACGGATAACCACCTTTGTGGTGCTTGGCCGCTTGCTTCCACTCTTGCTCGGTGGGCAAGCGATACGGCCGCTCCATTTGCACCGCCAACCAATTGGCATACGCCTCCGCTTCGTACCAACTCACCCCCACCACAGGTTGGTTGGGGCGGTTAAAGCGGGGGTCAGACCAGTAGCGGGGGGCTTCCCAATGGCCATTGTCCCGCGCCCGTTGCCCATCGGCCGACCAAAACGGGTTGGCCAAAGCCGTGTAGCCACCCTTGGCCACAAAATAGCCATATTGGGCGTTGGTGATGGGGTAACGGCCGATGCCCCAGTTGCCCAGCCCAATCAGTTCGGGTTCGGGGGTGCAAACACCGGGGCGAGGGTCGCCCAGCACGGCCAGGGCATCGGCCGCTTCCACCCGCTGGCGGGGGGTGAGCACGGCCGTGCCCAACAAGGCCACCAACTGCTGGCGCAATGTTTTCAGCACCCTTTGCCCCACCTCTTCATCGCGCTCCAACTGGGTGCGGCCGATAACGGCCGCCATTTCGCCCGCCAACCACACCCGATGCCAACCCGCGACATCGCCAGCGGCGGGCGTGGTGGGGGGCAACACCCGCTCCACAGCATCCAGCGCAATCTCCCAGCTATCGCGGTTGTGGACAAGCGTGCCCGTGGCCAAATTGAGCACCTCGCGCCATGTGTCGCCCATCTCGGCCAATTTGGCCGCTTGGCGGCCGAAGCGGCGCGGCGAAGCAAGGTGGCAGGCGGCCAGATACTCCTGAAACGTGCGGTGGGGGAAGCTGTAGACGCGCTCCTCACGGCCGCCTTTGCCCACCAGCAGATGGGCGCGTTCCTCGGTGTATTGCACAAATTGCTCCGCCTTGGCGTAGCTCCCCAAATACCGCTTGGCAATCTGAATCAGCTCGCTTTCCGCCATATCGGCCGATTCTTGCCGTTCAGGCGCTTGGCTGTGTGCTTCCCACGCAATTTCCCATAGTAATTGTTCCAAATCCATCTGCTTAATGCCCAATTGGGTCAGCAAATCGGGCATTTCTTGGTGGGGGCTTTCCCGCTCTTTGTGCTTTTGCCAGCGCAACAACAACGTTTCCACGCACGATTGATACAGTTTGGCGCGTTCGTCGGGCAATGTGCCCCGATACGTTTGCACCAAAGCCATAATCGTCAGGAGCATGGGGTTGGGGGCGAGGGGACGCAAACGGCCGTTGGTCGCCTCTTGCAATTGGCGAATATACCGCTCCGTTTGCTCCGCGCTGAGTTCGCCCACGCTGTGCAAGGCGGTGTACCAGCGTTGGATAAAGCGGTTAATTTGCTCTTCGCTAAACGGTTGCAGAGTAGTGATGTGTGCGCCCGGCGGGGCTTCTTCGGGCACAAACGACAAGGCGCGGCAGGTGGCTATCCAGCGGCATCCCCCCAAAGCACCCTCTTGCAGGGCGGTGATGGCTTGCCATACCGTGCGGCGTTGGTCGGCCGGCACTTCGTCTACCCCATCGAGCAACCAGATAAGATGCCCTTTTTCGCCGAGCCGTTGCAGAGCGGGCACGGCCGTGCCTAGCCCTTCGGCCGTGAGCCGCGCCACGGCAAACTGCCACAAAGCCAGTGGCGAGTGGGGGTCAAATTCGGTGCGGGCAAAATCGCGCAGTTCGATACCCAGCGGGATAGGTGGTGTGCCTTGCCATGAATGGGTGTGGGCTAAAATGGGGCCGTCATTGGCCGCTTCCACCCACGAAAGTTGCGTTTGCCATGCGGCATCTTGCCCCGCCGCCCCACTGGCCAGCAGACCCGCCATGTGGCGGGTGAGGGTTGTTTTGCCCGAGCCGGGGTCGCCCAGCAGAATGGTGTGGGGGTGGTAGAAGATGTGGGCGAGGGCGGCGCGATACGTCCATTGTTGGTTTTCGCTCGTGTGGGTTCCGGCCGTGGCCAGCAAATCCACATAGATACGGTCAAGTGGAACCGCCTGCCGCTCCGCATCTTGCCCACTGGGGTCGAGTGGCCCAAGGCGCAAGCGGGTGCTGTTGCGGATAAGGGCTTGCAGATAGGGTTGGAGCAGGTCAGCATCCCCGCTTTCAGGCGTGGGGTAATTGTGGATGTGAACCGTCTCGGCCGTAATTTGGTCGCGGCCGATGCTATTGCCAGCCACAAAATCGCGGCCAATCGAGGAGGTGGAATGTTCGTTTGTGGTCATTGGTCACTTGTTATTGGTCATTGGCTCTCACTCACCAACACCCTTTGTTCATTGCTCATTACTCATTGCCTTATTTGGCGTGGGGGGGGAAGTTTGTCACAATAGGGTGGCGAGCCTTACTACAATTTGCTGTCTATGAATTTTCTCCAAAACCGTTTTAAGTGGACATTGCGCTATCAGGGGCAATTATATGCTTTTTTAGTGCCATATTTAGTAGGTACCTTTGTGCTAGTCGTTGTGCCCGCTTTGGCCACGGCCGTACTTGCTTTCACCGAGTTTAAGGGAGTTGAAATTCCGCAGTGGGTGGGGTTTCGCAACTTTGTGCGGGTGATCGAATCGCCCCTCATTCGCCTTTCGCTCTACAACACCTTTATGTTTGTGGCGGCGGCCGTGCCCCTGCGCCTCATCGGGGCCTTACTGCTGGCGCTTTTGCTCCAACAAAAAGGGCGCCTGTTTGGGCTGTATCGCGCGGCCGTCTATCTCCCCACCATCATCCCCGAAGTCGCCTACGCCCTCATTTGGTTGTGGATTTTCAACCCCGTTTATGGCCCGCTCAACATTTTTCTACGCGCCTTGGGCTTGCCCGCTCCCGATTGGCTGGTCAATGAAGATACAGCCCGCTTCGCCTTTGTCATTTTGGCCACCTTCCAAATTGGCGAAGGGTTCATCGTTTTGCTGGTTGGGTTGCAAAACATTCCCCGCTCGTTGTACGAAGCGGCCGAGGTGGATGGTGCCAACTGGTGGCAAGCGTTCTGGCGCATCACCCTGCCCCTGCTCATGCCGTGGCTCCTCCTGCTCACCTTCCGCGATTTGCTGATGAGCATTCAGGAAACCTTCACCCCCTCCTATGTGATGACCTATGGCGGCCCTTACTACGCCACCACCTTCGTGCCCCTCCTCATCTACGAAATCTCCTTTGACTACCAAGATTTGGGTCTCGCCACCGCCTTGCTCTTCCTCACCTTCATGATTGTCGCTTTCATCATCATGGTCATTATGAGCGTGACGGGTCTGAGCGGCGAAGCGGATGATGTGTAGGAATGCGGAATGGAGAATGCGGATTGCGGAATGAAATGCTGACCGACTGAAAGACTGATCGACTGAGAGACTCTCCTATGCTCCAATTTAAATTTGGTTTGCGTGCTGTGGTGGGCGCGGCCGTGGCTTTGTTGTTTATATTGCCGCTTTATTGGGCGGCCGTGGCCTCGCTCGGCCGTATTGGCGCACCCCCGCCCAACACCATCCAATGGCTCCCCACCGACCCCCAATGGGGCAACTACCCCTTCTTGTTTGATTATTTGCCCATGTGGCGCTACCTCGGCAACTCGGTGCGGGTGGTGGCCACGGCCGTGCCCCTCACCATTGTCACCGCCTCCATGGCGGGCTTCGCCATGAGCCAACTCCCCCTCGGCCGTCGGCGGCAATTGCTCATGTTTAGCGTCATCTGGATGATTATCCCCTCAGCGGCCGTGTGGCTCTTTCGCTTTCGCATCTATGTCTGGCTCGGCCTCATCAACTCCCTCTGGGCACTCATCATCCCCTCAGTGGCCGCCAGCAACCCCCTCTTTGTCTTGCTCTTTTACTGGGGCTTTCGCCAAATCCCCACTGAAATGTTCGAGTCGGCTCGCCTCGAAGGGGCGGGGATTCTAACGTTGTGGTGGAAGCTGGCCTTGCCCTTGGCACGGCCGACAGTCGTGGCCGTGGCCGTCCTTTCCTTTGTCTTTTACTGGAGCGACTTCATCGGCCCTGTCCTGTACCTCTTCAGCACCAACCTCTACACCATGCCCATCGGCCTGCAACTCGTCAACCAACTCGACCGCACCAACTGGCCATTGCTGATGACGGCCGCGATGGTCATGTTCGCCCCCATCATGCTCGTCTTTGCCTTCTTCCAGCGCATCTTCCTGCACGATTTATCCATTGCCAACCTATTTGACCGCAACTAGAGATAGAGATGAGAGATAGAGATAGAGGGGCCTTTAGTCGGTCAACAAATTGTATTTTCCTCTAGCTCTAGCTCTATCTCTACCCTCTATCTCCCAAATGAAGAATTCTGATGCTTAAACGTACTCTTTCCAGCTTGTTTTTGGCGGTGGGCCTGTTGTCGCTTTTGGCTGGTTGCCAAACCACAACCACCCAACCCGTCTCCTTCTTAGTCTTTGGCGACCCCGAAGAGTATGCCGCCTATGAAAGTTTGGTGGCGCAATTTGAGCAAAAATTTCCCGAGATAGACATTGAGTTGGGGCACATCCCCTCCCAATCTGCCTATCGCCAACAACTGACCACCAGCTTTGCCAGTAACACCCCGCCCGATGTCATGCTGATGAACCAGCGGCGCATCGCCCTGTTCGCGGCCGAAGGCGGCCTCGAACCGCTCGGTCAATACCTGAGCGAGAGCGACCTCATTCAAGAAGCCGACTTCTTCCCCCCCGCCATCCAAGCCTTCCAATTCCGCGACCAACTGTGGTGCATTCCCCAAAACGTCTCCAGCCTCGTCGTCTACTACAACCGCGATTTGTTCGAGGCGGCCGGGGTTCCCCTGCCCACCAACGATTGGACACGCGACGATTTTGTCTCGGCCGCGCGTGCCCTCACCCAAGACACCAACGGCGATGGCACAACCGACCAGTACGGCGCAGGAGTTGAAGCCAGCTTCTTCCGCCTCGCCCCCTTCCTCTGGCAAGATGGCCTCGAATTGGTGGACAACCCCGCCCAGCCCACCCAACTGGCCTTAGATAACCCCGCCGCCCAAGCCACCTTCCAATGGTTTGTCGATTTACAAGTCAAAGAGAAAGTCGTGCCCGATGCGGTGGCGGAAGGCGCTGAGGAGAGCGAATCCCGCTTCCTGAACGGCACCTTGGCCATGTTCTTCAACAGTCGGCGCGGCGTGCCCACCTACCGCACCATCGAGAGCTTCACATGGGATGTTGCTCCCTTGCCCCGTGGCCAAGAATCAGCCAGTGTATTGCACAGCGATGGCTACTGCATGGCCGCCCTCGCCGCCAACAAAGAAGCGGCATGGACGTTCATCGAATTCGCCAACTCGGCCGAGGGGCAGACGATTATCGCCCAATCGGGGCGCACAGTGCCTTCGCTAACGGCCGTGGCCAACTCCCCCGCCTTCCTCGACCCCACCAAATCCCCCGCCAACAGCCAAATCTTTGTGGATACCATCCCCACCTTGCGCGTCGTGCCCATGCTCACCACATGGGTGGCCATTGAAGAAACCGCTGGCAAAGAAATCGAACGCGCCTTTTATGGCCAAGCCACTGTCGCCGAAGCGTCCCGCACCGCCATCGAACTCACCCAACCCTACTTCGCCCAAGCCGAGCAATGAGACTATTCCCCCTCTTCATCCTCATTGATTGACCATTTCACCCATATTTTACTCTTTCTTTTTGTCCAACTTACGCTGGCTTTTTTACTTATAAAAAGCTAAGATAAGCCCTGTTACACCTCCCTCATCGTGCTTCCCCATCCACAAATTTACCTGTTCCGAGCAACAACTTGGGTTTTTTGATGTGTGGGATGTTTACATAAGGTTTGGCCTCGAGTCTGTAGGCAACCACAAACCCCCTAGGGAAGTTTCCATCCCCTATGTATGGTACTTCCAATCTAAAAGGAGAATGCATCTATCTCTATAGTGCCCTAAAGAGTGGCCTCCCCCACCCCCACCAAGAACTAGATTGCCCCTAAAAAGCAGCAAAACTATTTCTCAACTGTTGTTTTCGCTTATCACCTATTCAGGAGAAATTCGATGAAATTAGCATGGAAAATTTTCGGCTCCATAGCCCTTTTGTTGGTTACGGGTATTTTGGTCACCCAGATGCAGGGGTCTGCGGCCGCCCAAACAGCCACCCCCGACCAAACTGTTTATAGCAGTGCGCCAGTCACTCCTGCTGTCAGTCGCCCTGTCCGCGACATAACCCCTTCCAAAATTCCCGTCCTCAATCGGGAAATCAACCCCATGCTGAACCCCCATCGGTTCAGCCCCGATTTGGGCATCCCGGCTCCCAAACCACTGGCCAAGACCCCTTGGCCGCCCTCTCCCAAATTGAAACAGGGTTTTCACCAACCCCCTTGTTCCAATTTGAAGGTTTGGGCACAGATGGTTTCACCCCACCCGACACCATGGGTGAAGTCGGCCCCAACCACTATATCCAAATGGTCAACGTCTCGTTCGCCATCTTCGACAAAAGTGGCAATGTGCTTCAAGCTGATACCCCCTTCACCGACCTTTTCATCGGGTCTGGCTTAACCGCCTGTACCAACGAGAATGATGGTGACCCTGTTGTCGTCTATGACGAATTGGCGGATCGGTGGCTTTTAAGCCAATTTGCCGTTACCTCAGGCACCCGCATGTGTATCGCCATCTCCCAAACGGCCGACCCCACAGGTGCTTATTGGCTCTACCAATTCACCATGCCCGACTTCCCCGACTACTTCAAATTCGGGGTTTGGCCAGATGCGTACTACATGACCACCAATACGGGTTTCCCCAACCAGTATTACGCCTACGCCTTCGACCGGGCCGCCATGTTAACAGGAGCCGCCGCCACCTTCCAATTCTCCGCTAACCACCCCAACTTCATGATGCCCGCCGACTTGGATGGCAGTACGCCACCCCTGCGGGTTCTCCGGCTACTTCTACACCATGTTGGCGGAAGGCTACCCAGACCATCCTGCTGGGGTAGACCGCTTGGCCTTTTATGAATTTGATGTGGACTGGGCAACTCCCGGCAACACTACCTTCACCATGGTAGATGAAATTCCGATTGCTGATTACAACTACACAGTTTGCGGCTTCTTTGTGGGAGATTGTATTCCGCAACCAGGTACGGCTCAAGAATTAGACTCCCTCTCCTACTGGCCTATGTGGCGCTTTGGTTACCGCAACTTGGGTAGCTACGAGGCGTTGGTGGGCAACTTTACCGTAGACGTAAACGGTGCTGACCGCGCCGCGATTCGTTGGTTCGAGTTGCGCGACAGTGGCAGTGGTTGGGACTTGCACCAAGAAGGAACCCATGCCCCCGATAGCGACCATCGTTGGATGGGCAGTATCGCCATGGATGGCTCGGGCAATATCGCCCTTGGCTATAGCGTTTCCAGTGGAACCACCATCCCCTCCATTCGTTATGCCACCCGCTTGGCCAGCGACCCCTTGGGCACGTTGCAAGCAGAGGAAAATGTCATTACAGGTGGTACACAAACGGGTGGTGCCAGCCGTTGGGGTGACTACAGCTCCATGAGTGTAGACCCGGCCGATGATTGTACGTTCTGGTACACGAACGAGTACCATGATGTCAATGCGACGGCCTTTAACTGGAACACGCGCATTGTGGTCTTTCGCATTCCTGAATGTACAGGTGCTTTGTTCCCCGATTTCAGTCTTACGGCCGATCCGACGACCTACGAGACCTGCACGACAACCCCCAGCGTGGATTACAACATCACGGTTAGCTCGATTATGAGCTTTACCGACCAAGTAGACCTCTCTGTCTTGGGCAACCCCGCCGGAACCACAACCAGCTTCACGGTTGACCCTGTAACCCCTCCCGGAAGCAGTGTGTTGACGATTGGCAGTTTGGGTTCGGCCGTCGCTGGCTCTTACAGCATTGACATCGTTGGTACCGCGCCGACCAGCACCCACACGACAACTGTCGGGTTGGATCTGTATACGGCCGCTCCCGGCACTGTCACCCTCACCGCCCCTGCTGATGGGGCAACTGGTGTTGGTTTAGCCCCCACCCTGACATGGACGGCCGATGCCAATGCCACCGAATACTATGTTGAAGTCGCCACCGATATGGGCTTCTCCAACATCGTCTTCACCGACACCGTGGTCGCGACCAGCGTGAACCTGAGCGGTTTGAGCACGCTCACTACCTACTATTGGCGGGTCACTCCCAACAATATCTGTGGTGCAGGGCCAAGCTCGGCCGTCTTCTCCTTCACCACGGCCGATGGCTCCTTGCTTTGTAATGTAGGAGCAGTTGGCTTTGAAGGAGGCCTCCCCGGCGATTGGCTCGTCACAAACGACTCCCCTAACAATAACGCTATTGTATGGGGCACCACAGCCGACGCTCCCGCTACTTGTGGAATTGCCAACTCCACCACAGGCAGTGGGGTAGCCGCCTGTGCTGACAGTGACTTCCCCGGCTCAGCCAATTCTCCCGCTTACGATACCAGTCTGGTAACGAATCCGTTTAGCACCCTTCCCTTATCTACAGTCACCCTCAATGTTGCAGGGTTTTACCGTGATTTGGGAGTAGGCAACGATTTGTTCCGGGTAGAAGTATGGGATGGTAGCTCGTGGGTTACCGAATTGTCATGGGATGAAAACCACCAAACAGCCGGCTCGGGCGATATCACCCTCGACCTCTCTGATTATGCAGGCGACTCGAATACACAGGTTCGGTTCCGCTATTCAGGTAATGGCTGGGATTGGTATGCTCAGGTTGACGATGTTGAACTAACTTGTGTGGGTGGTGGCACCGATCTGGGCTACCTAACAGGCACCGTTACAGATTCGGACACAAGTGGCCCAATCAGTGGGGCAGATATCATGGTAGATGATGGTACGACTACCTACAATTTGGCTACCGATGGCAGTGGTGTTTACACAAGTAGTCTGCCCATTGGTACTTATACCATCACCGCCAGTGCCACAGGCTATTTTTCCGAAATGGTTTCGGGCATAACCGTTGCCACCGACGCAACGACAGTCCAAGACTTTGACCTTGGCCCTGCTTTTGTGGAAATTGCCGTTAATCCAACGGAAATGGAAGCAACGGTCAGCGTAGATGGCACGGCCGACCAAACCCTGACCATCTGGAATATGGGAACCCTTGACCTTGACTGGACAATCACCGAAATTGCCGCACGCGCCAACACCGCACAGGCCACAGGTGGCGTTCCCCAACGGTTGCAACTGTTTGCCCCCCAACCCAATCCCAAACTACATCCCCAACTTAGCCGACATCATCCTTGATGGTGGCTTTGAAGGTGGCACCCCCAACGCCTCTTGGACTGAAGCTTCGACCAACTTCGGTTCACCCCTGTGTACCGTCGCACTTTGTGGCACAGGCACAGGCACAGGCCCGCACAGGGTTATGGTGGGCTTGGTTTGGTGGCGCGTCTAGCGCAGAAGAAGGTTCCATGGCTCAAGCTGTTGTCATTCCAAATGGCACAGCGACTCTGAGCTTCCATGTCGAAGCCATTATCTGTGCCAGCCCCACTGACTTCCTCGAAGTTACCGTAGATAGTACACAGGTTTACTTGCTGGATGGTACATCCCCATTGTGCAGTCAGCTTGGATATACAGAACAAACTGTAGATCTCTCTGCTTATGCAGATGGCAATTCTCATACAATTGCCTTCCACAGTATTAGTGGCACTGGTGGTAGTAACTTCTTTGTGGACGATGTTGTGCTTGATTCGACACCCGGTTGTGTGGCGAATGACATTCCGTGGCTTTCCATCAATCCCACCAGTGGCACTACCGCCGCCGTGGTTCTGATGATGTGACAGTGACCTACGATGCCACAGGCTACGCCGCTGGTGTCTATACAGGTACATTGTGTATTGAAAGCAACGACCCCGTCACCGCAGAAATCACTGTTCCCGTCACCATGACCGTCTCTGAGGTGGGCGTGGATGTTGGGCCAAATGCGGCCTTGTCGGGTCTGCCCGGCGAGATTGTCACCTACAGCGTGGCTATCACCAACACAGGTGTCAGCACGGACACCTTCGACCTCTCCCTTGCGGGAAGCACATGGATTACCGAACTCTCTGTCACTGACATTACCCTCATGGCAGGCGAGACGAGTAGCTTCGATGTGACGGTTGAAGTGCCCGCTGGCGCATGGGCTGGCGATTGGGATGCTGTCACAGTGATGGCTACCTCCCAAACGGACAACGGCATCAGCGACTGGGCCGAGTTGACCACCACGGCCGAAGCTGTTTACGGCTTCGACTGGTCGGCCGACACGACTGGCCACACAGGCGCCGCTGGCGAAACCGTCACCTACACCATCAGCCTGACCAACACGGGCAACATGACCGACACCTTCAACATCGCGCTGGCAGGGCATTCGTGGACAACCACCTCCTCCCACAACAGCATGATGTTGGCTCCGGGCGAATCGGCCGATTTCACAGTGTCCGTGACGATTGATGCAGGTGCGGCTCACCCCGACACCGATACGACCACCCTGACGGTCACATCGGATGCGGATGGCAGTGCAACCAACGATGTCGCTTTGACCACTGCGGTGGAAGAAGTTATTGTCCCAGCCAACCCTGTCATCTACCTGCCGATTGTGATGCGGCCGTAAGAAGCTGTAAGCCGTAAGCTATTAGCTGTTAGCTGGTAGCTGAAAGTAAAAGGCCAGAGGTGGTAACACCTCTGGCCTTTTTGTTACTCGTTATTGGTGTATACTCAGCCCTTGCAATAAGCTCATCATCCCCCCAGCGCAAGGCCATGACAAACCCTATTGTTCGTATTACCAACTTGCACAGTATTTTGGCACATTGCATGTGCTCAAAGATTTAAGCCTCACGGTTGACCCGGCCGAGGTGATTTGCATTATCGGCCCGAGTGGGTCGGGCAAAAGCACCTTTTTGCGCTGTCTCAACTTTTTGGAGCAACCCGATTTAGGCACTGTCGAAGTGGATGGATTGGTGGTGGAGGCGGAAGCGGCCGTGGCTACCGCGATGCCATCCACGATTTGCGCCTGAATACAGGCATGGTCTTCCAATCTTTCAACCTGTTTCCCCACTTCACCGCTCTCGGCAATGTGATTGAAGGGCCTGTAACGGTGAAAGGGATGGGCGAAAAGGAAGCGGCCGATTTGGGGATGCACTTTCTCGAAAAAGTGGGTTTGGCGCACAAGCGCGACGAATACCCCGCTCGCCTATCGGGTGGCCAGCAACAGCGGGTGGCCATTGCCCGCGCTATGGCCATGCAACCCAAAGTGATGCTCTTTGACGAACCCACCTCTGCCCTTGACCCCGAGTTGATTGGCGAGGTTTTGGCCGTCATGCAACAACTGGTTGAAGAGGGCATGACCATGTTAACCGTGACGCATGAAATGGCCTTTGCCCGCCAATTTGCCCACCGCGTGGTGTTTATGGATGAGGGACGTTTTGTGGAAATCGGCACCCCCGCCGAACTGTTTGACAATGCCCAAGACCAACGCACCCAAACGTTTCTCAAAGCGATTACCCGCCTCCATAGTGGTGGCTAGAAGTTGGGCAAAGAGTAGAAAGTGAAAAGTGAAAGGTGGTGAGTCAGACAGACCAACTTTTTACTTTTTACTTTTCACCGAGCGCTCTGCCGCCCTCGTTGGCAATTCTGCTATAATCCCCCCCTCGACTTGTTTACCCGCATCTATTTCCTTGCAGGAGTTGAACCATGAAACTTTGGAAAACCATTTTGGCCATTGGCCTCTTGGCCTTGCTGATGGCTTGTTCGCCCACGGCCGACCTTCCCTCCCAAACCAATCCCACCCCCACCCCAGCCCCCACGGCCGAGGCGGAAGAAGTGGATGAGGAAGAAGCTGAAGAAGAAACGGCCGAACCCATTGACCTCGAGAGCCTGATTCTCAACGCCGAAGAAGGCGGCCCCGTCAGCATTACAGGCGAAGTGCCTTACACCAACCCCTTCTTCACCGCTGGGGTGGCTCAGCCCATGGTCATTTTAGAAGACCAAGCAGGCTTTGTAGACCGCGACAAGAACTACCTCATGCCGCTGGCTTCGCAAACCTTGGGGCAACTCACCACCGACTTCTTCGAGTCCCCCTTTGGCTATAGCATCGCTTTGCCCATCGAACCACAAGGCGCCTACCGCGATGTGGACAACGACGATGAGGACGACGCGGGTGTGCAAATTTTCGCTGTCGCTTACTGGACAAACACCTTTGGCGACCCCTTCCTCGAAGAGCGTGATTTGGGCGGTGGCGGCTGGTCTACTGCTTACGCCTCCACCCGCATCAGCGAGGAATTTGAGACAGAGCGGGAAATTATCGGCGGCCAACTGCTTGTCTACGCCCCCGACGAGGAGCAACTATTCCCCATCAACTTTGGCGAAGATGGCTTGTTGTTCACCATTGACGACACCGAATTAATCACCCTGCCCCAAGGGTACACGCTGGTCAATTTGGACACCGTGCCCTTTACCTTTGACCGTTCGCGCAACCCTGTCGTGGATTTAATCGAGCCATCGGGCGCGGCCTTGGTCGATTTTTCGGAGCTGAGCTACACCGAGGCGTTTGATGCCTTTGTGGAGAAATTGAGCCAAGAGTACGCCTTTACCGAATACAAAGAGATTGATTGGGAGGCGTTGATTGAGACGTATCGGCCGTTGATGGAAGTGGCCGAAGCGGCGGGTGACCCTGACGAATATCGCCGTGTCTTGCGCGATATGCTCTGGGAAATTCCCGATGGGCATGTGAGCGGCCCCTTCTTGCAAGATGAATTTGTGGAAAATGTGCGCGGCGGGGTGGGGATTGCCATTCAGGAATTGGCCGACGGCCGTATCATCGTCACTTATCTGGGCGAAGACACGCCTGCGGCCGAGGCGGGCATTGAATTGGCGGCCGAAATCATCGCCATTAACGACACCCCCATTGGCGAATGGGTCGAAGGCATTCTGCCCTACACCTCCCCCTTCAGCACCGCCCACAATCGGCGGCTCCAACAACTCATTTACGCCACCCGCTTCCCCACGGACACAGAGTTAACCATTACTTACCTCAACCCCGAGGCGGAAGAGGAAGAAACGGCCGAACTCGTCAGCGTTTTTGAGGTAGACAGCTTTTACCATGAAGATTTCGGCCGTCCTGTGACAGGTTTTGAGTTGCCTGTGCAATACGAACTCCTCGACAGCGGCTACGCCTACGTCGAAATCACCAGCTTCTTCGACAACCAACTGCTCACCGTGCAACTGTGGGAGCGGCTGATGCAGACCCTCAATGAGCAAGAAGTGCCCGGCCTCATCATTGACATGCGCCAAAATGGCGGCGGCTTCGGCTTTTTAGCCGACCAAATGGCCGCTTACTTCTTTGAAGAGGAGCTAATTACGGGCAACACCGCTTACTACAACGAATCGTTGGGCGAATTTATTCTGCGCGAAGAAGATGCGGATAAATTTTATTTGCCCGCCGAAGAGTTGCGCTACGATGGCGATTTGGTGGTGCTGG
>JADJSZ010000061.1 GCA_016711405.1 Candidatus Hadersleviella danica | reverse complement strand
CAAGAGCCGCTGGCTCGCTTCTGCCAAAGCGGCCACCTCTCCAAAAGGAACCAACACTCCTGTTTGCCCGTCTGTCACCACGCCGGGAATCCCCCCCGCCCGCGCTCCAATCACGGGCAAACCATGCGCCCACGCCTCCAACAACACAATCCCAAAGGAGTCGGTGCGCGAAGGCAGGAGCAGGAATTGGCTGGCGCGGAGCAAGCTGTGTTTGGTCGTCTCGTCTTGCGGCCCCAGTGGCCGAATCAATGCTTGTTCGGCCGACCCCAGTTGCCCATAAAACCGCTCAAACTCGGGCGAAAGCTGGCCGACCAGCACCAAAGTCTGGCCAATCTGCAAGAGTGCTTGGGCGGCATGAACCGCGCTCCTTTGTCGTAGCTAGCACGGCCGATGAAGATAGCGTAGCGGGCGGGCAATCCAAAGCGTTCGCGCACGGCCGTTTCCTCGTCCAACCCCGTTGGCAACGGGTCTAGCCCACCTCCAATGGGGTGCAAACGAGACGGGGGGACCCCATAGCCCGCCAATCCCTCCGCTTCCACGTTGGTCAGGGTGAGCACGGCCGCCGCCCCGCGCAGGGCGGCCAGTTGGTGCGGCATTGTCGAATTCCGCGCCACCTTGTCGCCATGTTCCGCCCCCAAATGGGCAAATGGGGTGGCTACAAAGGGGATGCCCCACTGGTGCCGCCTGCCAACCCGCCACCAACGGGTATTCCCCCGAGATGTTAAAGCCGTGGATGATGTCTATTTGCCCCGCCAACTGGTCAAGGACACACTCCAACTGGGTAAGGGCGGGCACACGGCGCATCAGGCGTAAAAGCAGGGGCACGGCCGCGTTTCCCCCTGCCAACCCAGCCACAACCATCAGCTTGCGCCACACCATCAGCCCCGCTCGGCCGCCGGGGAACGGCCGCAGGCGCACCGCAGAGGCGCAGGCTCCCTTCTTGTGCTTCTGTGGTGGGGGGTGATAGCCGTGCCGTCCCAGAAATCTGCTTCTCGTTCGGCCGTGCTGGTCAGCACCGTCACGGCCGCGCCTTAGGCGGCCAGGCGTGCCCCAACGCGGTCACATAACGCTCCCCCGCCGTGGAAAAGGGGGAAAGCGGGGGTGAGCAACAGCAAACGCATGGGAGAGAGAGGAGCAGAGGAGCAGGGGAGCAGAGGTGATCTCTTGCTCTCCTGCTCTCTGACGCTCATTTTAGCGCGTAACTAGGGGCAAGTAGGCGGTGTAGATTTGGTTGGCGATAATGACCGTCGTGGAGACGGTCGGTGGAAGCACGGCGGCCGTTTGGCCGCCCCCGGTGGTGGTTGCGGCGACGTTGAAACTGCCCAAGGGGTTGCTTCCCAAGGGGAGGCCGTTGGTGTCTATGGTAATTTGCACGGCCGCTTGCTCTCCTGCGCCAAGCGTGCCGTTTTGGGGTACGGCCGTAATTCGGCCGGGCAACCCACTTATGCTCCAGTTCAGGTCATCTTCGCCCGTGTTGGCAAGGGTAATGCTTTTGACAATGTCGCTGTTGTCGCCCAGTGGGTGCAGGGCGGAGAGGGTGCTGTTTTGCACGCGCAGGGTTGGGGGGATGAGGGTGCTGGTGCGGGCGGCGTTGCGCTTGAACATGGGCCAATCGGCGGCCGTGGAGGAATTGGCCAATTCCTCGCCACAACGTACCCCCGCCTGAATCCAACCCCGTCATCCCCGAACTCACGACGAGGTCGAGCTTGCCGTTGCCATCCAAATCGCCCACCGCAGGGGTGTTGGAACGCGAAAGCCATTGGGGAAGGAACTTTCGAGCCTGAAACGGTCATTTTGGGCGACCAACTGCGTGCCATTCCCATCTACGACCACGACGCTGGTGTTGGCCGTGAAGAAGATTTCCATGTCGCCATCGCCGTTGTAATCGGCCAAAACGGGGCCTTGGCCCACCCCAAATTGGAAGAAGCTGGCACTGGGGGTGAGGGGGAAACCCGCCACGGCCGTGCCGTTGCCGTGCCACGCATAAACTTTGTTGTCAAAGGTAAACGCGACCACATCCAGTTGTCCATCCCCCGTAATATCCCCAATGGCGGGTGGTGAAGGGGTTCCAGAGGTGGTGTTTTGGCCACCTTCCCAAACATTGGCATAACTGTTCCAGCCCGCCAAAAAGCCTCCTGTCGCCCCATCATAAGCCAGAAAACGGCGACCTTTGTCCATGCCTGTCACCGTGGCATAGAAGGTTCCCGTGCCAATGGTAATGTCCAATGTGCCATCGCCATTTAAATCGGCAATGGCGGGGGTAGATTGGATGTGTTCCCAAAAGAGTTTGGGGAAGCCGGGCAGAATAGTTCCCGTGGCGGAGAGGCCATACAAGGTTCCACCGCAGTATTCGTAGCCCCATGGGGTGGCATAAGGGCAATACCAATTCATGGTGTTCCCGCCAAAGGAATTGCCCATATTGCCTTCGTCGGTGCCAAGGTAGATTTCGGGCAAGCCGTCGCCATCTAAATCGGCAAGGGCGGGGGAACTCCAAACTGTGTCGGAGAGGTGGCCAATCAGATTGGGCCATGTGGGGAAACGGCCGCGCAAATAGCTGTCGGCGGGGAAACCAGTCACGGCCGTGCCGTTGTGGTGCAAGCCGTAAATGCGCCTGTCGAAACCACCGAAGAACAGTTCCATATCCCCATCCCCATCTACATCGCCCAATCCGGGGTGGAGTAAATGCTGGCGGGGCAATTGCTGGGCGGCAAGTCGGGATTGTCTTGTGCTATCAGCGGCCAGTTGCCACTCTCCTTTTGGCCAAGGTGGTTCAGCACAATGACTCCCCCAATGTGGCACACGTCGGTAGTGACCCAGCCCGTGGCGGCTACGATTTCCATTTGGCCGTCGTTGTCAATATCGGCCACAGCCGGGGCGGCCGAAATGCGCAGGCTGTTGGCTCCTTGTCCAAAAAGCGGCCCTAAATCGGTGTCCCATAGCAATGCCCCAGCATGGTTGACGGCCACGACATGGCCGTTGGCTGTGCCGACGATGACATCGAGGTTGCCATCGTTGTTGATGTCCTCTAGTGCGGGGGAGTTGGTGCCTGCCAAACCGGGCAGGGCGTAACTCCATTTGGGGGCTTGGGGAGCCGAGGGGGCGGCTTGGATACGGCCGTGGCTGGCCAGAACCAGTGCACCTAATAAAAATAAGGGAAAGAACAGGTTGTGAGGTTTCAGCTTAAACATCGAGGAATCTCCATTGCGCTTGCCTTAACGGTGATAGGGATAGGGTAGGATTGTACACCACCAGTCTACTGGGCAACCTTGTCATCTGTCTATCGTTCTTTGGTACATTGGGCATGGTTCACGGCTCTCAGGAGAGCATCTTGGCAAATTTTGAGTGGGGCAAGGGAGTTGGGATGCTTGTGACCTCGAGTTCCTTGTCCCCATCCTAAGTCCGAAATTGTAAAGATAGCTTGACCATGCCAAAATGAGACTTTGCCTCTCGGGTACAAAAGATAAAATCTAATTTTTATTGCAAAGGCGCAAAGATGCGAAGACGCAAAGGGTTTTTTGAGAATTAGCTCTCGAGGCCAAAAATCGACTCTAGGGCTGAAAGCCCGTCTCATACCAGCCTAGGGTGAAGCCCTAGGAAGATGTGGGGAATGGATAGCTCTTGGTATACTTCCCTCCCATCTTATTTGATTATCTACCCAAATTATGTATACCATCGCCGTTAAACGAAACTTTGTTGCCCAGCACTTTTTGATTGGGGGGAATTGGGGAGCCGAAAACGAGAAGCATTCGCACCACTATGTCATTGAGCTACAACTAGAAGGAGAGACTCTCGACCAGCACGGCTACCTTGTGGATATTGTGGATATTGAGGCGCAATTGGAAAAGCTGGTGGCGTATTACCGCGACCGCACCTTGAACAATCTGCCCGGTTTGCGGGCTGAACCCCAGCATTGAGCATTTTAGCCGCATTTTGTGCCATGCCTCGCCGAACGGATTCGGGCGAATACGTTGGGTGCGGTGACGGTGAAGTTGTGGGAAAACGAGATTGCGTGGGCGAGTTATCGTTTGGAAGTAAGCCCAGATAAGTAGGCGGAACAAATGGATTGAGCAGGTTTCTTTCAAGCCAGTCAGGTCTACCAAGGCTTAAACCCGGTTTTGCGCCATTTGCGTTAAAACAACAGATTTGTTCCTTTATTCTGCTAATCCTGAGAGCCAATCTCTCCCCAGAACCATCTCCAACACCGTGTGCGCTCCTGCTGTGAGCAGGGCATGGCGCACGGCCGCGCTTGTCTCGGCCGTCACGAGGGCAATCATGTTCCCGCCACGGCCGCCGCCACTTAGTTTGGCCCCCAGTGCCCCCGCTGTGCGAGCCGCCACCACCAGCGCATCGAGTTCGGCCGAGGAGACTGTCATCTCTTGCAAGAGGGCGTGGTTGTCCCACATGAGGCGGCCGAGTGAGGCCGTATCTCCCGCCGCCAAGGCGTGCCGCGCTTGCTGGGCGATGCGGCCGCAAGCGGCAAAAAGCGCATTAAAAGCTGGCGCATCGGCCAGCCACTGGCGGCGCACATCCCCCACCGATTCTTTAGTGGGCGCGGCCACACCCGTGTAGCCAATCAGCAGGGTAATGGGTTGCCCGACGGCAAATGGCTCGAGGGCGGGGGCGGGCAAATCGGAGAGGCCCGTGGTGTGGAGCCGCTCTAAAATGTCGGGCGCGGCCGTGGCCAAATCGCGCACAAAATAAACGGGTTGCTCGTAGCTGACGACGGTATTGTCTATGCCGCTGGGTGTGCCGTGGTGGATGCGCTCCACCTCGTAGGTGAGGGCGGAAACGGCCGCTGGGGTGGCCAAATCGGCACGGCCGAGGTGCAAAGCCAAAGCGCGGATGAGGGCGGCGGCGATGGCCGCGCCACTGCCCAACCCGCTGGCCACGGGAATGGTGCTACTGACGGTGATGGTGAGGTGGCTGAGGGATTGGTCTTGTTCGGCGAGGGTGAGTTGGCTGGCAAGGGCGTGGACGGCCGCCGCGAGGGGATGGGTGGGGCTGGCTTTGTGCCACCACACGTTTTGGCCAAAATCGGCGGCGGCGAGGAGGATGCCTGCGTGGGGGGCGGGGGTGATAACGGCCGTGGCCCGCACTTGTGGCACAGGCACGGCGATGGCTGGCTGGCCGTACACCACGGCGTGTTCGCCAAATAAAATAATTTTTCCGGGCGCGGAGGCTGTCGTCATAGAGTGGTTCGTTCTGATTGACTTATTTCGGACGAGGGACTGGGGACAAGGGACTTGAAATCGCAATCGTCCCAAGCCCCTTGTCCCCAGTCAAAATTTGTAAAGTTGCTCCCCAGAGCCGTGAACCATGCCGAAAAAACTTTTCAGCAGTTAAACCCCACTAGCACGGTGAAGGCAAAAAAGAGGTAGGTGATGAGCATGAGCAGGGCGTATGCGCCCACCATGCCCAGCCGCCCCAGCACGCTTTGCGCCACCCGCCATGCGAACACGCCCAGCACGGCCGTGCTGACCAGATGCAACACGCCGACAACCCCCCACAACACCAGCAACGCATCTCCATAGTCGGCGCAACTTTGCGGGCTGAGTACGAGCATGACGATGAGTGAGACCACGGCCGTACCGACTAGCGTGGCGACATACGTTCCTGCAAAAATAAGGATGCCTTTCAGCGTGGAATTGGGTTGGTTAGACATGGTTTAGATGGTAGGTGTAAGTTGTGTCAGTGTCTCAGCGGGCAATTTCATCCAAATGCCGGGCAATGGCCCGCCGAAACAGCAGTGAAATGAGCCATAAGGCGGGGCGAGCCAACGGCCGTGTGGCATAGAGGGCAAAACTGCGCGTCACAGCAGTTCCTCCTTCTTGGTCGGTTAGTGTCCACTCCTCCGTAAAATGGGTGGCCAAACGGCTCAAGGGCGGCGTAAAACCTGTGAACTTCATGGCCACCTCTTTGCCCAAAACCCATTTGTAAATCTCCTCTACATGCCCCGACCCATCTGTGTTGCGCACCGGATGCGCGAGCCAAGCATGTCGGCCGTTTTTGTTTCATATTCGGCGTGGGCAATGCCGGGCAACACCCCATACCCCCCAAATTCGCTCCACCGAGCCACATCAGCTATCTCGGTGCAAATTTCCACGGCCGATTTGGGGATTTGTTTGTGGCACGCAAAGGTGATGGGTTTCATGGGTTTACCTCTTAGGAGTGTCACATTTTTAACCTGAACAAATGAGCAGGTCTCTTTCAAGTCAAAGGCAAAGACGCAAAGAAGCTTCTCCTTTGCGTCTTTGCGCCTTCGCGGCTTTGCATTAAAAAAGAGATTCGTTCACCTTATTTATGTGCTAATTCTTAGCCTCGCTCGTTCAGAAACAGGGTGAAATCGAGGTCGCTGGGCGAAAAGCCGTAGCGGGTGAGTATATCGGCCGCTTCACTGCGGTGCTGGGTTCCGTGGTTCACTAAATGCACCAAGCAGTGCCACAACACCCGCTCCCGCTTGGCTCCTTCGGGGGTTGTGTAGCGCAGATAGCCCACCAAATCCTCATCGGTCAGGCTGACCAGATACGCCCGCAAGGCGTGTTCTTCTTCCGCCCAGCGTTGGCGCAAGACTTCCACGGTGGGGAAATCTCCCTCTTGGAGTGCCCCAAAATAAGCGAGGGTTTGTTGTTGCCACAACATGCGCCATGCGTATTCCCCGCCCAACAAATGAACCAATGTGCCGCGCAAACTGCCAAAGCAGTGCCCTGTGGGAGCCGCAAATTGCGCGGGGCTGACTTGAGCGGCCGTGTCCAAAATGCGCTGGTTCGCCCAATTGTTGTAGTCGTAGAGCAATAAAATGTCGCCAATGTTCATAAGACCTCTGGGTAAATCGTTCTTGGGAACCGCCTTAGAGCCTTTCGTTCAAGAAAAGCGTGAAATCGAGGTCGCCCGGCGAGAAGCCGTAGCGGGTGAGCATATCGGCCGCTTCACTGCGGTGTTGAGTTCCGTGATTCACGACATGTACCAAGTTGTGCCACAACACCCGCGCCCGTTCATGGCCTGCCTCGGCCGTGTAGCGCATATCATGGGCCAAATCGTCGTCAGTTAATCCCGCCAGATATGCTTGCATGGCCTGTTTCTCCTCTTGCCAGCGTTGCGCCAAAGTTGAGAGGGTCGGGAAATCTTCCTCTTTTAGCAATGGAGTTGAGGCATGGTGTTGGCACAACATGCGCCAGCCCCATTCTGTGTCGAGCAAATGAACCAATGTGCCGCGCAAACTGCCAAAGCTATGCCCTGTGGGAGCCACAAATTGCGCGGGGCTGACCTGCACGGCCGTGTCTAAAATGCGCTGGTTCGCCCAATTGTTGTAATCGTAGAGCAATAAAATGTCGCTAATCTGCATAAGACCTCGGGGGGGTGGTGGCGAAACGGCCGACAAAGAACAGATTATAGGCAATGCCCCGCTGGGCGGCTACAGGCTTGGAAACAAAAACGGCCGTGTTCGGGGCAGAACACGGCCATCAAACAAGCCAAATTAATATGTATTCGCATCTGCTTTTAACGCAAAGTTGTCAGGACGCAAAGGGCGCAAGACCGATCCTGTCTGCCTGTCTTTGCGTTAAGTCAAACACCTGAATAGATGCGCGAATTATGCCGCTTAATGCCCCATCACAATGACCACACTCCCCTTTTTGTGTCCTGCTTCCACATAACGGTGCGCCTCGGCCGCTTGCGCCAGCGGAAAACGCTTATCCACCACCCCTTTCAGGTTGCCCGCCTCCACCAACCCCTTGATGTGCAACAAATCGGCCCGCGTTTCGCCCGAGAGGGCGCAGATGACCTTTTGCCCACCCCGCAACGAAGTCCATAACATCTGCATGAGCTGTTTCCCCTTAAAGCTGGCCAGCAGGTAACGGCCGTGCGGAGCCAAAGATTTGCGGATATGGGCAAACGAACCCTTGCCCAACACATCAAAAATCAGGTCGTATTGCACGCCATTGCTGGTGAAATCCTTGCGCTGGTAATCAATCACCTTGTCCGCCCCCAACGCCAGCACGTAATCCATGCGGAGCGCCCCGCACACCCCCGTCACCTCCGCCCCGAACTGTTTGGCCAGTTGCACAGCGGCCGTGCCAATCCCACCCGATGCCCCCAGAATAAGCACTTTGTGCCCCGGCTGGATGTTCGCTTTGCGGAGCAAGTTCAGCGCAGTGAGTGCGCCATAGGGAATCGTCGCCGCTTGCTCATCACTCAGGTTACTGGGTTTGTGCGCCACCATCCCGTTGGCGGGCACACAGAGGTATTCCACATTGGCCCCCATCTGTTGCCCCTGATAGCCAAATACAGCATCGCCGACCTTGAACTCGGTCACATCACGGCCGACGGCCGCCACCTCCCCCGCATACTCGGAGCCGAGGGTGGGCTTTTTGGGCTTGCGCCAGCCAAAAGCCAACCGCGCAGGGAGCCAGAAGATGCCCGGCATGTTGAACTCTCGCGGGGAAACATGGCCAAACCTGCGGGCGAGTAGGTCGCCATAGTTGATGTTGACGGCGTGGATTTTGACCAAAATTTCATGGGCGGCCGGGGTGGGTTGCGCCACCTCTTGCAGGTGTAGCACCTCGGGCGGGCCGTATTCGGTGTAGACAATTGCTTTCATGGTTTGTTTCTCCGTAACGATTGAGGGGGGATGGTTCGAGAGTTGTGATAGGTTGATACAGGTGGTAAGCGACTTGTAATTTGTAACCTGCAACCCAGTTCAAGTTATTCTGCCAGAAATGGCCAGAGGAGTCTTTTTACACACTATTTACAAATAGCTTAAATTTTCATCTTTTTATTTGGTAAGCTGAATCAGATTCATCTTTTGAGCAAAGCATGAATGAACCCATATCAATGCTCATTTATCACCTAGGAGAACTGATGCACCACAAATTACTGTTTTTATGGATTTTGGCATTGTTGATGGTTGCGTGTGGGGGGCGACCCCCTGCTGGCCCCCCTAATACCACGGCCGACACAGTTAGCAATAACAATGTCAATACCACGGCCGACATACCTAACGAAACCAGTGCCAACCCCGATGCGATTACCGTGACCAGTGCCCGCTCTATTTGCCAAGGGCGCAACGATTTTTCCCAAATTCCCGCCGCTTATGTAGCGGGATTAACCCGTTACACCACCCTGAACACCCATTATTTGGTAAATGTTTGCACCGAGGATAGCAATGGGGATGGCCGTGCCGATTATATGGTGGTGGAATCAACCGATCAGCCCGAGCATGAATCTATTTATTTCCCTGAGGGACATGTACACCATGAACCGTTTGACTTTAACACCAACATTTATAAGTTTGCGGCCGTGTATACCAATCAACGCGCCCATTCAGCGGGCAATAATCAAATTGAAGAACAAGCTATCATCATGAAGATGCCCATTACCCCCCGTGCGGCGAGCAATAAAACAGCCACCACCTACGATACCATCGGCTTGGCTCTGAATGGGGTCGCCTTTTTTAATGAAAACGCAGGGCCGGGGGATGAAATTACGGAGGAGCTATTCACCTTTGACCAATGTTCAGGGCATCCGCAACAACAAGGGACTTATCATTACCATGTAGACCCCGTTTGCCTCATTCGCGATCTTGGCGGCGATGTGTTAACTGAAACTTCTACGGCCGATGGCACTGGCTACACATGGTTAACGGATGCAGGCACAAACGCAGGCTTGTTGTTGGGCTTTCTGATGGATGGTTTTCCTGTCTATGGGCCTCTCGGCGCCACGGCCGAGTTGGATTGTGCAGGGGCGGCCGTTTCCACACCCATTGATGCGTTTAATGGGCACGAACATTGCACGGCCGAGTTCCCCACGGGCATTTACCACTATCATGTCAAAACGGCCAACAGTGGCGGAGCCAATAATCCCGTGTTTTGGATTACCAACGAATATTATTATGGCGAGCCGGGCACGTTGGGACGCTAATCCTGCCGAGCGTGTCATTCTGGCCAAAGGGAGGAATCCTTAAAACCTCTGTCTTAGGCTTAAATCCTGCTGGATTTTCTCTTCGTCCAGCTGTACTTTCTCTTCGTCCAGCTGTACTTTCTCTTCGTCCAGCTGTACTTTCTCTTCGTCCAGCTGTACTTTCTCTTTGTCCAGCTGTACTTTCTCTAAGTACAGCTGTACTTCCTCTAAGTACAGCTGTACTTGCTCTAAGTACAGCTGTACTTGCCTCTAAGTACAACTGTACTTCTGTACTCTAAATCCTGTTCCTTCTCCCTCTCTATCTCTCGATGTTGATAATGACTTTGCCACGGGCACGGCCGCTTTCCAAATAGCGAATCGCCTCGGCCGTTTCCGCTAACGGGTAATGCCTGTCTATTACAGGAACCACCTTGCCCGTCTCCAGCAACTCCTTGAGAATCAGCAAATCTTTTTTGTTGGGATTGGCAGTGCTCATCATGCCAATCTCTTTATCGCTTGTCTTGGAAACCCACGTGCCTTGTACTGCGAGGATGAGCATACGGGACAAGGTGGTGAACCCCGCCACGGAAGCAATCCCATTGGGCTTGAGCGCCCGCCGAAGGTCGCGCACGGAGCGGTTGCCAATGGCATCGTAAATCAGGTCGTACTGCTGGCCCGTGCGGGTGAAATCGGTCTGGGTGTAATCAAGCACATGGTCAGCCCCGATGGAGCGCACGAGGTCGAGGTTACGGCCGCTACACACGGCCGTCACCTCTGCCCCCCACGCCTTGGCAATTTGCACAGCAAACGTGCCCACCCCGCCCGATGCCCCATTCACCAGCACCTTTTGCCCCGCCTTGATTTGCCCCTTATCGCGCAACCCTTGCAGAGCCGTGAAACCCGCCACGGGCACGGCCGCCGCTTGGGCAAACGAGAGGTTGGCGGGTTTGTGTGCCAACGCCTTCTCCTTCACACACACATATTCAGCAAACCCCCCCGAGCCAACGTCGCCAAACACCTCATCCCCAATTTGGAATTCGGTGACGCGCGAGCCAACGGCCGCGACTTGCCCCGCCATATCCGCCCCCAACTTGGGATTTTTGGGTCGCCAAAATCCATCGCCGAGGCGCACAATAAAAGGGTCAGCTCTCAGGCGGTGCCAATCGAGCGGATTGGCGGCGGCGGCCACAACTTTCACCAACACCTCATCTTCTTTGGGCATAGGTTGGGGCACTTCTTGCAGTTGCAAAACATCGGGGGAGCCATAGGTGGGAAAAATAATTGCTTTCATTGAAGTATCGCCTCTTTTTGTGCCATCATACTGGGTTGATGGCGTACCATGACAATGCCTGCCCATACAAACCAAACAATAAACCCCAACCCAAACACCGTGCCCGCCTCATAAAGGGCGGGAGCAATGCTAGAATGCCCGCCTGGCAATGACTAAGCCCAGATAATTCAGCGCTTTGGGAAGCCCGCCACTTTGCAAGGCGACCCAACTGACCAGCAAAACCCACAAGCCCGCCGGGAGTTCAATCTCACCCGCCTAAGCCGCTCTCCACGGCCGAAAGTGCCAGCCAAACGGTGGCCGCTTGAAGGGGGTCTTGCCCATAAAGTTCGGTGACAACGCCCACGTTGTTAACCAATAACAAGCCGCTGGCGATGATGAGACCCGCCCAAATCAGCCCGATAGCCGTGGCGGTGGGGATAACGGCCGTGGCCTTGCCCTTTAAGCGTTCATGGAGCGCCAGCACCAGCGGAACCATAAACACGCCCGCGACCAAATAGATAATTGAGTACCAGACGACCATCAGGCTTTGATTCGCGCTCAGAAAAGCCAAAAATTGGTCGGGGGTAGAGTCCATGATGGGCATAAGCAGAGTCAGCACCATCCCAAAACCAATGATATAAGCCGCCGCATTGATAAGGGCGGCCGTGCCACCCATTTTTTATAAATCATTCATGGTTGTTTTCCTTGATAAACGGAGTAGAAACATCGGGTAAGGGAGCGGGTAGGACGGCCAGCAAAGGCAAGCCTAAATCGCGCACTTTTTTGAACAGGCCGTGCAAGGCGGCTTGGTCGGGGATGGAACCAGTGAGGAGCGTGTCACCATTTTCTTCGAGCGTAATGGTCAGCCCATCGAACCAATCCGCCCATTGGGGGCCGAGATGCCCCTTGAGCCTGATTTGGTAGGCGACAGGGTCATCGGGAGCGTAGGGGGGAAGGGTTTCAGGCAACATCGGCCGTGCCTATAGCGGCCGTGGGGTGGGAGCGGCGCGACGGCCGTTTCCAAATCACCCATTCCGCCACCACGAGGTTAATCACCCAGCCTGCACCCATCATCAATGCCCGCGATAGCTCATCGGGAACCTCTTGTCCAACCAGCACCAGCCAAGGCAGATGGGTAAACACCTGTGTTCCTGCGCCCAAACCAATCGCGTAGCCCCGAATCATCCACGCCCCATGTTGGGCAAAATCTCGCCGCTGGGCGGCCAACGCACCCCATATGATGGCCAAGAGCATGGCCGTGCCAAAAAACAGCCGCATCCAATAGAGAAGCAGGCCATCACTGGGCGGCCAAGGGTAAAAGTGGGTCATCCACAAACCAGACAGTGCCGCCACCAAACCAGATGGGACTAAAACCCATTTGCCCACCAGCCGATGCCAGCGCGGCCGTGAATGGCGAATGCCAGCGGAGAACTGGAACGCGCCCAGCAGTGAATATAGCGTGACGCTGACGATATGAGCCAACACGGGGAGGGGCGAGGCGAAAAAGCGGGCGTTGGCCTCGGTGATTTCTGCCCCGCTGGTCAGCTCGACAATGCGCATGGCCCCAGCCAACACGGGCACGGCACTGAGCAACAGCAAGCCAATCGGCACCAGCCACGCCTTCCCGCTCATTTTCTTTTTGCTTGAGTTCATTGTGTCTTTCCTTGTGTGAATGGCCAAAGCCATTGCTGTGAATTCCGCCATGCACCCTACGATACGGGAAGTGGGCAACGGCCGTATAGACACCAAAGTGTTGTGGGGGGTGTTGGGAACACAAAACGGGCAGGTGGTTGATTCCCCTCGAACCACCTGCCCGCTGTTTGGACGTTCCAAATCGGTCAATTTGGCTCTTTTTAAATGCTCCTCTGGCTAACCCGTTGGCGGACGGGAATCCAAATCTCACTTCTGAACGTCGGCGAAGTCACATCTTTGTGTTCGTTCCACAAAATCTCTGGCCCAGCCACTTGTTCATAGTTGGAAGAAGGGAACCATTCGGCATAAATGGCGCCCCATATCCGCTGGAGCGTTTCAGGGAATGGGCCGACTGACTCGAAAACAGCCCATGTGGAGGCGGGTACTTCCAGCCGTGCCAGCGTGGGCGGGTGCTCTTGCGTCGTGGCCACGCCAATGTAGTGGTCGAGTTGCCCGCCATCCAGCCGCCCTTCCGAAAAATTGGTCGAGGCACTAATCAGCCCCCGTGGCTCTATGTTGGAGAGTGCTTTTAAGGTGGCAATCGTCGCTTCGTCTAAACTTTGCCACATGGAAGCAATTTCGGGGTTCACCCCTTCATAAATGAGGGGAACGCGCTTCATGCGGCCGACAATGTTAAATCCTGCTTTTTCTTCAATGCGATAGTTCATTTCACTTTTTCCTTTAATCGTCAACTGAAAAGTCATGGGCGGGTACGCTTTGAGCGGTTGCCCCCTGTGGCGGGCATCTGTCGGCGTGACCCCATGCAAACTTTGGAATGCTCTCGTGAAAGAGTCGGGCGAGTTGTAGCCATATTTGAGGGCAACATCTATAACCAGCCCATTGTTGTGGAGGAGTTCAAGGGCGGCCAGCGTCAAGCGTCTGCGCCGAATGTATTCGGAGAGTGGTATGCCCGCCAGAAAGGAGAACATCCTGCGGAAGTGGTATTCTGAGCATAAGGCAAGCTTTTCGATGTGTTGGAAATCAATCTCATCGGCCAAATGCGCTTCGATGTAGGCCAACGCTTGGTTCATTCTCTCGATTGGGTTCACGTTCAAATCTCCTCATACCAACAGAATACAAGAAACAAACTATCCCCGCCCGACAATTTATGCCCTGTTTTGGGGGGTCAATCACCCCCTATCGAAAACAAAACAGGTGCGACGCACCTTGAGGAGTGCGTCGCACCTGTGTAGATCTGATCAAGCGTCAGGTATACGCTTTGTTAGCTCACTCACCGAAATGCTATCCCTCTGCCTTCGGCAAAAATCCATTGTCCAGTTCGTTTCCCAAGTAGCTCCTCCATCATTCGAGAAAGCTTGTTCCCAATGGGGTTGATTTGATTCCAACAAATTCCACTGGAACCGAATCTTTATCGGGTTGCCTTCAAACATTTCATCTGCAAAAAACAAACCGACTCCATTAGAAAACTCCCCTACGACAGGGGTATCCAAGGAATCGGGAAACCGACCATCTAACCACCAAATAGACCATTTTTTGGTTTCGGTGTTATAAGAGCGCAAAGCGATGGCGCGAAATGATAAATCTGGAAAGTGAAGCAGATTATCTTCTAAGTTCCCAAAGCCTCCCAAAATTTTCTTTGTGGAAGATTCTCCCTCAAATTCTTCCCATTCATGGCAATCCTTTAACCTTTCCTTGAGTCGGCGATGTTTAACCACCCAATCACCCATTTCAAAATCAAAGTCGTCTGGCGCACCAATTGCAAGCTCTGTCAACATAAATCACCTCTTGAGTAACGCTCCCTATAGCAGTTCTATTAAAGCGCGAGGGCTTGCAGACCATTCATGCCGAGGAGCAACGAGATTTCACCGCCATGATGCAAATCGTGTTCCAGCACATGGTAAATCACCCAACTGCGCGAGACCTCGTATACCTGACCATCCCATTCATCCGGAAAGGTTTGGGCACAATCGGCGGGCGTCCAGCGTTGCAAACGCGCTTCGATAAATGCCCACGTCTCATCAAGACCCTGCGCCAGCTCCATCCCACTACGGGCTGGTGATTCACGCTGACCCCAATACATGTACGCGTCCATCTTTTCGTCGGCCTCCTGTAGGGTTCCGCTGAACCAGCCTGCCCTGACCGAAATGATGTGTTGCACAAGTTGCCCCAGCGGCCACATGTGGGGGGCTGGTTGTAGCAAGAGTTGCTCATGGGTCAGCGGGGCGATGGCGTGACGCAGTTTTTCCTGATAGCCGCGCCAGTTCTGATAGATTACATCGAGCGTTGTTTCCGTATGTTCTTGCATCTGTTTCTCCGTGGGGATGGGCGTGCTGGGGGGGGGAACACGGCCGTGGTAATTTACTTTAGGGCATGGTTCAAGCTATCTTTACAATTTCGGACTTGGGACTTTGGACAAGGGACTCGAGGTCACAAGCGTCCCAAGTCCCTTGTCCCCAATCAAAGTTTGTCAAGATGTTCTCTCGGGAGCCGTGAACTATGCCTACTTTAGCTTGAGCCAATCTAACATGACTTCCAATACCAAGCCTATATTTCCTATCTGACAATGTTGATCAGCATGTTCTTCTTTGGTGAATACCCGCGTTGTGATTGACTTAGCGCGGGTCAGAGCCTTCTCTTGCTTCCTGAGCAATTTCACTGGTTGAAACGCATCGTTTTCGCCACCGAGAAGCAATACATCTTGCGTGACTAACTCTGAATGCAGATGATTCTTGTTCATGGCCAACATCCAGTGCACTGCGTCTATCGGTTCCTCTTTTTGCACCAAAAAAAGAGTTTGGTTGATGGTGTGTTTTAATTTGCCATTGGTCATCTTCAGCCGAATTAAAAAATTCATGACTTTGCGCCACTTCATCAACCAATCCACCAATCCTCGGTTGAAAGAACCCGCCATTTCCATCCAATCGTAAACGGGCGGAAAGCAAATAACCCTTTTGATTCTTCCCTCAAAAGCGGCCGCGCGTAAACTCCAATACCCCCCCATTGATACACCAATCAAGGTCGCCTCTGATAGATTGAAATGGTCTAAGATTGCTTTGGTTGGTTTCTCCCAATCATGGTCAAAAGCAAGTCTATACTTTCTTAGAGCCGCACCTTGACCCGGCCCTTCAAAGAAAATCACTTCATAGCCTGCTTCTGCAAAATATCGCCACATACAATAGAATTCTTCAATGAAAGAATCGAACCCACCACAGGCTAATATCGTTCCCTTTTTAGGGTCGTTTTGGGGTGCCAAACGCATCGCGGGGATATAGCTTCCCCCATAGGCGATGGTGTGTCGTTCAATAGAATCTTCTGCGAACGCCTCATAAAATAGTTCGCTAAATTTGTCGTATAAAAGTAACTTGTTTTTATCTCCGGGTTCAACCAAAAACTCTGCGGCTCGGTAATAAAATGCGGCATTTTTAAGCCGCTTTTGGCTCTTTGCTTCTTCGGCTAGGTGAATGAATTCTCTAACATAATCCTCAAAAGTTTTTATATTTGAGCCAACTTTTTCAATGTCTTCTTTGCGCGTATAGCCGAGTGAATACCATCTATTCAACTGGTAGTTGAGGAAAGCGTCTTTGTGGAACTTAAAATATCCTACTGGCAGATTCATTTTCTTTCTCCTTATCAGGGCAAAATCAATCTTGTAACTTGGAAATGATAAGTTATGGCTGGTTTAGAGGCTATGTTGCAGAAAGTTTAACGTGTGGGTGGTGTGTGTCAAGATTGAAAAACAAAACAGGTGCGAGGCACTTTGGGAGTGGTCGCACCTGTGTGGGTGTCCTTTGGGGAGCCGTAGTACTTTGCCAAATCTCGGCCGTGTGCCTGTCAGACCCATTGTCTAAACCGCCAACACAGCTTTTTCACAAGGGCAATGATTTTTGCCTCTTCGGCCGAGGTTAACTGTAGCAAGGCAAAAGAAGCCGCCCACATATTCCCATCGTCCAGATTCGCATCAGGCTGGAACCCGAACGTGGCATATCTCACGCCGAACTTGCTGGCGGCTTGGAAGAAACAAATCACCTTGCCATCGCTATTCGCATAGGCGGGCATCCCATACCATGTCTTGGGCATCAGGTCGGGCGCGTTGGTGGTGATGATTTCATGTAATCGTGTCGCCATCAAACTATCATTTCCCGTCATATCGGCAATGGCCGCAAATATCGCTTTTTCACCCTCTTCCCGATTTTTGCTGGCGCGTGCTTCCGCCTTTAACTCTTGGGTGCGGGCTTTCATGGCGGCTTTTTCTTCGGCCGTAAATCCTTCACCAGTGCTTTTCTTGCTTTGCTTGGGTTCGCTCTTGGTACTCATCACATTCTCCTTATCTAAGTTGGGGTTACTTTGATGCGTTGCATCCAAATCAATTTATCTTTATAATAAAGATACTTCGAGATAAAGATAATGTCAAGAGTGGCTTTATGACAAACGCAACCAAAACAGAGTTGGAGAAACGAGCGTTGGCGGCCGTGCGGGATTACGGCGTGAATTTGACCCACTTCCGCAACGCCATGAACGAATGGGCGGGTCTCAACGCCACCGACATGGAATGTCTGCGGCTCCTCTTCCAAAAAGGGGTGGCCACCCCGTCGGAGCTGGCCAAACACACAGGTCTCACCTCGGGGGCAACGACGGCCATGCTGGACAGGCTGGAAAAAGCGAGCTTAATCGAACGCCGCCCCAACCCGAATGATCGCCGGGGGAGTTTGATTACGCCCGCAGAAATGAGTGCCGCCAAAATGGCCTCATGGTTTGCCTCGGCGAGGGAGGCGCAAGCGGAACTGATTGCCAGTTACTCGGAAAGTGAACTGGCAATCATTGCGGATGCCTTTGAACGATTTGCCAAGCTGTGGGAGCAGGAGCGGGGGAAGCTACAAAGAGATTCGTAAAGACGAGGTGACATCGGCTGACCCCTTGGATCATTCTATTTATCCTGCAAGTTGATGTTTTTCACGCCGATAAAATAGGTAAAGAATGACCATGACTAGTGGGAACAGGAAATCCCAATAGATGATGATACCGACATTTCCAGGAGAGAAGTTGTTGTGCTGAACCGCATGTAAAATGTGGGTAAAGCCCGCACCCCACATAAAAACTGTTTTGGGAATGATGAAGGGAAGCCAAAACGATTTGTTCCAAAAACTAAGAAACCCAACGATGCCCATCCCGATAGAGGCAAACCCTAGTTCCATTTGAAAACCGCTGTGCAAAGGCCAGCCTATATCCAAAGCGACTTGGTCTGCATAAATAATATGGCCGAAAAGCCCGCTCATGATGGTGAACCACCCCGCAAGCCCGATGGTGTAGATGGTGATGAGTTCAATAGTGGATTCTTTTCGAGCTTTATTGCGCGTATACAAAAAATGCACACTGATTGAAATGATTGTCACGACAATCTGCATATAAACATTTAGCCCCGGTATTTCATAGAATGCTTGCATAGGTCTCTTGATGGTTCCGCAATTGAGTTTTGGCCAAACCTTTCAGGATGGAATGATATGGGTGCGTCCCTCCCACGCCCCATATTCGGCCAGCGGCCGAAACCGAAGCGTCGTGAACTCAAAATGGAAATCCTTGCGCTCGCGCTCCCCCATCGCCACGGCGTGCCGCTCGGGGCGGGGCACATCGCTATGGCCGCGTACCATGTCTACCATTTCTTGTTGGGAAGTCCACACCGAAAAGGTGGAGACCGTGCGGGGGAGCCTCATGGCCGCGAGGGCCAAGGTTGTGCCGGGGTGGTCGCGCACCAGCTCTTCGACGGGCTTGCCCCAGCGAATGAAGCGGGGGACTTGGGGGAGCTTCAGCCGCGCCAGCGTGACGGCCACCACAGGCGCGGCCGGGTCTTGTTCGCCCACGCTTTCGGCCAGCCCGTCGAATTCGCTGATGTGCCCCAGCGGCGCTGGAAAGGCCATGCGGACGTGCCAGCCCGTGGCGAGGGCACGGCCGAGCGTCGTCCCGCCCAGAAACGCATCTATGGCATCCTCGCTCTCCCATGCCGCAAACATGGCCAGATGGCGCAGTTGCATTCGGGCAGGCGAGAGGATGGGCGCACCAAGCGTCATGCGCAACATACACTCGGCGTGGGCGAGGCCGCGGATTTGCAGGGGGGTGGGCGGCCGATAGAGTGCCCGAATTGCTGTGGGAATGGTGGTCTTGGCCAAATGGAAGGTAAACACCGTCATGAGTTTTTGCCACCGAACGCTCTCACCTGTTAGCCATGTCCTTTGGTGACTAAGGGATTACGATTTAATAATCTGCACAACTTCAAGTGAGTTGAAGTTGCTTTTAAGCCAAAATCAAGTTTTATTGCAAAAAGGCAAAAGAACAAAAAAGCAAAGTTACTTGCGAAATTCCATTCGCAAAAACATCTTTGCCCCATTGCTCTTTTGCCCTTTTGCTTTAAAAACTTTTTTCCAATCTGCGAAAAGCTCACTTTGAATAATCGTCATTCCTAATAATGGTTGCGCAGTTGCGCGATGAGATGTTACCCCTTTTTTCGCGCAATATACTGCACAACCGAAGCCAGCCCCGTATGTCCTTCCCCCTCAAAAACTTCCCGCTCGATTTCCTGCAAAAGAATTGGTTCCAAATTGGGGAATTCTCGCTGAAGCTTCGCCACGGTCATAAGCATATCCAACTGCTTGGGGCCGCCACTGTTTTTCGCCAGTTGATTCTCCGAGTACGCCTCTAACAGGATCAGGCCATTTGGTTTGAGTGCCCGCTCGATGAATGGGTACAGTCTATGCCGAATGGCACTTGGCAGATGCGCCGAAATGGAAACCACCGCGCCATAATGATTTTCTTCGGGCACAAAAGTCGCCAAATCAGCCACCACCGTTCTGATTTCCACCCCGCGTGATTTGGCTAGTTGGTGCGCCTTCTCCAAGGCGACCTGCGAAATATCCACCCCCAACACATCTAGCCCCTGTGCGGCCATAAAAACGGCATTGCGCCCCTCACCCTCGGAAAGAGAGAGAACGGGCCCGCTGAGAAGGTGACATTGTTCGGCCAGAAATGAGTTTGGTTCTGTCCCGTAGACGTAATTGCTGTTGGCGTACCGTTTGTTCCAAAAAAATTCTTCACCCATGTTTTTTCACCTGAAACGCAATGATGGTTGTATTGATTGGGATAGAGAGGGGCTAGAGATAGGGGGCAATTGGGGTGTTGATGACAACGACATGGCGAAACGCCTCACCAATTTGAGTGCTATTGTGAAGGGTTCCTATCCTTTTGTCATCATCAGCATGAGGTCTAAATAGGAATTTAGCCGAAATTCATCAAAAAGAATCTGCCGATGCCCAGAAATAAAATAAATACAGCTCATAGGGCGAAGAATCTTTTGCCAATCAGACCCTGCTTCATATCTGTGGAAATCTTGAAAATGGTTCACTAACATTAGAACAACCCAGTTGCGATTGCCAACAAGACCTAAACCGGAGCTATTTGCCAAAATACTCAAGGCTAAACAAAAAACCATGCTGAAAAGACGTTACGCCACGCCGCCCATTGATAATGTCGTAGTGGAAATTCTTTCGGAATAGGGAACACCTTGATAATCAACTCGCTTTGATCGCGGTGGCTTAACCCCATTGATGCGTTCTCTAAATCAAATATGGCGTAGTTAACACTGGCGGCGAGAAAAGCTACCGTAGATGTTTTAATTACGAAACGAATTTTGCCTTCTTTTCTCCAACATGGTTTTGGGCTTCGCCTGATGGTAATCCGTAATTTCCAGCTTCATCTACGATTCTTGTCAATGCCAAACAAAGCAGATTCGGTATTGGTCATTGATGCGAATGCTATGCGAAATGAGTACGGTCGCCACGGCAGTTTCTAATTGATTGCCCGTGGCAATGCTCCAATTTAGCTAATCGTGTCAACCGGGTTGCCATTGAGACGAGCGATTTAACAAACGGCACGGTGACACCCAACTGTTTAGCATCTTGCGTCAAGCCCGGCCGTATTCAACATGGAAAATAGACGTGTTCCCATTAGCCAATGTCTTCTGATATCTTGATTTTCAGATATTCAGCCACATCAAAAGGTATTCAATCATCACACCTAATCCAGTTCTTAACTCATTGCTTTGGGTGGCTCACTAATAATATGGAGAACCTCCGATTGGGGGTGTTCGTCTACCGTTTTAATTATCAACATGAAAATGCCTCTCAGGCTAAACATCCCCGCAAATAACCTCAAAGTTCTTCGAATTGCTTCATACCCTTGTGGAATAATTGCCCGTCGTATCCAAACATTTTGGAAAGCCATAAATGCCCCCTTACGCTTCAATCAATTTTGCTAATCGTGTCAAAGCGGGGTGCCATCGGGAGATGAGCCGAATTTAGTATAAAAGAGGCACGAGTGACATATGGTCAAATAGAAGCGACTTCATAACCATCTGTCTGGACAAAGAGTGTTGCTCGTTCTCGCATGGCGGCAAAGCTCAAACAGGCCAATAAATCATCCTGTGTTAAATAGGGAAAATCGTCCAGAATTTCCTGCATGGACATCCCTGAGGCTAGATACTCTAAAATATCGTAAACCGTAATACGTAACCCACGGATGCAGGGTTTGCCACCTCGTTTGCCAGATTCTAGGGTAATGATATTGGGGTAAAGCATCATTTTCTCGCTTGTTTAGGGGAAAATAAGCCACTGTCATATGGGCAGTATAGCGAAGTTAGGAGGGAGGGGGCAACGGCCCCATTACCCTCTCAACACTTGGCCAAAGGCCAGACAGATCAAAACCCCGCCTTCGATTAAACCCACAAAAAAGCCCACGCCCCGCATGAATTTTGGGGGACGTGGGCACATTTATACAGGCCATACCGCCACAGCCATTAACCTCCGTCGTTATCTGGCAATGGTTCCAGCGTATTCAGGTACGCCCACAGAGCCTGCACCTGCGTATCCGACATCGCCGCATAATGTTGCCACGGCATCTCCGTACTGATCTGTCGGCCGTCTGGAGCCTGCCCCGTGCGCACGGCCGTGACAAATTCCTCCTCCGTCCAACTGCTCGCCAGCGTGGTTAGGTTGGGCCCCAGCGGCGAATCCAACTGACCGTAATTGCCCGCCAAATTCTCCGCATGGCACGAGCCACACGACGACACCCCCACCATATATGCGCCATACTCGGCCGTCACTTCCGCCGCTGGCACGGGGCCACCCACGGCCGTGTGATCCACCACACTCACCGCCCAACTGTTATAGGCAAACACCCCAAAGATAATTTGGCCGAGGAACATCAACTCCCGCTCGCCCACCTCATTGTCTACCGCTGGCATCGCCTCCAAATAGGCGATTAAATCCGCCAAATCCTCATCCCCATAGCTGTCGTAATGGTAGCTCGGCATAATCACCATCGTCTCCCCAGCCGCATTCACCCCGTGGCGGATGGCCAACTCCCAGTCTGCTGGCTCATACTTGGCACCCACGCCACCCGCACCTGTGGTCAGGTTGGGGGCGGACACATACCCGATGGGCGCACCTTCGGTAAACGCCGCCCCTTCCAATTGGGTGCCGTGGCAGGCGGTACACGCGCTCACTTGTGCCCACTGTCGGCCGCGTTCCACCGCTCCCGCATCGGTCGCCATTGCCACGGGCACGGCGGCTACCTCTGGCGCGTTGCTCAGGCGGTTGCCGCCCACGAAGTACAGGCTCACGGCCGCAATGGCAAGCAGGGCGAGCAGGCCGCCCAAGATAACCCCAATCCATTTTGCTATCTGTTTCATCCTGTTTTCTCCTTTGTTGGATTCAACTATCGGTAGGGTCTCCTACGGGAAAATGACCGCCTACAACAACCCCCATTCACGGCCGCGAGCCACCGCTTCCGTGCGCCGTTGCACCTGCAACTTCTCAAAAATTTTGCGGTTATGCCCCTTCACCGTATCCAGCGCCAGAAACAGCCGCGCCCCAATCTCCCGATTCGACAACCCTTCCGCAACAAGCCGCAAAATTTCCAACTCCCGTTCGCTCAACGGTTCGGGTAGATGGGTTTGGTTGAGGGGCGAGTCGCCCATCTCAGCCAGCAATTGCTGGATGTATTTTCTCATACTACCGACTTCATCTTTCATTTTGCCCAACAAGGCCGCCATCGGCCGCCCCTCATCCACAAACAGGCGGATAAAACCGCCCGGCTCGGCCGTGGCCAACGCCTCGCGCAGGTGCGCCACAGCCGTGTCCTCCTCCCCTTGCGCCCCATACGCCACCGCCAGCAAAACCAACCCCTTCAGCCGTTCATCCGCCCACTCTTTAGCCGTCACTTCGGCCAGCCACGCCTCCAAAACGGCGATGGCCACCTCTGGGCGACCCTGTGCCAAAGCCACCCGCGCTCGGCTGAGCGGCACAGCGTGGTTTTGCGCCAATTGGTCGGCCGCCGCCACCTGTCCCTGTGCCAGCAAAATCTGGATTTGCACGGCCGCCACCTCATCCATTTGCTGGGCAAAATTGTGCTGGCGAGCAGATTGGCTGGCTTGCGCGGCCAACACGGCCGCCCCAGCCACATCCCCTTGCGCCAACTTGAGTTGCGCCAAAAACAGTTCACAGGCCACAAACCTATCCGTATTTTCGATTTGGCGGGCGAGGGGCAAACTCTTTTCCCCATACTGGGCGGCCATCGCCAAATCGTTCCACTGGTAATGGAGCCGCGCCAAGCCGAGATAGGTATCGCAAATGGGGGGCGTGGGGGGGTCGCCCGCAATGGCGATGGCGCGTTGATAGGTTTCGGCCGCGAGGTGAAGCTGGTTTTCCACCTCCTGAATATGCCCCAAGCCGCCCGCCGACATCATGCCAATCACTTTGTGGCCGATGGCTTCGCAGGTGGCGAGGGCGGAGGTGTAGGCTTTGCTGGCGGCCGTGCGCTGGCCTTGCAGGTGGTAGGCATAGCCCAACGCCCATGTGATGGAAGCGCGGACGGACACGTTTTCGGGGCGCAAATGGGCAAGAGCACGTTCCCCTTGGGCAATAATCCCCTCCGCATCGTGCCGAGTCACAGCCACCGTGGCGCGAATGGAGGCAATACGCCCGACAAGGTCGGAGAGTGCTGAGTGCTGGGTGCTGAGTGCTGAGTCTCCTCCACTCCTCTGCTCCTCCGCCCCTCTGCGCTTCGCCAGCGCATTTTCCGCCGCTTGCGCCATCTCCTCCACCCCTGCCACCCGCCCCAAGGCGAGCAAGGTGGAGGCGTAGGCGACCCACAGCGCGGGGCGGGCATCTAACACGGCCGTGGGCAATGTTTGGAGCCATGTCAGGATGGGCACGGCGCCGCCCCGAAATTGGAGCGGCATTCGCCCTTGCCCTTCGATTAAATACTCGGCGCGGTCCAAATCGGGCGCGGCCGTGGCGTGATGGAACGCCTCGATGTCCAAGCCGTTGGCTTCGTACCAGAGGCTGGCACGGCCGTGCAACTCGGCCACCTCGGCCGCATCCATGCTTTGCGCCAACCGCTGGCGCAATAAATCGCCAAAGAGGTGGTGGTAGCGATACCACCGCCGCTCGTCGTCCAAGGGGATGATAAAGAGGTTGGCGCGTTCCAAATAGGCGAGGGTGGCTTGGCTGTCGGCCGTGCCATCGCCCAAAACAGCATCGCACAAAGGCGCACACAAGCGGTTGAGGAGGGCGGTGTGGAGGAGGAAGGTTTGGATGGGAGCGGGTTGCTGGTGCAAAACTTCTTCGACGAGGTAATCCAGCACAAAGTGGTGGCTCCCTGTGAAGGAGTGGATGAAGTCGGCCGTCTCTTTGTGCCCGTGCTGGCCTTGCATGGAGAGGGCGGCCAGTTGCAGGCCCGCAATCCACCCTTCGGTGCGGGTTTCGAGGGCGGCTATTTCGGCGGCCGTGAGGGTTAGCCCCATGACTTGGGTCAGGAATTCGGCCGCTTCGCTGGGGGTGAAGCGCAGTGCTTGGGCGCGGAGTTCGGTGAGCTGGCCACGGCCGCGCAGGCGGGCGAGGGGCAGTTGGGGGTCTTCGCGGGTGGCGATGATGAGGTGCATTTGGGGGGGCAAATGCTGGAGCAGGAAGGCGAGGGCTTGGTCAATCGGTGGCGATTCGATGAGGTGGTAGTCGTCGAGGACGAGGATGAAGTCGTGGGGATGGTGGCGATGTCGTTGAGCAGGGCAGTGAGCACTGCTTCGGGGGCTGGGGGCTGGGGGGATTGGAGCAGGCTCAGGACGGTGTGCCCCATTTCGGCCGCGATGGTTTGCAGGGCGGCGACGAGGTAGGTGAGGAAGCGGGCGGGGTCGTTGTCGTTTTCGTCGAGCGATAGCCAAGCAATGTGATTGTGGATTGCGGATTGTTGATTGCGGATTGAAGCAATCCAGTTGCTGAGGAGGGTGGTTTTGCCAAAGCCTGCAGGGGCGGAGATGAGGGTGAGTTTGTGGTGGTGGCTCTGGTTGAGTTGTTGGAGCAGGCGCGGGCGGGGGACGGTTTGCGGCCGTGGGGGGGGAATGTACAGTTTGGTAGCGAGGATGGAGTTGGCCATTGGGGGATTATAGGCAATGGCGGGTGGTTGGTTGTGGCTATGGGCTTTCAGGCGGCCGTACTCATGTTCGGTGACCATTTGCGTTACCTGCTAATTAATGGCTAATTGCTACAAATGTTTTACATTCGAATGATTAATTTCGTCATCTTCAGCGGGTAGTTTTTAAGACAATTGCATTCAGATAGCAACATAATTTTCCTATATCTCTCAATATAATCCATAACTGCCTTCGCTCTGCAACTAGAAATTTTCATCTTTCCAAATCATTTGCATTGCTAAAAGATTGCCTTCCACCAAAAATTCATCTGCTTTATTCCATGTTGTTAAAGACTAATTTGCTGATACTTCAAAACCATTTTCTTTGAAGACAAGAGTCCCTATCATTTCCGCTTACATCATAATCGAGACACTTCTTTAGCCTCTAATCAGCTTAATATTTATTTTTCTCTAATCTTTTTTGATTTAACTATTTCTTTGAGGGTTTCTTCTGACGGCATTGCCTTTAGGAAAATGGGTGAATATATTAATTCCGCCTTTTAATGGTTCCCAATCATGGAATTAGTCCGTTATGCATTTTCTGGGCAAAAAATATTACATAAAAATGGACACTTGAAGTTATAGTTGAATTCCGCAATGCTTGCTTTAGTAATTTCCTTCGAGTTTCTTTCTTTCTTAATTGATGCTTAGCTTCTGAAAAGGCTCTTCTACAAGATCCCAAGGTGAATTACCAATGATGGTTTGCCAGTTTTCCGAAAAAATAATATCGATTTTTTAAATTTGCTAGGTTAGGCTCAGGTTTTTACAACTAGCAGGATCGATTTCTTTCTTGGTCTCAACTGAGTAGTGTTCCTGCCGGCAGTCAGTTGCACAATTTGCTATGTTTCGATTTCTTGATTTCTTGTAATCAGTATTTCATCAGTTTCATTATTAACTAACGTTTTAAAGTTGATTCATCTCCGCGTAACGCCCCGCCCGCCTCCATGCTTGCAAGCCCTTATGCCCCCATACAAATCCGCAATCGAAGGACAAATCATAATCATTTACAAAATCAAGCCGCCAACTACGAAGATTGTACACAGCCCCAAGTTGTGCGGCTATAGGGGGCTGGTTGGGGATGGGCTTTTCAAAAATCGTGGGGTAGGGGCGGGGGGGCAGCGCAGAAGGCCAATTGAAATCATAAAACCTCTTCTCGCCGCCCACTCGCCCAAGGGTTGCCTAAATCACCGGCGAGCGGGCGCGGAACAAACCCCGCCTGTTTCCCATAAATTCTCTCCGCGCCCTCCCGCCCCAACGACCATCTTCTGCATTAAGAGGACTTTTGAAAAGCCCTGCTAGTTGGGCATGGGAACGGCCGCTCCTTCTCCTCTCCCACAATAAACCCAGCTACAATTACCGCTTCTCTTCCATCAGCCCCACTAAATTCCCATCGGGATCCCGCAAAAACCCTGTCCAAAGCTCATGGTCAGGCATCTTGGCCGCCAATTGTGGTTCCCGTTCCACGGTAGCACCCCGTGCCACAATGGCCGAATAAACGGCCTCAATATCTGTCACCGTAAAATACAAAATGGAGTTGTGGCCGACAGCGCCTGCCCCCTGTGGCGTGCTGAGCATCAGCCTAACACCGCCTGCATTGAGAAAGGCAAGGTTCGGGCCTGCTCGAAACAGAATCTCCAACCCCAAAATATCGCCATAGAAGGCTACTGCTGTTTCAATATCACCAACGGTCACGGCTATCTGGCCGATGTGGGAAAGTTTTAAGTTTTCGTTGGTCATGGTCTTGAATCCTTTTCGGGTTTTGTCAAAAGCACCTACTCGGGTGCAGGGCACCTGATAGATAGCTTGTTAGACCGCTTCTATCGTTGCTGGTTCCCCAAAAACATCAACAATTGGGCACTATGCTCCTGCACATGGCGCATGTTGTAAAGCAACAACTCCCCAAACGGCACAGTCCCCCACGGGAATACACACAACTGCTGGGCCTGTTCGGTGGAGAGCGCCAAAATCGTCGCCTCGCACCGCTGGCGGCACTCCGCCCAATAGCCGAGTAATTCGGCGCGGGTATAGGTGCGCGGCAACGTCTCCCCATCCACCATTTCCACAAGATCGAATGGCGCGGGCGGCGCAAACCCCTCTTCCGCCCCTGTCAAATATAAATCGAGCCAAAACAGGGTGTGGTAGCCCAAATACCAAAATTGGGAGAAACCCTTGGCCACCCACTGGTCGGGTTCGTCTGCCCACAACGGCGTTTCCCACAGTTCGTCGGGGCAATCGCGCAACGCATTGCGCAACATGTCTATGGGAATGGCAAACTGTCGCCACAACATCTGGTTATCAACAATCATGGTCATGACATCTCCTTGGTGGGGTAATTGGTAACTGCTCTAAGGCCGTTACAGAAAAATAATTATCCAAACCAATTAAAACGAAACACGAATTTCACGAATTTCTCGAATTTCACGAGGAAATTCGTGTCATTCGTGAAATTCGTGTCAAAAAATTCTTCACCCATCAGGATAATTAAATTTTGGGAATGGCCTAATGGAATTACAAATTACCACTTACGGCTGAAAGAACTTCCAACTTTATCAGCACGATATCATGTTCGCTCAGCTTTTCGGCTTGGCGAACAGTTGTTTTGAGGGGCACAAGGTAACGGCCGTCTTTGGGGAACAGCGAAGTCTCCCACACAGTTTTCCCAATCCGCACCCGCACGGGAATCATCCCCCAACCATAGGTCACAAAGCCCGAAACCCCTTTCAGGTCGCTCGATAGCTCGGCAGGCACTGTGACAAAATACCACGGGGCAGGCCCTCTCCAAAACCAAATTTCACCTTCAAATTCAATGTTCATGGGTGGCTATGGATTCCCCCTGTGGTAAAGGAATTCTCTACTCGAGTAAGTAGTAAGTAGTAAGTAGTGAATAGTTCTCCACTACTCACTACTCACTATTTACTTTTCATCCGTGTTTGTGAGACTCATCTTATACACAGCTATCTCTATCTCTGCACTCTTCTACACCAACGCCTTATCCACATAAAAGGCCATGTGCTGAAGCTCAACCACGGGGGCGCTGTAACGGACTTGGACGTAGGGGGGCACAGTGAGGTTGATGGGGGCGTAGCTGAGAATGGCGCGGATACCAGCGGCCACCATGCGGTCGGTGACTTCTTGCGCGGCCGAGGCGGGTACCGCCAAAATGGCCATCCGGCTTCCCTCGCGCTGAATCGTCGCTTCCAACTCCCCCATTGGTTGCACCACAAGGCCATTCATCTCTTCACCAATCTTCTCCGGGTCGCTATCGAACACCCACGAGATGCGAAAGCCGCGATGGCGAAAGCCGTTGTAGTTGGTCAGTGCATGGCCGAGGAAGCCTGCGCCCACCACGGCCACCCGCCACTCATCGTCTAGTTTGAGGATTTGGCGCAATTGGCCAATCAGATAGCCAATGTGGTAGCCCGTGCCCTGCTTGCCAAATTCGCCAAAGGTGGATAAATCTTTGCGAATTTGGGCCGAACTCATGCCCAGCCGCTCCCCTAGCTCTTGCGAAGAGGTGGTCGCTTTGCCCTCTTCGGCCATGTAGGTGAGGGCACGTAAGTAGAGTGGCAAACGGCCGACCACAATATCAGGGATGGTGTTATGAACGGGCGAAAACCCGCTTCCATTTGACATAAGTAAAAATTTGGGACTGGTTACGAGTGCGTGAAAATTTTCACGATTCTAACATGGGGGGGGAGGCTCCGCAAACGGGGGAGGATACGTTACTCGTTATTCGTTATTGGTTATGGGTGTGTTTCATTTCAGTTGAGAGCCGTCGTAGGGGCAACCCTTGTGGTTGCCCTGACCTCTGGTAAATGCGAGACTGGGGGTAGGCACAAGGCCTACCCCTACAATGTTTCAACCCAAATGAAACACACCCATTGGTTATTGGGGTCATCACCTCACCAATAACGAATAACCAGTAACCCCTACTGGCCGTTCCCAACCAAATACACCTCTCCCGCCCATGTGAAGAGGTGGGTGCGATACGGCAGAATGTCGTAACGCTCCTCCCATTGGTCGAATTCGATGTGGTAGGTGTGGTTGGGCGCACCCGCAAACGGCTCGAGCGGCCACGGATGGCCATCGGGCACGGCCAGCCAGTAAACGGCACGGCCGTCTGCTTGCCAACGGCCGATGGTCTCCCGCAACGCTTCGGCCGTGAGAGCCTCCGCGTCGCGCACCACAAAAACATGCAAGCCATGTTGCATGGCCAATGGCGTGCCCAGAAAATCCCCCTGCCCGACAGGGTCGCTGTTGTTGAAGATGAGCACAGAGCCACGCGGAAATTGCGCGGCCAGTTCGGCGATTTGCTCGGGGAGAGCCACTTGGTTCACTTGGCGGGTGAATGGCAGGGCGATGATGGCCTGCCAGCTTATCCAGCCGATGGCACAGGCGACGGCCGCGCCCTGTGCCCATCTGCCCCACACCCCCTGTATGTGCCAGAGGTGATAGAGTGCGGCCACGGCCGTTACCACCCCAAACGGCAACACGGCCGGCACATAGCGGCGCATGGTGTAAATTTGGATGGGATTGGCGCGGATGCTGGTCAGGTAGAGCAGGCTAAACATCAGCCCCAGCAGGAGCAGTGCCCATGTGCGGCGCGACGGCCGCCACAGCAACACCCCCACCCCCGCTACGGCGAGGGCAATGCCCAACGGCGTAAAGTACCAGCCCAAACGGCGCAAATTCTCGTGATCGTAATTGGCAATGGGCAACGCGCTGTACCAATCGTTCCAAATGCCGCCGGGAGCGACTAAAAACGGCCGTACCCACCAGTTGTAGCCCGCCAAAACCAGCACGGCGGCAATGGCCACCAACTTGAGCGGCCGTTCATAGCGCACCACCCAGCCCACAAAATGGGTTTGCCAGCGGGCATACAGGGCTAAGATGGCTAGGCCAATGACGGCCGCGCCCCCCAACAAGTGGGCATCTCGTATCGCATAGCGGAAGACCAGCCCGAAAGTCTCCAAAAAATAAGGGCGGGTGAGAAACCAGCCGTGCAGGGCGGAGTGGAGCGGGAGCAGGACGAGGGGCGCAAAAAAATAGCGGCTTGTGCGCGGCCACGGCCGTTTGCCCACCCACGCCACGGCCAGCAAAATGGGGATGGCCGCCATAAAAAAGGTGTCTATACGCGCCAAAAAGGTGGCTCCCCACGCCAAGCCTGCCAACCATGCCCACGGAGCTTTTTGTTCGCGGCCGTCGCCCCACGCCACAAAAGCCCACAGCCCCACCCAAATTAAAAATTGGGTCAGCGATTCGGTGGTGGGGTAGCGGGCAAACCAGAGTTGCATGGTGTTGCTGGTGAGGGCCAGCAGAGCCACGGCCGCCCACGGCCAACCCCACAGCCGGCGCACGAGGGCGTAAACAGCCCATCCGCCCAACAGCGCCCACAGCGGTGGCAAGAGAAGTGCCCCATACACCCCACTCAGGGCGTAGCCGACAGCTTGCCACACAGGGGCGAGGTGGTAAAAGCGGGGGGTGATGCGCCCCGTGGCGGGGTCGTCCACGGTGAGCGCGGGTTGCCAGTAATAATTGGTGTGGGTACTGGCGGGTTGGGTGCGGAGCAGGGCGGGGTAGAGCGCGGGGTCAAGGGCTGGCAGGGTCTCGTCGGTCAGGGTGATGCTTCCTGTGTCGGCGATGGTAGCGGCCAAGTTGACATAAACACCCGCATCAGCTCCCCCAGAGACATAGCGGTGCGGCCGAAAGAAAAGTACGGCCGTGAGCAACACCATCCCCACCAAGAAGCTCGCTTCGGGCAGGCTCGGCCAGCGCAGGGTGGGCAACCAGTGGGCGCGGCGCGGCCAACTGGCCAAAATGAGAAGCACGGCCGCCCCCGCCAGCCAACCCACCCGAAAAAGCCCTAGCTCGGCCAAGAGCAAAGCGAGCCAGCCCAACAGGAGCGAACCAAGGGCGACGCTGGCCAACAGCCACTCGTGCCCCTCTTCAACCCACCCCTCGGCCGCCCAACTCAGCACGGCCGCCCCCACTGCCCCACAAACGGCGAGGAGGAGGATGGGGAGCAGGAAAAGGAACATGGGGGATTGGGGAATGCGGAATGGGGAATGCGGATTGCGGATTGACTGACCGACTGAAAGACTGAAAGACTCAGCACTCAGCACTCTCTCCTCTCTACTCCCCACTCTTTGGATAGGAGCCGAGGACTTTGAGGGAGGAGGCGTGGTTGAGAATGGCGAGGAGGGCTTCGCGAACGGCCGTTTGGCTCATGTGTCCCTCAAAATCCACAAAAAAGTAGTAGTGCCACGGCCGATTGCGCCTCGGCCGTGATTCGATTTTGGTCAGGTTGATGTTCCGCGTGGCCAACTCGCCCAAAACGGCATATAAGGCACCGGGGGCGTGGCGGGTGGTCAGGATGAGCGAGGTTTTATACGGCCGTTCAGGCTGATAGGCCACATCTTCCCGCGCCAGCACAAAAAAGCGAGTGTAGTTGCCCGGCTCGTCCTGTATGTCGCGAGCCAAAATAGAGAGGCCGTAGGTTTCGGCCGCGAGGGCACTGGCGACGGCGGCCGTGCCTTGCTCGGGCTGGCTGGCTAAATCGCGGGCGGCCCCGGCCGTGTCGTAATGGACAATTGGCTCGATGCCCAATCTGGCCAAGGTTTTGGCCGTTTGCGCCAATGCTTGGTGGTGGGATTTGGCGCGGCGTATCTCCTCCAGTTTTGTGCCCTGTGCGGCCATCAGGCAATGTTGCACATGGACAATTTCTTCGCCAATGACGCGCAAATCGTGGTCCACCAACTCATCGTAGGCGGGGATAACAGTGCCAGCAAGGGAGTTTTCGACAGGCAACATGCCGTGGGTGGCTCGCCCCGTATGCACCGCCTCGAAAATCTCGGCAAAACTGCGGCAAGGCAAGCTGGTGGCCTCTGCCCCAAAATGCTGGCGCACAGCTTGCTCGGAATAGGCTCCGTGTTCGCCTTGAAAGGCTATGGTGAAAGACATGGGGGAATGGGGATTGCGGAATGGGGAACGCGGATTGCGGATTGACTGACCGACTGACTGACTGAAAGACTTTCCACTCAGCACTCAGCACTCAGCACTCCCTACTGCACGGCCGGGATGGTGAAGTGGAAGGTTGTGCCTTGGCGGAATTCGCTTTCAAACCAGATTTTGCCGCCCTGCATCTCCACCAATTTCTTGGTGATGTTGAGACCAAGCCCTGTGCCGGGGGAGGCTTTGGCTTGCTCATCGGCCGCGCGGAAGTATTTTTGGAAGATTTTGGCTTGGTCTTCGGGGCGCAGGCCAATGCCTGTATCAGCCACGGCCAAGTGGACAGTGCCATCACCATTGAGGTGGGCGCGGAGGGTGATACGGCCGCTGACAGGCGTGTATTTGTGGGCGTTGCTGACCAAATTGGTCAGCACTTGGGCGGTGCGGTTCTTATCGCACCAGAGGGGGGGTAAATCAGTGGGCACGTCGAGGACTAAATCTTGCTGTTTTTCGGCGATTTGCCCCTTAAACGAAGCCACCACTTCTTGGACGATGTGGGTGACGGGGGTGCTGTCTAACTCTAGGCGCAAATGCCCCGATTCGATGCGCGACATGTCGCTCAAGTCGGAAACGAGTTGGGACATGCGGTTGACGTTGCTGATGATGGTCTGGATGAACTCTTTTTGCATCTCGTTGACGTTGCCCATCGCGCCAATCATTTTGGCGTAGTTCATAATGGAGGTCATCGGGTTTTTGAGTTCGTGGGAGACTTCGGAGACGAATTCACTCTTTTCGATGTTGGCGCGTTGGACAGCTTCGTAGAGGAGGGCGTTGGAGAGAGCCACGGCCGCTCTATCGCTTAGGCGCGTCAGGAAAGAGAGCACCTCGTTGGGGAATTGGTCTACTGTGTGCCGCTCCAGAATCATCAGGGCCAACACTTGCCCTGCGCGGCCGAGGGGCATGACCACCTGCCGGCGCGATTCTGGCATGATGTAGTCACGCGGGTCGGTGGAGGCTTGGGGCAAAATGGTCTCAATGGCGCGTTGCATGGGCAGGGCATCGAGCGGGATAATGCCCGAGGGGTAGGATTCGTCGAGGCCATCACACCCGGCCGCATCTAAAATTTTCAGACCGTGGGGGGTTACTTGGCCAATGAAAATGGCCTCGGTTTGGGAGCGGCGTTTGGCCCAATCTAGCGTAATGCGCGCCACGCTTTTAATGTCGAGTTTGGCGTTTAGCTCGCGGTCTATGCGCTGGGTAATGGCCTGCTCTTCCAGATGGGTTTGCTCGCGGTCGCGCATCCGCTTTTTATCGAGCGAGGCGGTGATGCGGGCTTTGAGGAGGAGGGGGTTGAAGGGTTTGGGCAGGTAATCTTCGGCCCCCATTTGGATGCACTTGACGATGCTTTCGATGTCGTCGAGGGCGGAGATGACGATGACGGGTAAACCGCGGGTAATGGGGTCGTCTTTGATGCGTTCGAGGACTTGGTAGCCGTTCATTTCGGGCATCATAATGTCGAGCAGGACGAGGTCGTATTCGCGCTCGCGGATCATGCGCAGAGCCTGACGGCCGTTTTCGGCCGTCTCCACCTCGTGCCCATACCGATTGAGCCGGCGGGACAACACATCGCGGTTGACTTCGTTGTCATCTACGACGAGAACCAGTGCTTGGGTATCACTCATAGGAAGTCTCTCAGTCGCTCAGTCTGTCAGTCGGTCACGCTCCGAATCTATTGGCTGATAGACTGAGAGACTGACCGACTAATAGGCTTAGTTACTCATCGGTATCGGGGGGTTCGCCGAGGAAGTGGCGAATTTTGGCCAGCAATTGGGGAAATTCGACGGGTTTGGTGGCGTAATCGTTGCAACCTGCCTCGAGACATTTTTCGCGGTCGCCTGCCATGGCATGGGCGGTGAGGGCGATAATGGGGATGGCTTGCGTCTCGGGGGATGCTTTGAGATGGCGAGTGGCTTGCAACCCATCCATCACAGGCAAGCTGATATCCATCAGAATGAGGTTGGGCGCTTCTGATTGGTGGCCATTGTAATTCCCCGTGCGCCATCGGTGGCGCTAACGACTTCGTATCCTTTGCGCCGCAGGCGACGGGAGAGCATATCCCGATTCATTTCGTTATCTTCGACTAGCAAAATTTTTGGCATGTTGCTTCTCTACAAACTTAGTGCTGAGTACTAAGTGCTGAGTGCTGAGTGGCGATACTTTTACCTGAGCACTTTTAACTGAGTACTTTTATTGGACAAGGGTGCTAATTTCGCGCATGAGGCTTTCGCGGTTGAAAGCCCCTTTGCGGATGACGCGCCGGGTGTGGCGGGTGAGATAATCCTCCTCGTCTGGCTCTAAGTCACGCGCCGTGACGACGATGATGGGGATGTGTTGCCATGTCTCGGTCGTATAAAGTTTATCCAAGAACTGAAAACCGTCCATTTCTGGCATCATTAAATCTAACACAATTAAGTCGGGTTGCTTTTCGGCGAGGCGTTGGAGGCCTATACGGCCGTTTTCCGCCTCCACCACCTCACAACCTGCTTTGACCAACGTGCGCTGGATGATGTCACGGGTGGCTGGGTCATCCTCGATGAGCAAAATATGGTGTGGCTTGGCCAGTTGGCTCTGTTTTTGGGATAGCCGCTGGAGGTGGTAATGCAATTGGGAGCGGGTGATGGGCTTGATAAAGTAATCTTCTGCACCCAAGGCGTAGCCCCGTTGCTTGTCATCTGTAATAGAGATGAGCATGACGGGCACATGGGTGAGGGCTGGTTCCGCTTTGAGCGTTTGCAAGACATCCCAACCGCTAATATCGGGCAATAAAATGTCGAGACTAATTAGGTCGGGGTGTAAATCGCGGGCTTTGCGTAACCCTTGCTCGCCTGTGGCGGCCACTTCGACGTTGAACCCCTCGGCCGTGAAATAGCGGGTGAGTAGGTTGCGGGTCAGCGGGTCGTCATCAATGATGAGGACGAGTTTGCCCGTGGCAAGGTGAACGGCCGTGCCTTCGACGATTTCGGCGGGTTCGGCCGTTTCTGTCTCGGGGACAGCATGTTTGAGGGTCTCATCTACCACGGCAGGCAAGCGCACCACAAAGGTGGAGCCTTCGCCTTCGGTGCTGGTGACGGTAATATCCCCACCCATGAGGCGGGCGAATTGGCGGGAGATGGCCAGCCCCAGCCCACTGCCACCATAGCGGCGGGTATGCGACATATCGGCTTGGGTGAAGGGGCGGAAGAGGGTTTGCAGTTGGGCGGCCGACATGCCAATGCCCGTGTCTTGTATCTCGAAAATGAGCCAATCGCCTGTGGGGGTGTGTTCGCGCTGGGTGCGGAGGGCGACACGGCCGTGGGTGGTGAACTTATTGGCGTTCTCGAGGAGATTGTGCAGAATTTTGAGCACTTTGGCTTGGTCGGCTTGCATGTCGCCGAGGTCGGCGGCCGTTTCCACCACCAGCGCATTGCCCGCCCGAGCGATGGCGCTGGCCAACGCTTGTTGCAATTCGGTCAGCAAATCGGCGGGGGCAAAACGCTCAATGTAGAGGGAGATACGGCCGACTTCAATGCGCGATGCATCCAAAATATCGCTAATCAACTCCAATAAACTCGTGCCCGAATCGTGGATGCGCTCCAAATCAGGGATAAAGCTGGCTTGGTCTGCTTCTTCCGCCTCTTCCATCAGGATTTCGCTGTAGCCGATGATGGCGTTGAGCGGGGTGCGCAGTTCGTGGCTCATGTTGGCCAAGAAGGTGCTTTTGGCGCGGTTGGCTGTCTCGGCCGCTTCCCGCGCCGCTTGTGCCTCGCCAAAGAGTTGGGCGCGTTCAATGGCGACAGCCAATTGGTTGGCCACCGCCTCGGCCAAATCCACATCGTTGGGGGTAAATTCGTAGTTGCCTGTGGTCACATCTAACCCAATAGAGCCGATGAGCCGCCCCTGCGAAACGATGGGAATCAGCATGGCTGAGTGAATGCCCAAACTCCGAAAATGCGCCTTAATCGGTTCAATGAGTGGCTCGGTTTGGGCATCGCTGATGATGATGGGGGCGGGTTGTGGGGCCTCGACTTGGGCTTTGACGGTGGGAACATCGGCCGTGAGGAAGACGAGACCCACAGTACCTTGGGCGGGGTATTCGCCCACAATTTGCAGTTCGCTCCAATCATCGCTAAAAAGGCCAATGCCACAATGGGTGACGGGTTCGATGAGGGTGACGATTTTTTCGCTGGCTGTCTCGAGAAGTTGGTGTAGGCTGACGGTGGAGTTGATGGCGGCCGTAATTTCGTTCAGGGCGCGTAATTCGCGCAGGGTATCTTGTAAATCGGCAAAAAGTTGGGCTTTTTCCAGATTGATGGCGATGTGGTTGGCCAATGTGCCGAGGGTGTCTAAATCGGCCGTGCGGAACCGGTTGGCCTGCACGGCTTGCACATCTAATGCGCCCATGCTGGCATTTTGGATGAGCAAGGGGAAGGAGGCTTCGGCACGGGTATCGGCGTAGTGGCGGGAGGGGAGGTATTGGGTGGATTGCTCGAGGACGTTGTTGAGGACAACGGCCGTTCTCGTCCGCACCGCCCGCGCAATCATGCTTTGGGGATGGTCACAGGGGATGCGGTCACGCTCCACATCAAGCACCACTTGGGGCACATTGGCATAGGCGTGGGGGACGAGGTACTGGCGGCTGTCATCTACCAAATAAATGGTTACGGCGTACAAATCGAACGATTCCAACAGCAATTGGGCCGATTTTTCGAGCAAATCGGTGGGGTTGAGGCTGGTGAGGCTGTGGGCAATCAGGTCGGCCGTGGTTCGCAGTTGGAGGAGGAACTGTTCTTGCTCTTCGACAAGCTGTTGGTGCGCCTCACTCGGGGCAGGCACGGCGAGCGGGCGGCGTACACGGCCGCGCAAAAACCACGCCCAACCCAAACTCGTCAGAGTTAGCATGAGGAGGAGGAGGAGTAGCTCGAACAGTTCCATAAGCGAGGGACGAGGGACGAAGGGCGAGGGACGAAGGACGAGGGACGAAGAGATTCGCTGACTAGCTGACCGACTGACTAGCTGACTCTCGTTCGATAACATCGTTGATACGGTGCAATAGTTCGGTTTGGGTGTAGAAACCCTTGTATAACACATGCTCGACTTTGCTTTCGAGCTGGGCGTGTTCTTCTCCTGTGAGTTTTTTAGCGGTAATGACGACGATGGGTATAGGGGCAGTGTGGGGCATTTGGCGAATTCTGTCAATTAGCTCAAAGCCATTCATTTGGGGAAGCATTAAATCTACCACAATCAAATCGGGAAGGGTTTCGATGTCCTCGAGCAATTCTAAAGCCATTAAGGCATCTACGGCCTCGCGCACTTCCCAGCCGCTTTTTTCAAGGCTGAGACTCATCAGGTGGCGCAGGGGGTAGTTGTCTTCCACAAGCAAAATGCGTAAACGGGGTTGTGCCTTTTCGTGGGGGAACTGAATGTGTTGGTTGATAACGGCCGTGAGCGTATCCCGCTCCAGTGGCTTGGGTAAATAGAGCATTCGTCCCCCCACCAACTGCTTTTGTTCGGTCATATCCAAAACGGATGTGACCACGATGGGAATTTGCCCAAACACGGCATCGGCCTGAATTTCGGCAATGGTTTGCCAGCCATCCGCTTGGGTAAGGTGGACATCTATGACGACGGCCAACGGCTGAAGTTTTTGGGCTAATTTTAGGCCGCGCTCGCCTGTGGCGGAGGCATAGACACGATACCCTTCTTTGTGGAGCCAGCGCACCATGCGGTCGCGGTCGGCCGCGTCATCATCTATCACCAGCAATACCCCCCGTGTGGGTGCGGCGCGGATAATGGTCGTATCTTCATTCGGCTCTTCCAAAAGCACCCCAGCCGAAGTGATGCGTTCGGCGGGGCTGGTGACACGGGCGGGCAAGTGGACGGTGAAGGTTGACCCCACACTGGGTGTGCTTTCGACACTGATGGAGCCGCCCATTAACTCGCTAAATTTACTGCTAATGGTCAGCCCTAGCCCTGTGCCGCCATAGCGACGGGTGGTGGAATCATCCGCTTGGGTGAAGGCTTGGAAGATGCGTTCGGTTTCTTCGGCCGTCATGCCAATGCCCGTATCTTGCACCTGCACCGTAATTAAATCTACGGGGTCCGATTTTTCGCGCTCGGCGCGAATGGTGACAATGCCATTTTGGGTAAATTTGGCCGCATTGCTGATGAGATTGAGCAAAATTTGGCGCATTTTGACTACATCGGCATAAACGTGGCCCAAATCGGGAGCAATGAGGATTTCGAGTTGGTTGTTGTTTTGTTCGACAAGAGCGGCCGTGCCCAACACGGCATCGTTAATAAGATTTGCCAACGAGAAACTCTCGAGGTACAGATTGATTTTGCCCGCCTCAATTTTCGATAAATCGAGAATGTCATTGATGAGGCTGAGCAGGTGTCTGCCAGAGCTAGTAATGCGGCCGAGATCGGTCGCAATCTCGTCTAAGCCTTGTTCCAATGTCAAATCTTCCAACATTTCGCCATAGCCAATAATCGCATTGAGCGGCGTGCGCAGTTCATGGCTCATGCTGGCCAAAAAGGCACTTTTGGCGCGGTTGGCCGCTTCGGCCGCTTCCTTGGCCTCTTGCAACTCTGCCTCATATTGCTTGCGCTCGGTCGTGTCGCGGCTCACGCCCAGTGTGGCCGTGCGTTGGCCCTCTTCATCGTATAGCGGCAATACGAGGGCATCACAAATGCCACGCTGGCCATTTTTGCGGACAAAGCGAATTTCGCCCACCCAACGCCCTTGCCGAGCCAACCCATTTAGAATCGAATCGCTGACCGAGGGCACATCTGGGTCGTGCCACATTTCGGGCATTTCGCCCAATAATTCGGCGCGGGAATAGCCAAATATCGCTTCGGTGGCCGCGTTGCAATCGGTAATGCGCCCCTCTAAATTGGTAATAATGACACTTTCGGAAAGGTTCTCAAAGGTGAGGGCTTGCAGGCGAAGTTGCCGTTCGGTTTCGATGCGTTTGGTGACATCGCGGGCGAACAAAGAGACCCCATGCACTTCTTGTTGGTGGCTGTAAATGGGGTTAAATGAGATTTCGAGGTAAATGGGGGAGAGGTTGGCGTGGAGTTGGTAACGGGTTTCGGTGGTGAATCGTTCGCCCCGCAAGGCGCGTTTGTAATTGATTTGCCACGGCAATTTTTCCGCGTGGGGCAAATTTTCAAGAATGTTGTCTCTTTCGATGAGGGCACGGCCGTAGATCATCTCGAAAAAATCCACGGCCGTTTGGTTAATGCTCAACAAGCGATACTGCTCATCCACCGCCCACACCAAGTCGGTGCTATTTTCCAGCAACGCCCGCAAGTTAGCCTCGCTTTGCTGGGCATTGTGGCTCAGCTCCGAAAGTTGCTGAATAGCCTGCGCCAGCTCATCGTTGGCGCGTTGGAGCGGGTTAAACACATTGTAGCGAATGTTGGTGTAGGCAAAGAGAATGGCCGAAATGGTGGCCGAGGTAATCGGCAAGGAATAGTGGCTAAACGGTGGCCCTAAAACAACGGAACTAATCCCCACGGCCATGACCAACCCCCCCATTAAAAAATAGGGGTGGTCATGGCGATGACGGGCGAGGACGATAATCGAAGCGATGTGATAAAGGTAGAGGGTAAAAAAGGTGACATAGCCCAAAGGCAAAATGGTGTATTCGGTTGTACCAGCGGCCGAAAGGGCTACATTCTGACCGATATACCCCATAAACAAGGCGATGCACATGACCAACGCAAAGATGATACCCCCGATAATAGCGGGTAAGACCCAGCGGTATCTTTGCCATGCCCCTGTGTAATAGGTGGCTAACCCAAACAAAACAGGGCCACTTAGGCCAATAACGGCGATATTGGTGTAGAGGAAATAAAGGGGATTACGGCCGAGGAACGCATACACATGTTGACCCAAAACCGAGGTTCCCCACACCATCACAATAGCCATATAGCCCGCCATCAAGATATTCTCTATGCGTCGCGATGATTGCCAGAGCACGACAAAAAACATGGCCGTGCCGACAATGGCTCCTAAAAAGCCCCAGAAAAGGGCGATGGCGGTATAGAGCGAAATAGACATGCAGGCGAGGGTGAATTGTGAAGGGTGAAGTGGGATTGGCTAATGGTTAATGGGATGATAAACAACCCAGCGTTCCACCAACCAAGGCCGTTATTTGGCCACCAACTGTGTGACTTGGGTGCGAATTTCGTTGAGCAGGTCGTTGAGGTTTTGGGTACTTTTTTGCAAAATGAGTTCCACATAGCCGTTCAGCCGTTGCTGGTCGGCGCGGGTTAAATCTTTGGCCGTGACGACGATAACTGGCAAGTTCCGCCATTCGGGATGGTGGCGAATTGTCTCGATAAATTGGAAGCCATCCATCTCGGGCATCATCAAATCGAGCAAAATTAAATCGGGCACGGCCTGTTGTAATTGCTTGAGGGCGAGTTGGCCGTTGGCCGCTTCGCTCGTTTCCCAGCCCTCTTTTTGCAAGGTGCGGCGCAATAATTCGCGGGTGGCGGGGTCATCTTCCACAATGAGGGCGTGCCCAGCGGATTGGTGGGCGGCCATGTGGGCATTGCGGTATTTGCCAATCAGCCCCACCAATTGAGCGCGGTTGATGGGCTTTATCATGTAATCGGCCGCGCCCAGTGCATAGCCCAAATTGCGCTCTTCCACCATTGTTAGCATGATGACGGGGATGTGGGTCAGCGAGGTGTTGCCCTTGAGCTTACCCAACACTGTCCAGCCATCCATGTCGGGCATCATCACATCTAGCGTAATGACATCGGGGTGGAGTTGGTGGGCAAGGCGCAAGCCTTCTTCGCCGTTGGCGGCCGTTTCCACATGAAACCCCTCTTTGCTCAGGTGGTGGGCGATGAGTTCGCGGGCGGCCGGGTCGTCGTCTATGATGAGGACAAGGCCCCGTTCACGGCCGTGGCTGGGTTGGTAACGGCCGATTTTTGTCCAATTCTCATCCCACTCCATCGGCGGCAACTGTTGGGCTTGCTCCAAGCGCAAAGGCAAGCGCACGATAAAGGTGGAACCACGGCCGACTTCGCTCTCCACCAACACATCCCCCCCCATCAGCCGGCTAAAGCGGCGGCTAATCGAAAGCCCCAACCCTGTTCCCCCGTAGCGGCGCGTGGTCGAGACATCCGCTTGGGCAAAGGGTTGGAAGAGGCGTTGTTGCTCTTCGCGGGTCATGCCAATGCCTGTGTCGGAGATGTAGAAGATGAGCCAATCACGGCCGTTTTTGGTCTCCATACTCGTCGTCAGCGAAACGGTGCCGTTGTGGGTAAATTTGGCCGCATTGCTGACCAAGTTGAATAAAATTTGGCGCAACTTGGTCAAATCGGTGCGCAGGGTCAGCGACTCATTGGGGAAAACAACATCCAAGACATTGCCATTTTTGGCCACCAACGGTTGCATGGTTACTTTTACATCCACCAGCACCATTTTTAGGTCGCAATCCTCGAGGTAAAGTTCTACTTTGCCCGCTTCGATTTTTGATAAGTCGAGGACATTGTTGATTAAATCGAGTAAATGCTGGCCGGCCGTGGAAATTTTGCGCAAATCGGTGGCAAAGTGGTCTTTGTCATCCAACTCCTGCGCCTCTTCTTGGAGCATTTCGCTGTAGCCGATGATGGCGTTGAGTGGG
>JADJSZ010000060.1 GCA_016711405.1 Candidatus Hadersleviella danica | reverse complement strand
ATGTCCCCACCTCCCCGTCGCTTCGGCCGTTGGCTCCAAAAACACCCCCGCACCTTGGAAAAGGCGTATGATGTGATGCGCTGGGGGATGGGCAAAGCACGGCCGCTCATCGCCAAGCTGGGCTACGAACGGCTGGACAAGCTCATTGGCAAACCCGAGCAATGGGGCAAAAGAGTTTTGATTGCCGGATGTGCGGCCAGTGCATCCTCCACTCCCACGGCATGACTTGCCCCATGACCTGCCCCAAAAATCTGCGCAATGGGAGTGCGGTGGGGTGCGGGCTAATGGCCATTGCGAGTCATTCCCGAGATGAAATGCGTGTGGGTGGAAGCGTATGAACGCTCGTTGGAGATAGCCACTTACGGCCGCGAAATGCACCTCATCCAGCCCCCCGTCAACCGCCAACTCGAAGGCAAATCGGCATGGGTGACGATGCTGACGGGAGAAGATGTGGTTGTGCCAGTGGGGTGGGGGGATGAGTAAGAAGTGAAAAGTAAAAAGTGAGCGCATGACCAATCCGCAATCCACATTCCCCATTCCGCAATCCCAGAGCCGTTTAGAGCGGGTGTTGCGTTCGGGGCGGTTTGCGGTGACGGCCGAGCTGAACCCGCCCGACAGCGCCGACGCGCAAGAGGTGTATGACGCGGCCGTGGTTCTCTCGCAAGTGTGCGATGGCAGGTCAACGCCACCGATGCCTCGGGCGCACATTGCCACATGTCCAGCGTAGCCATCTGCGCCCTGCTCATTCGGGCGGGCTACGAACCCGTCTTCCAAGTCTCGTGCCGCGACCGCAACCGCATCGCCATACAGGGGGATTTGCTGGGGGCGGCGGCGATGGGGGTGCGCAATGTGCTGTGCCTGACGGGGGATGATGTGACGGTGGGCGACCAGCCCGAAGCGAAGCGGGTGTTCGATTTGGACAGCATTCAACTGCTCCGCACGGCCGCTACTTTGCGCGATAAGGGGATGTTTTTGAGCGGCCGTAAACTCACCGTACCGCCCCAGCTTTTCTTGGGCGCGGCGGCCAATCCCTTCGCCCCCCCGTTCGATTGGCGGCCGTTGCGGCTTGCCAAAAAAATCGAGGCAGGGGCGCAATTTATCCAAACCCAATACTGTTTTGACATGCCCCGCTTTCGCACCTTCATGGCCAAAGTGCGCGACTTGGGGTTGCACGAAAAGGTGTTTATCTTGGCGGGCGTTGGCCCGTTGCGCTCGGCCAAAACGGCCGAATACATGCGCACCAAAGTGCCCGGCGTACACATCCCCGATGAGGTGGTCGAGCGGCTCAAAAATGCACCCAAAGGCAAACAGCTCGAGGAAGGCAAAAAAATCTGCGTCGAAATTATCCAGCAGATGCGCGAAATTGAAGGCATTGCGGGGGTGCATGTGATGGCCTACCGCCAAGAAGAACTCGTGGCCGAAATTATCGAAGAGGCGGGACTATTGCCACGGCCGTTCCGCCCGAACCAGTTAAGCGAGTGAAAGTGAAAAGGAAAGTAGAAAGTGCCTGGTGCTCAGTGCACAAACCAAAATCCAAGGAACGTCTAAATGTTTGGAGACCATCATCTCCTCCCAAACCAGCACGGTCCGTATTGGGCCGGACCACCCCTTTGTCATCATTGGCGAGCGCATCAACCCGACGGGGCGCAAATTGTTGGCGGCCGAAATGGCCAAGGGCGACTTTAGCCGCGTGGAAAAGGATGTCCTCGCCCAAGTGGCCGCTGGCGCACACCTGCTCGATGTGAACGCGGGCATTCCGCTGGCCGACGAACCCCAAATCATGTACGACGTGATTAAAATGGTGCAGGGGTTGGTGGATGTGCCCCTGTCCATAGATTCCTCCATCGTCGAAGCGCTCGAGCGGGGGTTGGAGGCGTATCAGGGCAAGCCGTTGCTCAATTCGGTGACGGGGGAAGATGAGCGGCTGGAGTCGTGTTGCCGCTGGTCAAAAAGTATGGCTGTGCCGTCATCGGCATCTCCAACGACGAGACGGGCATTTCTGAAGACCCCGATGTGCGCTTTGCGGTGGCTAAGAAAATCGTAGAACGGGCGATGGATTACGGCATTCCCCGCGAAGATGTGCTGATTGACCCGCTGGTCATGCCAATTGGGGCGATGCGCTATGCGGGGCGGCAGGCGTTCCACATTTTGCGCCGCTGTGTGCAGGAACTAAAGGTGAACACCTGTTGCGGAGCGAGCAATGTCTCGTTTGGCCTGCCCCATCGGCCGCCGCTAAACGCCAACTTTTTGGCCATGATGATGGCCAACGGCCTGACTTCGGCCATTACGAACCCGCTGGAGGCGGAGATTAAGCAGGCGATTATGGTGGGGGATGTGATGATGGGCAATGATGAGAATTGCGCGGCTTGGATTGCGGCAAATCGGCCGCCAGCGGCCGAAGGCGAACCCGAACGCGACCGCTCCCGCAGGCGAAGACGATAAACTAATTGCGGAATGGGGAACGCGGATTGCGGAATGAAAAACGCCAATCCGCATTCCGCAATCCGCATTCCCCATTCCCATGATTGGCTTGATTATTTGTGGCGCACTGGGGCATGAGGTGGTGGATTTAATCGGCCGCCACGGGTGGGACGCGGAAATAGCGGCCGTGCCCGCCCATGTCCACCTCTTCCCCGAGCAAATTGCCCCCAAAGTGGAGCAACGCATCCTCGAATTGCGCCAAAAATATGAGCGGCTAATTGTCGTTTTTGGGGATTGCGGCTCGGGCGGGGCGCTGGATGTGGTGCTGGCTAAATACCCCGACATTGAGCGCATCGCAGGCTTGCACTGCTACGAGTGGTATGGGGGCGATTTGTTCCAAGAATTATTGGATGAGGAGCCGGGCACTTATTTTCTGACCGATTTCATGGTGCGCGGCTTTCGGGGAACCATCTTAAAAGGGATGGGCTTGGACAAATACCCTGAGTTGCGCGAGATGTATTTCCAAAACTACAAGCGGGTGGTGTATTTGGTGCAAAAGCCCGACCCCGCTTTGTTGGAGCAGGCCAAAGCGGCCGCGCACTACCTCCGCCTCCCCCTCGAAATCCGCGCCACGGGGTATAACTTGTTGGAAAAGCGGCTTTTAGAGGCCGTAAGCCATAAGCCGTAAGCTCGGGGCTTATGGCTTACAGCTTACGGCTTACGGCCAAAAATCACTATGCACGACACATTACTCACCCAATTAGCCGAATCACATAGGGCGTTGAGCGAGATGCTGGCGGGGTTGTCGGCCGTGCAAGACCGTCGCCCCAGCCCCGAGGCGTGGTCGTTCCGCTTTGTGGCAGGGCACATGGCCCAAGTGGAGCTGGATTGCCACCTAAACCGGGTGTGGCGCATTGCGGCTGGGGAACAGCCCCACTTTCCTTATTACACCAACACGGGTTGGGATTTTAGCCATTACACACTCGAGGAGTGGCTCTATTTGTGGCACGGCCGTCGGCAGGAACTGCTCCAATTTGTGCCTACCCTCACCCCACACCAGCTTACCCTCACCGCCACCCACGAACTGTTTGGCACAATTACCGTGGCCGATGTGTTGCGGATTGCCCACGACCATGATGAGGAACATTTGGCGGATTTGTCAGTGGTCATGGGTCATGGGTCATGGGTCATTGGTCGTCTTTCAGTCTTTCAGTCTCTCAGTCCAGTCTCTCAGCCCCCTCTGCTCCCCACACTCCTCAATAAGTCAGCATCTTCAGCCGCGCCACACGGCCGAGCAACCAGCCTGTAAAGCCGAGGAGCAACAAGAAGCTAAGCGCCATCTCCCACCACGGCACGGCCGTCAGCAACAGCCGCAACGGCATGAGCACATGGGCGGTGAGTGGGAAGAGGCTGAAGGCCACGGCCGCTGTCCCATCCACATCGAGAAGCATCAGGTATGCCCCCGCCAAGGGCGAAAGGACAAGGACGCGCAAGACCAACTGCGCTTGGGCACTCGAGGTCGTGCTGGGCAGGAGCAAGCCCACCCCCAAAATAAAACCGCTGTAGAGCAGATAGCCCAGCACCAAAAAGGGCAAGCTGGTCAGAATCGCGGCCAGTGGGAAATGCCGCCACCCCATCAGGCTGGCCATATACGGCCGCGCCCACCCCCAAAGCCAACCCCACCTGCGCCAACGACAAAAGCTCAGGGCGACCAGTTTGCCCGCCAGCAGTTGCCCTTGTGTGGTGCTGGTCAGCATCACCTCCATCGTCCGCGCCTCCCGCTCCCGCTCAAACGCTTGCAACAGCAAAAAGCCGCTGTTGTTGAGCATAAAAGTGAACAAACCCACCACCAACAGGGCGATATTGAGTTGCGCCTCGGGAATTTCGGTGGGCACAAAACGCAACGTGGGCGGCTCGGGCTGGTCACCCCACGCAAATTCGGCTGGGTTGCTCAACCGCTCGGCCAAATAAGTCGGCTCAATTTGCTGGCGCACGTTGCTTTGCACCATTTGGGCAAGGGGTGGCATTGGTGGTGGAGAGCAGTTGGTTGTAGTCGCTGTAGACCGCTATCTCCCCACTGGCCAAAAAATCGGCGGGGATGTGGTAATAACGGCCGAAAACCCCCTCGCGCATTCCCGCCTCGGCCGTAGCCTTATCCACCACCACCAGCCCCGTGTGTTCGGGCGGAATGTTGACCAACACCTGCGCGTCATCCACCACGGCCGTGGGTTGGGTGATGGGCGGCTGTTCACTGCTGAGCATCCCCTCCACACTGGCCAACGGGCTATCGGCCGCCGCCGCCCGCAAGCGCGGCAAAACCCCAGCCGCCACAAACAGCAACACCGTAATCACCGTCGCCGCATAATACGACCCTTGGCGCAACGTATGCCGCACCTCCGTAACCGCCACCACGCCCATGCGGGAGAGGAATTGTGAATTGTGAATTGGGAATTGTGAATTGTGAATGGTCATTTGTCACTGGTCATTTGTCATTTGTCATTGGCGATTACTTCTCTTTGACCAACTACCTTTACTCATTACTCATTACTCATTACTAATTTCTTTGCCCACTGCCACAAATTAAACCGGCTGGGGTAGGCGACGAGGTTGCGGCGCAGAAGACGGCCGAGGACAAGCACAAACCCCGCCAACGTCAGCCACAAGCTGAGTTGGGCGGCGACGATTTGCCACAGCGGCACAGGGCCATAAAGCAGGCGGGTGAGCAGAACGATGGGGCTGGAGAAGGGCACGAGGCTGGCCACAACGGCCAGCGTGCTATCGGGCGCACGGCCGACAAAATAACCCGCATAGACGAGCGTCAGAATCGAGAACCAGCCCAACAGATTAAAGAGTTGCGGCCCCGCCCCACCCGTCACTCGCAAAATGCCCCCTGTCGCCCCCAGCATTTGGTCGAGCAAATAGCCGCCCAACAACAAACTGACCATCAGGCGGATGTGTTCCCAATCCCCCAAATCGGCAAAGGGGCCTGTGGCCAACAGCAGGAGCGGTGCGCCCCCCCACACCAGCAAATGGGTAAAACCCACCAACAACAAGCCCGCCACACGGCCGATGATAAATTCATAGGTGTTGGTGCTGGTCAGCAAAATTTCAATCGTGCGGTTGCGCGATTCGCTGGCGATGATGTCGTACATGTAGCCGCTGGTCAACATGCTGGCCATGCGCCCCAAATAGATGATGGCAAAGAAGACAATCCACGCATCCATCTCTTCATCAGGGGTGCGCGGCGGCCGAGTGGCGGGTTCCTCCGTTTCCCCCTCGGCCGTGGGGCCGCCATAGGGCACAAACACAGGCTCCCGCGCCAGCCGCCGCAAAATGTCGGGGTCTATGCCCGCCCGCACCTGCCCCCGCAACCACCCTTCCACCCGATTCAAAATGGTGGGGCTGGGCGGAGTGGCAGGGTCATAGGCGGCCGGGACAAGCCCCGTCTCCCAAAAATCGGCCGTCAGCACAAAATAGGCTTGGATCTCCCCCTCGGCGAGGGCGGCTTCGGCCGTGGTCAGCTCCTCATAGCGCATAAAGGGCACGGGCGTGTCGGGGTATTCGGCCGCCTCGGCAAATAGCGGCGAGGCGGTCTCGTCCACCACCCCAATCGGCCGTTCGTTCGTCGGTGGCAAGCTCAGGGTGATGAACAACGCCCCGGCCGCGCCAATGGCCAGCGCACAAAACACCCCTAAGAGCGGCAACCCTAAGACGAAAATTAAAAAGGTGCGCTGGGTAATCGTGCCCCAGTAAGTTTGCCAGAAAATAATGCCGATACGACGCATGGGGAATTGTGAATTGTGAATGGGGAATGCGGAATGGGGAATGCGGAATGACCAATGACCAATGACAAATGACAAATTTTCCCAACCTTTACGGCCGTTTGTCTGCCAATTCCGTACTATATGGTGATGAACACGCACAAGCAACCTTTTCGACCCAATTCGGCTCAGCGGTGGGGGCTGATTCGGCCGTATATCCCCGCCCCCCGCACCAGTTTGCACCCTCTGCGCCTGTGGTTGGTCTTTTTGTTGGCCGCCTTGCTCCTGCTCACATGGCGCGTGGCCGAACCTGCCCAATCCACGGCTGTGCCCCACAGCTCCAACGCCAGCCAAATCAGCTACGGGGTCAACTTCATCAACTCGGTAGACCACCCCGCTGACAGCCAACAATTTAGCCACGGCGCATCCACTGGGGCGGGCTGGAACCGCTGGCCGCTCTACTGGAGCAGAATCGAGACCAATCCCGGCCAATACGATTGGAGCCAGCACGATGCGGTGGTAACGGCCGACCAAGCCAACGGCTGGCGCACGAATGCCATCCTGCTGGGCACGCCCCCCTTCTACACCACCAATCTCACCGCGCTGGCCGATTGCCCCGCTGGTTGCCCCCCCCCGGCCGTGGGCACACGCGGGCTGGATGCTGTGCGGGCGGCCACACCCGAGGGGCTATACAACCCCATCTTCAGCGATGGCACCGACACCCCCGGCGTAGGCAAGCAAATCAACCCCAACAACCCGTGGGCACAGTTCGTCTTCACCATTGTGCAACGGTATAAGCCCAGCGGAACCCTCGCCCAAGCCCAAAGCTGGCCCGCCGATTGGGGCATCACCCATTGGGAGATGTGGAACGAACCCGATTTTACGCTGTTTTGGGATAGCAGTTTGGAAGATTACGCCCGCTTGCTCAAAGTGGGCTATTTGGCGGCCAAAACGGCCGACCCCCAAGCCCAAATCCTCTTCGGCGGTTTGGCCAACAATGGCGACCCCGAATTTTACGGCAAAGTCCTGAATGTCTTTGCCAGCGACCCGCAAGCCCCCTTCCACGCCTTTTACCACGATATTTTCGCCACCCACAACTATTCCCAGCCGTGGATGTCGTGGTTCCACGTTTGGAAAGCGGGGCGCGACCAAGCCAACCACGGCCTGAGCAAACCCGTCTGGCTGAACGAGAGCGGCGTGCCCGCTTGGGATGATTACCCCGGCCCTGTTTGGGACCCCAAGAGCGGCCTCCGCGCCACAACCACCGAACAGGCGGATTTTGTGGTGCAAAACGCCTTCTTCGCCCTGTTTGCGGGGGCAGATGCCATTTTCCACTTCCAGTTGTACGATGGCTGTGGCAACCAGCCCGCCTTCACCGATTTTCCGCCGCACAATGGCGAGTTGTGCGATGCCAACGGCCGTCTCATCACCGACCCCACCAAGCCGTGCGCGGGCGATGCCAATGGCCTGTTCACCAATCCCACCGATGCGATTTGCTTTAGCCAGCACCCCACCCCCGCCAGCCCACGGCCAAATTTCAACGCCTTCCACTTGCTGACCACCCATCTGCAAGGGGTGGAGCCGTTGTGGCGCACCCGCCCCGGCGGGAGCGAACCGAACAATGGGCCACAGGAGATTATCGCCCTCTACAAGCCCAGCACAGGCCAGCGCTTTATCGCCATGTGGGCGCGGTTTGGGGAGGCGCAAACGGCCGTCATCGCCGCCCAAGCGGCCAACGCCACCCTCATTTACCCCGATGGCACCTCGCAAACCATCTTGCCCAACAACGGCTTTTATCAGGTGCAGTTGCCGGCCGCCACCAACCAAAACGCCTTTTGGGACCCCACCCTGTACATGATTGGCGGCTCGCCCCGCATTTTGGTGGAGCAGGGGCCAGCCACGATAGACACGACACCCCCCACGGTGACGAGTTGGGCGGTGGCCAACAAGCCAGACTACACGCAAATTGCGCTCTATTGGCAGGGGGATGACCACGGCGGCAGTGGGATGCAGGATTACAGTGTGTTTGTGGGGGTGGATGATGGCCCGCTGACCCCGTGGCTGACGAATACGGCCGCGACCCACGCCCTCTACGAGAGCCAGCCGGGCCACCGCTACCAGTTTGAGATACGCGGCCGTGATTACGCGGGCAACCTGAGTGCCCCGCGCACGCAGTGGGTTTTCACCTATCTGTTGCCGCCCCGCGCCTATTTGCCTATGATTGCGCGTTAAAAGCACAAGTAAAGGTGAAAGGTAAAAAAGTGAGAGGTTGGTCTACCATCACCTTTTACCTTTCACTTTTTACTTTTTACTTTTCGCCCCTCCCACCACAAGGCAGTACACTCCTATGTCCCCTATCCTCTACACCAGCCACGCAGGCATTGCCACGTTGCGCGTCAATCGGCCGCAAGCGCGGAATGCCCTCAATTGGGCGGCGCAAGAAGCGTTTGCGGCGGCCGTGCAAACGGCCGCCTCCGACCCCGACCTGCGCGTCCTCATCATTTCGGGCAGTGGCTCCGCCTTTGTGGCGGGCGGCGATTTGCGCGAACTACACGCCCACCCCGAACGCGAAGCGGGCGAGCGGCTCAACCGCATCATGGGGCAAGCACTCGCCCAACTGGCCGAATTGCCCTGCCCCGTCATCGGCGCAGTCAATGGCGATGCGGCCGGGGGTGGGGTCGAAGTGCTGACCGCCTGTGATTTACGGCTCGCCGTGCCCCACGCCAACTTTCACCTCGTGCAAGTGCGTATGGGGCTAACCACGGGCTGGGGTGGGGCGGCGCGTTTGGTGCGGCTGGTCGGCCTCAGCCGCGCCTTGGATTGGATGCTCAACGGCCGTTCGCTCAGCGCGGCCGAATTGCACCAGATTGGCTTTTTGCACCGCCTAACGGCCGAGGGGGAAGATGTGTTGACGGCCGCCCACGCATGGGCGGAAGAGCTATGCGCCCTGCCCCGTCATTCGCTGGCGGCCCTCAAACAATTGCTCCGCTTCGCCGACCATAATTCGCTACGCGAAGGTTATGCGCGAGAAACGGAGCTTTTTACCGAACTGTATGGCACGGCCGATAACCGCGAAGGCATCAACGCCTTTTTGGAGAAACGACCCGCAAAATTTGGGTAGGCTACAGGTTGCAAGTTACAGGTGGTGAGCGACCTGTAACTTGTAACTTGTAACCTCCCCCCTTCAACTATTGCTCATACACATAGTAGTAATCAAACCGCCCCACGGCCGAGGGATTGCCCAAACTCGTCTTGGCCAACAAGCCAAAGTAATACTGAGCGATATAGCTCGTATCCGTCACCGAAACGATGTTGGTGCGGCTGTTGACGTTGACCCGAATCGCCCCCGTCGTGCGGTCTACTTCGATTTTCCATGTATTCATCCCCCCTGCACTAATGCCATCACTATTGCCCAGCGTCGTTTCGCCGAGCAAGGTGTACGTGGGGTTGGCCGAGCCACTCGGCCGGGTCACCTTCTCCACCCGCACGTTAATGCGGTCGCCCGTGAGGTAGACCAAGCGCACGACGTAGTAACCCGTGAAGCAGGTTTGGAACTGCATCGCCGCATTGGGACAGGTTTGCGCTTCGTTGCGGTCGGCCGCGAACACAATTCCCAGTGCATCTTGGTCCGTCTCATCCACAAATTCCAGCCGTGCCTCCACCCAATAATCGTTGTTAGAGACTTTTTGGAGCGGCGAGTAGACGACAAATTGGTCGGCCGTGCCCACTGTCACCCGCGCATTGTTGCCCCCTTCCCAATCCAACTGGTTATTGGTGGCGGCAAATAAGGTGCGGCTGTGTCCTTGGGCATCGCTCTTCCATGTGTTCACATCCGTTTGGCTGTTGAACTCATATTTGAACAGATTGGTTCCCGTACCACCGCCCGCTGGGGGTGTCGTCGTCAGCCCATCACCCATCGCCATGCCATAGAAGCGCACGCGGGCATTGCCCAAGGTTTGCGTGGCCAGCCCCAACCCAAAGTAGTTGTGGTCATTGTTCAGCGTGGTGGGCAGGTTAATCGTGTTGAGCAAGTTGTTGTTGACGTACAACTTGATTTGGCTATTGGTGACCACCTCAATCGTATAGCGGTGAATGCGGTCGCCATCAGCCAAAGATTTGGGAATGGTCGTATCACCCACAATAATGGTCTCGGTCGGTTGGTTACCTGCCCCGTGCCCCGTCACTTGGACGAGTTTGTAATAGAGTTGGTTGCCATTGCGCCACTGGATTTGCCACGCATAGTAACTGCTAAAACAGCCATTAAAGCCGCCATTGGGGCAACTGGGCGGCGAATTGTCGTAATCGCCATCAAAGATGAGGCTAAATTCATTCTGATCGTTTACGCCATTGGCAAAGTTGTCGAATTTGGCATCCACCTCTAGCTCGTAAGGCGCATTGGCACGGGCGCGTACCAGCGGGGAAAGGATGATGTAATCGTTCGTGCCTTTCACTTCTACCTCGAGAAAGGTCGGGGTTTGATTGGTGATGTATTGCACGACATTATTCGGCGTGTCATCCGTATTGCGGCGGCGGATTACATCCCAGCCCGTGTTGTTGGCGGCAAACAAGTCTTGGTAGTTGGGTACGGGGTAGGGGATGGGGTGGGCGTGGGTGTCGGAGTTGGGTCTTTGCGGATAAGGGGCATGTACGATTTGTCGTAGGGGGTGATGCTGATAGTGACGTTATCCACAAAAGCCCCTTTACGGCCGTTGCCATCCCCACCCGAATTAAAGTTAAAAGCAACCCACACGCTCTCATCGCCCAAATAGGCACTCAGGCTGTAACTTTGTTGGAGCCAAGAGGCGGTGTTGACCCCTGAGACGAGACCCGCATAGCTACTGCCATTGGTGGAGACAAATAGGCCCAATTTGTCAGTGACCCCATTTTCCACATCCAGCAAATACTCAAAGCTGATGGAAGCGGCCGACACTTCGCTCAAATCCAGTGGCCCATAAATGAGCCATGTATCCACCCCAGCGGGGTAGGTGTCGCTGATGGGATTGAGCAGGGTTCCGCTAATGCCCGCCCCCACCGCCCATGCGCTGGCCGTGCCTGTATAAACAGCCCCGTTGGTATACACCTCGGTTCCCCATTGGTAGCCCGAAGCGGGCACATCGGCCACAACCCAGCCCGCAGGAAGGCCACTTTCAAAGTTAAAAATGGTTGTTTGGGGATTTGCCAAAGGGGTGCGCGGCAAATTCTCAATCTTCACCGTGGCCGTGGCAGGTTCACCCACAAACGGGGGCGGCAGGTCAGGGTCGGCAGGGTCGGCACTGGTGGGGGTAATTTGCATCATGGTGGCCAGTGCCATGAAAAAGAGCAGGAAAAGAGCCACTGGCACACCTAAAGTGAACCAGCGACGCAGGTTTGTGTGGGACATATTTTACTCCTTGGTAAAGTTGGAATGGGGCAGAAGGGGGGGGGCAAGAAAGTAAGAGAGGAAGGGAGAATGGGAGGAAGAGACTGGCCTATCGCAACCTCTCTCTTCTCTCTTACCTTTTCTCACCTCTCTTCCCTTTTATCTTCCACCAATATCGGTTCGGTAATGAGCACCCTCAAACGAAATTTGTTGCACACCTGCATAGGCGGCATCGAGTGCGGCCGATAAATCTTCCCCCACCCCACTGACAGTTAAAACACGGCCGCCATGGGTCACAACATCGCCGTTATTTTCGGCCGTGCCCGCATGGAAAACCATGACGTTTGCCAAACGATTGGCCTCTTCGATGCCCACGATGGGCAACCCCACAGGGTAATGACCCGGATACCCCGGCGAAGCCATCACCACCGTGGCACAAGCGGCTTGTTTCATGTGGATGGGGTGGCGGTCGAGGTGGCCATCAATGCAAGCCATCAACACCGTCGCCAAATCATTTTCCAGCAGAGGAAGCAAAACTTGTGTTTCGGGGTCGCCAAAGCGGCAATTAAATTCCAGCACGCGCAACCCATGCGGGGTGAGCATAATCCCCGCATATAAAATACCCTTGAACGGCGTGCCCCGGCGCAACATGCCATCCACTGTCGGTTGCAACACTTGCGCCCGCACCGTTTCGATGAGCGCCATATCCACATTGGGCACAGGGGCAAACGCCCCCATGCCGCCCGTGTTGGGGCCTTGGTCATGGTCGAAAATGCGCTTGTGGTCGCGGGCGGGGAGCAGGGGCACGGCCGTTTGCCCATCGCAAAAAGCGAGCAAAGAAAGTTCGGGGCCACTCAGCCGCTCTTCGATAAGAACCGCATCCCCGGCCGTGCCAAACGCCCTGTCTTGCATAATGGCGTGAACCGCCTCTTGCGCCACGGCCACATCGTCGCAAATAATGACCCCCTTGCCCGCCGCCAAGCCACTGGCCTTGACCACCAACCCCTCCGGGGCTTCCAGCGTGGCCAAATAGGCCATCGCCTCGTGGTAGTCGGTGAAGGTGGCGTAAGCGGCCGTGGGGATGTGTTGCTCGACCATGAACGCCTTGGCAAACGCCTTCGACGCTTCGAGTTGCGCGGCTTGGTGGGTAGGGCCAAAGATGGGCAGGCCATCCCGCTCGAACAAATCCACCACCCCTTCGGCCAGCGGGGCTTCGGGGCCAACAACCGTTAAATCAATGCTTTTTTCAAGGGCAAAATGGCGCAAGCCCATTAAATCGCTGGGCTGGATGGGCACGTTTTCGGTGCGGCAAAAGCCATTGTGGGCAGGCCAGTGTGTGCCGGCATTGCCCGGCGCGACGTAGATGTGGCGCACCAAGTCGCTCTGCGCCAGTTTCCACGCCAGTGCATGTTCCCGCCCCCCCGAACCGATGATGAGTACTTTCATAATGTTTTACGGTGGCTGTTAGCTGTTAGCTATTAGCTGTTAGCCGCTAGTAAGTGCATCTCTCGCTTTTTATTTTTCACTTCTCACTTCTCACTTTTTACGGCCCTATCCCCCCCACATCCCCTCAAACTCATACTTCGTGCGGTCTTCGGCGAAGAGCCATGCGGGGACATCGAGCGGATATTCGCCCGAGAAGCAAGCTGTGCAATGGCCTGTGCGTTCGCCCTTTGCGCCCGATTGCACGGCCGCCTTCATCCCCTCCAAACTGAGATACCCCAGCGAATCCGCCCCAATTTTGCGCCGAATATCCTCCACATCCATGCGGTGGCCAATCAACTGCTCATACGTGGCCATATCAATGCCCATAAAACAGGGGTGGCGCACAGGGGGCGACGAGACGCGCACATGCACCTCGGCCGCGCCCGCCTCGCGCAACAGGGCAATAATCGGCCCAATCGTGTTGCCCCGCACAATCGAATCATCCACCAACACCACCCGCTGGCCGCGCAAATTGTCGGGCAAGGGGTTGTACTTGAGCCGCACCCGCTCGCGGCGCATCTCGTCCATTGGTTGGATGAAAGTACGGCCGATGTACCGGTTTTTGGTTAGCCCTTCATTAAAAGGAATACCCAGCTCTTGCCCAAAACCGATGGCGGCTGGGTAGGCCGAATCGGGCACACCCATCACAAAATCCGCCTCCACAGGAGACTCTTTGGCCAATTGCCGCCCCATGCGTTGGCGCACCTCATGGATAATTTGCCCCTCAAATTTGGAATCGGGGCGGGCAAAGTAGACATACTCGAAAATGCACAACGCCTGTTTTTCGGAGGGCGCCCCCATGATGGAAGTGACCCCGTTTTTATCGAGGCGAATGATTTCGCCCGGCTCAATTTCGCGCACAAACTTGGCTCCCACAGTTAAAATGGCGCACGATTCGGAGGCGACGACGTAGCCATCGGGCAGTTCGCCAAGGCACAGCGGCCGTAGCCCCAACGGGTCGCGCACGGCATATAGCCCTTCGTGGGTGAGCAAAACGAGGCTGTACGCCCCCTGCGCCACCTGCATAAACGCCTTAATGCGCTCTTCCCACACCGACGGTTGGCGACTATTGCCATTTCCATTTCCGTTGCCGTTCCCATTGCCGTTACCCTTCGTGGCGTGGAGTTTACCCGTGTAGCTCCCGCCGCCATTGTAGACGGGCAAGGGAATGGCGGGTGCGGCCGAACTCTCCTGCCACACGGCCGGAGGAGAAGCCAACACCTGCGTAATCACCTCGCTATCGGTGGAGGAGGAGAGGCCAACCCCCCGCTCCAACAGGTGGTGGCGCAAATCCAGCGCATTGGTGAGGTTGCCATTGTGCGCCACCCCCAAAGGGCCGTTAATCGTTTCGATGAGATACGGCCCGGCATTGCGCACATGCGCCGAACCCGTGGTCGAGTAGCGGGTGTGGCCGATGGCCATGTGCCCCGTTAACTTCTTAATGTCGCGCTCGGTAAAAATTTGGGGAACCAGCCCCATTTCTTTGTGGATGTGGGTGGCACGGCCGTCATAAGACGCGATTCCCGCACTCTCTTGCCCCCGATGTTGCAACGCATGAAGGCCAAAAAAGGTGATGCGCCCCACCTCGCGGCCGGGAGCATACACCCCAAACACGCCACACTCGTCGTGAAATTTGTCGTTTTCGTCCTCTTCCTCAAACCAGTTTTCCATGATGTTAGTCTCTCAGTCTGTCAGTCTCTCAGCGGTCAGCAATCAGCCTCTCCTCTGCGCCTCCGCTCCCCTGCCCCTCCGCCCATTTCTCGGCCTCGCTCAACACCACCACAGCCTCCTCCACCGTCTCCCCCACGGCCGTGAGATGCCCCATTTTGCGCCCTTTGCGGGCGGTGTGTTTGCCATACAGATGAAGTTTGACATGGGGAATGGCGTGAACGGCCGCCCAAGCGGGCTGGCCGTGCGCCGGCCACACATCGCCCAACAAATTGAGCATGGCGGCGGGGCGCAACTGCGCCGTACTGCCCAACGGCAAGCCACACACCGCCCGAACCTGTTGTTCAAACTGGTTCGTCTGGTGGCTTTCAATCGTTAGGTGGCCTGAATTGTGGGGGCGGGGGGCGATTTCGTTAAGGAGCAGGGTGTTGTCGGCGGTTAAGAAAAATTCTACACAAAGCACACCGACTACGTCTAGGCATTCTAGTACTATTTGAGCATATTGGATAGCCCGCTCGGCGACTTCATAGGGAACAAGGGCGGGGGAGATGGAGCGATAGAGAATGTGGTCGCGGTGTTCGTTTTCGATGGCGCCATAATGGGCAAAATCCCCCTGTTGCCCCCGCGCCGCCACCACCGAAAGCTCCTTCACAAAGGGCACAAAGCCCTCCAAGATGGCGGGTTGGCGGCCGATGGCCTCCCATGCGGCCGTGGCCTCCGCCACATGGCTGATTTTGACCTGCCCCTTGCCATCATAGCCCGATTCGGCCGTTTTGAGGACGGCCGGGGTGCCAATTTGCGCCAACGCTGTGTGCAAATCGGCCGCACTGTGGACAGGGGCAAAGGGGGGCACGGGCAAGCCGTTTGCGGCCATGAACGCTTTTTCGCGCAACCTGTTTTGGGCAATGGCCAACACGGCCCTGCCCTGTGGGGCTATCTCGCTCGGGCGAAAAGACGTGGACGCGGTAGCCCATCCGCCGCGCTTCGATGGCAAACATGCGGCCGAGTTGGCCACTGCCCAACATGCCAATGGTGGCGATTTTGGATTTTGGATTTTGGATTTTGGATTGGGGCATGACACTCAGAACTCAGCACTCAGAACTATCTCTTCCACTTCGGCCGCACGTTGGGCGCGGTAGGCGCGGGCTTTGTCGCGCAAGGCGGGGTCTTCGTTGCCCAAGATGAGAATCGCTTGCAGGGCGGCGTTAATCGCCCCCGCCTTGCCGATAGCCATCGTAGCCACGGGCACACCAGCGGGCATCTGCACAATGGAGAGGAGCGAATCGAGGCCATTGAGAGCGCGGCTCTGGATGGGCACGCCGATGACGGGTACAAGGGTGTGCCCGGCCGTCATGCCGGGCAGATGAGCCGCACCGCCTGCGCCAGCAATAATCACTTTCAGGCCGCGCTCCTCCGCTTCCTCGGCGTAGCGCACCATCAAGTTGGGCGTGCGGTGGGCGGAAACGACTTTGGCTTCATAAGGTACGCCGAATTGCTGGAGAAGCTCGGCCGCGTTTTGCATCGTCTCCCAATCCGAAATGCTCCCCATAATTAAACCGACAAGTGGTTGGGTAATCATAGTTATTGGTTACTGGTTACTGGTTACTGGTGTGTTTCTTTTTGGCTCATAATCACCAACTTCACTTTATTCATTACTCATTATTCATTGTTCGTGAGTTTAGCCAAAGAAGGACAGGTGCGCTAAGTTTGGCACTGTAGCGACCAACAAAAAGAGGCTTATCTTGCGAGAAGCCTCTTGATATTGAATGAACGGGGGAGATTTGTGAATCGCCCTATTTTCCCTCTAATTCCCTGCTGGCGCGGGCTGTTCGGTAAGGTCAGATGTCAGTCGCTCCGCCTCGATTTGGGCTTGGCGGGCAAAATCAATGGCCATCGCCAACACGCGAGCCGATTCTTGGGGACTGTGGAAACCCGTGCTGTTCTCGGACGAGACAAAATCCCAGCGCAAGGAGGCGCGGCGGTGCAATTGCAGGGCTTGCGCCAGTTGAGCATCGGTCGCACCCGCTTCTTTGGCGGCCACAATGGCATCCATTGCGTCTAAAATCGCCTCTTCGCTCAGGCGCAGGAGTTCGGCCGTGCGTGTCTGAATGGTGACAATGCGCTCTTCCAGCGCCACCTCATCTTGCTGGTGGCACGTTTGGCACGCGTTATTAATGTTGGAGAGTGGGCTACGCAACCAGTGGTCGGAGACCTTGACCGAGCCTTCGCGCATGTAGGGCATATGGCAATCGGCACAAGCCACACCCGATTTGGCGTGAAGCCCACTGCTCCACATCTCAAACTCGGGGTGCTGAATTTTAATCATCGGCGCACCCGTTTCGGCGTGGGTCCAATCCTTAAAGCCATACCCATCGTAATAAGATTCGATGTTGTCAATGTTTAGCCCTTGCGCCCACGGGAAGGTTAGCTCTTTGTTCTCGCCCGCAAAGTAATACTCGACATGGCATTGGGCGCAAACGTATGTGCGCATATCCTGCCGGCTGGCTTGGGTGATATCTATCCCGGCCGCTTCTAGCCCATTGAGCAGGGCAGGGCGGGTGATGCGGAGTTCCATTGTTTGAGGGTTGTGGCAATCGTTGCAGGAAGTGTTGGTGTGCAGATTGGCCTTGAGTTCGTTGTAGGGGGTGCTGTTAAAGGCATCCCAACCCATCTCTTCGATCAGGAGCGGGGTTTCGGCCGCGTGGCAATTGGCACACGCCCCCGGCTGTTCCACCAACTGAATCCGCTGGGTTTCGAGTTGGTCGGTTAGGGCGTAGAAATGGCCGCGCTCCTCGTCATGGTCTTTGGAGAAGGCGTAGCCTGCCCACAAGCGCGCCATGGCAGGGTACCGCTCCATTTTGGAGTAGACCACCGAGCCACCATAAGGGGTGCTAAAGGTGTCGTCTTGGGTGCGCATGAAGGAGTCGTATTGGCGGGGGTAGTTGAGACCCCACACGGCCGGGTCTAGTTCCCCTTCGGCAATGGGGATAATGGCAGGGTATTCGGCCGCTTCGTTCTTGCGTTGCTGGATGTTGGTCAGCAGAGCGGCCAACCCAGCCATAATCAACATGCCGCCGATAAATGCGGCGATGAGCCACCAGACAGGTCGTTTAGAAGTGTTCATTGCATCCGTCCTTTGAGTAGAGAGAAAAGAGAAGAGAGAAGAGGGAGTAAGCGGTTGGCTGGCCGACTATTATTCCCCTATCCCTATCTCCCTTCACTATCTTTAATGCCCAATATCCTGATGACAGGCGAGGCAGTTGGTCGGTTCCTCGGCCGTGGCCAGATGGTTAATGGGGGCGACAAATTCGCTGTGGCAATAGAGACAATTTTCCACGGCCACACTCCGATTCAATTCGGTGATTTGGATGGGTTCGTGGAAATTGCCAGTGGTGAAAGCCACACTGTGATTCCAGCCATTGATCCCTTTGATGACATATTTAGCGGGGAAAGTGTGGGGCGTGTGACAATCGTTGCAGGTAGCGACGTTTTTGTGGCTCCCATGCCCCCATGCATCATACTGGTCGTTCATGATGTGGCAGTTGACACAGGAAAGCGGGTCGTCGGAGAAGTAGGAGCCACCTTCGGCATAGACAAAGGTAAAGCGGCCCAGCCCAGCGATGCCGCCGAGAAGCCCAACGGCCAAAATCCAGAACCATAAGGGCGCGGCGGCCGATAATCTGCTTGACCAACGTTTCCACCATGATAGGGTGGGGAGGGAGAAGATTGTGAGGTTTGCATGGGTTCCTCCAAACTGGGTTGTTAATGAAAATTTAACAATTTTTCAGTTTTGTCAAAGCAGGATGTGGCACCAAAGTGGGGAACCTTTTTGGCTCAATAACTCGTTATAGGAGGAGCGGCTGAAAATTGACAAGCGACATTACCCAAATTTTACAAACGCGTTGGCAAAGATGGCCTATCTAAAACAGCTCGCTCAGAGAAGTCCCAGTGAATGGTGCTGTTTGTCATGAACATGACTGACGGATGTCACGATTTGCTGGCGCAGACGATTAAAGGAGATTTTTGACAATGAAACAGGTATATACCCTCAAATTAAAGGGCTGGAGTTTGTTCGGTTTGTTGTTGGTACTGATGGCGGCCGTGGTCGCCTGTGGCGGGAGCCAAGGGGCCGAACCAGCGGCCGTGCCCCCCGCCAGCGAAGGCGCACCCGCTGAAGAAACGGCCGTGCCCACCGAAACAGTGCCCGATGCCGAGCCAACCGTTAATTGGTTGGAACAACTGGCCAACACCGATTGGGATTTGGTCAGCTATGGTGGGCAAACCCCACTGCCCGATACCAACATTACCATAACCTTCCAACCCGATAGCATCGGTGGCTCAGCGGGGTGCAACAGCTACTTTTTAGGCACGTACACGCTGGAAGGCTCTAACTTCACCGTGGGCGAAGTGGGTAGCACAATGATGTTTTGCGAGGCCAGCATGGATCAAGAACAAGCGTATTTAGCCATGTTGCAAACGGCCACCTCGCTCAACTTAGTTGGTGATGTACTGACCATTAGCACGGCCGAGGGCGACCTCATCTTCCAGCCCGCCCAACACGCCGAATTACTTGGCACGAATTGGGTGCTGAATGGCATTGCCCAACCCGAGACAGAAAGTGTGGTTTCGACCCAGTTTGACCAGAACATCACGGCCGTGTTTGCCGATGGGCAAATGACAGGCTACACAGGTTGCAACCAATACTTCGGCGCGTATGAAACGGCCGAAGACGGCTCGCTCACCCTAAGTGGGATTGGGGCCACCAAACGGGCGTGTATGGATGATGGCACAGGCCAGCGCGAATCGGAATTCCTCAAGGCACTGGCCGATGTGGCCAGCTACACCATCCAGCGCGATGTGTTGACGCTGTGGAACAAGGATGGGGCGATGGTGATGGCGTTTCTGGTTACGACTGCGGCCGAGTAAAGCAACTTTAGAGAGGAGAGTCAGCCCAAAAAGCCCGTGCAGAATAATCTGCGCGGGCTTTTTGCTTGTAGTGGCGGCTTTAGCCGTTGCTTGCTTCGCGCTAGATGAACTTTGAGGAAAACAATACCCGTTGACCCAAAACAAATTTGTTCCGCCGCAATTTGGGGTCATTCAGTCAGGGAACGGCTAAAGCCGCCACTACAAACGGGCGGTTTTTGAGGCATAATTCGTGAAATTCGTGTCTAAAAGAAACCCCATGAACATCTCCACCATTCTGCAAAATTATTGTGACCGCTACCACGTCCCCGGCCTTTCGGTAGCGGCCGTGCGCGATGGCCAAACGCTATGGGCCACAGGCCACGGCCGTGCCAACCTCGAGTGGGACATCCCCGCCACGGCCGACACTGTCTACGAAATCGCCTCGATTACCAAGCTGTTCACAGCCACGGCCGTGTTGCGCTTGGCCGAAACGGGGCAACTCGGGCTAGACGATGCGCTCCACCACCACCTGCCCCATCTGCCCGAGGCGTGGCGCGGCGTGACCATTCGCCACTGCTTGACGCACCAATCGGGCTTGCCCAGCTACACCGAAACGGAAAAATACTGGCAAACCACCCGCCTCGATGTCTCCCGCGAGGAACTGCTCGGCTATGTGGCCGATTTGCCGCTTCTGGCCCCGCCCGGCCAGCGTTACCACTACGACAACACGGGCTTTTACTTGCTCGGCTTGCTCATTGAGCAAGTGAGCGGCCAGAGTTATGGCGATTTTGTGGCGGCGCAGATTTTGCGGCCGTTGGGCATGGCCGACAGCCGCGCCAATGACCCATACGCCATCGTGCCCCGTCGCGCCCAAGGGTATAGCTATGATGCCGAGCAAGCGGCCGTGCGCCACAAACCCTACTACAGCCCCACGGGAACCTATTCGGCGGGGGTGTTGCTCTCCACCGTAGCCGATTTGGCCAAATTTGCCTGTGCGCTGGAGAGTGACGCATGGCTTTCGGCCGCCAGCCGCCAGCTCATGCGCACGATTCACCCCTCGGCCGAGGCGAATGAGCGGCAGTTGAATTTTAGTGTGGGGTTGGGCTGGTTTTTTGTGGATCATCCACGCGGCCGTTTTATGGGCCACAATGGGGGCATCCAAGGCTTCGCCTCTTCCTTTATACACCTTCTGGATGATGGGTTGACGCTTATCATGCTCTGTAACCAAGACAAAGCGGCCGAGCCGCATGAAGTGTTGTTTGAGGTGGCGGATGCGGTGAAGGGCATGAGCTAAAATGTGAAAAGCTCGCCCTGCGGCAGTATACTTTGCGCTTGTTGAGTAAGAGAAACAGGCATAGTTCACGGTTCTGGGGAGAGCATCGTTACAAATTTTGGCTGGGGACAAGGGACTTGGGACGCTTGTGACCTCCAGCTCCTTGTCCCCAGTCAAAAGCCCGAAGGAGATTCAAAAATAATGGAAATACAGCACCAAACAGGGTTTGTGAACAGCGGCAACGCCCAGATTTACTACGAAAGCGCAGGAGAAGGAACTCCTTTCGTGATGATTCATGCAGGGGTAGCCGACAGCCGCCAGTGGAACAACGAATTGACCCATTTCGCCCAACAGTTCCGCGCCATCCGTTATGACTTGCGCGGCTACGGCCACAGCGAACCCGCCGAGGGGGATTACACCAATTTGCAAGACCTCAGCGCCGTATTAGGCACTTTGCAAATCGAGGAGCCAGCTATTTTGATGGGTTGTTCGATGGGTGGTGGGCTGGCCTTGGAGTTTGCTCTGGCACACCCTGCTCAAGTCAAAGCGCTCATCCTAGTTGGTTCGGGGCCAACGGGGTTGGCCTTGGATGTACCTGAACCTGCCCTATTTGGGGGAAGCCGAAGCGGCCTACAACAAGGGCGACCTCGAGTTGGTGGCGGAAATTGAGACGCAAATTTGGTTTCAGGGGGGTGGGCGCACGGCCGCACAGGTCTCCCCCACCATGCGCCAGTTGGCCTATGAGATGAATTACCGCGCCCTGACCCATGAGGCCAAGAAGCTGGGCAAGCGGTTGCCCGATGCGGCCGTTCCTTCGGCCGAGCGTTTGGGCGAGCTAAACATTCCCACCCTCATCATCGTTGGCGAACACGATATTCCCTATATCACGGCCGCGGCCGATTACATGCTGGAACGCATCCCCTCGGCACACAAAGCCATCATGGCGGATGCGGCTCACCTGCCCAACATGGATCACCCCGCTGAATTTCAGCGCCTTGTCGGCGCCTTTCTGGCGGGATTAAGGATTAGCACGTAAATGGTGAACAAATCTTTTTTAACGCCAGCGCGGCGCCAAGACGCAGAGTTCGGTTTTTTTCTTTCTTCCCTCCTTTTTTTCCGGGCGCGGGAAAAAGCCCCCCCCAATCCTTTTTTTCGGTTTAAACCCCCGGCGGGATTAAGTACGGCTAATAATTGACAGAGACTTTGATTTGGCAGGGCAATTCGATGTGGAAGGTGCTACCCGGCCGTTTGCGCTCGTCGAACCCTTTGCTTTCGGCCCAAATACGGCCGCCGTACGCCTCCACAATCCCCCGCGCAATGGGCAAGCCAAGGCCGGGGCCACCCCCCTTAAATTTCGTTTTGCCCGAGGAGTGGTTGGCCACCTCCCCCATCATGTCAAAACTGGCAAAGATGCGCTCTAAATTCTCAGGGGCAATGCCAATGCCTGTGTCACTGATTTGCACATCCACGTAGCCATCAATAAATTCGCTCCTCTCCTCGTCGCGCACGCGCACCGCCCGGATGGTGACACGGCCGCCGTCGGGCGTGTATTTCAACCCATTGCTGATAATTTTGCTAAACACCTGCACCAGTCGCTCGGGGTCGGCATAAACAGGGCCGGGCAGGCTGGGAAATGGCTCTAAATCCAACCCCACCCGTCTATCCTGAAATGGCTTGGCAAAAGATTGGGCGACCTGATTGACCACTTTGTCCATATAGAGTGGTTGGCGGGTAATTTTAATCACGCCCGATTCAATCATGCTCAAGTCAATCATATCGCCCACGATTTCGCGCAGGCGGTGGGTGCCGCCATCTAGCCCCGCCAAATACATTTGCATTAGCAAATCTTCCTCAGAGACAGAGGTGCGAATCATGTTGGCGTACCCTTCCAACAGGGTGAGTGGGGTTTTGAGTTCGTGGGCGGCGACTTGGATGAAGCGGGATTTGGAGCGGTCTAGCTCTTCCATTTGGCGGCGCAAACTGACCATATGCTCGAGCATGAGCGCATTTTCGGAGCTACTGGTGAGTTTGGCCACTTCGATGAGGGCGTAGGTGAAGACGCGGTCCACGGCCGACCAATCTTCGAGAACGGCCGTGGGGTCAAACGCTTTGGTCAGCCCCAGCAATGTTTTTTGCTTCAGGATGCGAATAATCAGCAACCAATCGTTGGCCGCCATCGAGTCGCTCCCTGCTTGGCGCACCGCCCATTTTTGCATAGCATAAAGCTGGTCGGAGAGAGCTTGTTGGGTGGTGTTGGCGATGAGGCGCACAAATTCGTCTATTTCACGGCCGTCCACCAACACATTAGGCGCATCTGTCAATGTGCCATCACACAACCGCTTGCTATTTTGTTGGAGCCATGTGGTGAGCGTTTCGAGCATGGGAGCGGGGTGTGGAAGGTAGGAAGAGTGAAAGCCAGATGATTACGCGGGGATGAGTTGTTTTTCTAGCAAGCTGAGACTGAGTGCGTGTAATTTGGTTAATTCGCGCTGAAATTCTTGTTGCGCTTCTTCGGCAGGTAATGTGTCAAATAAATCGGGCAATTGGATGCCACGGCTCATCATCTCATCAGCCGTGGGGTGTTGCAATTGTTGGCGCACAAACAAACCATTTTCGGCATGATAGAAAAGGTGTATCGCTTGTGATGCACTCAGCACACCATGATTAAGCGAGTCTAAAACCCCCAAATGGAGCAGGGCAAATAGCTCAAGTTTTTCCTCGGCCGTTCGCCTTTCAACCAATAAATTTTTTAGCGAGATTTTTTCGTTCATACTCATTTATTCGGAAAGGACTTGACACCCGCGACTTGCCCAGATTCATCTTCAAAGTAATGGATTTCACCCACATTACCCATCTTGATAACTTTTTGCCATTTGCCTGCTAATAATTGACGCAGATAACGATATACGGCTGAATTTCGCACTGGGTACTTGAGTGAGCCACCTTTAATCGGTTTCCAATCTTCGGGAATAGAACCCGAAACGTACACATTTGGATAAAGATGTAACGGCATGTTGCCCCACTCTAAACGATTCCGTTTCTTAAACCGTCGCCACCAACTCGGCCGTTTCCGCCGCCACCCGGTCATATTTTAGACGGCGTTCGCGGGCAAAGCGGCGCAGGCTGGTCAGCGAGCGTTCGCTGTAGTATTGGTAGCGGTCGCCCTTGCTCATATTCTTCTCGGGGGTAGGAAACAGCCCAAAATTGGCCTTCATCGGTTGGAAATGTTTCGCTTCGGCGTGGGTGACATAGTGTGCCAACGCGCCCAACATGGTGTGGGGGGGCAAAATGACGGGGTGTTCGCCCGTGAGCAAGCGGGCGGCGTTGATGCCTGCCAGCAAGCCCGTGGCCGCATTGCCTGCGTACCCCTCGACCCCTGTAATTTGCCCCGCAAAGAACAAATCGGCACGGCCGCGATATTGCATGGTCGGGTGGAGCAGTTCGGGGGAGTTGATGTAGGTGTTGCGGTGCAGTTGACCCATGCGCACAAATTCGGCCGTGGCCAGCCCCGGAATCAGCCGCAAAACCTCCTTCCTGTTGCCCCCAGCGCAAATTGGTCTGGAAGCCGACGAGGTTGTAGAGCGTGCCCGCTAGATTGTCTTGTCGCAGTTGCACGACGGCAAACGGCCGTTTGCCCGTGCGCGGGTCAATCAGCCCCACGGGGCGGAGCGGGCCAAAGCGCAACGCATCATAGCCCCGCTTGGCCAGCACTTCGACGGGCATACACCCCTCGAAAAATTGGGCATCTTCCGTCTCGAAATCGCGCAAGGAGGCTGTTTCGGCCGTGGTCAGTGCTTCGTAAAAGCGGCCGTACTCCTCCTGCGTCATGGCACAGTTGATGTAATCGCCGTCGTCCTGCTCCCCTTCGTCGTAGCGGGATTTGCGAAAGGCGATGGACATATCAATGCTATCGGCCGTCACAATGGGGGCGAGGGCATCGTAAAAGTAGAGGTAGTTGCGGCCCGATAAACGGCCGATTTCCTCCGCCAATGCGGGCGAAGTGAGCGGCCCTGTGGCGATAATGGCGGGCACATCGGGCACACGGGTCACTTCTTCGCGCACCACCTCAATGTTGGGGTGCTGATGGATGCGGCTGGTGACGAGTTCGGAGAACCCTTCGCGGTCTACGGAGAGGGAGGAGCCAGCGGGCACGGCCGTGGCCGTGGCGCACTCGAGGATAAACGAGCCAAGCCCGCGCATTTCCGCCTTGAGCAAGCCCGGCGCTTTGGCAATGCCCACCGAGCCGAGCGAGTTGCTACAGACCAATTCAGCCAGTTTGTTGGTGACGTGAGCAGGGGTGTTGCGCTGGGGGCGCATCTCAAAAAGGCGCACATGCAGACCGTGTTCGGCCGCTTGCCATGCCGCCTCGGTTCCCGCCAATCCGCCGCCAATGACCAGTAGTTCTTGTGTGTTTGACATAGGGGGGTATTGTAGCATATTTGGTTGTCACGGTTGCAGGGGGAGGGGGGGTGAAAAGTAAGAGGTGAAAGGTGAAAAGTGGAGGTACTTACCACTTTGACTTTTCACTTCTCACTTTTTACTTCTCACTTTTTATCTTTTCTTCCATCACCCCCACATAATACCGCGCATCCTTATCCTGTGGGTTCGCGTGCAGGGCGCGTTGGAACCAGTGCAAGGCGGCCGAGTGGTCTTGTTTATCGCGGTAGATGAGGCCGATGTTGTAGGCCACATTGGGGGCCACGGGGTTCAGGCTCAAGGCTCTCTCAAACGCTTCGATGGCGCGTTGTTGCTCCTCTTCTTTGGCCAAGATGGGGTTGCCCAAGTAGGCCGCCCCAAGGTTTGTCCAGATCATGGCATTTTCGGGGTCGAGGGTGGCCGCTAACTCGAGCACGGCCGCCGCTTTCTTGAACTGCTTGGTCAAAATATACGCCCCGCTCAGGTTGAGTTGGGCATCCACATGGCTGGGGAGGAGTTGCGTCGCCCGCTCGAGCAAGCGCACGGCCGTTTCCATCTCCCCCGCTTGCAGGGCGCGGGTTCCCTTGAGCAACAAATTGCGAAAACGGCGTTGGAGTTGTTCGTCAGACATAGAAGGAAAGTAGAAAGTGCTAAATAAAAAGTTAAAAGTTAAAAGTGGGGAGTACTACTTTTAACTCAGCACTCAGCACTCAGCACTTTTAACTTAGTTTATCGACCCGTAAAAAGGAGCAAGAGGGTGACGGCAAAGCCGCCGAAGAGGATGATGAGCCAGATGAGGTTTTGGCTAATCAGGTTATAGGAGGTCGAGGGTTGCACATCGCGCATCCAATCATCCACGAGTTGCTGTTGGGAAATGCCCAATCCTCGCTCCACAAATGTCTCGCAAGTGGCCCCATCAGCGAGAGCGGAGAGCATGTTTTGCAACGCCTCGTTGCCGTAGCGGGCTTGGATGAAAGCCACCAGCGAACCGCTTTGGGCATAGGCTCGGTAAACTTGGTTGGTGGAGCTATCGGGGAAAGCTGACACACAACTCCTCAAAGGGGATGATTTGGTCGCTGGCCAGCGCATCTTGCAAGGCGGGTTCGTAGTTGGGGTTGGGCACACTCTCAAACAAGGTGGCCAAGCCCTCATCGAACCAGCGGGGCATGTTGGCGTAGCCTGTACCTGCGGCACGGTAAACGAGCAGATGGGAAAGCTCATGGGGAATGCGACGGCGCAAATCTACCACGGCCGTGCGCGGGTTCTCGGCGGGGAGCAAGACCACTCCCAACTCAGGGCTGGCATGACCCGCTACCCAATCTTGGCCGCTCAGGCGCAGGGCGGCGCGTAAATCGCTGGCCGAAGGATACAAGTAAATGCTCAGGGGATTGGGCAAATCCGCCTGCACGACGGATTGGATGCGGGGCAGGGATTCCAACACCACATCCAAGGCCACTTGCCCTAGGTCGAGGCCATCGGCCACCCAGTAGATTTCAACCCCTGCTTGGGCTGTCTCTTTCCACACAAACTGGTCGTCGGCATACTCGAGGTTGGCATGGGGCAATTCGTAGAGCGTGCCATCGGCCGCTTCCAACACCCACCAATAGGTGACAAGGGTAAAGGGTTGTAGGGGCACGGCCGTCAAATCCAACTCGTGCCGCAAATTAATCAAATCCCCTTTGCCCGCTTCGATGGGCAATTGGTGGGAGTAGGTGTTCTCGAATTGGGGGGTGGAGACGAACAACACGGCCGATTGCAACAACGGTTCGTTGCGAACCTGCAAACTGAACGTCATCTGCTGGCCAAAGGCATAGGCCACCTCCCCTTCAGGGGACAGGGTTGCGGGAACCGCCGTTTGGGCAAGCGCAGGCGTGGCCCACACGGCCGCACAAGCAATTAAAAGGAGAAGGAGCCAACGGATATTCACAGTCTTGCAGTCGGTCAGTCTTTCAGCACATGGCTTACAGCTTATAGCTTACGGCAACTCTTCGTCGTCATCCGTATCGTCTAAGTCTATTAGAGAAAAGTCTATTTCGCCACCGAGCCACATCATTTCGTCGAGCGCTTCGGTGATGGTTTCGTACAACTCTTCGGAGTCGGGGTCTTCGGCCAGTTTGTTCAGGGCATGGGTGGCCATTTCGCCGCCGATTTGGCCAAGGGCGGCCACGGCCGCAATCCGCACCTCGAGGTCGTCATCCTCATAAGCGAGTTCGATTAATTGCTCCAGCGGGTCGGAGGAGCCGAGGAGGCCCACGGCCGTGGCCGCTTGGGTGCGCATGGCGGGGTCGGGGTTATTCAACTCATCTTGCAGGGTGATGAGCCAACGTTTGTCGGCCGTGCGACCCATCGCAAAAACGGCGCTAATTTGCAACTGCTCATCCCCATCTTCATAGGCGCGTTGAATAAACTCATTGACCCGCGCATGACCCGAACCCGCAAACGATTCGAGTGCCGCGCCCCAAATGGGCAGGGGCAAATCAGGGCGGCTGAGTTGTTCGAGCAGGGCGGCCACAATCGGTTTGGCCGTGTGAGGGGGCAACTGCTTCCACTCGGCCATGAGGATGTAATGGCCAAGGGTGGCGGCCGCTTGTGCCCGCACCGCCTCATCCTTGTCTTGTTGCATAAGCTGGATGATGGGTTGGATGAGGGTGCGGTCGCTGGAATCCCACAGGGCATCGAGTGCGGCTACGCGCACGGCCGCCAACGGGTCTTGCAAGAATATCTTGGAGATGGCGCTGAAATCTACTTGGTAGTTTTCTTCGGTAATGTCGGCCAAATGGCGCACGATAATCGGCCGCCGTTCGGCCGCGAGGGTAGGCCAGCGTTGGCTGAATTGAGCCACATACTCCTCGGGCATATCGGAAAAGCGGTAAAGGCTGGCGATGGAAATAGGGGTTTCTTCAGCCGCGAATAGCTCATCAAATAGCTCTTGGAGCGGCCGTTGCCAAGCCTTGCGCAGGGTTTCTTCATCACCCAATTTGTCTAAATCAAAATCATCGTCGAACATGGCAGTTATTTGTTAGTGGTTACTCGAAAGATAGAGTGTAGAGATAGAGATAGAAAGATATACAATTGGCCAACCAACGATGGATTTCCTCTATCTCTATCTCTTGCCTCTATCTGCTACAGGTTAGAGACAAAAAGAAACTGGGCTTTTGGTAAAACCCAGTTTCTCACCAACAGTTTAAGAGGGTTTATTGGTGTAGTGGTTTATTGGTATATGGGTGCATGAGAGGCTTTTGATTACACCAATACACAATTACATCACTTTACATGGGAAGGGGATTCACCACATCTTGCACAATGAGCACAACCATGAGGACGAGGAGCAAAATCATGCCAATGGCATGAACCATGCCCTCGTATTCAGGTTCTACGCGACGGCCGCGCACCGCTTCAATGAGGACGAAGATGATACGGCCGCCATCAAGGGCAGGAATGGGGAGCAAATTGGTAAAGCCCAAAGCGACACTAATCACCCCTGCAAGGGAGAGGATGTAGGTGATGTCACCTGTGTTCACCGTTTGTTGGGTGGCTTGGCCAGCCATTTGGCTAATGCCGACCACGCTCACGACCCGTGCTTCTTCGGGGGCGACTTGCCCCGCCAGCAAATCAACAGGCATCCGCACGGTCATGTAGACAATGTTCCACATGGTGGCAACGGATTCGACGGCCGCACGGGGCACGCCCATCGAGCTAATTTCGCCTGTGGCCGGGTGGCTGAGGCGGACACCGACAGCCCCTTCGCGGCTGGCATCGTATTCGCCGGGGACGCGAGGCACGAGCACGGCCGTGAATGGCTCGCCGTCGCGCTCCATCAGCAGGGTCACATCACGGCCAAGGTTGGCCTGAATTTCACCTGTCAATGCTTCAAAATCCCCTGCAATCGGCACACTGTTCACGCTGACGAACACATCACCATCTTCCAAGCCCGCCACGGCCGCAGGCGAACCTTCCGCCACCCCACTCACCGCCACCAGTGCTTCGTTCACCACGGGTTGGGGCAGGCTGAACATAATCGTAAACAGCACGAAAGCCAAAACAAAATTGGCCAACGAACCAGCGGCCAGCACAAAAAGGCGGGCGTGTTTGGAAGCGGAGGCAAGGCCACCGGGGATGTCGGGATTGTCTTCCCCTGCTGGCCGTACAAAGCCACCGATGGGAATCCAGTTTAGGGAAAAGATGGTTCCGTTGCGCTCAAAAAGGGTGACCGCACGGGGAGGAAAACCCAACCCAAATTCTTCGACGCGAATTTTGCTCAGGCGAGCGGCGATAAAATGGCCATATTCGTGAATGAGAATGAGGGGGGTGAGAATGAGGAGAAAGCCGCCAACGGCCCAGAGAAAGGACATGGGTCTATTCCTTGTGTCAATTTACAATGAACAATGAACAATGTGGAAAAGAGACGGGGGTGATACAGGGGTATCTACTCGGTAATTATACGGTTTGCGGGGAGGCACGTATAGGAATCTAATGGGAGGCTTACCGAAGAAAAGCGGGAAGAAGAAGCAATCGCTCAACACGTCCCATTTTTCTCTTGACGTAAATCGTATACGATTATACAGTTAAGAGCATGACGCTTAATGGCCTCGACACTCTCCCCCCCAGCCAGAACACGGCCGATCGTATCGCTGAAGCGTTGCGGAAAGCGATTTTGCAAGGCCAACTCCACAGCGGCCAATCCCTGCGCCAAGACGAAATCGCGGCCACCTTCCAAGTGAGCAAAATCCCCGTGCGCGAGGCATTGTTCCAATTGCAAGCGGAGGGGTTGGTGGACATCATCCACAATCGGGGAGCCATCGTCACCAGTCTGAACACGGCCGAAATCGAAGAGCTTTACACCATGCGCATCGCCCTCGAGAGCATCGCCCTGCGCCGCGCCATCCCACGCATGACCACGGCCGACTTCCTGACGGCCGAAGCCATCCTCAACCACATTGACATCGAACCCAATTTGCGCCACTGGGCCGACCTGAACTGGCAGTTCCACGAGGCGTTGTATCGGCCGTCGGGCATGTTCCACCTGCTCGATGTGGTCAAAACCCTGCACACCAACGTCGTGCGCTACCTCATTACCCAGCGGGTGAACGGCTCGCAACTGCACACCTCCCAACAAGAACACCGCGCCATTTTGGCCCACGCCCGCGATGGCGATGTCTCGGCCGCCTGCGCCGCCCTCGAACAACATTTGGCGGGAGCGGTCATAGCCGTAAGCCTTAAGCCGTAAGCCATAAGCGAATGCGCTCCCCTCTCTTCCTCTGTTACGCCCTTACTCTCCCCCTCCCCCATGTCTCACCCAACCACCACCTCCGCCCCTGTGACCTATGATTGGCGCAAGTTGGCCCACCTAGCGTGGGTTTCCCGCGCTATGGACGAAATCGAAGAGCGAGAATTGACCCCGCACGGGCACGTCAAATACCAATTTTCGGCCAGCGGCCACGAATTGGGGCAACTGCTCTTGGCGCAACTGCTGCGCCAGCCCTTTGATGCGGTGAGCGCCTATTACCGCTCACGGCCGCTGATGCTCGGCATTGGCCTGACCCCACTGGAGAGCTTTTTGAGCGGCATGGCCAAGCCCGGCGGCGTTTCGGGCGGCCGAGATGTGGGCGTGGTTGTCAACATGCTCCCCCGCGATGGCGGCCCGACGGTGTTGCCGATGGCAGGGGATGTGGGGTCGCAATACACCCCGGCCGTGGGCTGGGCGCAAGCCATCCGCTACCGCACCGAACAGTTGGGGGAAGAGGCGTTGCAGCAAAGCATGGCCGTCGTCTGTGGGGGGGATGGCTCTGTGTCCACCAACGGCTTTTGGTCATCCCTAACGATGGCCACCACCTTGCAACTACCCGTGCTGTTCTTCATCGAAGACAACGGCTACGCCATCTCGGTCAAATCCCCCTTGCAAACGCCGGGGAGCAACATTGCGGCCAATTTGGCCAGCTTTGGTGGGTTGGCCATTTGGGATGGGAGCGGCACAGAGCCAGCGGAAACGGCCGACCTCGTGCAAGCGGCCGTCAGCCATGTGCGGGCTGGCCACGGCCCCGCCCTGTTGCGCCTGACAGTGCCACGCCTGTCGGGGCACTCCAGCGTGGACAACCAAGCATATAAAGATGAGGCGGAGCGGGCGGAAGAACGCGCCCGCGACCCGCTCTCCGCCTTGTACACCTACCTCGTGCCCAGCCAGTTCAGCCAAGAAGAGTGGGATGAGATAAAGGCGGAGGCGGTTGCCCAAGTGCGGCAGGCGGCCGAGCAAGCCATCGCCGCCCCCGAGCCAAACACGGCCGATGTGACGCTTTACGCCTTCCACGACCCGCAAACCATCCAAAAGAAGGGCGGGCTGTTGCCCGAAGGCATTGTCTTGCCCAAGGGGAGCGACATTCCCCACCCCCCCTCCCCTTCGCGCCTGACCATGATTGAGGCGATTCGCAAGACGCTGGAGGTGGAGCTAAAAACGAACCCCCGCTGTGTGGTCTTTGGGGAAGATGTGGGCTTTAAGGGGGGCGTTCATGCGGCCACGGTGGGGTTGCAAAAGCAGTTTGGCGAGGCGCGGGTGTTTGATACGAGCTTGTCGGAGGAGGGGATTATCGGCCGAGCAGTAGGCATGGCCTTGGCGGGTTTGCTCCCCGTGCCCGAAATCCAGTTCCGCAAATACGCCGACCCCGCCACGGAGCAAATCAACAATTGCGGCAGTTTGCGCTGGCGCACCGACAACAATTTTGCGGCCCCGCTGGTGGTGCGCATCCCCGGCGGCTATCGCAAAATTGGCGACCCGTGGCACAGTGTGACCAGCGAAGTGACGTATACCCATGCAGTGGGCTGGCAGATGGCCGTGCCTTCCAACGCGGCCGATGCGGTCGGCCTGCTCCGCGCCGCCCTGCGCGGCAATGACCCGGTCATCTTTTTTGAGCATCGGGCGATGTTGGATGCGGCGTGGGCGCGGCGGCCGTACCCCGGCGATGAGTATGTGTTGCCGTTCGGCCGTGGGCACTTGGTGCAGACGGGCACGGATTTGACGGTGGTGACGTGGGGGGCGATGGTGGAGCGGTGTGAGTTGGCGGCGCAGGCGATTGGCGGCCGAGGGAATATCGAACTGATTGATTTGCGGACGCTTTCGCCGTGGGACAAGGAACTGGTGTTACAATCGGTGCGCAAGACGGGTAAGGTGCTGGTGGTGCATGAGGATATTGAGTTTGGCGGCTTTGGGGCGGAGATTGCGGCCGTGATTGCGGCCGAGGCGTTTACGGATTTGGATGCGCCTGTGGCGCGGGTGGCGGCCCCGGCCGTGATGGTTCCGTTTAGCCAGACGTTGATGGAAGGGGTGGTTCCCACAGTGGCGAAGATTCAGGCTAAAATGGAGGAATTGTTGGCGTTTTAGTTGTTCGCATTTCCAGATGGAGGTCAATTTATGACAGTTGCAACATTACCTACCCCATTAAAAAAACTGCATCACGATTTTCAGGCATTAACGCCTGTGCAAAAACAAACTCTGGTGCAAGCCTTATCTGATGAAGAGCGTGAAGAATGGCTGGTTATTTTCCAGCAAAAGCCACCTGTTCGCGCTGATTTTGCCATTCCCCCATACCTCATCATTTGGCAAGCCCCCGCCGCTCAAAATTTGGCGGAAAACACGCCTGATTTTTGGCCAGCAGAGGAAACGGCCGATGAATTTGATGCATTCATCCGCGAATTGCGTCAAACACCACGTATTTTGGATTGGGAACCATGAATAATGCGCTTTTAGTAGATACCAATTCGCTCAAACGAGATGCCAACTTTGCCGTTTTAGAGAACCAAAATCTGGTTCTATCGTCTGTGGCGGCAAAATCTACCAATGGCAGAGCAAACGCATCCAAGAAATGGAAGGTTATCTGAAACAAACATTTACCGTTGTTGGTCCAACGAGACATTGCCCACAATGGGCAGAAATTCAGGCCACGGCGCCCACCACCTTCGGAAGATTGTTGGTTGGCGGCGACGGCTCTGGAACTCAAAATCCCGTTGGTGACTCATAATGCCAAACATTTTCAGGTTATTTCCAATCTGGAAATGATTACGTTTGCAAGTCCCGAAGGGTACCCGCTTTTACCCCATTCCCCATGACCACCCCCACACCCCCCTTCGACCTATCCCACATCGTTACCGCCGAGCAGGTGGTGGACGATTACCGCACCGCTTTTCGGAGCCGACAAGCCAGCCTGATTGGGCGGCGCGAGGTGCTCAGCGGCCGTGCCAAATTCGGCATCTTCGGCGATGGCAAAGAAGCGGCCCAAATCGCCATGGCCCACGCCTTTCGCCACGGCGACTTCCGCAGTGGCTATTACCGCGACCAAACCTTCATGCTCGCCTTGGGCGAAATCTCCATCCAGAGCTTTTTCGCCCAGCTTTACGCCCACACTGATTTAGAAAAGGAACCTGCCACGGGCGGCCGTTTGATGAACGCCCATTTTGCCACCCGAAGCCTGAACCCCGATGGCAGTTGGCGGGATTTGACCGCCCAATACAACAGCGCCTCCGATATTTCCCCCACGGCCGCCCAAATGCCCCGCCTCGTCGGGCTGGCCTACGCCTCGCGGCTGTATCGGGAAATTGAAGAGTTGCACCAGTTCGCCCAATTCTCGCGCAACGGGGATGAGGTGGCGTTTGGCACGATTGGCAACGCCAGCACGGCCGAGGGCATGTTCTGGGAGGCGGTCAACGCCATTGGGGTGTTGGGTGCGCCGGCCGTCATCTCCATTTGGGACGATGGCTACGGCATCTCTGTGCCCAACAAGCACCAGATGGTCAAAGAGAATTTGTCGGTTTTGCTGTCGGGCTTCCAACGGGAGGGGGGAGCAATGGCTACGACATTTACACGGTGAAAGGATGGGATTACCCCGCGTTGGTCGAGGCGTACCAGAAAGCCGCCGATAATGCCCGCCAGCACCACATCCCCGCTATCATTCACGTCATCGAAGTGACCCAACCGCAGGGGCATTCCACCTCGGGGAGCCACGAGCGGTATAAAACGGCCGAACGGCTGGCGTGGGAGGTGGAATATGATTGCGTGGCCAAAATGCGCCACTGGATGTTGCGCGAGGAACTCATCGGCCCGCAAGAGTTGGAGGAGATAGAGCGGGAAGACACCGAAGCGGTGCGCAAGGAACAGCAAGCGGCGTGGCAAGATTATGTGAATTTTGTGGATAAAGATAGGCAAGCGGCGGCTAAAATTATCCAAACCATCGAAGCCGAATCCGCCCACCAAACGGCCATCCGCACGGCGCGGGAGAAGTTGCTAAGGGGACGTTACCCCAATCGGCGGGAGATTATGGAGACGATTTTTGATGTGCTGATGCTGACCCGCCACGAGAAGATGGACGGCCGTGAGCAACTCATCGCATGGCGCAACGAGCGGCGGCAGGCGTATGTGCAAGAATACAGCTCCGATTTGTGGAGCGAATCGGCCGAATCCCCCGCCCATGTGCAGGAGGTGAAACCCATCTACCCCGCCAAAGCGGAGGAGGTGACGGGGTTTGCGGTGCTGAACAACTATTTTGAGACGATGTTCGGCCGTGACCCGCGCATCATTGCCTTTGGCGAAGATGTGGGCTTTTTGGGGGATGTGAACCAAGCAATGGCGGGTTTGCAAGCCAAATACGGCCACTTGCGCGTCAGCGATACGGGCATCCGCGAGACGACGATTATGGGGCAGGCCATTGGCATGGCCATGCGCGGCTTGCGCCCCATCGCCGAAATCCAATACCTCGATTACATTTTGTACGCCCTGCAAATCATGTCGGATGATTTGGCGACGATGCGTTGGCGCACACGGGGGGGGCAAAAAGCGCCCGTCATTATCCGCACCCGTGGCCACCGGCTGGAAGGGGTGTGGCACTCGGGGTCGCCCATGAGTAGCATCATCCACATGTTGCGCGGCATCCATGTGCTCGTCCCCCGCGACATGACCCGTGCGGTGGGTTTTTACAACACCCTGCTCAAGGGGGATGACCCCGGCCTGATTGTGGAAGTGCTAAATGGCTACCGCAAAAAGGAGCGGCTCCCCGAAAACTTGGCCGACATTACGATTCCGCTGGGTGTGCCCGAAGTGTTGCGCGAGGGGGCGGATGTGACGCTCATCACCTATGGGGCGATGTGCCAATTGGCAATGGACGCGGCCGAAGACCTCCACGCTGTCGGCATTGAGGTGGAGGTGATTGACGTGCAATCCCTGCTCCCGTTTGATATTCACCACCGCATTGGGCAATCGCTGGCCAAGACGAATCGGTTGGTGTGTGTGGATGAGGATGTGCCCGGTGGGGCGACGGCGTATATGCTCCAGCAGGTGCTGGAGGTGCAGGGGGGCTATCGCCACCTCGATGCTGAGCCGCGCACGCTGAATGCGCTGGAACACCGCCCCGCTTATGGCTCGGATGGGAATTATTTCTCGAAGCCGAACCGGGAGGAGATTTTTGAGGCGGTGTATGAGCTGATGCACGAGTGTGACCCGCAGAGTTTCCCTATTTTTTATGGGGAGCGGCCGTCTCAGCGGCGGGTGTTTTGGTAGGTTGGTAATTGGTAATTGGTAATTAGGCTGACTCGCTGACTAGCTGACAGGCGGACCAGCTAAACGAGGAACTTCCCATGAGCATCAACATTGTTTTACCCGAGATGGGCGAAGGGGTCATTGAAGGCACGATTGGCCAATGGCTGAAAAAAGTAGGCGACAAAATTAAGGCGTATGACCCTGTGTTGGAGGTGGAGACGGACAAAGTGACCACCGAAATTGTGGCGGAAGGGGAGGGGGTGCTGACCGAGATTTTGGTTCCCGAAGGCTCCACGGTGGCGGTGGGGACGGTGTTGGGGGTGATTGCGGGGGAGCAGGGGAGCAGGGGAGCAGGGGAGCAGGGGGGCGGCAGTACGGCCGTGCCTTCTGTCGCGTCCCCAGTCCCTAGTCCCCAGTCCTCCAAACCCATCCATGTGAATGGCCAGCCGAAGACGGCCACGCGGGAGACGGAGGTGGGCTGGATTAGCCCTGTGGTGGCGCGGATGGCGGCCGAGCATGGCCTTGATTTGCGGCAGATTGAGGGGTCGGGGAAGGACGGGCGGATTACGAAGAAGGATGTGTTGGCTTATTTGGAGAGCGGGGCAACAACCCAAGCTGTCGCTCCTGCAACACCAACTGTGACGGTGAGCCAGCCTGAAACGGCTAAAGCCGCCACTACAAACGTCTCCCGTCCCTCGTCCCCAGTCCCCAATCCCTTTCCCTTGCCTGCGGGCGATGTGCAACCGCTGACGGCGATGCGGCGGGCGATTGCGGAGCATATGGTGCACAGCAAGCGCACCAGCCCGCATGTGACGACAATGTTCGAGTTCGATTTAACGGCCGTGGCCACCCATCGTTCAGCGCACCGCGCCGCTTTCGAGCGGGACGGGGTCAAGCTGACATTTATGCCGTATTGGGTGATGGCTGTCGCCGAAGCACTCAAAAAACACCCGCTGGCCAATGGGCAATGGACGGACGAGGGGATTTTGCTCAAGAAAGAGATTAACATCGGCATGGCCGCCGCCATCCCCGGCGGGCTGATTGTGCCCGTCATTAAGGGGGCGGATAACCTGAATTTGCTCGGCTTGGCGCGGACGATTAACGATTTGGCCGAGCGGGCGCGGGTGAATCGCCTGCAAGCCGATGAGGTGCGCGGGGGAACGTTCTCCATCACCAATCACGGCGCGTCGGGCAGTTTGATGGGCACGCCGATTATCAACCAGCCGCAGGTGGGCATTTTGGGCATTGGCCTCATCGAAAAGCGGGTGAAGGTCATTCACGATGCGATTGCCATCCGCACTTGTGCCTATGTGAGCTTTAGTTTTGACCACCGCATTTTGGACGGAGCCACGGCCGATGCGTTTGTAATGGACATCAAGAAGCGCATGGAGGGGTGGCAGTAGGCAGTGAAAGGTAAAAAGTAAAAAGTAAAAAGGCCCCACAGCTTGGATGAGCTTGTGGGGTCTTTTTTTTAACGGGGCGTGTAGAAGAGGTATATTGGTATATTGGTGTAGTGCGATAGACCAATAAACTAATAAACCAATACACCTCTACCCACACAGGAGATCCGCATGGCTTTAGAAAACATACTGGTGCTGAGTATTTTGGCGGGGGCGATGGTGCTTTTTGTCACCGAGAAAGTACGGGTGGATGTGGTGGCCTTGCTGGTGTTGTTGGCTCTGATTCTGACAGGGCTAATCTCCTCGCGGGAGGCTTTTGCGGGGTTTTCCAGCCCAGCCGTCATTACAGTTTGGGCGGTGTTTATCATCAGCGGGGCGGTGTACCAAACGGGCATTGCCGATATGCTGGCGGTGCGGATGTTGCAGGTGGCGGGGCCACGGCCGCAGTGGATTTTGGCCGTCATCATGCTGACCGCTGGCGTAATGTCCGCCTTTATGAACAACGTGGGGGCGGTGGCCATTTTAATGCCGGCCGTGTTGTCCATCAGCCGCCAATTGCGGATTCCACCTTCTAAATTGCTCATGCCGCTCGCTTTTGCGGCGTTGCTCGGGGGCAATATGACCCTGATTGGCACGCCACCCAATATCTTGGCGGCCGAGATTTTGGAGGATTACGGCCATATTGAGTCGTTTGGCTTTTTTGATTTTACGCCGACAGGCATCTTGGTTTTGGGGGCGGGCATGGCGTATATGCTCCTGTTCGGCCGTTACCTGTTGCCCGAACGCACGCCCGGCGGGGAGTTGTTGGACGAGTACCCTGTGCGGCCGTATGTGACCGAGGTACAAGTCACGGCCGAATCCTCACTGGTGGGCAAAACCATTGCCGAAACCCAATTCGGCCAGCAGTATGGGCTGAACATTCTGCGTTTGCGCCGCGCCAATTTACCCAACCAATACCCAACGGGCAGGCGCGTATTAGCGGCCGAAGATGTCCTGCTCATCGAAGGGCCTCTCGAGACTTTGCTCGAAGTGAGCCAATCTCATGGCCTGCAATCTGTGGGCACAGCCGACCCCCTCGCCGCCAATAGCGACCTGCAACTAGCCAAAATTGGCCTCACCCCTCGCTCCCGCTTCAAGGGGCGCTCCCTCATTCAGCTCGATTTTCGCCAGAAATATGGCGTATCGGTCTTGGCCATCCGCCACAGCGGCAAGGTTTTGGTGGACAAACTGGGCAACATTCCCATCGAATTTGGGGATGCTTTGCTGGTGCAAACCACGGCCGATAAGCTCGAACTGCTCCGCAAAAACCCCAACTTTATGATTCTCGACAAGCCGCGCCTCGAGCTAAAGCGCACCGCCAAAGCCCCCCTGACTCTGGCCATTTTGCTGGTCACCCTCCTTGTCATTACCGTGGGTTGGCTAGATGTGGCCACCATGATGTTGATGGGTGCAGTGTCGCTGGTTTTGTTTGGGGTCATCACCATGGACGAAGCTTATCAGTCCATTGATTGGCAATCGGTCTTTTTAATTGCGGGGATGTTGCCACTGGGCATGGCGATGGAGCAAACGGGTACGGCGCGATTGCTGGCCGATTATTTGGTGGGGGGCATTGGGGAGTGGGGGCCTGTGGCCGTCTTGGCGGGTCTGTTTTTGCTGACTGCTCTGCTGACCGAGGTGATTTCCAATGCGGCCGCCACTGTCTTGATGATTCCGATTGCCATTGATGCGGCGTTGGGCATTGGGGTAGACCCACGGCCGTTGGTCATGGCCACCGTCATTGCCGCTTCCACCTCCTTCATGTTGCCCGTTGGCCATCAGGTCAATGTGATTATTTACGGACCCGGCGGGTACAAATTTAGCGATTACGCCCGTGTGGGGGTGGGTCTCAATCTGCTCCTGCTGGTGTTGGTGACTCTAACAGTGCCGCTCTTTTGGCCGTTCTAAACCTGCCTCAACTTAATAGACCTATCAGCAATCATTGTCTCTCTTTTTTCTGCTACAATACGCGCCGGGGAGTGAGTAAAAAGTGAAAGGTGAAAAGTAAAAAGTGAAAAGTTAACGGAGCGGCCAACGCTTTGCTAACCGCTGAATTGCTGACTGGCTGAATTGCTGACTAGCTGAATTTCTATGACAAAAACCATTCTCGTCACAGGTGTAAGCGATTATTGGGGCGGCCGTGTGGCCGCCCGGCTGGTACAAGAGCCAGACGTGCGCGTCGTGGGCATCTCCCCCACCCCACCACCCCTTAAAATTGAAGGGGTGGATTTTATACAGGTGGATGTGCGCAACCCCTTGCTGGTGGAATTGCTAACGGCCGAACAAGTAGACACCATCTGCCACCTCGAGTTTGACGAGCGAAGCCGCCCCAGTGAAGCCGCGTTTGACCTGAACGTGATGGGCACGATGCGGCTGTTTGGCGCGGCGGCGCAAGCGGGGGTGCGCCATTTGGTATGGCGCAGTAGCACGGCCGTTTACGGGGCACAAGCGAGCAACCCCGCCTTTTTGCCCGAATCATGGCCGCTGAATGGCAACAAGCAACATGGCGGGGTGCGCTACGCCATCGAAATAGAAGAATTTGCGGCGGGCTTTGCCCAGCAAAACCCAGAAATGGGGGTGACGATTTTGCGCTTGGCCAATGTGATGGGACCGACAGTCAATTCGCCGCTCGGCCGTTACATCGCCCCCAAATTCGTGCCTGTTCTGCTCGGTTTTAACCCCGTCCTGCAACTGCTCCACGAAGATGATGGGGTGGAGGCGTTGGTTCACGCTTGCTTAAACGCCCCCGCTGGTGTTTTTAACATCGGGGCGGCCGATGTGTTGCCGCTGGCCAAAATTATCCGCTTGGCACAGGGGCAGGATGTGCCCGTGTTGCATCCGCTGGTTTATTGGGCGGGGGGGCGGTTCGGCCGTTTGCTCTCGTTCGGGGCCGATTACCTGCGCTACCGCTGGGTGGGGGATACGGCCAAACTGGCGGCCGAGTTTGGCTGGCAACCCACCCGCACGGCCGAGGAGGCTGTGCGCGAATTCACGGCCGCCAAGCGCACCTCCGCCACCAGCCAACACGCCCGCGCCCTCGATGAGGAATACCTACGCGAAGTTCTCGCCAAGCGGGGGCAGGTGAGTAGTGAAAAGTAAGAAGTGAAAAGTTAAAAGTTACAAGTAGCGACCAATCCGCAATCCCCATTCCGCATTCCGCAATCCCATGACAATTCTCGTCGAAGAAGAACCCACCACCACCCCCAGCCGCCAAGAACGGTTGGCGCACGAAGTCAAAGCGTTGGTTGAGCGGCTACAGGCTGTGACCCCCAGCTATGTGCCGCCCCCCTTCACCCCCAAGGGCCTGCTCGATTTGTTCGAGCGGGCGGCGCAATCGTTGCCACAGGAACAAATGGGGCAGATAATTCCCCAATTGCAAAAGATGTTCCGCGAGGATTTTTTCGACCCCGAGTTTTGGCAGGGGTTGTGGTTCCTCATCAATTACCAAATTGAGATGCAGGTGGACTTTTTCAAGCGGCGGCTGACGGGGGAATATGAAACGGACGAGTGGGGCTATGATGCGGAGGTGTTTGAGGCGTTACGGCCGTTTTTCGACTTCCTCTACAGCTATTGGTTCCGCGTCTCGGTTTCGGGGATGGAGCATGTGCCCGATTACGGCCGTGCCCTGCTCGTCGGCAACCATTCGGGGCAACTCCCCTTCGACGGCGGCATGGTGATGATGGCCGTGCAGAACGAACACCCCAGCCAACGGCTCGTCCACCCAGTTATACGCCTCGTGGTTCCCCACCTGCCCTTTGTTTCCACCTGCTGGAAAGATTGGGCAAGCGTTGGCCAGTGTCGAAAACGGCACGCGCTTGCTCGAACAGGATGAGTTGGTGGCGGTCTACCCCGAGGGTTTAAGGGGGTGGGCAAGCTGTACAGCGAGCGGTATCAGTTGGCGCGGTTCGGCCGTGGCGGGTTCGTCAAGATGGCGCTCAACACCCAAGCGCCCATCATTCCCGTCTCCATTGTGGGGGCGGAAGAAACCTACATTTCGCTCTACAAATCAGAAACATTGGCGCGGCTGACGGGCTTCCCCTACTTTCCCATCTCCTTCCGCTTCCCGTGGCTCGGCCTGTTGGGGGTGATTCCCAACCCAACCAAGTGGTACATTGATTTTGGCGAACCGATTCCGACCGACCATTACCCGCTCGGCTCGGCCGACAACATGGTACTTGTCTCGCAATTAACCAATCAAACGCGCAACATCGTCCAAGAGATGATTAACGGCCGCCTCGCCCGCCGCAAATCGGTGTTTTTTGGGTAGCGGTCAGCCTTGTCAGCCCGTCAGCCAGTCCCAGAACTTTCATTCCGCAATCGCAATCCGCATTCCCCATTCCGCAATCCCCTCATGCCTTTCTACACCTCCCCCACCCAATTTTACGATTGCCTTGGCGAGTTGTTCGGCCGTATATCAGCCGAGGGAGATGCCAGCCTCAAGTCGCTGACCGATTCTAAGTTGGTTTTCCGCTTTCAGTGCTTGGATCCAGCGGCCGAGATAACCATAAACGGCCGTACCACCCCCGCCCAACACCACTTCGGCCCCGTCAATTTGCCCCCCACACTCGACATCACCCTACCCGCCGACACGTTGCACCACATTATGCTAGGGGAATTGGGCATTATGAAAGCGTTGGGAAGTGGTAAACTAAAGATTAAGGGGCCGATGCTAAAAGCAAAGGCATTGGGGGATTTGTTCGGCCGTAGCCAAGCCCTCTACCCACAGGTCTTGCGCGAAAAAGGACTTTTATAGGGTTATTGGTTACTCGTTACTCGTTATTGAGAGCCGCACCTCATAACGAATAAATTTTTAACTGCAAGAGGGTTGCTCCATGTCATTAACATTTGAGTGGGATGAGCAAAAGCGACAAACCAATATCCGCAAGCATGGGTTTGATTTCCGCGATGTTTGGCAGGTTTTTAACGCCCCGATGTTGGTCGCCTTAGATGAGCGACAAGAGTATGGTGAAGAACGATGGATTGGTGTTGGGGCATTAAACGGCCATGTGGTAGTCGTCATATTCACCGAACGAGGCGAAAATCTCATCCGTATCATCTCCATGATGAAAGCAGTAACTCAGGAGCGCATAAACTATGAACAACTCCTCCGAGACCAATTGGGCAATGATTGATGCCCTCACTGATGAAACCATAGACCGAAGCGAGATGCCGCCGTTGGATGAGCGTTTCTTTGAACGAGCCACTTGGCGAATGCCAGCCGCTTACGTCCCAGTGACGGTACATATAGACCCCGATTTATTGGCTTGGTTTGAAGGACGAGATGGGTTGTATGAACCACGCATGTTAGCCGCCTTGCGCCTGTATGCCAAAGTACATCAAGACATAGCTCGCCAAACTACTTTGGCAACTTAATCCCCAATAATGAATAACAAGTAACAAATAACACCACTAACACGGAGAAACCCGATGGGCATTCAATTTCCTAGCGATGACTGGATTAAAGAACTGATGGGCAAACTCAACACCAGCAAAGGCTACCAAGATGCGGCCAAAAACTGGGAAGGAGACTTCGCCTTTGTCGTGCAAAAAGGGCCGGGCGTGCCCGAAGAAACCTTTTTGTACATGGATTTGTGGCACGGCGAATGCCGCTCGGCCAAGCAATTGGCCAATGCCACCGAGCAAGACCCTGCTTTCACCATGTCGGCTCCCATTGCCACATGGAAAAAGGTGCTTTCGGGGCAACTCGACCCCATTCGCGGCTTGATGGGGCGGCAACTGACGCTGAAGGGCAACATGATGAAAGTGATGAAAGCCCCCAAAGCGGCCCTCGAAATGGTCAAAAGCGCCAGCGAAATTGACACGGAATGGCCAGAATAAGAAGTGGTTAGTGATTAGTGGTTAGTGGTTAGAAAATGCACCACTAACCACTAACCACTAGCCACTCGCCACTAACCACTCAACATGTGTAGTACACCAAAAATTGGCTTGGCATTGGGCGGGGGCGTGGTGCGGGGGTTTGCCCATTTGGGCGTGTTAGAGGTGCTGGAAGCGGAGGGGTTGCAGATTGATTTTGTGGGCGGGACAAGCGTCGGGTCCATCATGGGTTATTGCTATGCGGCCGGGATGGAAATTGGCCACATGAAAGAGATGGCCGAGGAGTTGGGCTGGTGGAAGCTGGCACGGCCGATTGTCCCCCGCCAAGCGTTCATCTCCTTCGATTTGCTGGAGGAGTACCTCATCCGCACCCTTGGCGATTTGCACTTCGAGGATTTGGCACGGCCGTTGGTCATCATGGCCACCGACGTGCAAACAGGGGAATCCGTCCCGCTGACCAGCGGCCGGGTCGCCCCGGCCGTGTGCGCCAGTTGCAGTGTGCCCGGCTTCGTCCAGCCCAAACTGGTCAACGGCCGTTACCTTGTCGACGGCGGCATCTCCTGCAACGTCCCCATAGACCCCGTGCGCGGTCTCGGCGCCGATTACGTCATCGGCGTGGACATTTTTGAGCAAGGGGAACACAAACGGCTCGGGCCACTCGGCGTAGGCATCACCGCCCTCGAAATTATGGTGCGCCGTTCGGGCAATGGCCTCAGCCACGCCGAGTGCATCATCAAGCCCAACCTGCAACACGCCACCTATGTTAACTTCAACAAGCGGCACGAGCTGATGAACCACGGCCGCACGGCCGCCCAAGCCAGCCTGCCCGAAATTCGGGCCGAGTTGGCCGCCCTCGCCTAATTCCTTTTCCTTTTGCCCTGCACGCGCTCGGTCTTATTCTTCTTGCTTTATCCACAGCCAGAACGTACAATTATTTGTACATATTTTCTCTGGAGGAAAAGTAAAATGGAAGCAGTTAACTACACAATCGTTCGCCAGACATTAGCCCAAAGAATGGATCAGGTTTGTGATGACCACACACCTATCATCGTAACCCGCCAAAACAATCGTTCTGTGGTGATGCTATCTTTAGAGGATTATCAGGCACTTGAGGAAACCGCGTACTTATTGCGTAGCCCTAAAAATGCCAAACGCCTAATGGAGTCAATCCTTGAATTGGAGAGTGGTCGCGGCACAGAGCGAGGGTTGCTTGAATGAGGCTGATTTTCTCCGAAAACGCATGGAACGATTATTTATATTGGCAAAGTGCCGATAAAAAGACCCTGAGCCGCATCAATACCCTCATCAAAGAGATTCAGCGCACACCTTTTTCGGGAACAGGCAAGCCAGAACCGCTCAAGTTTGGACTCTCTGGTTATTGGTCGCGGCGTATAGACAGAGAACATCGTCTTGTTTACAAAGTTGTGGAGGATGATTTGCTCATTGCTCAACTTCGCAATCATTATTAGCCCTATCATCCCCATTGCCCATGCTTAATCCCCGCCGTATCGGCCGAAGCCACGAAGCCGACAAACCCGCCCAAGCCCCCCGCCTCAACCGCGACAACTTACACCAATTCCGCCGCGTCTTGCGCTACGTCCAGCCCTATCGCGGCTGGATGGCCTTCTCTATCGCCACCCTCCTCGTCACCACTGGCTTGGGGCTGATTTTGCCGTGGGTGGTGCAAAATCTGGTGGATTACGTGCTGATAGACAAAGATTTGGCGCGGCTGAACCAACTGGGCACGTTGCTTTTTGCCGTCTTCATCGTCCAAGGCGTGTTCAGCTTCGCCCACCGCCTCTCGCTGGCCTACGTGGGCGAACGCGCCATTGCCGATATTCGCATCCAGCTTTACAGCCACCTGCAAACCCTCTCACTCAAATTTTACGCAGATAGGCGCACAGGCGAAATCGTCTCGCGGCTGACCAACGACGTGACCCTGCTCCAGAGCGCCATCACCGAAAACGTGGTCGCCCTGCTCCGCCAAGCGGTGACGCTGGTGGGCGCGGCCGTGCTTCTCTTCATCCTCAACTGGCGGCTCACGCTCATCATCTTGATGGGTATCCCGCTCATCTCGCTCAGCATGGTCTTCCTCGGCCGCAAAATTCGCGCCGCCTCCAAGCAAGTGCAAGACAAATTGGCCGAGGCGGCCAACGTGTTGGAAGAGACGGTGGCGGGGGTGCGGATTGTCAAATCGTTTGCGCGAGAGGCGCACGAAATCGGCCGCTTCTCGGGCAAAATAAACGAGACGTACACGGCCGCCATGCAACGCGCCAAAATCTCCGCCATTCTGGCTCCCATCATCGGCTTCATGGCCTTCGCCTCCATCACCATCACCCTCTGGTTTGGCAGTTACGAGGTGATTCAGGGCAACCTGACCGCTGGTGGGCTGGTCGCCTATCTGGTGTACACGATGATGGTCGCCGCGCCGATTGCCACCTTGGCGGGGCTGTACGCCCAGTTCCAATCCGCCCTCGGGGCGACGGAGCGGCTGTTTGAGTTGCTGGACACGCCGCCCGATATTGCCGACGCGCCCCATGCCCAGCCCATGCCCGCCATGCGCGGCGATGTGCGCTTCGAGCAGGTGAGCTTTGATTACGGCGCGGCCGTACCCGTCCTGCGCGATGTCTCGTTCGAGGTGGCACATGGCCAAGTCGTGGCCTTGGTCGGCCCCAGCGGGGCGGGCAAAACGACGCTGGTCAACCTGATTCCCCGCTTTTACGATGCGGTGGCGGGCACGGTGGCCATAGACGGCCGCGATATTCGCGACGTGACCCAGCTCAGTTTGCGGGAGCAGATTGGCATTGTGCCGCAAGAGACACTGCTCTTTTCGGACACGGTGCTGGAAAATATCCGCTACGGCCGTCTCGAAGCGACCCGCGCCGAAATTGAGGCGGCGGCACAAGCGGCCAACGCCCACGACTTTATCTTGCGCGATTTGCCCGACGGCTATGACACATTGGTGGGGGAGCGGGGGGTCAAGCTGAGCGGCGGGCAACGCCAACGGGTGGCCATCGCTCGCGCCATCTTGAAAGACCCGCGCATTTTGATTTTGGATGAGGCGACTTCCTCGTTGGATAGCGAGAGTGAGAAGTTGGTGCAGGAGGCGTTGGAGCGGTTGATGCACGGCCGTACCAGCTTTGTCATCGCCCACCGCCTCAGCACGATTATCAACGCGGATTGGATTTTGGTGCTGGATCGGGGGCAGGTGGTGGCGCAGGGCACGCACGCCGCGCTGTTGGCCAACCGCGATGGGTTGTATACGCGCTTGTACGAGATGCAGTTTGCCGAGCGATAACGAACCGCTGTGGACGGTCTCCTGACCGCTCCACCTACCCCAGCAACCAACCAATCAATAGAAAGCCAGCACCCCCGCTGTGGCGGTATTTGACCATTCCACGTAGTTGGTGAATGTGAGCGAGTGGAGCGGTCTGGAGACCGTCCACAGCGGGAAGGGGAGGCTTTAAAACTCACCTCACTCAACACCACATCGCACGTTTGCACTTTGCCCAGCCAATACCGGCCGAAGAAAAACCGCCAATCGCCCACCTCCCTCACCAACCCCTTGCGGCGGGGGTTATCATGCAAATAGTCAATCTTGGTGCGCCACACCTCGGCCGACCAAATGCCGATGGGGTGGCGGCTTGGTTGCCAACACTGCCGTTCGCGGTCAGCACGGGTTGTGCCTGTAAATAGTTGGGGGTAAACCGTTGGGGTTTTCGTTTGGCAATAATCCAACAACTTCCGCCCTGTAAATTTACGCATGTCCGTTATCGTTTGTTGGAGCCGTTGGTTGTTGAACTCCGCATCAAAGAGGATGAGGTGTAGGTGAGTGGGCATGATGACGAAGGCGTTGATGCGAAGTTGTTTGTGGTGGTGACAGTGGTTGAGGCTTTCGGTAATGATGAGGCAGGGTTCGGCGGCGACGAAAACGGGGAGCCAGTGGAAGATGGTGAAGGTGAAGTAGTAGAGGCCAATGTGGTCGTGAAGTTTGTAGGTTTCCATATTGGTTTGTTTTTATGAGTGGGTGGATCGGTCTCTGGCTGTGGACGGTCTCTGACCGCTTCACCTACCCCCAAAACCAGCTAATCAATAGAAAACCAACACCTCCACTGTAGGCGGTATTCGACTATTCCACGTTAGTTGGTTTTTGTGAGCGGGTGGAACGGTCTGGAGACCGTCCACAGCGGGATGCGAACTAAGCGGGTGGAGCGGTCTGGAGACCGTCCACAGCAAGGTGCCAACGCCCCCTTTTACAAACACGTGCGCACGTGTTTGTAAAAAGGTACGTACCTGTGGGCAAACGAACACGTGTTGGTTTGCAAACGAAGACGTGTTGGTTTGACAACGAACACGTGTCGGTTTGGCAACGAACACGTGTTGGTTAAATAAAAGGTACGTACCTTTTTTGCAAAAGATACGTACCTCTTTGGAAAACACCCCGTTACCTCTGGAAACAACACAGGTTTTAGAACTCTGCAAGGCTCGTTGGGCTATTCTTTTGTAAGCTCGGCGTTATTCAAAACCTTCTTAAATTCTTTGCCGGGGCGGAAGAGGGGTTTCACGTCCACAATCTGAGTGCGGCTGACGGTTTCTTGGTCGGCCGTGCCCGTTGTTTTGGTGCGGAGCCAAAACGAGCCAAAGTCCCCTAAGTCTACAATATTGCCTTCCGCTAATTCCTGCGGCACAACTTGCAGAAATGCTTCGATGGCGGCCATTGTGTCGATGGTGCTGAGAGTGGAAATCTCGGCCATGCGCTGGGCAAGCTGGCGCAGTGAAATTCGGCCACTGCTCTGGATGGAAGGGTAATACTGCGGGGCGGCTTCTCTATCTTGGGGGTTGGGGCGCGAAATTACAGTGTATTTGATGGGCATGGGAGCATCTCCTTATTGGTATAACCACGACCGAGTTTCCCAATGTCTCGGCCGTGTGGGCAATAAATAGGAGGGGGGGAGATGGCAGGCCCAGTCCCTTGCACCCTCCACGATGCTTACATGATACGCAAGACGGCCGTGTTGTCAACCAAAAAGACCCCAAGGGTTTTAGAAACCCTTGGGGTCTTTGCGTCATTATCGGGCGGGGGTATTGGTGGGTGGGGGATGGGTGGAGCGGTCGGGAGACCGTCCACAGCGGGGGGAGGGGTGGGAAAAAATTATCGAACTCCGCGCTTGCGCGGAGTGGCCTATCTCCCTACCAGTCGATTACGGCCCAGTGATCAGTGGTCAAGAAGAGATGGGGGGCGAGACACAGCTACCAGCCGCAAGCCGAGGTAGCTAAGATAGTCGTAAGGACGATAGCTACCGCGATAGGCTACACGCGCATCATCTCGGTCATAGCCCCAAGCGCCGCCGCGCCGAACGCGGGTGCTTCGGTCATCAGGGTCTTCGCGGCCGTCTCCCACCACATACGGGTAGGGCTTGTATAATGATCGCGTCCATTCCCAGACATTCCACTCAAATCCAGCACCCCATACGGGCTAGCTCCTTGCAGGTATTTGTCTACAGGGCTTGTATCCTTAATCCCCGATTCATGTGTATTGCATTTGCTCTTGTCAAATGTATCTCCCCACGGGTATTGCCGTTTGGGTAACGGATTTTGGCTATTGGACACTACCAACCCACCCCGCGCTGCTTTTTCCCATTCTGCTTCGCTAGGCAGCAAGATGGTTTGCCCCGTCTGCTCACTCGCCCATTTGGTCAAGGCCATCCCATCATCCCAACTCACCTTGACAACAGGATGGTTCTCTTTACCCTTTGGAATTTTGTCCGTTTTGCCAATACACTGGTGGGGGGTGACCTGTGGCTTGCACAAATTTCTGGTACTGAGCATTGGTTATGGGCGTTTTGGCTATCCAGAAAGTAGGCAATTCCACCAAATGACACAGTTTATCGTTCCCCATCCAAAACCCACCTCCGGGAATCTTCACCCATTCAATACGCGACACGTTCGTAGCTACGGCTTTAGACGTTGCAAGGGTTTCTTGCTCTAGCGTTTCGATAGAGGGAGTAAAACGAAAACGACTGAAGACGTTCCTACGGGGTTGACCTTGGCCGAAGAGGTGGCCATCAGCCGAGCGCATAAAGAGTACAGGGATGCCCCACTCTACAGTACGACTAAAGGCATTGCTCATGGCGATACGTGCTTCGGCCGTGGCTCTATCCACGGGCAACCCCTCCGCCAATGTCTCGTAAAAGGTGCGGGCAAACTCAATGGCGGCCGTGTCGCTGATTTCATATTGCATGGCCAGTACGGCGGGCAAACCCCGCTCCATCAAAATGCGGGCGGTGCTGGAGAAGAGGTCACGGCCGCCCTTCGCCCCTTCGCAAGCGTTGAGGAGGGCGAGACGCAACGGCCGATGCCCCGCCAACAACCGCCCCAACTCTGTTGCATAAAAGCGTTTGGCCTCCCCCTTCTCATCGGCCAGCAGTAAAAAGCCCTCATCTTTGTGGGTATCAAAGCCGCCATGCCCAATAAAGTGGAAGATGTGCCACGGGCCGCCGCGCATCGCCTTGTGCAAATCGCGCCACGTTTGCCCCTCCAGCCAATGCAACTCTACCAACCCTTGCGCTTGTAAGCTGGCCAACGCCTCCTCCACCTGCTGCTGTTCCCGCCCAATGTCTAGTTGGTCGGGCAAGTTGGTGGGCTGGAAACCACGCCCAACACGCGCAAGGGAGCCACCACGGCCAGAGTGGGGTCACAGTGCGCTCCAGTTCCACATAGCGCACCAGCGGGGTTTCGGGGGCAAGGCAGAGGTATTCCCGCTGAACCGCGTCGTACAAAAATTCCCACGGCAGATTAGTCAGGGCAGGGTCGGCCAGCCGCAGTTTGAGGCGTAGCCCCTTGTCCTCTCGGCGGGCACGGTTCAGGCTGGTGCGGTAAAGGCCGCGCAATTCACTGGGCAGAAGAAAGTCGAACAGGTGACGGCCGAAGTTCTGGACGTTCTGCTCTTCCTCAGTCAGTGCTTTGCGGCGCACTTTGCTACTGCGGAGCAGGGCAATTTCCACATCTTTAAGGCTGTCATTAAGTTGGAGGGTATCCAAGGGGAAAGTCACCCGCTCCCGCGCCTCTCCCGCAGGATTTGATGACGACCAGTTTGTATTGGGTCGGCCGCCCAACGGCCGTACCTCAAGCTCAAAATCCAAGTATTCCATGTGCGGTTGTTCTACAGTGGCAGTTCAGTGGCGCAAAGCATACCGTCCCAGAGGAAAATTTTCATTCTCCCGCCTCTATCTTTCCTCCAGCCGCTTTTGGAGCTTTTCCAGCAGGTAGAAGAGGAGCCAGAGCGTGCCTGCCCTGCCGAGGAGGCAGGGGGCCGTTAACACGGCCGTCCACCCATACACCAGCCCAATCAGCACCAGCCCCAACACAACCAGCGTCATAACCACCATCCACAAAAACTTGCGCTCCCCCTGCCGCCGCATTTCCCGCATATTCGTTGGTTTACCTTTTGGTTCATCACTCATAACTTTTGCCCGCCCAAGCGGCGCAGGGTAGCTACAAAACGGGAAACTCTATCTTGGGGAATGGTGGCGTTGCTCATCTCTCGCTCCTGTGGCAGGGTGGGTGGTTGTTGGGGGAAAGTATAGCAAAAAAGAGAGGATGGCGTGGTTTATTGGTGTAATGGTTTATTGGTATATTGGTGTAAGTCCATACACCACTACACCATTACACCAATAAACTACTACACCACTACACCCTTAAACCCCCTGCAACTGATTGGCGTTCCCCTCCCAATGGGGTATTATTTGGGCGTGGCCTTGTGCCCCCTCCCCCACCCAACGCAAAGATGACCCTTCACCCGTTGTGAAGGTCTGATTAAAGCCTGAATTCACAAGGTATGTGGATTTAGGCTTTTTTGATTGGAATAGGGACTGGGGACAAGGGACTGGGGACGAGCGAAAGTCCTCCCGTCCCTTGTCCCCAGTCCTCTGGGCCCCCGTCCTCCCCCTCCCTCCTATGCTCTGGCTCCCCACCATCCGCCACCTGACCGAAACCTTGGTCGCCATCCCCACCATCAGCCCCGATACAGGGGGAGATGGCCTGCGCCCGCGAAATTGCCGCCCAACTGCAACAGGGCACAGGCTTGCACCCCCTCCTGTGGCCCACGGCCGACGGCCGTGCCAACGTCGCTTGCCTGTTGCACGGAACCCACCCTGAGAACAACGGCCGTACCGTCCTGCTCATGGGCCACTTCGACACCGTCGGCGTGAAAGAGTTTACCGCCCTCGACCCCGACAACAGCGGCCACATCGCCTTCCGCCCCGCCGAACTGCGCGAGCTGTTGCTGGCCAAGCTGGCCAAAGGGCGCACCAGCGACGAGGAAGAGGTGTGGCAAGATTTAACTGCCACGGCCGCTGAACTGGACGACCAACCCGCATGGCTCTTCGGCCGGGGTGTGTGCGACATGAAAAGCGGGGTGGCCATCAACATCGCCCTCCTGCGCCAGTTGTGGGCAGAGCGGGAGCAGTTGGCGGGCAATGTGCTGTTTGTGGCCTGCCCCGACGAGGAGAACGAGTCCACGGGAGTGAGAGCGGCCGTGCCCGACCTCCTCCAACTGCGCCACGACTACAACCTCTCCTACCTCGGCCTCATCAACACCGATTACGCCGCCCCGCGCAACAGCCACGACAGCGGCCACAGCATCTACACGGGCACGGTGGGCAAGTTGCTCCCTTCCTTTTATATAGTCGGCGTGCCCACCCATGTCGGGGAGCCGTTTCGCGGGGTGGATGCAGGGCAAATCGCGGCCGAAATCGTGCGCCGCATCAACCTGAACACCGCCCTGTGCGACCGCTGGGTGCGGGAAGATTTGGAGCAGGCGGGTGGGATGCGCATGGAGGTGGGCGTGCCGCCCATCACCCTGAAAATACGGGATTTGAAGACGGAATATAACGTGCAAACAGCGGCCGAGGCGTTCGTCTACATCAACTGGCTCACCTACACGACCACCCCCGCCCAAGCCCTCGCCACCATGATAGACGAGGCTCGCGCCGCCCTGAACACAACCCTGCACCGGCGCAACGAACAGTACCAACTCTTCACCCACAGCGGCACTTTGCCCACCCAATACGAACCACAAGTAATTAGCTACGAGGAGCTTTGCCAGCGGGTGCGCCAAACGCTGGGCTGGGCGGATGACCCCGTAGCCTTTCGGCAGTTTTTGCACAACATCGCGGCCGAACTGGACCACGAACTAACCATTCACCAGCCCGATGCGTTGCGGTTGGCCTTGAAGTTAGACCTTTCGGCCGATTTGCGCACCAAAAGCAGGCTGATGGTCGAGCAACTCATTCGCTACGCCAACATCCAAGGCCCCGCCATCGTCGTCTTCTTCTCCCCGCCCTATTACCCCCACGTCCACCCCACCGCCAACCCGCTCACCCACGCCTTCCGCGAGGTGTTGCAGGAGAAGCGGCACACCAACCAAGCGGGGCATGAAGTTCGCCTGCAAGGGTTTTACCCCTACATTTCCGACCTCAGCTTTGTCTGTTTGGATGACAACATCCAAGAAAATTTGCCCAGTTTGGTGGATAATATGCCCACCTTCCACCACGGTTACAGCCTCGATTTTGGGGCAATGGCCGACCTCCATTTGCCCGTCATGAACTTCGGCCCGTGGGGCAAAGATGCCCACGGCCTCTACGAACGCGTCCACATGCCCTACTCGTTCGAGACAGTGCCGCAGTTGATTTACGAAGCGATTGGAGGGGTGCTGAAAGGGAGAAGTGGGTAGAGTAAAGGTGAAAGGTAGAGGTGAAGGCCGAGCGCACCATTTGCTTAGCTTCTAGCCGAATTTACTTGGTCACTTCTTTCCTTTCACTCTTCCCTACCCCTACTCCATTCCCACATTTAAGGAGATTCCCCATGACAGTTACCCATGATATGCCCCGCAAAGAGATTGAGCGCATTGAGCGGCAATATGGCGCCAATAATTACACCGTTTTAGGCGATGCCGTGCTGACACGCGGCGAAGGCGTGTGGTTGTACGACATGCAAGGCAACCGCTACCTCGATTTTCTGAGCGCGTACTCGGCCGTAAGCCAAGGCCACTGCCACCCCCGCTTGGTGCAAACGATGATAGACCAAGTCCAACGGCTGACGCTCTGCTCCCGCGCCTTCCGCAATGACACCTTTGCCCAATTTTTGCTGAAGATGCACGACATCACGGGCTATGACAAGTCGTTGCCGATGAATT
>JADJSZ010000059.1 GCA_016711405.1 Candidatus Hadersleviella danica | reverse complement strand
CGCAAAATCGCTGGTGATGGGCCAGCGGAGTTTCTTGCGCGGCCGTGTTCAAGGCTTCAACGGCCGTCAGCGTGGGTTGCCCTGTGTAGGAAGCACGGTCTCATGGGGCACAAAGGCACCGTGCAAGGCCAAAATGGAGCCATCGGGCAAAACGTGGGCGCTCAGGTTCCCCGTCCACACCTCAATGCCATTGATGCGCTGGCGCAAAAGAGATGGGTCACGCCCGTGTCCTCGCTCTGGTACTTATCGGTCAGCACATAATCGCTTAGGTCGGCCGCGACCAACCCGTATTGGGCACGGTTCCTGCGAGGTGGTTGAGGACAACTTGAGGGGAGCGGCCGAGTGATGGGAAACGGCCGTGGCCGCTTGGCTTCCATAGGACAGGCTAAGGGTCAGCAGGATGCCAGTGAGCAAACTGGCCATCATGGTCAGACGTTTAAGCGCGTTCATAAAATCCTCAATCAGATAGAGACAGGAGATAGAGATAGAGGAGAACAGAATCGGCCAATGCACGAACAGACCTTATATCTCTAGCTCTATACTCTATCTACTAGCCAGCCAACAACATCCCTACACTTTAAACGCAAATGAGGACGTGGGGCAACCCTGACCCAATAACGAATAACCCAATAACCCGTAACGCCCCTAACCCCTTTCGCCGAAAACGGCCGTTTTCAGTACAATTCCCCCCTATGTCATGGCTAACCGCGCCCAGCACAGAGGAACAACTTGTCTGGACAGTGGGGGAGTTGACGGGCTACATCCGCGATTTGTTGGCGGTGGATTTCCGCTTGCAAGATGTGCGCGTGGAGGGGGAAATCTCTAATTTCACGGCCGCCCGCTCGGGGCACTTATATTTCACCCTCAAAGACGAGCAGTCCCAACTCAAATGCGTCATGTGGCGGTCGGATGCGGAGCGGTTGCGCTTTCGGCCGAGCGAAGGGGATGGCGTGGTCGCGCGCGGCCGTTTGGGCGTGTACGAAGCCACAGGCGTATACCAACTTTACGCCACCCATCTTGCGCCCGTCGGCCGTGGGGATTTGGCCACCGCCTTTGAGCAGTTGCGCCAAATTTTAGAGGCGCAAGGGTTGTTCGCGGCCGAACACAAGCAACCCATTCCCCCTTTGCCCCGCAAAATCGGCCTCGTCACGTCGCTCGATGCGGCGGCGTTGCGGGATATGCTCAACGTCTTGCGCCGCCGCTACCCACTCGTGCAAGTGCTCATCGCCCCCACGCTGGTGCAAGGGGCGGAAGCACCCGCCCAAATTATCCGCGCCTTGCAATGGTTGGACGGCCGTGACGATGTGGACACCATTATTTTGGCGCGGGGAGGCGGTTCCATCGAAGATTTGTGGGCGTTTAACGATGAGGGGGTGGTGCGGGCGATTTTCGCCGCTCGTCACCCCATCATTGCGGGGATTGGGCACGAGACTGATTTTACGCTGTCTGATTTTGTGGCGGATTTGCGCGCCCCCACCCCGTCGGCGGCGGCCGAGTTGGCCGTGCCCGATGGGGCGGAACTGCAAGCCAAGCTCCGCACCACGAGCCGTTGGCTGGGGCAACACGGCCGTCGCTCGCTCGCCGAAAAGCGCACCGCATGGCACTACGCCACCCGCGCCCTCGGCCATCTCAGCCCACAGGCGGGGTTGGAAAAGTCAACAAATTGTCCCCGCCCAAGCGTTGCACATTCAATTGGTAGATGGAGAAGTCGAAGTGGTTAGCTCTTAATGTTTCACAATAAAAATCGTTGTCAGAGGTTCGTTTTTAGAAACATGCTCGAAAAGTAGGCTATGATTTCCAAGATAAAAATGCTCATTTGTGGTTTGGCCTTCCTTGTGGCCTGTCAAACAAATCTTGACCCAACTCACGTGATTTCTAATCCAACGGTTCCTCATGTTACTTTGGCAACGACAACATCTACCGCTATTAACGCCTCTACTCCTGTGGCGACGGCTATAGCAATAGAGACCGTTGCTCCCCCTACGGCAACACCTACTCCTCTTAAGACCATTACTCCTGTTGCTTCCTTGCCAGAGCTTTTAATTACGCCAAGCCCCGTACCGACGGCAACACCCGAATTTGTTTGGCCTGAAGCCTCACTCTTGTTTGTACGGGACAATAATTTGCAACAGTGGCTACCAGAAACCAATGAAGTCAAAATCTTAGCGGCCAATGTACACGCTTCTTTTGTCTCTTATTCTGGAGAAGTTGTTGTATTTATGCGGGAGCTTATGCCAACAGAAGAGTTTGTTTTGGTTGTTTTTCATATTCCCACGGGGTTGGAAATCGAATTGCTCAACGCTTCTGAGTTGATACCTGCTCTTTACGATACGACTATCTTTATCTCGCCCAACGGCCGTTGGTTAGCGTATGTCACAGGGGACTCTCGAGATTCGGCCGTATTGACTGTGCGAGAAATCATGATTGAAGACCAACAATTGATTCTTAGCGAACCTGTGCTGGTCATAACTCCGGGCAATGGTTGGAATTGGCCTTATGATCGAATTATGTGGCCGACGGAGAATGAAATTAGTTGGAGTGATGAATCTGGGATATGGGTTGCCGACGTAGGCGCTAACATAATTGAGCCTGTAGTAGCTATTTTGCCTAGCACCAATACGTTCCTTTTTGGTTCACCTAACCCAGCTTATTGGGACAAAGGACCATCACTTGTCTTCTCCAAATTTATACCCTTATGCATGGTCTCCAGACGGCCGTTATTTATTAGCGCAGGAATATTTTTTGAGTATGGAGAGTTACGTGTCATTGAACGTGGTACGAATCGCCTTGCTGAATTGCCAGAATCTGGTATTGGGGAAGTCAGTGATGGTGCGCTCTGGTTAGATGAAACGACTTTAGTTCATTATCAAGTATCTGGAACAATTCGCGTTTGGCAAATTATTCCTCGTAATAGTGATTCGCTAATAACCCTCCAAAAGACTGTCCCGGCCGTGCCGTTGGGTTATGTAGAGCGACTTTGGGCTTTTGATAACCACATCCAAGTTTCTGATTATTCTTCGCTCTTTGACATTGATTTGGAAACAGGCGAACAGATTGAATTAGCCAACAACATCAAATTGCCTCTTCATTGGTCTCCAGACGGGCAATACCTCTTATGGGATGAGACAACATTCATTGATGAAGAAAGAGTGGCTCAGGTTTTTTTGTATGATTTGCAAAGTAACCCAATTCCATTAGATGATGTTTTGGGATTAAATTCTTGTTGTTGGTCTTGGTACGACAAATAAACAGATGAGCAAGCTGTACTTTGATGAAATGCCAATCATCTTTTGGCCATAAAACCCTATGACTCCCACTCCGAACCTATCCTTTGAAGAAGCCCTGCGCCAATTGGAGCAGATTGTTGGCCAATTAGAAGAGGGCAAACTGCCCCTCGAAGAATCCCTGCGCCTCTACGAAGAGGGGCAAGCACTCTCCACCCATTGCCAAACCCTGCTCGAACAAGCCACGCTCAGAGTGGAAGCACTCACGGCCGATGGGGAAATTATTACAATTAGTAATGAGTAATGAATAATGAGTAAAAGAAGAAGTCGCTTTTCCCAGCGATATTTATTCATTACTCATTACTCCTTATTCATTTATTCCAAGAGGTAACTTTGTTTAGAAACATTCGCGAATCGCTCCGCAAAACACGGCAAACTGTCTTTGGGCAGATTGTGAACGTGTTGGGCGTGGGTGAAATTGATGAAGAGACATGGGACGACCTCGAAGCGTTGCTCATCCAAGCCGATATGGGCGTGGAAACGACCCACTATCTGCTGGACCAACTGCGCGAACAGGTGCGCCGCGACGGGCTGACCCGCGCCAACCAACTGTTCGAGGCGATGAAGGGGGCAAATGCGGGCCTTGCTCCAAGACCCGCCCGTGTTTGAGCTAGAAGAGCCACGGAAATTACCCTCGTCATGGTGGTGGGGGTCAATGGCTCCGGGCAAGACGACTTCGGTGGGCAAGTTGGCCCATTACTACAGGAACAAAGGGCGCAAAGTGGTGCTGGTCGCGGCCGATACCTTCCGCGCCGCCGCCATTGACCAGCTTCGCATTTGGGCCGAGCGAGCGGGTGTGCCGCTCATTGCGGGCCAGCCGGGTGGCGACCCAGCGGCGATGGCGTATGACGGGTTGCGGGCTAGTCGCGGCCGTGGCTACGACCTGATTTTTGTGGATACCGCCGGCCGTCTGCACACCAAATTTAACCTGATGCGCGAGCTAGAAAAGGTGTACAGCGTCTGCCAAAAGAGCGCCCATAAGGCCCCCCACGAAGTGTTGCTCGTGCTCGATGCCCCCACAGGCCAAAACGCCCTCACCCAAGCCAAAAAGTTTAAGGAAGCGGTGCATGTGACGGGGGTGGTGCTGACCAAATTGGACAGCACGGCCAAAGGGGGGATGGTTTTCGCCATTTACCGCGAGTTGGGCTTGCCCGTGCGCTTTATCGGCACAGGCGAAAAAATCGAAAACATCGCCCCGTTTGATGCGGATGCGTTTATTGATGGCCTCTTCAACCAAAGCGAGCAAAACGAGCCAACCGAACAAGCCAACCCTGCACCCATCGCCCCCCCTGCACCAGCCCCACACACCCACCCCTGAACCAATTGGGGAAGAGAAAAAACCATGGTGGAAGCGCGGCTAACACTACTCACTACTTACTACTCACTACTCACTACTCACTAGCCACTAACCACTACCACCTATGACCATTCGCATTTGTCTTGCAGGAGCAACAGGTTGGGCAGGTTCCGCCCTTGCCTTGGCCATTGCCAAATCCAGCGATCTAACGCTGGTCGCGGCCGTCTCGCGCACCCACGCCCAACGCAATTTGGGCGATGTGCTGAACGACCCAAATCTCCAGTGCCCCATCTATGCCACGGCCGCAGAAGCCCTCTCCGCCCAGCCGTGTGATGTCTTTTTTGAATACACCAAGCCCGATGTGGCCAAGGCCAACATCTTGGCCGCCCTGCAACACGGGGCGCACGTCGTCGTCGGCACTTCGGGGCTGAGTGATGCCGATTATGGCGACATTGCGGCCGTGGCCGAAACCCAACAAAAAGGGGTGCTGGCCGTGGGCAACTTCGCCCTCACGGTGGTCTTGTTGCAAAAATTTGCCGAGATGGCGGCCAAATACATCCCCCAATGGGAGATTATTGATTACGCCAGTGACCGCAAAAAGGATGCCCCCAGTGGGACTGTGCGCGAGTTGACCCATCGGTTGGCGGCCGTGCGGCCGTCGGAGCTGACGGTGCCGCTGGAAGAGACGCAAGGGGAGGCGGGAACCCGTGGCGCACGCCTGAACGGCTCGCAAGTCCACGCCCTGCGCCTGCCCAGTTTCGTCATTGGGGCCGAAATCATCTTCGCCATGCCCGACCAACGGCTGACCATTCGGCACGATGCGGGGAGCAGTGCCGCCCCCTATGTGGATGGCGCTCTCTTAGCCATTCGCCAAGTCCACACCCTGCGCGGCCTCCACCGTGGCCTCGACAGCGTCATGGATTTGTAGTGGCGAGTGGCGAGTGGTTAGTGGCTAGAAATGCCCGTAACCACCTACTACTCACTACTCACTACTCACTAACCACTAACCACTAACCACTAACCACTAAAAATGAGCAATCTACTAACCCCTCTCCAAGCCCTCCAAGATACCGTCGGTGTGTTGCGGAGGCGGCTTTGACATAGATATGAAGCTGGCCAAAATCGAGGCGCTCGAAGCGCAATCATCCGTGCCCAATTTTTGGGATGAGGCCACGGCCGCCCAAAAAATCATGCGCGAAATCACCCGCCTGCGCCAAGAGGTGGAGGTGTGGCAACAAACCAGTCGGCGGTTGGCGGATGCCATCCTGCTGGCCGAGATGGACGACCCCGAAATGGCGGAGGAGTTGACGGCCGAGACGGCCGTGCTCCAACAAGAGGTAGACGACCTCGAGTTCCGCACCCTCCTCTCCAACCTGCACGACGAGGCCAACGCCTTGCTGGCCATCCATGCGGGCGCGGGGGGAACCGAGGCGCAAGATTGGGCGCAAATGCTCCAACGGATGTTTATCCGCTGGGCGGAAAAGCACAAATTTGCGGTGGACATTCTCGACTTCACCCCCGGCGATGAGGCGGGCATGAAAAGCGTGCTCATGTCGGTGAAGGGCGAGTATGCGTTCGGCCGTTTGCTGGCCGAGCGGGGCGTGCATCGCCTCGTGCGCCTCTCCCCGTTCGATGCCTCAAGCCGCCGCCACACCTCGTTTGCCAAGGTGGAAGTGTGGCCCGATGTGGCCGAAGAGATTGAGATTGAAATCAACGAAAAGGATTTAGAAATCCAACGCTTTAAGGCAAGCGGGGCGGGTGGCCAGCATGTGCAGAAAAACGAAACGGCCATCCGCATTCGCCATATTCCCACAGGTTTTGTCGTTTCCTGCCAAAACCAGCGTTCGCTGACCCAAAACATGGAATCAGCCATGAACGTGTTAAAATCTCAGCTTTATGAGTTGGAACAGCGCAAGCAGAACGAGGCCATCTCCGAACTAAAAGGGAGATGATGTGGATGCGGGTTGGGGGAGCCAAATCCGCTCCTACGTGTTACACCCGTACAAAATGGTCAAAGACCACCGCACGGGGCACGAAACGGGCAACCCCCAAGCCGTTTTGGATGGTGCCCTAGACGATTTTATTGGCGCTTATCTGAAGCATAAGATAGGCGAAGCCAGTGGTTAGTGGCTAGATTGCCACGGCCACGACTCACTAACCACTACTCACTAACCACTAACCAACCACTAACCACTTTTTTGGAGGCATGATGAGTGACAAGGACAAGGACAAGAAGGGTTCTTTTGGCGCAGGCGCAGACAAATTGCGGGGAGCTGTCGAGAAGGCGAAGGAGGAGGCGCAGAAACGGCAACAGCAACAGAAGTTAGATGAGTTGCGCAAGAAGCAGGCGGCGCGGGGAAGCAACCGATTGCGCCACCCCGTCGGCCGTCGCCCGCCGCCCGCCCAGCGGCCGCACCCGCTGGTGGCCGCCACGGCCGCCGCCGCCTCTGCCTTAAGCGACGACCAAAAATCGAAGCTCAATTCCCTTCGTTCCAGCTTTGACAGCGTCAATCAGGATGCTGAATTGGGCGATTTGTATCGGGAGATTGGGGAGATTGACAACCAATTGACCAATTTGCCGCTGACCTTAGATACGTTGCGCGGCCGTGGCTTTGTCCATTCGGGCAACCTCGAGAAAGCGTTGGACAAATTGGATGAGGAGGGGACAAGATTCGGCCGCAACTCGAGGCGCGGGTACAGAGGAAGTCGGCCGTTTGAACACCGAAGTGGATGCGCTCGAACGGCAGTACAACCAACTCGTGCAAAGACCCACGGCCGTGCTCCTCACCCAAGTGGATCAGGCGATTGACCGCACCGAAAAGCGGGTGAGTCAAGTTTCGACCAACCTCCAAAACCTGTACAAAGGGGTCAAAGAAGGGCTAAACGAAACCCAAGGGGCCATCGAACGGGCGGAGTGGATGATTCAGCAGATTGATGAATCGCCCGCCATTGAGCTATACCCGGCCGAGGGGCCGTTGCTGGCCGTGGAGGCCACTTGGGAAAAAGATGGCGATGGCGACCCCAGCGGCATACTTTACCTAACCGACCAGCGCATCTTGTTTGAGCAAAAAGAGGAAATTGCTACCAAAAAATTCCTCTTTATCACGACAGCCTCCGAAAAGGTGCAAAAATTGTTGCTCGAAGCTCCTGCCCGTGAAGTGGAGGACATTAAGCACAGCGAGGAAGGGCGTGGCTTTTGGGCTTGCGCAGTGATGACATTTTGGAGTTAGTCTTTAGCGCCAACACTAATTTTTCGCGGGCGCGTTTCCACATCAAGGGGCAAGATTCGTCCGAATGGGCGGCCATGCTCAAGCATGTGCGCTCGGGTGAAATTGATAGATATCGGCATACGGCGTATCTGGAGGCGATGGAATCGGCCGCCAGTGCGACAGCCTCTTTGCCCACCCAATGCCCCTCTTGCTTTGCCGAATTGGCCGCCCAACCCCGTGGCGTAACCAGCGTGACCTGTGAGTTTTGTGGGGCGGTAGTTACGGCCGCATAACCTTCCTGCCACATTCGCTAAAAATCAGAACCCGAGTTTCGCCAAGAAACTCGGGTTCTTTTTTTGCTTGCGGCACAGGTAGCCTGTTAACTAGGCGATTGTAGTAATTTGGTACTACTTGTAAGCTGGTTTGTAACTATTATGTCTAAAGGCGGGGGCTGTTAGCCACCATAAGGAAAAGCTCATGTTTCGTTTACAAACCATTACGCCCTTTGCTGTTGGGTTGGGGTTGCTCTATCTTCTGCTGGGGTTGGTTAGCCAAGTGGAGCCTGTTTCGGCCGTGCCCACGACCACCTATAACATCCCTGTGGGGGATGCCGAACGCATCCCCTTTTCTAGGATTGATGGGGTTTGCACTTTGGCCGAGGCGGTTGAAGCCGCCAACGACCAAGGCAATACTCCAAATCTGAATGATTGCCCCCTTGGGAGCGCAGGCACGAACATCATCCAATTGGAAGCGGGAACGTACACCCTCACCCAAAGCGATTTCTTCCAAAATGGCAATCTGGCCGCCCCCGGCATTGATTTCCCCCTTGAAATTCGGGGCGTTACTTCGGCCACCACGATTATTGAACGAGACGCAGGTGCCCCTGAGCAATTTCGCTTTTTCCTCGTGGATGATGGCTCTCTTGTTTTGGAAGATGTGACCTTAACCAATGGCTATATTAGCGGAGATAATACTGGTGGAGCTATTCGGGTCAACAGTGGCGGCGTGTTAAGTATGACGGGGGTGACGCTGAGCAACAACACCGCTCTGGAAGGAGGCGCACTGTATGCAGGCGGCATTACCTTTATTTCGGCCAGCAGTATTGTGGGCAACAATGCCACGTCTAGTGGGAATGGGCGGGGAGGCGGTATTTATGTAGCTAACCAACTGTTGCTCATCAACTCCAATGTCACCGCCAACCTCAGCACGGAGCATGGTGGGGGCGTGTACATTGTGAATACGGGTTCGGGACAAGCGATTGTCGCCCTGAGCAGTCTCAGCCAAAATGTGGCCAACACCGATGCGGATGGAGCGGGGGCAGGGGGTGGCATTTATCATAACAGCGGCAATCTTAGCGTCACGCTTAGCACCTTGGATATGAACGTGGCCACCCCTGATCCTATCAACGGGAATGACGGGGATGGTGGGGGGCTGTTTGTGGCCAGCACAATGGAAATGGATTTCACGCTGGTTAGTGCCAATGCGGCCAACAATGGGGCTGGACTTTACAATGATGCCCCAGCGAATAGCGAGATTCGCCGTTCGTTGTTCATTGCCAACATCGCGGCCGATGATGGGGGTGGTATCTACAACCAAGGGGATGTGCTCCTCGACAATGGCATTTTGTGGGCGAATGTTGCCACGTTGGGCAATGGTGGGGGCATTGCCAATGATGCCAATTCAGGGCGCACGGCCGACCTCCGCAACAGCACCATCGTCCAAAACACGGCCCCTGCTGGTTCGGGTGGGGGGATGTACAACCTTGGCCCAGATACGAGTGCCACGGCCGCTGTAAGCAATGTGACGATCGCTAGCAACCAAGCGGGAGGTGGCGATGGGGGCGGGATTGCCAATGGCAATACGGGCTACATTGTGGTGGCCAATGCCACCATTTACAACAACACGGCCAGCGGCAATGGGGCAGGCATTGCCAGCACAGACCCAATCTCCGACCACTTTTTTATCCGCAACACCATTTTGGGCAACAATGATTGTAGCGGCAACTATACCTCCCAAGGGCATAACTTAGATAGTGGGGCAAGTTGTAGCTTTGCCGCCCTCGGCGACATCAGCAATGGCACCCTCGACCTCGGCACCCTCTCCCCAGCCGACCCATTGCTTGTGTTGACAGGTAACATTACCCCGGTTATGAACCACAAGCCAACAGCGATGCGCTTAATGCGGGCAATGAAGATGGTTGTTTTGATGCCTGAATATCAACAACAACGGCATGCTCCTCACCGAAGACCAGTGGGGGCAAGCACGGCCGTTGGGGGTGCAGGTTTCCACTGTGATATAGGGGCGGTAGAAAACCAAGCTGTTTTGGCGGTGGCTCTGCGTGGGCAAGAGGCGCGGCCGTCAGTTTGGCCCGTGTGGGGAGTGGGGTTCGCGGCCGTGTTGCTCCTGCTGGCTACCGCTGGCATAGTCACCCGTCGCTCCCGTTTTTTTTGATGTTGCCCTAAGCCCATCCACCGAGTATAATTTGTCCCCTGTCTGTGCCCCAGCCCCATTTAACGGTTTACCAATTTGTTTAGACCTGTCGTGACACTGGTTGTCGCTCAGATAGATTATCTCGCTCAAAAAGGAGGTGAAAAATTATGCCCAAAGTCATTTTGCAACAAGGCGAATCGCAAGAACAATTGCTCCGCCGCTTCCGCAAGGAGATTGTGAAGAGTCGCGTCCTCACCGATTCTCGTCGCAAGCGTTGGTTTATCCCCAACAGCGAACTCCGCCGCATCAAGGAAAAGAAAGCCTCCCGCCGCTCGCGCCGTCAATACTAAAATTCGCGCCAGTGTGCTAATTATTGAGCCAACTTGTTGGCCTCATCCCTTTCTTGAATCAGCGAGATAGTCCCCCAGAAGAGTTTTCTTCTGGGGGATTTTTGTTACACACCGCTTGAAATTGCGCGTAAAGAAGCTAAATTCTGGTTACAAACGTCACTTTTTGCCTCCTGCTAATTCGGGCATGATAAGGGTTCTAAATCCAAAACCCATCGCTCACAGGAGAAAAAATGTCCAAACAGTATAAATCACGGCCGCAAACGGCCGCCAAACAACCCATCAACTGGTCACTCATCGGCGGAATTATCGGCCTTGGTGTCGTCACCCTAATTGGGCTACTGCTGGTGACCGTGATGCAACCGCCCACGGCCGCTACCCCCACCCCAGCTTTGCGCGAAGGGGTCAATGACCTTGTGACCTATTGTGACACTTATCCAGACCGTTGCTTGTCCTATGGCCCCGAGGATGCGGCCGTGGATATGGTCGAGATTTCCGACTACGGGTGTGTCTTTTGCAAAGCCTTCAACGAAACCAGTGGCCCCATCTTATACAGCGATTATGTCGAAACGGGGCAAATGCGCTATATTATTTTCCCCTTCGCTTTGCGAAATGAAACTGTCTCTTCGGCCGAAGCTGTTCTCTGCGCGGCTGAGCAAGGGCTAGATAAAGCCCTTGATTTTCATCACACGCTTTTTGCCTTGCAAGAGACTTCGGCCGCGCATACTCTAGAAGGGTTTACAAGTGTGGCACTCCAAACAGGGCTAGATTCGGCCGCTATTGAAGCATGTGTCGAAGCGGAAACCTACCGGGATACGGTTAACCTTAACCGTCAAGCGGCTAATCAGGTTGGTATCGAAGCGACACCTAGCTTTTCATCAACGGCCGTATATTCCAAGGCAATCTTCCCTTGGCCAATTTTCAACAACAAATTGACCAAATCTTAGGTGGTTCTTAACCTTTATCCCAGAAGTTCGGCTTTTTCCAAAGCCGAACTTCCGCGAATCATCTCCTATGCACACCCACAACTGGCAACCACGTCTGATCCAACTGCTTACCCTCCCCGGTTTGCTCATTGCCTACTATTTGTGGCTTTACCACGAAGGCCAAATCATTTCTGCATGCACCGTCACCAATTTTTTTTTTGCGGCCGTGTCAGCGCGGGCCCCGCGCCACCTATGCCACCATCGGCCCCATCCCCGTCGCCATTATTGGTCTCTTAGGCTATGCCGCCATTTTTCTAGTCGTTGGGCGGCCGATTTCCTGCCCTTTATCAAAAAACACCTTCCCGAATTGCTCGTGGGTCTTATCGGCTTCGCCCTGCTCTTTACGCTCTATCTTAAGGCCCTTGAAATTTTCGTTATTGGGGTCATTTGCCAATATTGCCTCTATTCGGCCATCATCATCGCCATTATGTTCGCCCTTGCTATCCATTATTTGATACGTGGGCGACGCATTGAGGCGGCCTAACCCGCCCCATTTTCCTCGAGAAACAGTAGCAATTTTCGTTGGGTTCACGGATTTCTTGACAAGCCACGTGCCAGTGGCTATACTTCTCTTCGTTGTGCAGGAAAAGACATTATGTCAACTAAACCTCCAGCCAGCAGTTAAAAAAAGGTTTCACCAAATCCTTGACAGGCTAAGCGAAAAAGAGTAATATCTCACTTCGCTGATACGGAGCCAGCAAGACTGGAAAGAGTAATAACTCCAAACACTCACCAACCTGCACGGTCAAGTTGCCATGCAGGTTTTAAAGTGCGAAAAACAGTCTGATTCGGTGAAAAAGCAAGCGACCAAAAGTTGACAAGCAACACGAAAGCAGATACACTTTCCAGCCACGTCAATCAAAGGCGCAGGGAAAACCCAACAGCACGTTAACAACTGAAGAGTGATAGAAACTTACTTGGATTGAAAAATCCGCAACCCTTTGAGTAAGTACAAACACTAGATCACGGATCTAAACGGCCATTAAGTTGGTCGAAAACTTTCTATACGGAGAGTTTGATCGGCTCAGGATGAACGCTAGCGGCGTGCCTAACGCATGCAAGTCGAACGGTAAGCCCTTCGGGGCCTAGAGTGGCGAACGGGTGAGTAACACGTAGGTGACCTGCCTCAGAGAGGGGAACAACCATTGGAAACGATGGCTAATACCCCAGATGTCTAGTTGGCTAGAAAGACTAGACTAAAGCTTTTGCGCTCTGAAGGGGCCTGCGGTCGATCAGCTAGTTGGTGAGGTAATGGCTCACCAAGGCGAAGACGGATAGGGGGGCGTGAGACGCGACCCCCACACTGGTACTGACACACGGACCAGATACCTACGGGTAGCAGCAGCGAGGAATATTGCGCAATGGGGGAAACCCTGACGCAGCAACGCCGCGTGGAGGACGAAGGCCTTCGGGTTGTAAACTCCTTTTCTAAGGGAAGAGAAAGGACGGTACCTTAGGAATAAGGCCCGGCTAACTACGTGCCAGCAGCCGCGGTAATACGTAGGGGCCAAGCGTTATCCGGATTTATTGGGCGTAAAGCGCGTGCAGGCGGTTTCGTCAGTCGGATGTGAAAGCTCTCGGCTCAACTGGGAGAGGCCATTCGAAACCGCGAAACTAGAGGTTGGTAGAGGTGAGTGGAATTCCCGTGTAGCGGTGAAATGCGTAGATATCGGGAGGAACACCAGAGGCGAAAGCGGCTCACTGGGTACACCTGACGCTCAGACGCGAAAGCTAGGGGAGAGAACGGGATTAGAAACCCGGGTATTCCTAGCCGTAAACGATGTCAACTAGGCGTAGGAGGTCGTAAGACCTTCTGTGCTAAAGCTAACGCGATAAGTTGACCGCCTGGGAGTACGGCCGCAAGGCTAAAACTCAAAGGAATTGGCGGGAACGCACAAGCAGCGGAGCGTGTGGTTTAATTCGAGGCAACGCGAAAACCTTACCAAGGTTTGACATGTACATGGTAGAGAACGGAAACGGGATCGACCTTCGGGGAGTACACAGGTGCTGCATGGCTGTCGTCAGCTCGTGCCGTGAGGTGTTCGGTTAAGTCCGCTAACGAGCGCAACCTCATCGTTAGTTACAAGTGTCTAGCGAGACTGCCAGTGATAAGCTGGAGGAAGGTGGGGATGACGTCAAGTCAGCATGGCCTTTATATCTTGGGCTACACACGCTACAATGGCCAGTACAATGAGTAGCGAAACCGCGAGGTGAAGCCAATCTCGTAAAAGCTGGTCTCAGTTCGGATTGTAGGCCGCAACTCGCCTGCATGAAGTCGGAGTTGCTAGTAACCGCGCGCGTCAGCATAGTGCGGTGAATACGTTCCCGGTCTTACACACACCGCCCGTCACGTCATGGAAGTTGGCAACGCCTGAGTCAGTGGGCTAACCGCAAGGAAGCACGACCGCCTAAGGCGGGGTCGGTAACTGGGACGAAGTCGTAACAATGGTAGCTGTAGCGGAAGCTGCGGCTGGATCACCTCCTTTTAAGAGAACTGGTTGGTCGAGAGACTGACTAGGAAATAAGGGGTTGGGTAAGTTTCCTATCACTCTTCAGCGGTTAACGTCGTTGGTGCGAAAAAGAATTTAAGCTGTTTAATCGAGACCAATTCTACGTTTAGTAAGTCATCGCATTAAAGTTAAAAAGCAGGTTCAAGTCTTTAATGAAATTATTAAAGACCAAGCAAGGGTATAGCTCAGCTGGTTAGAGCGTTCCTCTGATAAGGAGAGGTCGTTGGTTCGAGTCCAACTAAGGCTACCTAAAGCAATGACTCAATGAACAATAGTCAATGAACAAAAAATCTTGTTTATTGGTAATTGATAATTGTTAATTGAAGGGGACGTAGCTCAGTTGGAGAGCGCCGCCTTTGCAAGGCGGATGTCAGGGGTTCGAGTCCCCTCGTCTCCACAGTTTGAGTCTATCCAAGTCAATTCATCTATGAACCCACAGCAAGGTAAGAGATAAAGCACAGGCCAATCGAGATACCCAAGAGGTAGCTCGGCCGTGTGCGTCGAGCTTTTTGTTCTTATAGGTAAAATGGCAAGGTGAATTTCATTCACAATTAACCATTAAACATTCACAATTACTAATTAAAAAAGTTTGCCTCCTAATTTGTGTGAGCACGAGCAGAGATTCGTACCAGAAATTAGTGGCCAAATAAATTAAGTGAGCGGTGGGAACACCACTCAGGCAATTGCTTCGAATATATTGCGAAAAAGCGCATGAAGACGCGGGTTCTCCATAACAGAGTAGTAAGCTACTAAGAGTGTACGGAGGATACCTTGGCGCCAAACGCCGATGAAGGACGTGGTACACTGCGAAAAGTCTCGGGAATCGTGTACAGATGTTATATCCGAGAATTTCCGAATGGAAACCACTGCGGGTTTATGCCGCAGTATTCTGTTCTGAACACATAGGGACAGAAGGGAACGAAGCGAACTGAAACATCTAAGTAGCTTCGGAAAGAAATAATTCTCCTAGTAGTGGCGAGCGAACTGGGAAAAGCTCAAACCATTTTGCGTGTCAAAATGGGGTTGTAGGGCATCGCGATAGGAGTAAAAAGTTGTTTGGTAATGGAATGGTGTGGAAAGGCCAACCAGAGAGGGTGACAGTCCTGGTTATGAAACCAAGTAGCCTCCTGCGATGTACCTGATACAACGGGCGTGGAACCCTGTTGGAATCTGGGCGGACCCGCCGCCTGGGCTAAATACGTTTGGCGACCGATAGCGAACTAGTACCGTGAGGGAAAGGTGAAAGACCCTAGTGAAGGGAGTGAAATAGAACCGAAACCGTACACTTACAACGGTCAGAGCACGATGGCGCAAGCCCGTGTGATGGCGTGCCTTTGGAGAATGAGCCAGCGAGTTAATCTCCAGTGGCAAGGTTAAGTCAGAGACAGACGGGCCATAGCGAAAGCGAGTCTGAAAAGGGCGCGAAGTCGCTGGGATTAGACACGAAACCAGTGAGCTACCCATGGGCGGGCTGAAGCGAGTGTAAGAGCTCGTGGAGGGCCGAACTCACTAATGTTGCAAAATTAGGGGGATGACCTGTGGGTAGAGGTGATATGCCAATCGAACTTGGAGATAGCTTGTTCTCTCCGAAATAGCTTTAGGGCTAGCGTTGCGCGTTTACTGTTGGGGTAGAGCACTGAATAGGCTGGGGGCGCAAGCTTACCAAACCTAATCAAACTCCGAATACCAGCAGTTTAGAGCTGTGGCAGTCGGACTACGTGAGATGAGATTTCGTAGTCGAAGGGGAAACAACCCAGACCGCCAGCTAAGTCCCTAAGTGTGTGCTAAGTGGGAAACGATGTGGAGAGTGTTTAGACAGCCAGGAGGTTGGCTTAGAAGCAGCCACCCTTTAAAGAGTGCGTAATAGCTCCTCGTCAAACGCTCTTGCGCATGGAAAATGTAACGGGGCTCGAGCACACCACCGAAGCTACGGATCGTGATTTATCGCGATGGTAGGAGAGCGTTGTGTGGGAGATACGAGCATTACCGAAAGGAGATGTGCAGGCTACACAAGTGAGAATGCTGGCATGAGTGGCGTAAAACATGTGAGAACCATGTTCCCGAACCCTAAGGTTTCCGACGGAAGGTCAATCCGCGTCGGGTTAGTCGCAAGTGTAAGCTGAGGCCGAAAGGCGTAAGCGATGGACATCGGGTTAATATTCCCGAACCGGTATGTGGAGCGATGCGAGGACGCAATTTGGTAGGTCAGCCCCTTATTGGATTGGGGTTCCAAACGGTTGGAGTCATTGAAGACGGTAGGTAAGTCCGCTGTCTGAGACTGAGCCGTGACGGCGGTGCCTAAGAGCCAAAGTGGTCGAGCCAAGTTGCCGGAAAATCCACTAAGCGATGAAGTGTACCTGCCGTACCGCAAACCGACACTGGTAGGCGAGTTGAAGATACTAAGGAACGAGAGAACCCTGGTTAAGGAACTAGGCAAAATACCCCGTAACTTCGGGATAAGGGGGGCCCTGCGGGTGAATAGCCTGTGGGGGTCGCAGAGAATGGCTCTTCAACTGTTTATCAAAACACAGGTCTCTGCAAAGTCGAAAGACGATGTATAGGCGGCGACTGCCCGGTGCTGCAAGGTTAAAGGGAGGTGTGCAAGCACTGAACTGAAGCCCCAGTGAACGGCGGCCGTAAATTATAACGGTCCTAAGGTAGCGAAATTCCTTGTCGGGTAAGTTCCGACCCGCACGAATGGCGTAATGAGAGGAGCACTGTCTCAACGAGGGACTCCGCGAAATTGAAGTATGCGTAAAGATGCGCATTACCTGCAGGACAAAAGACCCGTGGAGCTTTGCTGTAGCTTGACATTGGGTTGAGGGTGCACTTGTAGGATAGCTGGGAGGCTGAAGCTGGGACGCTAGTCTCTGGTGGAGCCAATGTTGAAACTACCAGCCTGGTGTACTTTTGGCTCTAACCTGTGGCCTTTATCGGGCATGGGGACATTGTCTGGTGGGCAGTTTGACTGGGGCGGTCGCCTCGAAAGAGTAACAGAGGCGCCCAAAGGTTGGCTCAGGCTGAATGGAAACCAGCCGCAGAGTGTAAAGGCAGAAGCCAGCTTGACTGCGAGACTTACGTGGTCGAGCAGGGACGAAAGTCGGGCAGTGATCCTACGGTTCCGAGTGGAAGGCCGTGGCTTACCGGATAAAAAGCTACCCCGGGATAACAGGCTAGTCTTGTCCAGAGTTCACATCGACGACAAGGCTCGGCACCTCGATGTCGGCTCATCCATCCTGGGGCTGGACAAGTCCCAAGGGTTCGGCTGTTCGCCGATTAAAGCGGTACGAGCTGGGTTCAGACCGTCGGAGACAGGTCGGTCTCTATCCGCTGTGGGCGCAAGGGATTTTGGCTGCTGCCCTAGCATGAGGAGGACTGGTGAATGAACTGATAGGTGCTAGTTAAAGCAACCACATTGTTGTAGTTGTTGGAATGGATAACCGCCAGCATTCAAGCGGGAAGCCAGCTTCAAGATGAGATCCCCTTACTAGGTCAACTAGGTAAGACCGCTGAAGACTACTAGCTTGATAGGCGGCAGGTGCACACAGTAATGTGTAGCTAAGCCGCAGCTCATCGGTCGAGGGCTTACACTTGTTGTGGAAAGAATCGGGCGGCTTGATG
>JADJSZ010000058.1 GCA_016711405.1 Candidatus Hadersleviella danica | reverse complement strand
ACCCTCCCCGCGCCTCCATCAACGCCCGCGCCACAAACACAGGCGCCATCTGCCGCCGATACTCCCCACTGGCGTGAATATCCCCCGTCACCTCATCCCCGAGGTCATCCGCCACCGCCTTCGCGGCCGCTTCCAGCACCCCATCCGTCAACTCCTGCCCCACCAAACCAGCCACCACACTCGGGCACGGCCGCGCATTCGGCGTAAGGCCACCAATCGCCACACTGGCCGAGGTGCATTTGCCATCCGCCACCGTCACCACCGCCCCCGCGCCCACCATCGCATAACGCGACGCTGGGTTAAACAACTTGGCATAGGCCGACCCCGTGCCGCTGGCACGGGAGGGGAACGACACGGCCGTCAACATCTCATCCTCCCCCAGAGCCGTCTCAAACAGCCCCGTGAAGAAATCGGCCGCCGCCACCGTGCGCTCGCCGCTGGCCCCGGTGATGTGGAAATGCGCCCCCAGTGCCATAAACACCGTCGGCAAATCCGAAGCGGGGTCGGCGTGGGCCACATTGCCCCCCACCGTGCCCCGATTGCGCACCATCGGGTCGCCAATCCAGCCTGCCGCTTGCGGCAAAATGTGGGGCAGATTGGCCGCCTTTTCCACCGTCGCGTGCGTCGTCAACGCCCCGATTTGGGTCGAGCCATTGCTGGCCGAAATGCCACTCAGCCCCGCAATGCGGCCGATGTCTATCAGGTTTTCCACGGCCGTCAGCCGCAACTTCAACACAGGAATCAGGCTATGACCACCAGCCAAAAACTTGGCCTCGCCCAACTCCCCCTTCAACTTCAGCGCCTCAGCCACACTGCCAGCGCGATGATACTCAAACTTAGGTGGGTACATAATTAGTCACCTCCTCCTTGTGCTTGTTGAATGGCGGCATACACTTTCGCGGCCGTCAAAGGCATATCAATATGGGTAATTCCCAGCGGGGCCAACGCATCCATCACCGCATTCACAATCGTCGGTGTGGAGGCAATCGTGCCCATTTCGCCCACCCCTTTCACACCCAGCGGGTTGTGGGGCGATGGCGTTTCGGTGCGACTGGTCTCAATCATGGGGAAGCCATCGGCGCGGGGCATGGCGTAATCGAGCAACGAACCCGTCACCAATTGCCCTTGTTCGTCGTACTGCGCCCCTTCCCACAACGCTTGGCCAACCCCTTGAGCAATGCCGCCAATCACTTGGCCGCGCACAATCATCGGGTTAATCACCTTGCCCACGTCGTCCACCGCAAAATACTTTTGGATGGTGATGGTTCCCGTTTGCGGATCCACTTCCACTTGGGCAATATGGGCGCTGTTGGGATAGGTAAAGTTGGCGGGGTCGTAATAGGTGTCCTCTTCCATGCCCGGCTCCATGCCTGCGGGCAAGCTGTGCCCCGTGTAGGCGGCAAACGCCAATTCGCCAAACCCTTTGGCCTTGTCGGGCGAACCTGTCACATGGAAGTTGCCTGTCGCTTTGTCAAACACCATGTCCGCCTCGTCCGCTTCTAGCAGATGGGCGGCCAGCTTTTTCATCTTGTCCCGAATCTTTTCCGCACTGCGCACCAAAGCACTCGCGCCGACCGAAGTACTGCGACTGCCATAGGTGCCCATGCCGTTGGTGACCACGGCCGTATCCCCGTGCGAAATGTCAATGTCATCGGGGCTGATGTTGAACTGGTCGGCCACAATTTGGCGGAAGGTGGTGTCGTGCCCCTGCCCGTGGCTGTGTGCGCCCGTTAAAACGGTCACTTTGCCCGTAGGATGGACGCGAATCGCGCCGCTTTCCCAGAAGCCCGTCACACCGCCCAACGCCCCAGCCACGGCCGAGGGGGCTGGCCCAGATGCTTCGATGCACCCTGCCACGCCCACGCCGACCAAACGGCCGCCTGCACGAGCCGCTGTTTGCTCTTCGCGCAATTGGGCATAATTAGAAAGCCGTTCTGCTTCGGCAAACAACCCCTGATAATTGCCGCTGTCATACATCAGGGCAACGGGGGTTTGGTAGGGGAAATCTTCGGCGGGGATGAGGTTCTTTTTGCGGAATTCAATCGGGTCTTCGCCCAATTTTTGGGCGGCCAAATCCATCAACCGCTCAACAACGTAGGATGCTTCCGGCCGTCCTGCGCCCCGATACGCATCCACCCAAACCGTGTTGGAAAGCGTGCCCCAGCTTTTGGCGTAAATGCCGGGAATCTTGTACAAGCCCGAGAGCAGGGTCAGGTAAAACGCTGTGGGGATTAGGGGAGCCACAATGGAGAGATACGCGCCATTGTCCGCCCATGTTTCCACGTTCAGCCCTGTCACAGTGCCCTCGGCCGTCATGGCCAACCGCGCTTGGTCACATGGTCGCGCCCTTGCGTGTCCGAAAGAATCGCCTCAGAGCGACTAGACACCCATTTGACGGGCCGATTGAGTTTGCGTGCCGCCCACGGCACCAAAATCTCCTCGGGGTAGTGGGGGATTTTGCTCCCAAAGCCACCGCCCACATCGGGGGAGATGAGGCGCAGTTTATGCTCGGGAATTTGCAAGGTGAAGGCGCTCATGACGACGCGGGTCAGGTTGGGGTTTTGGCTGGTCGTCCACAGGGTCATCTCCTCGGTGAACTCGTTCCACTGGGCCACGGCCGCTCGCGGCTCCATCGCCGTGGCAATCAGCCGCTGGTTGATGAGTTCCAGTTCGACGACATGGGCCGCTTCGGCAAACGCCTTGTCGTGCGCCGCCTTATCCCCAATTTCCCACTCATAACTCACATTGTTTTCGATTTCGTCATGCACCCGCACCCCCGCGCTGGTGGTGTTCCGCGCCCCAATGGCGGCGGGCAATGGCTCGTAATCCACTTCGATGAGTTCGAGCGCATCGGCCGCGATATAGGCGGATTCGGCCACCACCACGGCGACTCTATCCCCCACATGGCGCACTTTGTCCACAGTGAGGGCGTATTGGACGGGGATTTTGATGTTGGGCACTTGCCAACCGCAGGGCAACGCGCCTACGCCATCGGCCAGCAAATCTTGGCCTGTGTAGACGGCAATCACCCCGTCGAGGGCTAGGGCGGCCGAGGCATCGATACTTTTGACAATGGCATGGGCGTATGGGCTACGTTTGACAGCCAAGTAGGCCATGTTGGGCAATTTCAGGTTGGCCACATAGCGCCCCTTGCCCTGAATAAAGCGGGGGTCTTCAACCCGCTTCATGCTCTGACCAATGTAGTTGCTCATCAGTCACCTCCTCCTGCTTGCGCGGCGGCCAGCACGGAGCGCACGATGTTTTCGTAGCCTGTGCAACGGCACATATTGCCTTCCAACCCGTGGCGCACATCGGCCTCGGTCGGGTTGGGGTTGTTCTGGATGAGTTTAGCGGCCGACATAATCATGCCGGGGGTGCAGAAGCCACATTGCAGGCCGTGGTTATCCCAAAACGCTTGTTGCAGAGGGTGCAACTCCCCATTTTGAGCCAGCCCTTCGATGGTGGTGATGTCTGCGCCATCCGCTTGCACGGCCAGCACAGTACACGATTTCACAGCCATGCCATTCATGTGCATGGTACACGCCCCGCATTGGCTGGTGTCACAGCCAACATTTGTGCCAGTCAGGTTGAGTTCCTCGCGCACAAAGTCGGTCAGCAACAAGCGGGGTTCTACATCCTTGGTGTAGGATTTCCCATTGACGTTTACAGTTATTTTCATGCGAACCCTTTCTCCTTGAGGAGTTATTCGTTAGTGGTTATTCGTTAGTGGGTGTTGGTGAATGACAAGTAACGAGTAACGAGTAACAAATAACCATGTATCTTAAACGAGCAATTAATAAGGTACGGGGGTATCTCTCTGCGTGATGGGTTTGGGTGTGCCTCCTTGATAAATAAATAGTCGTCTGGGGTAGATTGGGTAAATGGTGATAACCCTTCTGGTTGTGGCCAATAGGGTTAGGGGGTAGTGAATGGATTGGGGATTGGTTGGCTGGCTCCAACAAGGCTCGCCTTGGGGGCGGACAACGATATACCGCTGGCCGGGTGGCACAGCGGCCGTGAGGGGGTGGAAAAACGGCCGTGGTTGTCCATAGAAGTTAAATCGTTATTCGTTATTCGTTATTGGTTACGACAATAACCAATAACCCAATAACGAATAACCTAATAACAAGTAACATTTTTAGGCAACCTATCCAACAAAACGCCCCGCTTTCTGGGGCATGTTGCACACCTGAATTTATCCAATGTAGGGGGGAATGTCAAATGGACAATGGGCAATCAAACAGCCCCCGCCCCCTACTCCCAAGTCCCCCAGTCGCCTGAATTAGCACAGAACGAAAATCTGGCTATACTTGCCCAAACAGAGGGGGGTACAGTCGTATATACCCATCAACCAATTGCCACTACCACCATTTAACAAAGCAGGGAACGCTATGAGTCTTGATGAATTTGATGACCTCCTCCGAAGAACTAGAAGATGAAGAGGAGACCCCCTCGGCCGCCAAAAAGACAGTAGACGTTCAGGATTTCATCCGCGAGGCGCGACGCACGCGCCAAGTGGATGAAGATGACCTGCAAACGTTGCTGGCCACGCTGGACGAGGAGGAGACTGAACAGCTCTACAGCAAGCTACAAAGCTTGGGCATTACCCTGCCTTCGGGCATGGGCGAGGAGCCAGAGGACGATGATTTCGACCTCAACGACGACTTTTTTGACGACACCCGCGAGGAGGTGGCCACCCGGCGGCGCAAAGCCAGCGAGATGGTGGTGGACGATGACCCTGTTCACACCTATCTGCGCGAAATCGGCCGTGTCTCTCTGCTCACCACCGAGCAAGAGGTGTGGCTCTCCACCCAACTGGCGGCGGCGGCTATTTTGGAGATTCTGACCAACGAAGCCATCGCCCAAGAAGTAGATGAACCCCGTTACCACGTCCAACAAGAAAATTACGCCAATTTGCTCACCTATTGGCAAAAAGCGACCCAAGCCAGCAAAGCAATAGATGTTGATTTGCCCAATTTGGCGTTGCTCATTGCCGAAACCCAGCATTTGCGCCAAACGTGGCAATCGAGTTCGCCCTCTTACCTGCGCCACTATCTAAATGATGGCGATTGGGGACAAGCCAAAGAGTGGGCCGAGCTGGCCCGGCAAACATTTGCCATGTTCAACTGCTTCTACCTCATGCCCCGCCGCGTTTCGGACAAGGTGGCCGAGCATTATCTGAGCCAGAAAGAGCTACCCACCCCTGAACAATTTGCCCAGATGGTTCCCCATGATGAGAGCCTTCTCAAAGAGAGCGAATTGCGGATGTATGAGTTGGCCGAGGAGGCCAAAGCAGATTTGACCCGCGCCAATTTGCGTTTGGTGGTCAGTGTGGCCAAGAAATATCTCGGCCGTGGCATCCAATTTCTCGATTTGGTGCAGGAGGGCAACGTCGGCTTGCTCCGCGCCGTGGAAAAATTCGACCATGCCAAGGGATTTAAGTTCTCCACCTATGCCACTTGGTGGATTCGGCAAGCGGTGAGCCGGGCCATTGCCGACCAAGCCCGCACCATTCGCATCCCCGTGCACATGTTCGAGACCATCAACAAAATCGTCCGCATCCAGCGGGATATGGTGCAGGGTCTCGGCCGTGAACCCAGCACCGAAGAGTTGGTGCTGGAACTGGAATATCTGGAACCGAAAGAGATTGCCACGATTAAAGAGTCGCTGGAAACGGGGGCGCAACTCGACCCGTTGCTGTTCCGCAAATGGCGGCAGGCGGCCGGCAAAGTCCGCAACATCCTGCGCATCTCCCAAGACCCCATGTCGCTCGATTTGCCCGTCGGCAACGACGACGACCAGACCCAACTGGGCGACTTTATCGAAGACCAAGGCGCCACCGAACCTGTGGATGCCGCCTCCAAAGAGCTACTACGCGAACAAGTCCGCAATGTCTTGAGCTTCTTAACCGAACGGGAGCGGGCAGTGATTGAAATGCGCTTTGGCTTAAGTGATGGCAAAGACCACACGCTGGAGGAAGTCGGCCGTGAGTTTGGCGTGACCCGCGAACGCATCCGCCAAATCGAAGCCAAAGCACTCCGCAAATTGCGCCACCCCAGCCGGAGCAAAGCGCTACGCGACTACCTCAGTTAGTTCATTGCGGATTGTGGATTGCGGATTGCGGATGACTCGCATCCAATCCGCAATCAGCACTCAGCACTTTCCCCATGCCTTCGGCCGTTCACACGCTTGTTCAGCAGATGCACGACGCGCCGGGGATGGTGGCTTTGGTGACGGCCGGGGCGGGGACGCAATCGTTGGCATGGTTGTTGGGGGTGGCGGGGGCGAGCCGCACCCTGTTGGAAGCCCATGTGCCCTATTCGAAAACTGCTTTTGATGGCTATATCGGCCGCCCGCCCGAGAAATATGTCTCGGCCGAGGCGGCCCGTTTGTTGGCGGGCAACGCCTTGCGCCGCGCCCGCACCCTGCGGCCGAGCGACACCACCCCCATCATTGGCCTTGCTTGCACAGCCACCATTGTCACCGACCGCCCCAAGAAGGGGGAGCATCGCGCTTGTGTGGCGGCGTGGAGCGAAACGGCCGTAATTAGCCACGAGCTAGTCTTGGCCAAGGGCCTGCGCGACCGCGACGGCGAAGAGGAGGTGGTCAGTCGGCTCATCCTGAACACCTTGGCCGAAGTGATGGGGATGGCCGAGCGGTTGCCCCTCCCCCTGCTGGCGCAGGAAGTGGTGGAGCGCGAGGTGGTGGATTTGGCGGGCAGTGTCGGCCGTGTGTTGGCGGGGCAGGCTGAATTTGTGGGGGTGTATGCAGATGGGCGGGTGCGCGAGGCGGGGATTCGGCCGCAGGTGCTTTTATCGGGTTCGTTCAACCCACTCCATGCAGGGCATGAGGGGTTGGCACAGGTCGCGGCCGATTTGCTGGGCAAACCCGTGGCCTTGGAGTTGGCCGTCATCAATGCCGATAAGCCACCGCTCGCTTTAGAGGTGGCGTTGGGGCGGTTGGCGCAAATGGCTGGCCGTTGGCCCGTCTACCTAACCCGCTCGGCGACGTTTTTAGAGAAGGCGCGGCTTTTTCCGGGGGTGGCGTTTGTGGTGGGGCATGATACGGCCGTGCGCCTGCTTGCTCCTCGGTACTACGCCAAGGAAGAGGGGGGGGTAACGGCCGTGCTCGATGAGTTGCGTGAGTTGGGGGTGCGTTTTGTGGTGGCTGGCCGCACCAATGCCGAGGGGGTCTTTCACGATGCGGCCGATTTGTCTATTCCCATTGGCTACGATTCCCTCTTTATCCCCCTTCCCGCCCGCAAATTTCGGCTCGATATCTCCTCTACCGCTTTGCGGAAGTAGTCGGTCAGTCTGTCAGTCTTTCAGTCGCTCAGTCGGTAAACAGACTGACAGACTGACAGACTGATAGGCTTCTACAACCACTGCAAGGCCGTGGGCACGTCTTGGTAGACGGGGAAAACGTGGTCGAGTTGGAGCAGTTTGAGCTTCATTTCGGTTTGGTGGGACACTTGCACCAGAGCAAGGTTGCCTCCTTGGCGGCGGAGGGTGTGCAAGCAATCGCGCAAGGCATTCAGGCCGCTGTTGTCAATGAATTTGACGGCCGCCACATTCACGACCAAACGGCGCACCTCGGCACCGATGGCGCTACCGAGTTGTTGGCGCAAATCGTGATAATCCATAATATCTATGCGGCCGTCTAATTCAGCCACGGCCGCATCTTTCCCAACTTTCGCTACCGTAAAATTCATCATCTCTTCGTTCTCCTTTAGGTTATGTTTTTGTATGTTGTCGTGCAAATGAGGGGTAACCTAAGATACAGTTGAGTATGCGCCCGCCCACTTACTGCGTCGCTTACATGGCTGTGAAGAAGGCGTGAAAAGAGTCTTTCAGTCTCTCAGTCGGTTAGTCGGTCAGTCGCCTTTCATTCCGCAATCCCCATTCCGCAATCCGCAATCCATGCACCTCCTCCTCCTCACCCCCCAAATCCCCTACCCACCCCGCCAAGGGGCGAGTTTGCGGAATTACTACATCATTCGCGGCCTGTCGGAGCGGCACGATGTGACTTTGCTCAGTTTCCGCGAGAGCCAGCAAAAGGTGGATGTGGGAGAGATTGCGCCGTTGTTGGAGGTGTGTGCGGGGGGGATGTATTACTCGGCCGTGCCCGAACGCACCACCGCCATGCGCCTGCGCAGTTTGTTCACCAGTACCCGCCCCGACATGGCGTTTCGGTTGGCCAGTGCCGATTACGAAGCGCAACTGGTGGGGCTGTTGCAAGAACGGCCGTTTGACATCGTCCAAATCGAGGGTTTAGAACTGGCGCACACCATCCCCCTCATTCGCCAACACAGCCCCACCACCAAGATTATTTTCGACAACCACAACGCCGAAACGGAGCTACAGCGGCGCACCCTCGCCACCGATTGGCAAGAGCCACGCCGCTGGCTGGCCGCTGGTTACTCGGCCATCCAAGTGGTCAAACTTAGCGCCTATGAGGATTGGGCCTGCCAAGCGGCCGATGCGGTGACGGTGGTCAGCGAGGCGGATGCACGCCATCTGCAAGCCCAACTGCCCCGCCTACGGCCGACGGTCATCCCCAACTGCATTGACACAACCGAATACGAAAATCTCACCATAGACCCGCGCTTCGCCTCTGATTTGCTCTTTGTGGGCAAAATGGATTATCGCCCCAATGTGGATGGCATGACGTGGTTTTTAGAAGAGATTTGGCCCCAAATTATTGCCAAACGGCCGCAAACGACGTTGGCCATTGTGGGGCAAAAGCCCACCGGCCGTCTGCGCACCCTTGGCGAAATGCCCAACGTGACCATCACGGGCATGGTGGAAAGCGTAGAACCTTATTTGGCCGCCGCCCGTGTGGTCATCCTGCCCTTGCGGATGGGCAGTGGCACGCGGCTGAAATTTTTAGAGGCGTGCGCGGCCAGCAAACCCATTGTCAGCACTTATGTCGGTGCGGAGGGGTTTGCTGTGGAACAGGGCAAGCAAGCCTTTTTGGCGGATGAACCCGAGTGGTTCGCCCAATACGCCCTCAGCCTGCTGAATAATCCCGAGGGGGCGCAAAAACTCGGCCAAACGGCGCGTCTCTTTGCCCGCCAATGCGATTGGCGGCAAGTCGTGCCCCGCTTTGAGAAGGTTTACCGAGGTAGATAGAGGGTAGAGATAGAGATAGAGGGACTCTTAATGGACGAAACAACCATGTTCCCCTCTATCTCTATCTCCCATCTCTATCTAGATTAATTGCAACACATGCACCACAATGGTGTGGGTGGTGGTGCGGTCGCCATCATCCACCGTTAGGGTGATGGTGTGCGGGGTAGAGACTTCGCCACCATCGGCGTACAATCTGGCGGTTACAGTGGTTACACCTGTGGCGGGGTTGACATTGACAGTGCCAAAAGCGGCCGTGCTACTCGATTCCCACGTCACCACCAAATCCCCAATCGGCGTTTCCGCATCCCCCACCTGCCCCACAAAATTCACCGAGAGATACCACCCTGTGCCATCACTGGCATTGGCATATTCGCTATACCCATTGGCAGGCGAGGTAATTTGGGCGGTGGGGGCATTGTTCACACAAGCGGGGTTGGTATCGGCCAACACCGTCAGGGAGATGCTGTCCTCATCAAACACCCCTTGGTTATCGGTTACGCGCAAGGTGAGGGTGTGTAAACCCACATTAAGTGATGAGGTGATGAGGGTGGGGTTGGGGCCCAGATAATCATTGAGATTGGAATACCAGCCAAAGGCGCTGTTGGGCAAACCACTGGGTTGGTTAATATCGGTTCCTGTACCGCTCAAAACCACCTCTTCCCCTTCGCACACGCTTGCCCCCGTGCTGGGGTTGGTGATGTTCGCCACGGGGGGCGTGTTTAGCACATTCACGGTAAAGGTGCGCGTGGCATTAAAACCACCCGTCGCTTGCACAGTGATGGCGTGGGTTCCCACGGCCAAATTATTGCGGTTAAATTGGGAATCAAGGTCATGGACACCAGCACCGGGGTTAAACGAATCGGTGTGGAGCAAGCCATTGAGGCTGGAAGTCCAGTTGACATTGACAGGAGCTGTGCCGTTGGTCACATAGCCAATGGTGGCGAGGAAGGAGATGGGCAAGCCGAGTTGATAGCTGGAGCCATCAGCGGGGCTTTCGACAATAATCGTTCCGCCCGTTCCGAGGGCTTGGCGCACGGCCGCATACGCATTGACATAACGCGGCACGGTGGGGTCATCACTCAGGTGCGCCGTGTCGCGCATAATCTGCCACACTTGGTTGGCCGAGAGGGCAGGATCGGCCGCCCAGATGAGCGCGGCCACAGCGGCCGTGTAGGGCGATGAAAAGCTCGTCCCCGCAATCACTCCTGCATTGCTTCCCATGCCCAAATTGTCGGGGTCGGGGCCACGGTAATAGAGGTAAGGGGCAAAGATATGAACGCCACTGCGGCTTCCCCAATTGGAGCCAGAACCTTCTCCATAGTCGGCACGGTTGCGGCTGTTCCAATCGAGGCCACCCACACAAATCACCCCCACATTTTCGCAGGGGGTGTGGAGGGTGTGTTCCCAGCAGACGATAAAGCAATCGCGGCCGTCTACGTTGCGGTTGCTGTTGCCCGCCGAAGCGAAGAGCAACGCCCCGCTGGCGCGGATAGCGGCCGTGGTCAGTTCAAACGGCAACACCGTCCACGAAAAAGCGGCGGGCACATCCGCGCTGTAGCTCATGTTGATAATTTTCGCCCCGGCCGCCCGCGCCAAAGTCACCGAAGCGATAGAGACAAAATAGTCGTAGCTGGTGTAGACCAAAATCGGCTCGCCAATGGTATGGGCGACACCGGCCACGCCAAAGTTGTTGCCCGAACGCGCCATTGCCGTGTGGTAGACATGTGGTGCCGTGCCAATTGCCTTCAATGTCGCGCACATTTTCGGGCGGGAAGGGGAAGACATTGAGATAGGTGGCTGAGGTGAAATCGGCGTTGGGGGCAAAGCCGCCATCGAGAACAGCCAGTTTGACGCGGTTGGCCCAACGGCCGCCGTAATACAACACATTCCACGCCTCGGCCGTGCCAATATCTTGAATGGAACCGCGATTGAGGAAATGCCAGTTGTAGGCGTTGCTGTTGTAGGGAATGCCCCCCCAACTGATGCCTGTATTGGCCTCAAAACTGTTGGCGGGAACCACATCGCTTTCGGTCACCCAATTGAGGCCGATGGACAACCCTTCCGTGGCTTCGTGACCAGCCACAGCCAGCAATTCCAAGCCGTCTTCGCTCGAAAAGCGGTGCAAACCCGAGGCGACAGTCTCGGTGGTGGCGTTTAGGGCGGCGAGGTCGGCCGTCAGTTGGCTTAAATCGGCCGTGCTCGTATCCAGCCGCACCAGATGGAGCTTGGGCAAATCGGTGATGTCGGCCGTGGCTGGGTCAATCTCTAGCAAGACTGTGCCGCCGTATTGGGCGAGGAGGGCGTTTAGGGCGGCCGTGTCGTCGGTTTGCACGACGAGTTCATTGGCGACATAGGTGGCCACGTTGCCACGCGGGTCGGCCACGGCCGCCAACGGCCGTGGTTGGCCACCCAACTCGGGCAAAACAATGTCCAACGGCTCGACCGTTGGGTCTACGATGTGCGTAAAGGGGGGTGGCTCCGTGCCCAGCCCGCCGTTAATCAGGGGCATATAAGCTGTGTGAGGGTCTTGCACGGTGATGGTCACGCTGGCGCTTTGCTCAAAGCCCCTATGGCACAGGGATATTGGGCGCAAACGGTGAGAACGTGGTCGCCGAAAGCGGCCGTGGCTGGTACGAAGAAGATGCGCTCGAAACTGCCCCCAGCTTCGATGAGAAAGCTCTCCACATCGGCCCCATCCCAACGCACAGTACCTGCATAGTCGCCCGGCGTATAGCCTGCCCCCGTCAGGGTGAGCACAGCACCGGGGAAGACGGCCGTTTGGCTGACCTCGAGTGTGGGGGCAAGCGGCACGGCCGTGGTGGGGGGTGTTCCCCATGCGGCCGTGGCTCCTACCCACAATAACAGGAAGAGTAAAATGGTTTTGCGGTTCATTGCCTTTCTCCTTGATTGGCTTACAGGACTAAAGTCCTATTGGGACACATAGGTTCAGTGTAGACCGCTCACCCCTTCTGGTTTGTGATGTGCATTACAGGCTACCCGTTTATCGCTTGCGTGACACGCCCCCCTTTCTCTGATTCCTATAAGTGGCACGGCCGAAGTCTTGACAGCCCCAAGGGGGGTTTCTATACTGGTTATTCGTTAGGAAGCGTTAATGGTTACTGGTTACTATCCAATAACCAACAACCCAATAACGAATAACCCAGTAACCAATAACTCCCCCCTGAGGTGTGTATGCAGATTTGTACATGTAGAAAGCGAGGGTACTAGCACCGTTCGTTTTCTCGATTTTCCCAAACCCCACAACCCATGAGACGGTAAACGAACGGTAGCGACCACCCTCGCGTTTTTGTTGCAAAAACGTGCGGCGGGCAACATCCCCCCGCCCACAGGATTGGCTCAGGCTATCGTTTTTTGTTGTCTATAACCGTAGGGGCAACCCTTGTGGTTGACCTGCTGACAGGTTGTGTAGATAGATCTGGATAGGGCAGGCACAAGGCCATGCCCCTACCGAAAATTGTTTGGGAAAACTGTATATGCTTTCACCTGCCATTACTCCTCAGCACGGCCGTCGCACGGCCGCACCCGCCCCCACCAGCATCGCCGACCAAGTCGGCCACACCCCCCTCCTCAACTTACAACGCACGGCGGAGCGGCTGGGTCTTGCCCGCAATGTCGAGCTATACGCCAAAGCGGAATGGTTCAACCCCAGCGGCTCTGTCAAAGACCGCCCCGCTTTGAGCATTATTCAAGCGGCCGAGCGGGCGGGCCATTTGCGCCCCGGCATGACTTTGCTCGATTCGACCTCGGGCAACATGGGCATTGCCTATGCCATGTTGGGCGCGGCGCGAGGGTACAAGGTCAAGCTGGCCTTGCCCGCCAACGCCAGCCCTGAACGGGTGTCCATCTTGCGTGCTTATGGCGCCGAACTTATCCTGACCGACCCACTGGAGGGTTCGGATGGGGCGATTGTGGAGGCGCGGCGGCTGGCGGAGGAAGACCCCACCCTGTTTTACGCCAATCAGTACAACAATCCCGCCAACTGGCAGGCGCATTATCACGGCACGGCCGTGGAAATTTGGGCGCAAACCCACGGCCGTGTCACCCATTTCTCGACTGGTTTGGGCACGAGCGGAACGTTCATGGGCACAACCCGCCGCCTCAAGCAATACAATCCCAACATCGTGGCCATCGCCTCCATGCCCGACAGCCCGTTTAACGGCCTCGAGGGGTGGAAGCACATGCCCACAGCCATCAAGCCGGGCATTTATGATGAGGTGGTGGGGGACGGCCGCATCGAAATCCACACCGAAGAAGCGTATGAGATGGCGCGGCAGTTGGCGCGGCATGAAGGGCTGTTTGTGGGGGTCTCCTCGGCCGCTTCCCTCGTCGGGGCCATCCACGTTGCCCGCGATTTGCACAACGGCATGGTCGTGACCGTTCTGCCCGACAACGGCTTTAAGTACCTCAGCGAACGCTTTTGGACTCAGTAGAGCAAGTGCTGAGTGCGAAGTGCTGAGTGCTGAGTAGGGCACTCAGCACTCAGCACTCAACACTCAGCACTCCCATGTTAATTTTGCCCGAACACCTCCACGAACAGATTAAGGCGCATGGCGCGGCGAGTTACCCGCTGGAAGGGTGTGGTTTGCTGGTGGGATTGGCCGAAAACGGCCGTAACACCGTCCACGCCATCCGCCCCTTGCCCAATGTGTGGCCAAACGAGGCTGAAAAGCCTGTGCGCTTCCTAATTGACCCTGCCGACTGGCAACGGGTGGAGCTGGAAGCGGCCGAGGCTGACCTCGATGTTATTGGCATTTTCCACAGCCACCCCGACCACCCGCCCGTCGCTTCGCCCCGCGATTTGGCGTGGGCGAGTTGGCCCGGCTACTCCTACCTCATCACCCAAATCGCCCACGGCGTGCCCACCACGAGCCAATCGTGGCAGTTGGCGGCCGATAGGGGCAGTTTTGTGGAGGAGGAAGTGGTGGTTAGTGGCTAGTGGTTAGTGGTTAGTTCATTCCGCAATCCGCATTCCCCATTCCGCAATCAAAAACACGGCTAAAGCCGTTACTACGAACCAATCTTATGTCTACCATTCGCATTCCTACCCCGTTACGGCCGTATGTTGGCGGCCAAACCAGTGTTGTGGTTGATGGCGCGACCATCGGCACAGCACTGGCTCATTTGACGACGCAGTACCCCGAGTTGCGCCAGCACTTGTTTGAGGGCGACACGCTCCGCAGTTTTGTCAATGTGTATGTCAATCAAGAAGACATCCGCAACTTGCAAGGAGCCGAAACCCCACTGGCGGAGGGGGACAAAGTGATGATTGTGCCCTCCATTGCGGGGGGAGCGGGTGGCGCAAAAGCCGTGCCCGGCCAAGTTGACCATGCCGCCCTGCGCACCAATCAGGCGTTTATCATGGTGTTGTTGGGGCTGGCTTTTGTGCTGGATAGCTGGCAGGTGGTGGCTTTTGTGGCGGCCGTCATGCTGTTGGGCACGGCCGTGCCCCCCCTTGGCTTGTTCAAGCTGGTCTACCAACACCTGCTCAAACCGCTGGGCTGGGTAAAACCCGATGTGCAGGTGGATGACCCCGCCCCGCACCGCTTTGCCCAAGGGTTTGGCGGGGTGGTGGTGCTGGCGGCCACGGCCGCTCTGGCAGGAGGCGCGGCCGTGTTGGGCTGGGCACTCGTCTGGCTGGTCATCACCCTTGCGGGGCTGAACTTCTTCCTCGGCTTTTGCGCGGGGTGCTTTGTGTACTACCAGTTGAAAAGATAGAGACAAGCGATAGAGATAGAGGGGGGCATTGCCCCTCTGCTCCTCTGCTCCTCCGCCCCTCTGCTATGATTCTCGAACGCCTCCTCCTCACCCTCATCCTCGCCGCCACGGCCGTTGCCCTGTGTACTGCCCTTCGGTGGTGGCAGGGGCGGCGGGTGGCGCAAGCGGCCGTGTCTGTCGCGGCCGATAATCGCCCCACCTTGCTCTATTTTCGGGCCGATTCGTGCCCATCTTGCCCCACGCAAGGCCGTTTTGTAGCGGAAGCTTTGGCCAATTTAGGGCATAATCCCCCTACGGTGCAGACGGTGGACGCGGAGCAAGAGCGGGAGACGGCCGCTCGTTACGCCGTCTTCTCTCTGCCAACGACGATTATTTTGGACGGCCGTGGCACTGTCCGTCACATCAACAACGGCCTGACTTACCCGCACCAGTTGGTGCGCCAATTGGAAGGCGCAAGATAGAGACGGGAGATAGAGATAGAGGAAACGCTAGTGGGAAACCATTCTCTCGCCCCACCAAGACCCCTCTATCTCTATCTCTACACTCTATCTACTTTGGAGTAACCATGACCATTCTCTCTCACGACGAAGTACAACGATACAGCCGCCACCTGATTTTGCCCGATGTGGGCATGGTGGGGCAGGAAAAATTGAAGCAAGCGAGTGCCCTGATTGTGGGTGCGGGAGGGCTAGGCTCGCCCGTGGCCATGTATTTGGCGGCGGCGGGCATCGGCCGTTTGGGGCTTGTGGATTACGACGTGGTGGATGTGACCAATCTGCAACGGCAAATCATTCATGGCACGAAAGACATCGGCCGTCCCAAGCTCGAGAGCGCCAAGGAGCGCATTTTGGACATCAACCCGCATGTGCAGGTGGATTTGTACGAAGTGCCCTTCACCTCGGCCAATGCGCTGGAGATTGCCCGGCCGTATGACATCCTCATAGACGGCACGGACAACTTCCCCACCCGCTATCTGGTCAACGATGTGTGCGTTCTGCTGGGCAAGCCAAACGCTTATGGAAGCATCTTCCGCTTTGAGGGGCAGGTGTCCGTGTTTGCCCATCAAGACGGCCCTGCTACCGTTGCCTTTACCCCGAGCCACCCCCACCGGGGCTGGTTCCCTCCTGCGCCGAGGGGGTGTTGGGGGTGTTGCCCGGCACGGTGGGCACGTTGCAGGCCACCGAGGCCATTAAGGTATTATTGGGCATTGGGGAGCCGCTGGTCGGCCGTTTGCTCATTTTCGATGCGCTGGCGATGGATTTTACGACGCTCAAAGTGCGTAAAAACCCCAACTGCCCCGTCTGCGGCAACCACCCGACCATTACCGAACCGATTGATTACGAACAATTTTGCGGCATGCCCGCCCACGATAGGAGTGAATTTGTGTCTACCCAACCTGTTGAAACCAATGTAAACGAAGTGCGCCAACTGACCCCGCTGGAGCTAAAGGCGCGGCTGGATGCGGGGGAAAAGCTGGTGATTTTGGATGTGCGCGAGCCGCACGAGTGGAATATCTCCAATTTGGCCGATTTGGGCGCGTTTCTGATTCCCAAGGGGGAGGTGGTGGCGCGAGTCGGGGAGCTTGACCCGAGTGTGGAGATGGTGGTGCAGTGCAGAACAGGCGGCCGTAGCGCGGATATTATCCGCCAGCTCATCCCGTTGGGGTTCCACAAGTTGTCGAATTTGGATGGGGGGATTAACCAGTGGGCGCGGGAAGTTGACCCGAGTTTGCCGATTTATTAGCTATTAGTGGTTGGGGGCTTTGTAAAACGGCCGTGTTTGGGGGAAACACGGCCGTTTTTGTTCTTGAGAGGATTACCAGCCACTGTGGGTTTGCGGCCGTACAGGCGAGTCGCTGTAGAACTGTACAGTAAGCGGATGAGGGAAGAGGGGAAATAACCATTGACGCCACACCCCGCTTTGGTACACTCTGCCCATGTGACCTGTAGACACCCAAACAACAGCCAAGCAGAATTGAGTGTCTCCCTCCACAATTTACTCATCATTGGCAAACTATGCCCCAAGATAAAAAATCTTGCAGGATATGACGCTTCTGAAGCAGTTTAGACTGCAACTTTGCAAGTTTTTGCGGCGTTTACACTGAAATGGCTGGAATTAGACTACACAGCCTAAACCACCTATTTGGAACATTATCCGACAACTTGCAGTCTAATAACATAGTTCGGCGGCCACCTTCAGGAGAAATATATGCAAAGAGATAAAATCGTTCAAATCTGTGATACTCAAGCCTTGAGCTGCGCGATTGACTACAAGGCGCATTAAAGAAATTCCCCGAATATGAAGGCGCGGCAAATCTTGTCTATGAGTACAATGCAAAAAGCCCTAATTTGAGAGTCTCCTTCACGCCAGAAAGAACCCTTGAACAAATTCAGGCAGAATTACATTTTGTCAATTACCTATCTGAAAATGGTGTCAATGTTTCCAAACCCGTACCATCCCAAAAGGAAATTTGATTGAAACCATTCAAGGGCGGGCATTCCGTTTCATATCGTGACATTTATTAAAGGCAAAGGAATGCGAGTGCCTGATAATGAATATCGTTACAGAACTGACGCACCTATTGAAGAATATTTTCGCAATTGGGGGAAAATACTTGGGCAAATGCACGCGTTAACAAAGAAGTATCAACCAGAAAGTGATGTAATAAAACGCCCAGAATGGTCTGACCTGCACAAAGGTAGATTGGCATTGGCAACTCAATTACCAGAACGGCTACATCGGGTTCAAACACAAATACAATTCCTTTTAGACGAACTGAAATCTTTGCCAAGAGACAAAGACTCTTTTGGTTTGATACATGGTGATTTTAACGATGGCAACTTCACTGTAGATTATGAAAATGGAGATATTACCGTTTTCGATTTGACGACTCCTGCCATTTTTGGTTTATGTACGAGTGCCTCGGCTGGCAGGTGGAATAGGCAGGACAATGTTTTGACGAGCGCAAGTCATTTATAAACATTACGGGCAGTCTGGAAGGATACAGCCAAGAGAACTCGTCTGAGATTACCTCTATTTATCAAATTGAGTCAAGTCGAAGAATTCTTGGATTACTCCCAATATCTTGATGAGTCAGATGATGAGTTGCAAGATGAATTGAACTACAAAATAAAGTTCGAGAACGGGATTCCCTACATGGGTTTCTTTGATGACATATATTCACCAGAAAAACCATTCTCGCTCTAACTTTTTTGCCCACCTGAAACGCCCCCCCCCCCCCCCCCCCCCCCCCCCGCCCAACCGCCGGGGCGGGCCTCGGGCCCCGGGGTGGTTTTTTTTCCCAACCCCCCCGCCCTCGCCGCTGGTCTTCCAAAGCAGAAAATAGAGGAGGGAAATCATGTTCTTCATACCGTATGGTCATATAGAGATTAAAAGCAAACTGACGGCTGATGAAATAGAACGTCGTCTGAAAGAACGCCTTGATCCGCACAGCAATATTTCAGGGATGTTTAGAGGAGAGCATAAATACTTTCAGGGAAATATGGAAAATGGAGAATTGAGGATCAGCCGAATCATACATTACAGAAATTCTTTCCGCCCAGTGATTACAGGAAAATTAAAGTCGGAAATCGACCATACTGTTATTGACTTAACTTTCAGGCTAGATTTTGTAGTGTTAGCAGTATTAATTTTTATATTATTTGGTTCCCTCAATAATTTTATTTTGTCGATGTTTTCAGTTCTATTTCAATCATCTTCAAACCAATCTGTTGAATTTTTGCAGTATTTGCCTGAAGGCTATTGGTTGAAATTTATCCTCTCGTCAATCGGAGGGATTTTGTTCCTTTATCTTTTTATAATGATTCCATTCAATATTGAAGCTCGAAAGGCTTTAAAATATCTCGACAAATTATTTGAAAATCAATTAGACCGTCAGAATAATCACAGTTGAAATCATGGTAGTTTCAAAAGAAAATTACTTGCAGGGCAAAATGCGCCCAACAAAGTGTGCACCTGACGCTGGGGATTCTGCGCAAATCCCCAGCAGTTTCACACGCCTTAGCATTTTTGTGGTTGGATGGCTTCGCCGTCCCCGCCCCAGCACAGATAACGCAACCCATTAGACCGCACAAGGAGAGGTCGCTGAGTGATTGACATAGTCTTTGAAACCGAGCGGTTGGTAGTTCGGCGTTGGCGCGACTCGGATCTGCCTGATATCTTGGCTGTCTATGGAGATGCCGAGGCGATGAAATGGGTTGGCGATGGCGAACCCATCACGGAAGAAGAGGGCCGCGAATGGCTCGTCGTGACGCGACGTAACTACGAGAAGCGTGGCTACGGCATGTTCGCTATCGAGTTCAGATCCGAGCCAGGAGTCATAGGCTTCAGTGTCATCGTTCATCCAGGGGGGCAGGAACAAGCTGAGGCCAATTACGCCTACTTGCGCAGTGTCTGGGGGCAGGGCATTGCCACCGAGGCTTTGTGCGGTCTCATCAGCTACGGTGTGAGCACCCATGGCCTGTCGCGTTTGATTGCAACCACTGCACCAGAGAACACCGCCTCGCACGCAGTACTTATCAAGGCGGGCATGATCCGAGGCGAACTTCGCGCAGACGAAGATGGTGGCTTTACGCAGTTCTTCGAGTATGAGGCGCCGAGAAATGCGGCCTAACCCCTCGTTGCGGCCGACGCACGGCCGAACTCAAAACCTGTGTTTTCGTGACAAAACTGGAATACTGTCTGTTCGCACAAAAATAAGGTATAAAATTTATTGTAACGGGTACTCCCCACTTTTTATTGCCATAAGGAGGCAAACAATGACAGATCGTATCACTGGTACAGTCAAATGGTTCGAAAGCCAAAAAGGCTTCGGTTTCATCATTCCCGATGGCTTGGGCAACGAGGTGTACGTCCACATGGCCAGCATTGTTGATCATAGAGGCCTGCGGGATGGCCAAAGAGTAGAATTCAATATCGAACAGGGATCCAGAGGCCCTGAGGCCAAGGTCGTGGTGGTTATCGGCTAATTTCCACCATCTACACAAAAAACCTTGGGGTACGAGCCTCAAGGATTTTTGTTTTCATAGGGCACTTGTGGTCAACGCAAAAGGCGCGTGATTGAAGTTAGCGTGTTGGCCAACGGCGTGCGCGGCGCATCCATTCAAATCAGCGGCGCGGGAAGTTGACTCAAGTTTGCCGATTTATTAGCTGTCAGCTTTCAGCTATTAGCCTTCAGCTTGTGTTTGGAGAGTGGTCTTGGGTTATTCAAGGCCACTTTTTTGTGGATTGGGAAAAATATGGCGCAGGCGTAGTGGCGCAATATATTGCGCCACTATCTCCCCGGTTAAATTTAGGAACACTATAGACGAGTCGAGTCGAAGGGAAAAAGGCTCTCTCCAGTAAATGTTACTGAGCGATGGGCAAGGTGAAGAAGAAGGTGCTACCCTGTCCCGGCTCACTGCGAACCCCCACACGGCCGTCTAGCCGATCCACAATGCGGCGCACAATGGAAAGACCCAGCCCGTTCCCTTGGGCGCGAACTTTGTTGAGCTGGGTGAAGGGGGTGAACAAACGGCCGCGTTCGGCCGCCGACAGCCCCTCCCCATTGTCTGTAACCCAAAACACGGCCGAGCCATTGTTCTGGTGCGTCGCGCCGATTTCCACACGGGGGGGGCTACCCCCATATTTAATCGCATTGCTAATGTAATTCGCCCACACCTCTTCAATCCAAGGGGCATGGCCAAGGGCGGGTGGCCACTCCTTGGGCAAGATGATTTGAGCGTGGGTTAGCTCTATCATTTGCGCCAGCCGCTCTTGCACCTCGCCCACAATGTCAAACATATCCAACGGCCGTGGTTCCACATCTTCCTTGCGCACACTGGAAAGCAAAAGCAACTCTTTAATAATGTAATCTGCTTTGCGCGTACTGCGGGCGATGTTGCGCAAGTAGTTGGCCATTTCCTCGCGGGGCAGGGTTTCATAATCCAGTTCCAGCACTTCGGCGAAGCCCAGCATGACCCCCAGCGGTGTTTTGAGGTCGTGGGCAACGGTGTGGGCGAAGGCATCCAGCTCTTCGTTGCGAGCTTGCAAGTCAAGGGTGTAGCGGCGCAGGGCCGCTTCGGCGCGTTTGTGGGCGGTAATGTCGCGCAGGGTGATGAGCAAGGCGGGTTGGCCTGCCCATTTGGTTTCCACAGGGCGGGTTTCGGCGATGGCGATTTGGCCGTCGGGGCGTTCGACGCGCAGTTCGGCCGTTTGCCCCGCCTGAACGGTGTAGCCAAAGGGTTGGCCGAGCAAATCGGCCGTGGGTTTGCCAAAAAGGGCTTCGGCCGCTGGGTTCACAAATTCGACCAACCCCGCTTGGTTCACAATCAACACGCCGTCCGCACTTTCGCTAATCATGCGTTGGAAGCGCTCTTCGCCCGAGGCAATTTCTTGGCGCAAAGAGGCTTCGAGGGCGAGCCGCAACCGTTGCCGTTCCCGCGCATAGCGAATGGCACGGATGAGACCTTGGACGCGAAATTGGCCTTTGATAAGGTAATCTTGGGCGCCTGCTTGCAGACCCAACACGGCCAACGCTTCGTTGTGCATGTTGGTCATCATAATAATGGGGGTGTGGGGGGCGACGGCTTGGAGGCGGGAGATGGCTCCAATGTCTCCTTCGCTATCGGGCAGGAGCATGTCGAGGAGGAGGACATCGTATGGCTCGGCCGCTAGTTTGCCAATTGCGTCGGCCAAGGTATAGGTCAGCGTCACCTCGCAAGCGCCTTGGTTGCCCTCTTTGAGCATTTCGCCAATGATACAAGCGTAGAGGTGGTCATCCTCCACGATTAAGGCGCGGATGTGGGTTTCCTGCGAACCTAAGGACGAGGTAGTCATGATCAATTGAATGTACTACAGGCAAACGGCAATACCCGAACTGGGTGGAGGATATTGTAAATGAATGAGCCTATTTTGCCTAACCGACACGGCCGTTTTACCCCTTCCCTAGATGACATTTGCCCTTTTTCGCAGTACACTAATCAGTAAATACACGAGCCTGCCACCTTAAAAACAGACTATATTGCAGGATTAAAACCCCATCCCCGCCTGCCACCTCCCCCCTCTCCTCCCGTCGTAGAAGCGATTCGACCCAACTGGCGTGTCTTGCTCCTCTTTTGCCTTTCACAATTGCCAAAGGAGCAAACTTATGAAACGGTTCTCTCATTTTTGGGGCTTTCTTGTTCTTTGCGTGGGTGGGCTTTTTGCTTTATACAGCGGCACACGGCCGTATCTCTCCCCTGCCACGGCCGCCCCGCTAACCACCTATGCCACCACCATTACCGTGGATAGTAGCCGCGATGTCAGCACCAGCCTGAGCGAGCGGTGCGACACGCACACCCCCTGCACCCTGCGCCGCGCCATTGTCCAAGCGCGTTTGCTGGCTCCTGCCGAACGCCCTGTGCTGATTCAATTCAGCATCCCCATCACCGATGTGGGATATGTGCCAGCCTTGCAACTATGGGAGTTGGAAATCAACAGCACGGCCGACCCCGCCGTTTTCCGCACCATGGAAGGGGGGCAGATTACGATTGACGGGAGTACCCAGCCCAACGGCCGTCTCAGCGGCCCCAAAATTGTGCTGGTTGGCCCCAGCACGGGCAACAAGAACGGCCTGATTGTGGGGGTGAACGCCACGGGCACGCACGATGGCAACGTGGTACGTGGCTTGGGCTTCCAAAACTTCAAAGACTACATTACGGTGAATTCCAACAACAACTTGCTCGAAAACAACTGGTTTGGGCTAACTTCCGATGGCACGGCCGTTTATTTGCGAGCCAATAATCCCGAAGATGGCAGTGGCTCCAGCGGGATTGCCTTTACCAGTGGCAACACGGGCAACATTGTGCAACACAATGTCTTTTTGGGCTTTGATGGGGTGGCGGCGGCCGTACGCGGCAATGGCAACATCTTCCGCGAGAACTGGGTGGGAACCAATGCCAGCGGCCTTGTGCCCGCCAAACAGACCGACCCAAGCCTGCTCTGCACCACCGTGGATTGGCTGGGCGGGGGTGGGCTTAGTTTGGATGGCCCTGACCACCTCATCGAGAACAATGTGATGGCGGGCTTGCGCCAAGAGATTTTTATCTCTTCCAGCCAACCCGATGCCATTTGGGTGCAAAGCACTTGCGACAACTGCACCATCCAAAACAACCAGATTGGCCTTGATGAAGGGGGCAATGAAATTGGGGTGTGTGGCATTGGTTTTGATTTGACCAACACCGAAGGGGTGCAGGTACTGGATAACGTCTTTGCCGAGACGTATCACTCGGCGTTGTTCTTGAACGGAGCCACTTATGATGCCAATACGTTGCGCGGCAACCTGATTCGGCGCAGTACGCCGTGGTTGGTTCCTGAAGATAGCCCCAAGGCCGATGATGCGATTTTGCGCTTTACGGGTTTGCCCGACCCGCTAGAGCTTTTTAACCCGGCCGCCGTGACGCTGATTGAGGGCACGGCCGTGCAAGGCACGGCCGGGGAGAACAGCCCTTGCCCGAACTGTGTGGTGGAGTTGTTCCTCGACGATACCGACAGCATCAACGAGGCGTTGCAGTCGTTGGCGGTGGTGACGGCCGGGGCGGATGGCACATGGACGGCCGTGCTTCCTGCCCCGCTGACCAGCGGCCAAGGGATTCGCACCACCAGCACCACGGCACAGTTCAACACCATTAGCAACATCAGCGCAGGCACAACGGTGGGTCTCTCTAGGCTCTATGTGAGTGGGTATGAAATTTACCTCCCGTTGGTTGTAAAATAGCGTCTCAGCTTGTCAGCTTCTCAGCTTCTCAGCTTGTCAGCCTTTCAGTCCTCCTTAGCAAACCTATTGGCTGACTGGCTGACTAGCTGACTAGCTGACTAGCTGACTAGCTGACTAGCTGACCGACTGACTAGCTGACCGACTGACCGACTAATACCCCCCCAAGGAACATTTGTAATGGATATTCAATTGAATCTTGTCCCCACGGCCGACCGCAAGCCGATTCCGACCCAGTTGGCCTTTGGCCAGAACTTCACCGACCACATGTTTCGGCAGAAGTACACGGCCGAGGTGGGCTGGCACGCGGCCGAAATCGGCCCCTACGAACCCATCACGCTCGACCCCGCCGCGTTGGTGTTCCACTATGCCCAAGAGATTTTCGAGGGCACGAAGGCGTATCGCACCCCCGACGGACACGTCAACCTGTTTCGGCCGTGGGAGAACGCCAAACGGTTTAACTTTTCGGCCGAACGGATGAGCATGGCCACTGTAGACGTGGAAGACCACGTCTTGGCCATTGCCAAGTTGGTGGAAACAGACCAAGCGTGGGTTCCCAGCGCCGATGGCTCCTCGCTCTATATTCGGCCGACCATGATTGCCACCGAAGCGGGCATTGGCGTAAAAGCCAGCCACTCCTACCTGCACTTCATCATCACCTGCCCTGTGGGCAACTACTATCCCCAAGGGATGTCGGCCGTGCCCGTCTTTATTTCAGACGAATATCGCCGCGCCGTGAAGGGCGGCACGGGTGCGGCCAAGACGGGTGGCAATTACGCGGCCAGCTTGTACGTTTCCGAACAAGTCAAACAAAAGGGATACGTGCAGGTGCTTTGGCTGGATGCGGTGACAGGCCGTTATATCGAAGAAGTGGGCACGATGAACATCATGTTTGTCTATGAGGGCAAGAAGGTGGTGACCCCTGCCCTGACGGGAAGCATTTTGGCGGGCATCACCCGCGATTCGTTGCTCCGCCTTGCCCCCGATTTGGGCTACGAAGTGGCCGAGGAGTTGTTGGAGGTGGAGCAGGTGTTGGCCGATATTCAGTCGGGCAAGATTACGGAGGCGTTTGGCTGTGGCACGGCCGTTGTCGTCTCCCCTGTGGGCAAATTTGGCTACAAGGGGCAAGATTACACAGTGGGCGATGGCCAAGTTGGCCCCGTGGCCAGCCATTTGTACAAGGCCCTGACTGATATTCAGTACGGCCGTGTCCCCGACCCCTACGGCTGGATTCATACCATCTAGCCCATTTCCCCCCACGGGAACCCCAAACCACCCGCCCCTTGCACGGAACCTTCTCTGGGCAAGGGGTTTTTTGTTGGTGGGTGCGGCCGTGGGGCGGGGGGGTGAACCGCGGAGGGCGCAGAGAACGCGGAGGAAATACCAGAGAACCCTCCGCGCCCTCCGCGCTCTCCGCGGTTGATAAAAAAGAAGCCAATAGTAACATTTGGGTACTCATATAAATTATTTGGGTACTCACATAAATTATTTGGGTACTCACATAAACTATTTGGGTACTCACACAAACTATTTGGGTACCCACACAAACTATTTGGGTACCCACAAACACAAACTATTTGGGTACCCATAAATATTTGGGTACTCAACTAAATTATTTGGATACTCATATAAATTATTTTGGTACTCCATAAATATTTGGTACTCATATAAATTATTCAGTACTCATAAACTATTCAAGTACTCACCAAAACAAAACACCTTCCACTTCCCACCTATCACCTTTTACCTTCCACCTTTCACCTTCCCCCCAGAGGCCCCATGACAACTGACCGCAAACTAGCAGGACGGCGCGAACGGCGACAGGCAGGCCACGCGGCCGAAAAAACAGCCCACATTGTCCAACCCCTCAACCATCTCCCCGTGTACGAACTGGCCGATGCCGAACGGGAGCAGATGATTCACGACAAATCACTCCAAATCTTGGCCGAAGCAGGCATCGCCTTCTACGACGAAGAATCGCGCCAGATTTTGCGCCAGCACGGCGCTAAAGTCGTCGGGGATGTGGCCACTTTTGACCCCGCCCTTGTCGAAGAATACATCGCCAAAGCCCCGCGCCAATTCACCCAAATTGCCCGCAATCCTGCCAACAACATTATCTACGGCGGCCGTCACGTCATCTTCTCCCCCGTCTATGGCCCCCCGTTTGTGATGGATAGAGAGCGCGGCCGACGCGACGCGACCTACCAAGACCTCATCAACTTCGTCAAGCTCACCCAAAGCACCCCCTACCTGCACCACCAAGGGGGCGTGATTGTCGAGCCGGCCGACCTGCCCTTCCACGAACGGCACATGGACATCGTCTACGCCCACATCAAATACGGCGATAAGCCGATTATGGGAACCAGCACGATGGCCCGCAACGCCCAAGACAGCATCGAAATGGGCAAAATCTTGTTCGGCGAGGAGACGCTCAAAACCAAACACGGCCTGCACTGCACCATCAACGTCAGCAGTCCCCGCCGCCTCGATGACAAGATGCTGGGCACGATTAAAGTGTTCGCCCGCGCCAACCAAATCGTCATGATGACCCCCTTCATCCTCTCCGGGGCGATGGGGCCAGTCTCCATTGCAGGCACGGTTGCCCAACTGAATGCCGAAGCGTTGGCGGGCATTGTGTTTACGCAAATGGTCAACCCCGGCACCCCCTGCATCTACGGCTCCTTCCAAGCTGTCATAGATTTGCAGACGGGCGCACCCGTCTTTGGTGCCCCCGAAAGCCAGCTTTCGCTCTACCTGAGCGGCCAAATGGCGCGGCGTTATGGCTTGCCCTTCCGCGCCGCTGGGGCTTACTCCAGCTCCAAGCTGGCCGATGCCCAATCTGCTTATGAATCGGTCATGGCCATGCTCCCCTCGCTCATGACACGGCCGAATTTCATCCTCCACGCCGCCGGCTGGCTGGAAAATGGCCTCGTGGCGGGCTACGAAAAGTTTGTGCTGGATTGCGAACTGTTGGGGATGTACCACACCTACCTGAAAGGGGTGGATTGGAGCGAGGACGCATGGGCGATGGAGGCCATCATGCAGGAAGTGCCCCCCGGTGGCCATCATTTGGGCAGTAGCCACACCATGCGCCACTTCCGCAACGCCTTTTATCGGGCGGAGTTGTTCGATTACGACGCGGCCGAGGCGTGGCAGTTAAACGGGGCGCAGGATGCTTACGGCCGTGCCAGCACCAAAGTCAAGCAAATTCTGCGCGATTACACCCAGCCCCCCCTCGACCCCGCCACCGATGAAGCCCTGCGCGATTTCATGGCGCGGCGCAAAGGGGAGATTGAGCCAGAGTATTAAGGGGTGGGGAGGTTGCAGGTTACAAGTTACAAGTTACAGGTGGTAAAGCGACTTGTAACTTGTAACTTGTAACCCCCTACCACCTCTTTGCCCCACAATCAGCAGTAAACATTGCGTTAAAATATGGGAGAAGGAGCCGTTTCTCACTCGAGGTAGTCGCACGGCCGTTCCAGTCCCCCCTCTGGTACTATCCCTCCAAAACATTTAAGATTCACGGCTTGCCCCCCTCGGCCGTGCTATAATCCTCCATATTCCCCCATATATAGACAAACGAAGTTCGCTTACCCCCACATATGGGACTTGTTGCGTCTGCTAGTCGGGCAGTCTTTTAGTCTGTCAGTCTCTCAGTCTGTCAGTCGCTTACTCTCTCTTCTGCCCTCTGCCCCCCTCCCCACTCCTCCCAAAACGGCTAAAGTCGTTCCTACGAACCCAATCCGCAATCTAAAATCCAAAATCCAAAATCATGAAATGCCCATATTGTGGTGAAGATAAGACCAAAGTGATAGACACTGCCCACGACGGCCGTGGTGGAATCCGCCGCCGGCGCGTGTGCCAAGTGTGCGACAACCGCTTTAGCACCGTTGAACGCGCCATTCTGGCCACCCCGCTCATTGTCAAACGGGGGGGCACGCGGGAAGAGTTCTCGCGTACCAAGCTCATGGCGGGCTTGCGGCTGGCTTGCGAAAAGCGGGCCGTGGCCGCGGCCGATTTAGAGCGGTTGATAGACGAAGTGGAAGCGGAGTTGCAACAAATGGGTGTCGAAGAAGTCAACAGCCGCGTCGTCGGCGACCTCGTCATGTCCAAACTGAAGCTACTCGACCAAGTGGCCTACATTCGTTTCGCCACCGTCTACCTGCGCCTGCAAGATTTAGCGGCCGTGCAGGCAGAGATTAACCGATTACTAGGGAAATAGTGGTTAGTGGCGAGTGGCTGAGTGGTTAGTGAGATGCGTTTCACTCGCCAATGGCCACTCCCCACTAACCACTTTTATTTACCAACCCAAATACACAGTTTTTAAGGAGAGAACAGTGATAACTTTGCCCGAAAGCAAGCTGGAGAAAGCCACCAATGGCGATAGCACCGTGCGGCTCGACCATTTAACGGCCGAACAGCCCCCTGTGCGCGTTCCCGCGCAAATTGTTAAACGGGACGGCCGTATCGTCCGTTTTGAGAGCAGTCTCATCGAGAACGCCCTGCGCAAATGCTTTGCCAGCCTCGGCCGCACCCCGCGCACCCCCATCGAAACGATTGCCAACCAAGTCGTCAACGTGGTGGCCGCCAAGTTTGATTTGCCCACCGTGGAAGGGGTGCAAGACATTGTCGAGATGGTGTTGCAAGCGGGTGGCGAATACGAAGCGGCCAAGGCGTATATTTTGTACCGCGCCGAACACGCCAAACTGCGCCAACATCGCCCCATCCCCCAAGATGTGAAAGATGCCTTTGCCGAATCGGACGCTTATTTCCCCACCCAACTGCAAAAATTCCAGTTTTACGACAAGTATTCCCGCTTCAATTACGAGAAGGGGCGGCGAGAAACATGGGTGGAGACAGTGAACCGCGCCGTGGACTTTTTGCGCGATTTATCGGGCAACAAGTTGGATGCGGCCGTGTACAACCGCGTCCGCGACGGCATTTTGCACATGAAAGTCATGCCCTCCATGCGCCTGTTGGCCATGGCTGGGCCAGCGGCCGAGCGCAACCACGTCGCCATCTACAACTGCTCTTACTTACCTGTGGACAGCATTGATTCCTTCGTCGAAGCACTTATTATTTCCATGAGCGGGTGCGGGGTGGGTTACAGTGTGGAGCGGCAATATGTGGAGAATATGCCGCGCATCAAGCGGCAAACGGGGATTAAACAGCCGAAGCACATCGTCGGCGACACATCGGAAGGGTGGGCAGATGCGTTGCGGTTGGGGTTGGAGACGTGGATGGCGGGCGAAGACATTGAGTTTGATTTTTCGCAGGTGCGCCCAGCGGGAATGCCCCTGAAAATTAAGGGCGGCCGTGCTTCTGGCCCCGAACCGCTCCGCAAGATGCTCCACTTTGCCCGCGAGCGGATTTTGGCGCGGCAAGGCGGCTTTATGACGACACTGGACGCACACGACATTATGTGCGCGGTGGGGAGCGCGGCCGTTTCGGGCGGGGTGCGCCGCACGGCCATGATTTCGCTGTTTGATTACGACGATATGGAGATGCGCCACTGCAAAGACGGGGATTTTTGGCTGAACAACAGCCAGCGCTGGAATGCGAATAATTCGGCCGTGTGGCCCCAGCGGGAGCTGAACCAGCAGGAGATTGCCCGTTTTGTGTTGGATATGGTGGAGAGTGGGCGGGGGGAGCCGGGGATTTTCAACCGCAAGGCGGCCATCGAAAACCGCCCCGAGCGGCGCAAGGAAGCCGACTTTGGCACGAACCCGTGCGTGACGGCGAGACGGGTGGTGATGGCCGCCGGCACCGCTTGGCTGGCCGGTGCTGACCGTGGCTGCTGGTGGCATGGGAAACCCCGACTACAGATGGCCCAGTTTCGGCACGGGGCGCGACCCACCTTGAATTGAATGTAGAGGGGCACTGTCATGGCCGACCATCCATCTTGCAAGTGACCAGCCAAACCCGCAAAAAGCAAACCACCGCATGGACAAACGGGAAGATTTGCGGGCGGGGGATTCGATTCGCTTGCACAACCAGCGCGGGCAAGCTGGGAGGGACGATCACGGCGCGGCCGTGGCGTGGCTCTCGGCTTGTTGGTGGGGGATGGCACGTTTGCCCGCCACGAAGCGAAGAGCAACCAAGCTATTTTGCGCTTCTGGGGCCAGCCCAGCGAAATGATGGCTGAGATGGCGCACGGCATCCTGACCGCCAATATCCCCGCTCGTTCCGACTTGCAACCTGTTTACCACCCGCAATGAATACTGCAACACAACCTAGGGCTTAAGACCGGGTGGCCAACACAGGCTTGCCGACAAAAAACCTTCCCCTGCCTTTTTCAGCGCATCCTCGAGCGGTATTTTACAGCGGCTTTTGCAGCTTGTTCGATGCGGTGGGAGTATGGGACACAGGTCAAGAGGTGCGCCTTGGCGCAATCCAACTTGGAGACGTTGCAGGCGGTTCAGCGATTGCTCGGCCGTTTGGGGATTGTCTCGACTGTCTACCAAATCGGCGCGAGGCGGGCTACGCCTATTGCCCGACGGCCGGGGGCAAAAGAGTATTGGACGCAAGACCAGCACGAGTTGGTGGTTAGCAACGACAACTTGTTTGTCTTCCAAGAGCGGGTGGGCTTTCTGCCCCAACAAGGCGGCCAACATTGGGCGACAAGTTGGCGGGGTGGTTCGCATCCAACCAAGAGCGGTTTGTGGCGCGAATTAAAGCCATCACCCCCGTGGGGCTGGCCGAGGTGTACGATTGCACAGTGCCCGTCGTCCATGCCTTTGATGCGAATGGGCTGTACGTTCACAATTGCGGCGAGATTATTCTTCAGCCGATGCAGTTCTGCAATTTAACCAGTGTCGTGGCGCGGGCGGATGATACCGAGGCGGACTTGGTGGACAAGGTGGAAATGGCCACTATTTTGGGCACGTTGCAATCTATGGCGACCCACTTCCCCGGCTTACGGCCGCAGTGGCGCGAAAACTGCGCCGAAGAGCGACTGCTGGGGGTGGACTTGAACGGGCAGATGGACAGCCCCATGAGCCAAGACCCCGTCGTGCAAGCCCGCTTGCGCGAGGTGGCGGTGGAGACGAACCGCATTTATGCCGAGAAGTTGGGCATCAACCAATCGGTGGCGGTGACGTGTGTGAAGCCGTCGGGCAACTCGTCGCAGTTGCTGGATAGCGCGTCGGGCTTGCACGCCCGCTGGGCGCCGTATTACATCCGCAATGTGCGGGTGGGGGCGCATTCGCCTGTGTTTAAGGTGCTGAAGGACACGGCCGTACCGATGGACCCCGAGAATGGCCAAACGCCGAAGGATGCGATTACGTGGGTGGTGCATTTCCCTGTCAAGGCGCCGAAAACGGCCGTGACCCGCAACGACCGCACAGCCATCCAACAGTGCGAATACTGGCTCCAAAACAAAGTCCACTACACCGAACACAACCCGAGCGTGACGATTACTTATCGGCACGATGAAGTGATTGATTTGCTCAAGTGGGTGTGGGAACACCAAGACAAAATTGGGGGGATGGCGTTCTTGCCTGCGTTTGACGCGCAGTATGACCAGATGCCGTATGAGGAGATTTCGGCCGAGGAGTATGAGAAGTTGGCGGCCGTGTTCCCCGCCATTGATTTCGCGAAGATTTACCGCTATGAGGAGGAGGATTTGACGACGGCCGCGCAGGAATTGGCTTGCTTGGCTGGCAATTGCGATGTGTAGGGGGGGATAGAGGGTAGAGATAGAGATAGAGGATGCCTTAGTTGGCGGAACAACCATGTTCCCCTATATCTCTATCTCTCATCTCTATCTTTTGTCTCTATCTCTTGCCTAAATTTATGAGGAGTAGTTCATTCATGGCTCGGAAAGTTTTGGTGGTTATTTTGTGGATGGGTGGGTTGTTGGTGGCATCTGGGTGGGGTGGGGGGAATACGGCCGTGCTGGCCCAAGAGGGCGCACCCCCGCTTGTTTGGCCCGCAAGCTCGGGGGATGGGCAACAGGCAAGTGTGCCCACGACGTTGGCGACGAAAGCCTTGAAATTGCCTTCTTCCCCGCCTCTTTTGGTCAGCGAGAACGGCCTCGTTGCAGTCAGTGTAGATTTTAAGCAACCGCTGGATGGGATTAGCTCGGTGTGCCATGTTTTTTATTTTGCGGCGGCTAACCCAGTAGATATAGGGGAGTGGTTTGAGATGCATCCAGATATTACCAATTTGGGCCATGCGGTGGGTTTTGTAAACATTGACCAACCACCCGTTACCCAAAAGCAACTTTGCTTTAATCCGCCAGAATTTCCGCTTTATGCGGATGGGCAGAATACGATGTTTTTGTTTATGAGTACGGGCAGTGTGCTTCTGCGTGGGGCGGTGGTGAAGATTGAGTTTGAGGGGGAGTTGTTGTGGCGTTCGATTTATTTGCCAGTGGTGACAAGGGGGGAGTGAGGGGAAACGGCCGTGCAGGAATTGGCTTGCGTGGCT
>JADJSZ010000057.1 GCA_016711405.1 Candidatus Hadersleviella danica | reverse complement strand
AGTGTGAACATGACCGATTTAGACGACAAACTCAACAACTTATTAGACGATGTAGACCATCAACTAGACTCTCACATACTAAAGGAGAAACAGAACATGAATAGCTTCGAACGCACCAAACAATTGCTCTTCCAGCAAAATCTTTTCCTTGCCTTTGCCATCCTTTTTACCCTATTGTTAGCCGCCTTTGGCTTTGATGGGGATGAACTTTATTGGATGTGGACAAGCGCACCTCAAATTGCTTGGGTTCTTTTGGGCACGGCCGTGCTATTTTGGACGGTGTATCTGTACATCAATTACCAGTTGCGCTCCAAATAAAAACGGGGTGCAATTGTGTTGGTTTTTTTGATCTGTAGCCGCGATGTCTAATCGCATTTGCTCGGGAGCGATTAGAAATCGCGGCTACGGCTAACACATATGGAGGTGGGCGAAACCGAAACATTCCTAGAATTAGGGTTAGTGGTGAATGGCTGGTGAATTGCCTTCACCTTAACAAACTGTTAAATGAGCCTTAATCCCCCCATCACGTTTGCTCAATAGAATAGATGCTCAGTAGGCAGACCTGCGCCGTTGCTAAATTTTGCACTGTCGCAAGCTGGTCGCTTGTTTATTGGTATAGAGGTGTAGCGGTGTATTTTCATATACCCATACACCATTAAACTTATACACCACTCTTACAACGGCGCAGGTCTAATTTCCCCCTCAGGCACACCCCCGTTATCGCTTATGCGACGATTTTTTGCGCTTTGCTCGCTCTTGTTGCTCTCGGCCGCTTGCGCCGCCACGGCCGACCCCACCCCCACCCTCGCTCCCCTCAGCGGCCGTATCGCGGCCGATGGCTCCAGCACCGTCGGCCCCATCACCCAAGCGATGGCCAACAAATTTATCCCCGCACACCCCGCCGTGGAGGTGGTGGTGGATATTTCGGGCACGGGCGGCGGTTTTCGCAAATTTTGCGCGGGGGAAACCGATATTTCCGATGCCTCGCGCCCCATCAACCAAACCGAGTCGGAAGCGTGCGCCGCCAATGGCATTGAGTATGTGGAGTTACCTGTCGCTTTTGATGGGCTGGCCGTGCTCACCAATTTGGAAAACCAATTTGTGAGTTGCCTGACGGTAGACGAACTGCACCGCATTTGGCGCGATGAGACGATTGCCAATTGGCAAGAGGTGCGCCCCGATTTCCCCGATTGGCCGCTCAATTTGTATGGCGCGGGGCTGGATTCGGGTACGTATGATTATTTCACGGCCGCCATTGTGGGCGAGGAAGGGGTGAGCCGAATGGATTTTGTGGGGAGCGAGGACGACAACGAGTTGGTGGCAGGCATTGCGGCCGACCCCTATGCCCTCGGCTTTTTTGGCCTCTCTTATTACGATGAGAACCGGGACAAATTGCGGTTGGTGGCCATAGATGGCGGCATGGGGTGTGTGGAGCCGAATGCGGAGACGGTGGCGCGGGCACTCTACCAGCCTTTGTCACGGCCGCTTTTTATTTATGTCAATCTCGGCCGTCTCGCCGAAAACCCCACCTTGGCCGCCTTCACCAGCTATTACCTGCAACACGCCCCCCAAACCGTCGAAACCGTTGGCTACATCCCCCTCACCGATTTGCTCTATGAATTGGCCGAACAGCGGCTCTCCGCCCGCATCCCCGGCTCCGTCTTCGCTGGCACTGGCTCCCAAGTGGGCCTCTCGCTGGCCGATTTACTGGCGCAGGAGAAGTAAAGTGCTGAGTGCTGAGTGCTGAGAGGGAAGTCTTTCAGTCGGTCAGTCTTTCAGTCGGTTAGTCGGTCAGTCCCAATCCGCAATCCCCATTCCCCATTCCGCAATCCCCCATGTTCGCCCACTACCAACTTCGCACCAAACTCTGGCTCGCCTTTTTAGCGGTGGTGCTTGTTTCGGTGGTGTTGGTTTCCTTTTTTAACAGCCGCACCTTGCGCCAAGAGTTGGTGCAGGATGTGGGGGCGGGTTTGCAGACGGTGGCCAGTTCGCAAGCGCAGGCGGTGGGGGATTGGGTGGCCAAAGAGGTGGACACGCTTCAAGCGTTGAGCGTCAATCGCGTGATTCAGGAGGAGCTGGCCTTGTTGCGGGCGCAAACGGCCGCTTTTAATCGCCCCCCCGACCCCGACCCACTCAACAACGATATCTCAGCCGAGCTTTTGCGCTACCGCAACATCTTCCCCCAAAACGTGCAAGTGCTGGCCACCGATTTTGAGGGCAAATTGGTGGCCAACACCACCCCCGCAGGACAATCCTCTTATGGCCAAGAGCTGTGGTGGCAAGCGGCCTATAACGACGGCCGAGGTGGTCTCTTCATTGGCCAGCCCTATGCCGATGATTATGTGGTCATCGCCCTGCCCGTGTACGGCCGTGAAGCCCAAATTGTGGTGGGCGTGCTCTACACCAGTTTTCACCTGAACGTTATCGAAGACATTCTGAACACGGGCAACAACGCCAACCGCCATTCCGAACTCTACTTGCCCCAAGGGCGCACCTTTCGGGTACAAGACAATCTGTTTATCGGTCAACGGCTGGGCGAAGCGGATGCGGTGGCACTCGAATTGCTGTGGCAGGAGGAGACGCTGACCCGCGAAATAACCTACCGCGAAGCACCGCAGTTGGCCAGTTGGGCGACCGTGACCGCCTCTGACCCCAGCTCGCGGCTGACCATTGCCGCCCTGAACTGGCGCGTGGTCAGCTACGAGAGCCGCGAATCGGTGTTGCAGGCGGTGGGCAAGGGGTGGCAGACGACGTTCTGGGCGGGCACGGCCGCGCTCCTCATCGCCAGCGTGTTGGCTTCCGCCTTGGCCACCCAACTCACCAAACCGATTGCTCGGCTGACCAGCGCGGCGCGGCGGGTGGCCGAGGGGGAGGCGGGGGTGCAAGCGGCCGTGGAAAGCGGCGACGAAATCGGCCTGTTGGCGACAGCCTTTAACCAAATGACCCAGCAACTGAGTCAGAGCATGGCCGCCCTGCAACAGCGCACCCACATGCTGGAAACGAGTGCCCAAGTGGCCCGCGCCGCCTCGGCCAGCTTGGCTTTAGATGATGTGTTGGAGACGACGGTGCAAAATATCGGCCGTCAATTTGGCTTTTATGTCGCTTCGGTCTTTATTGTGGAGCCAGAGACGAACACGGCCGTTCTCCGCGCCTCCACCCATGAGCCATTGCGCCAGCGCGGGCATCGCTTGGTCATTGGCTCCCGCTCGTTGGTGGGGCAAGCGGCCGTGAGCAAACGGCCGTGCCTTGCCCAAAATGTGCAACAAAGCGCCATCCATTACGCCAATCCCCTCTTGCCCGAAACCCGTTCGGAGGCCGCCTTCCCGCTCATCTTCGGCCAAACTGTCATTGGGGCCTTAGACGTGCAAAGCCGCCAAGTAGACCAATTCCCGCCCGAAATCGTCGCCCTGCTGACCACCTTGGCCGACCAAATCGCCATCGCCGTGCAACACGCCCAGTTGTACGAGGAGCTAAAGGCCACGGCCGATAGGCTGACCGAGGTAGACCGGCTCAAAACAGCCTTCTTGGCCAGCATGAGCCACGAGCTTCGCACCCCGCTCAACTCGATTATCGGCTTTTCCAAAATCATGCTCAAAGGGCTGGATGGGCCGCTGACCGAGTTGCAGGAAGAGGATTTGCAGACGATTCACAACAGCGGCCAGCACTTGCTGGGCATCATCACCAACATTTTGGATTTGACCAAAATTGAGGCGGGGCATGTGGAGTTAGAGCGGGAAGCGTTGGCTCTGTGCCCTCTGCTGGAAGAGAGTATGGCGCACCTGAATGGGCTTGTGCGCGATAAGCCCATCCGCACCGTGCTAGATGTGCCCACGCCGTTGCCACCTATTTGGGGTGATGGGACGCGGGTGCGCCAAATTTTGCTCAATTTGCTCTCCAATGCGGCCAAATTTACCGATTCGGGCGAGATTCGGCTGGCGGCCGTGGCCAGTTCCCAATGGGTCACCGTCAGCGTGCGCGATACGGGCATTGGCATCCCCGCCAACCAATATGGGGCCATTTTTGAGGAGTTTACCCAAGTGGACAACTCCTATGCCCGCCAATACGAAGGCACAGGGTTGGGCTTGCCCATTACCAAAAAGCTAGTCGAATTACACGGGGGGCACATTTGGGTCATCAGCCAACTTCATTACGGCTCCACCTTCAGCTTCACCTTGCCCCTCGCCGAACCCCTCTCGCTCAATGGCGCGGGGCAGTGGTTAGTGGCGAGTGGTTAGTGGTTAGTGACCAGTGCTGAGTGCTGAGTCGAAGCCTCCGAATGACCAATGACGAATGACCTTTAAATGACGGATGCCGCCCGAATTCCCTTCATTTTTACCCGCTACACCTTGTCTTTTTGCCCATCTATACTAGGATAGGGATACTTGTAGTAACTTAGATAGGGATAGAGGGTAGAGATAGAGATAGTGAGAATTAGCAAAAAGTAAAGGTGAAAGTGGTAGACTACCTTACTTTTTACCTTCTCACTTTTCTCCCATCTCTACTCTCCCCCCAAAGGTGTAGTTTATGAACGCGGCACAAGTCTCTAGCATTTTTCCGAGCTTGAATATCCCTGAGGAAGCGTTGGCGGCGTACCATGCGGGCAAGGCGGCCGAAAACCGCCAGCAATACCAAGAGGCGGTGGGCTTGTATGACCGCGCCCTTGTCTCCGAAGCGTCGGCCATTTTCCTCTCGCGGGTGCTCGATAAGCGGGGCAATTGCTATTGGCTGTTGGGCCAATACGAAGCGGCCGCACGGGATTTCCAACAAGCGTTGGAGATTAGCAACGACCCCGGCCAACGGGCACGGAGCCGCGCCCGACTGGGCGAGGTGGCGGATGCGCGAGGCTGGTATGACGAAGCGTTGCAACTGTACCAAGCGGCACTGGAAGAGGGGATGGCGGCCGGGGATGTGCTGGCCATCGGCCGTTCTCAGCGCGGGTTGGGCATTGTGTACCGCCGCCAAGGCAACGCCGAAAAGGCGATTGCCCACCTGACCCAAGCACTGGCCGCTTTTCGCCAGTCGGGCGAGGCGTTGGAACAGGCGCGGGTGCTGACCAGCCTCGGCCGTACCCGCTATGCGCGGGGCGAGTACCAACAAGCCATTACCGCCCACACCGAGGCGTTGCACATTTTAGAGAATTTGGGCGACCGCTGGCGCATCGCCCTGTCGCTGAACGACATTGGGGAGTGCCACCAAGCCCTCTACGACATGGAAGTGGCCATAGATTACCACGGCCGTGCCCTGCACATTGCCGAAGAAGAAAACGCCGAAGTGATCATGCCCGATATTAAGCGCAACATGGGACTGAACTTGGTCGGTTGCGGCCAATATGCGGAGGGCATTACCTATTTGGACGATGCGCTGGCCACGGCCGAGCGGTTTGGCAACCACGAGCAAATCGCCCTCATTTTGTATGCCCTCAGCCAAGCGCACATCAACCAAGGGGATTTGGCGCAAGCGGAAGAGACGGTGCGCCACCTGAGCAAGGTGGCCAATGAGTTGGTGGCTGACCGCTACCAAGCGTTGGCCGCGTTTCGGCGGGGGGATTTGCTCTTGGCGAAGGGGGAGCTATCGGCCGCCACGGCCGAACTGCAAGCGGCCATGCTGGCCGCCCAAAATTCGCTGGATCGGGGGGTGCTATGGAAACTCCATGCTACAATGAGCTATGTGGTGGAAGACCCTGCCATCGCCGCCATTCATCGGCACATCGCGGCCGATTTTATCCAGCAAACGATTTACCCTCTGCAAGACAGCCGGCTTAAAGATGTGTTTGTCCATGCCCCCCCTGTCATGGCCGTGTTAGCGGCCGTGGGCATAGAACCTGAAAGCCTCGTTCGTCGTAATTAGAGTTATTGGTTACTCATTATTGGTTATTGGCTTATCCACACCAACAACCCAATAACGAATAACCAGTAACCCAGTAACCCCTTAACCTTTTTTCCAAGGAGTAACTTAAAATGGCCAAAAGTCACGAGATTGATTACCAGATTTATGGAGATGATTTGCAATTCGTCGAGGTAGAGCTAGACCCACAGGAGACAGTTGTCGCCGAAGCTGGGGTGATGATGTTCATGGATGAGGGCATCAAGTTCGAGACCAAAATGGGGGATGGCTCTGAACCCGAACAAGGGTTTATGGGCAAACTCTTCAGTGCGGGCAAGCGGGCGCTCACGGGCGAATCGCTCTTTATGACCCACTTTACCAACCAAGGCAACAAGAAACAGCGCGTTGCGTTTGGCGCCCCTTATCCCGGCAAAATCGTCGCCCTCGACTTAGATAGTGTGAATGGCTACCTAATTTGCCAAAAGGATTCGTTCCTGTGCGCCGCGTTGGGAACCAAAATTGGTATCGAGTTTAAGAAGAAGTTGGGCGTGGGCTTGTTCGGCGGCGAGGGGTTCATCCTCCAAAAATTAGAAGGGGATGGCATGGCCTTCATTCATGCGGGTGGAACGATCATCGAACGCCGCCTGAATGGGGAAAAGGTGTTGGTGGATACGGGCTGTATCGTTGCTTTTGAGTCTGGCATCAACTACAACATCGAGAAGGCGGGCAACCTCAAGTCGATGGTATTCGGTGGTGAGGGCTTATTCTTGGCCACCTTGCAGGGCACGGGGCGCATTTGGTTGCAATCGTTGCCCTTCTCTCGCTTGGCCGACCGCATTTTAGCGGCCGCGCCCAGCACAGGCGGCAAATCGCAAGGCGAAGGCTCCGTTTTGGGCGGCCTAACCAGCTTGCTGGATAACTAAAGAGGTTATTCGTTACTCGTTATTGGTTATTGGCGTGTCTAACCCAGTAACCAATAACGAGTAACCAGTAACCAATAACCCTCCTTCATGGCTCATCTAAAAGGCGAAGAACGGGCGCGGTATGTGCGCCGAATGTTTGCGGGCATTGCTGGCCGCTATGACCTGATGAATCGGGTGATGACGGCCGGGCAAGATGTGCGCTGGCGGCGGTATGTGGTGGCGCAAGCGGCGTTGCCTGCCAACGGCCGTTTGCTTGATATTGCCACAGGCACGGGCGACATCGCCCTTGAAGCCGTGCGCCAAGTCCCCTCGGTGCAACCTGTGGGGGGGGATTTTACGCTGGAGATGATGCAAGCGGGTAAGCTCTACCCCGAGCGGCAGATGATTCAGTGGGTGGGGGCGGATACGCTGGCCTTGCCATTTCCCACGGGCTATTTCGATGCGGTGACTTCGGGCTTTTTGATGCGCAATGTGATTGATGTGGAGCAGGCGTTGCGCGAGCAGATGCGGGTGTTGAAGCCCGGCGGCCGTTTGGTCATCCTCGAATCAAGTCCGCCCAAGAAGAATTTATTGCGGCCGTTTATCCTCATCCACCTGAACTATGTCATTCCCCTGCTCGGCCGTCTCATTGCTGGCTCTAGCGAGGCGTATAGCTATTTGCCCAACTCCACCAAGCAATTCCGCTCGCCTGAGGCGTTGGCCGAGGCGATGGGCGAGGCGGGGCTAACCCAAGTGGGCTTTAAGCTGTTTATGTTTGGGACGATTGCGATTCATGTAGGGACGAAGCCATAGCCCCTGCGGCAATGGCCAGCCCCGCCGTCACACTCCCAAACGTATCCGAATGAACCAGCCGCGCCTCGGGGAACCGATTGCGCAACACCGTTTGGAAAATAGGGATGAGCGAGGAGCCACCCGTCGTCACCACAGTTTCCACCCTGTTGGGAGCCACCTCTGCCCCCGCCAGCACGGCCGTTAACCCCTTCTGCACGGCCGCCACCTCCTGCACAATCGCCCGCTGAAACTCGCGCCGCGTGGCAGGCAAACTCATCCCCCACGCCCCATCCCCCACAATTTCCATCGTCGTCGCCTCATACAGCGAGAGCAACCGCTTGCACCGCTCCACCCCCTCAAACAGTTGGAAACCATAATTTTGCGTCACCACTGTTTCCAGTGCCGCAAACCCCTCGGGCGCATCGCCAAACTGCTTGGCGCGGCGAATAATGGGCAGGTATTGCGGCCGTGACAGTTGCGGAATGGTCTGCCAGTGGCGCAACAAATTGGCCATCTGGTGCGGAAAGGGGGAGCCATCCCCATCTATGGCCGCATGGATGCCCAAATCGGGGGCGACCTTGCCCATCATAAAAGCACTGTCCAAATCATCGCCGCCCACCAACACGCCTTGGGTGGCCAAAATGCGCGGCGGCCGTGCCGCATCCACCTCCATCAGCGTCATATCCAGCGTGCCGCCGCCAAAATCAAAGACAAAAATCGTCTCGGGCTGGGCGAGGGTGTGGGTGTAAAAGAGGGCGGCGGCGATGGGTTCCCGCTCGAAGCAAATATCGGTGAAGCCCGCCAACTCGGCCGCGTGGCGCAACCGCGCCTCCGCCCGCGCATCTTCGGTGGGGTCGGCCGTAAACACCACCGGCCGGCCGAGGGTCACGGCCGTGACGGACTGACCCAAATGCGCCTCCGCCTGTTGGCGGACATGGCGCAACAGCAGGGCGATGAGTTCGGGGAGGGGGTAAAAGCGGCCGTAAATGGTCGTGCCATCGTACCCCACATCCCGCAAGGCCGTTTTGATAGATTGGATGAGGCGGCCGTTGGTGCTGATATCCTCGGCCACCACCACATCGTAAATAATGGTGATGGGGCCATCCGCCTCGCCGGGTTCACGCGAGACCTGCGCCACGGTGTTTTCCAGCGTGCCCACCACCTTGTCTTCGTAACGCACAATCCGCCCCGTGTCCTCGCGCAGGTAGGTTTCGACAGCTTCACGGCCGAGCAAAACCTCATGGTTGCGGTTGATGTAGACCATCGAGCGCAACAGCGTCGGGTCATCATTGGCCGCATCCAGCGGAATAAAATGCACCTGCCCGCCTTGGACATAAGCCGCGCTGGTGTGGGTTGTGCCAAAATCTACGCCAATTCTCATAGGGTTAGGGGACTGGGGACGAGGGACTAATGACCAATGACGAATGACCAAACTACCAGCGCAACCATTCCACCCAAAACACTTGAAAGCGCATTGACCCAATCATTGCTGAGCCAGCGCCAGCCGCGCAGGTGGCGGGTGGGGTGGCCCGCTTTGTCTATGCGCCGTTCGGTCTCTTTTGGAGATGGTCGGAGTAATACATGGCTTGCACGGTGGCTCCGAGAAAGCTGTCGAAGAGGGAACCCATCAGCCCACCGAGTAGGCCGAGCAGGGTGCCGAGCCACCAGCCGAGGTCGGCCGTGCCCAGCCCCGCCACCAGCCCGATGAGCAACCCCCCAGCGGCCGAAACGGCCGTGCCCAGTGGCGATACGCCGCCCGATGTGCCTCGCTCCACCACCTTAAAATTGGTGATGAGGCGCGGCGGCCGTTGCGACAGCGTGCCCAACTCCGTCGCCCATGTGTCGGCATTCACCGTGGCCATGATGCCCACAAAGAGGGGGAACCATGCGGGATGGGGGAAGAGGCCGTTGAGCAGGGCGACCAGCGCACCGGGGCCGCCGTTGGCCATCGCTTGGCCAAAATCCCGCCGATGCCCTTTGTCGAATTTATCGGCCGCCACCTGTCGTTTGCGCTCTTCCTTAAAGTGGGAGAGCAAGCTGGAGCTGAAAAAGAAGATGGCCAGCAACACCCCCCACAACCAGCCGCCCATCCCAAACGTGAGTGTGCCGACCAGTACGGCTCCCACCACGCCCGAACGGGCGAGGGAGCCACGCCAATAACCAAGAAGAGCCACGGCCGTGCTGAGAATGAATGCGAGGAGGAGTTGCATAGGGGGAGAAAAGAGAGAAAAGGGAAGAGGATGGGGCGGTGTGCGAAAGCGGGTAGGGTATCACAAAACGGCCGATTTTTCCGCCCTCCCTCATTTTCTTCGTACCTAAAACGCCTGCTAACTGTCACCCCTGTCTCTTCTCTCTTCCCTCTTCTCTCCCCCTATCCACCTTGCACAAATCACATTTGACTTTTATTGTGCATCCTGTACAATCTGCCTGTATCTCTCTTCTTAAACCTGTACAAGCTACCCAGCTTAACTTTCGGCCAAACCCACTACTTCCCGTGGGTCGCAAGTTAGCTGGGTAGTCTTGTGTCAGGGGAATGACGGTCATTACAAGCCTGTCAGGTCACCCGGCCCGACAGGCTTTTCTTTCAGACAAGCAAACCACCACGGTCTCCTTGTAGATTAAAAACTAATCAGGTAGGCTCCCCGCCCCCCGCCCCCCCCCCCCCCCCCCCAGGGGGGGGGGGGTTTTTGGGGGCCCCCCCCCAAAAAAAACCCCCCCCCCAACAACCCAACCCCCCGGGGGCGGGGGGGCGGTAACTACTCCAAAATGTTTACCTGACTTATTTCTTAGCTTCCAAAAGAGTTTGGCGGTTTCAACCAGACAACATCGTGACAAAATACCGTGTGGGGGGTTACACCTTTCAGGTTACAATCCTCTACAAATGGCATATAAAAAAAGTGCGGTGAAAAGTAAAGGACGAAAAGCCAAGCAACCTACTTTTCACTTTTCATTTCTTACTTCTCACTTCACATCCCCCACTTTCCATGTAATAAATAGGAGTAAATATCTTGAGCAACCAAGAAAATCTCAATCCCTTTGCCATCGCCCAAGAGCAATTGGACAAAGCCGCCGCTGTGTTGGGGCTAGACCCCGATATGCACCAATTTTTGCGCCAACCGATGCGCGAATTTCACTTCACCATTCCCGTGAAGATGGATGACGGCCGTACCCGCATCTTCAACGGCTACCGCGTGCAATACAACGATGCCCGTGGCCCCGCCAAAGGGGGCATCCGCTTCCATCCCGATGAAACGATTGACACCGTTCGCGCCCTTGCGGCGTGGATGACGTGGAAAACGGCCGTGGCCGATATTCCCCTCGGCGGCGGCAAAGGCGGTGTGGTGTGCAACCCCCGCGAAATGTCCCAGCGCGAGTTGGAGCAACTGAGCCGGGGCTATATCCGCGCCATCACCCCCCTACATTGGCTTGCACAAAGACGTGCCCGCCCCCGATGTGAACACCAACCCCCAAATTATGGCGTGGATGGTAGACGAGTATGAGAAAGTGCGCGGCTACCACGAACCCGGTGTGATTACGGGCAAACCGCTGGAATTGGGCGGCTCCGCTGGCCGTGGTCCTGCCACCGCCTTGGGTGGGGTCATTACCATTCGCGAAGCGGCCAAACGGATGAATTTGGCCACCGACGGGCTGACCTGCGCTGTGCAAGGGTTTGGCAATGTCGGCTCGGCCGCGCACAAGTTAGCGGCCGAGGTGCTCGGCCTCAAAGTCGTCGCGGTGAGCGATGAGTTTGGGGCCATCTACAACAGCAATGGCTTGAATTACGACGAGGTGGCCCAGCACATGCGCCGCCACGGCCGTCTCGAGGGCTTTGCCAACGCCGACAGCATCACCAACAGCGAATTGCTCGAACTAGATGTGGATATTTTGGCTCCAGCGGCCATCGAAAACCAACTGACGGGGGCCAACGCTCATCGCGTCAAGGCCAAAATTATGGCCGAATTTGCCAACGGCCCCACCACCCCCGATGCGGACGACATTTTCCGCGACAACGGCACCTATATCATCCCCGACTTTTTGTGCAATGCGGGTGGGGTGATTGTCTCCTACTTTGAGATGGTGCAGAACAGTTACCAATTCTACTGGACAGAAGCGGAAGTGAATCAGCGGTTGGATGCTAAAATGTCCACCGCGTTCGCGGCCGTCCACAACATGGCCCAAGAAATGGGGGTCACCAATCGCGTGGCCGCCTATCTGGTGGCGGTCAATCGCGTCGCCCAAGCGGCACGGTTGCGCGGCTGGGTGTAGGGGAGTTATTGGTTACTGGTTATTGGTGCGTTATCCTTGGGCCGCGGTTAGGACTTACCCAATAACCAATAACGAATAACGAGTAACCAGTTATCCCTTTTTCCGCGCCAGTTTGCGCAGGCGCACGGCCGTCCAGCGCCCCACCAGCCAGCCCGCAAAACGCTCGGGGGCGGGGTGGGGCAGGATGGGGTGCGGAGCCAGATTGGCCTCGCCGAGCAACGCATTGGCGGCGGCGAGACCCGTAGTGACAGCGCGTTCCAAGTAGAGGGCGGGGTTTTCGTGGTAAACCCAGTCGCCGCAAGCGTAGAGATGGGGCCACGGGGTGCGGATGCCTAAATGTACCCCACGGCCGCCCACGCTGAACAAGGTGTGGGTGGCGGGGTTGCGTTGCACAATGGCCTGCACCCAACTGCCACGCAAATCGGGAAAAGCGCGGGTCACATCTTGCACCACCTGTTTGATAAGCATTGAATCGGGTTGTTCCAGCAAGTGGGGTGTGCCGTAAATGTGCACTTCCAACACCCCGCCGCCCGTTGCCTCGCGCCATGCGCGGTATTCATCCTGCAACTGGTCGAGCCAAAAATAGTTGTCGAAGCAAAAATCGCCGCTGAACATGCCCGCCTCGCTCACGCCGCTGGCGGTGGCGGTGAACCAGAGCCGCACAATGACGGTGGGAATGCCTTGGGGAAAGGTCAGCATGGCCGCTTGCTCGGCCGTGTCGGGGCTGGCCAACAGCAAATTTTGGGCGGATGGAGCATCTATGGCCAAAACAAGCTGGCCAGCGGGAGCGATGTGGGAGCGGCCGTTTTGCGTATATTGCACTTGCCACCCCCCTTCTGCACCCTGCAAAATCATCTGCACCTCGGCCCCCAGTTCAATTTGGCCACCCAAGTCGCGGATTTTGGCGGCGAGTGGTTCGCAAACGGCCGTGCCCCCTCCCGCTGGCAAATAATCAAACCCCCATGCGGCGCGGCGCAAAAGGGTGTAGAAGCGCAGGAAGGCAATCCAGCCAGCGGCGGGGATTTGGCTGGGTTCGGCCGCGAGGGCATTGCGGGCCAGCCCCGCAAACAGCGCCCGCAGGTGGGGCGACCAGCCGCTGGTCATATCGGCCAAGTTCAGGCCGTGGAGCGGGTTTTGTTCGGCGAGGGGGTCTATGGACATGGCCGCAAACAGCCCGCCCGCTACACGGGGGAGCGAAGCCCAGTCATGCACATTGAGCAGGCGCACAAAGCTGGGCTTGAACATGAGTTGCATGTAGTGCAGGGGGGCGGGGATGAGGCTGTGGCGAATGGTACGGCCGATATGGGCACGGCCGACGCGCCGCCCATCCCCCAAAATCCACGTCTCGTCTTGGGCGGGCACATAATTCGGCTGGATGCCTAACTCGGCCAGCAATGCCTTGAAGTTGACATAACCATCCCAGATGCCATGAACGGCGTGTTCTTGGCTGAACTGCCATGTGCGGCCGTTGTGGCTGAATTCGGTGGGGGCTGTTTGGCGCAAACGGCCGCCAACCCATTCGGGGTTGGCCTCGAGTACCAGCGGCCGTAAGCCGCGCTGGGCGAGTTTGACAGCGGCCGTGAGGCCCGCAACGCCGCCGCCGATGATGATGGGTGGGTGCATGAGAGGGAATGGGGATTGTGGAATGCGGATTGTGGAATGGGGAATGCGGAATAGGTGGTGGGTAGATTGGATTGTTTTAACTCCAATTCCGTTTCGGCGCAAAAGCCCAATAACGAGTAACCAATAACGAATACTGTAACCCCCAAATCAGGGGTTTCCCTACTTTTGCCCCCATGACGGCCGTTTGTTTTGCAGTTATACTAATTAGACGTTTGCCTAATTTTCTCTCTACGTCGCCCAGCATTCACAATTAAAAATTCCCCATTCACAATTAAAAATTCCCATGTCTACGGCAACTATTTTTGTACGCAAGGCGGCCGTGCCCGCCGAGCATAAGCGCAATTTCTGGCATCTCTATTTAGATATTATGTGGTTTGGCGTGTTGAGCGGCAGTGCCGTGGCCTTTTCGGCCGTGTTTGCCACCCGCCAAGGCGCCAACAGCTTCCAAATTGGCTTGCTCAGTGCCGCGCCTGCCATTGTCACCCTGTTTATCGCTTTGCCAGCAGGGCAATTGCTCCAACGCTACCCCGTTAATCGGGGCGTTTTTTGGACATCTGTCGCGCATCGGCTGTTTTACGGTGTGTGGGTGTTCCTGCCCGCCATGCTCTTGCCCAGCCAGCAAGTGTGGGTGCTTATCACTGTCACCTTTTTGATGAGCATTCCCGGCACAGCCTTGGCCATTGGCTTCAACGGCCTGTTTGCCGCCTCGGTGCCACCCGAATGGCGGCCGCATGTGGCTGGCACACGGAACGCTCTCTATGCCCTGAGTTCTATCGTTGTCTCTTTTGCGGTGGGCTGGCTCCTACAAAATCTCCCCTTTGTGACGGGGTATCAGGTGGTCTTTGCCATTGGCTTTGTCGGGGCAATGATGAGCAGTGTCCACCTCTGGTTTATACGGCCGCTCCAACAAGATACCCCACCACCCGCCAGCATCCGCCAACGGGTAGAAGATTGGGCACAGCCGGGTTCCCAACGCACATGGGCGGGGTTGCGCCAAACGATAGGGTTGCGCGGGCTGGCTCGCGGCCGTGGTGTGGGCCAAATTTTGCAATTGGGGGTTGTCAGCGGCCGTTTTCGCCACGTCCTGCTCCTCCTCTTCAGCTTCCACCTCGCCCAATTCATCGTCATCCCCGTTTTTCCCCTCTACACCGTCAAAACCCTTGGCCTCAGCGACCAATTTTTAAGTTGGGGCAACATGGTTTTCTACATCGCCCTCTTCTTAGGCTCCACCCAATTGGCGCGGGTCAGCCGCTGGTGGGGCAACCACCAAACCTTGGCCATTGGCGTGGTGCTGATGAGTCTCTACCCCTTCACTTTGGCCTTGGTTACACCCCAAAATACGGGGCTTTACTTTCTCGTTTCGGTGATTGGCGGCTTGGCGTGGACGTTGGCGGGGGGGGCGACGGCCAACTATTTGCTGGATCAAATACCCGATGACAACCGCGCTCCCTATTTGGCGTGGTACAACTTGGCTCTGCACGCGGCCGTGCTGGGCGGTTCGCTCATCGGCCCCGCCATTGGCGAAAACGTCGGTCTGCGCGAGGCGCTCTACGTCGGCACGGCCTTGCGGTTCATTTCGGGCTTGCTCTTGTGGCGGTGGGGGTGAGGCGGAAGGAGTGGTTAGTGATCAGTGGTTAGTGGTTAGTGCGTAGAGTTTCCCACTAATCACTAGCCACTAACCACTATCTTATCGGCTCTTTGTCTATGCGGAACACTCCGCGTGGCGCACCCATCCCAATACACTCCTGCTCCTCGATGCGAAATTCCAGCCCGCCCCCCACCCAGCGCAACGCTTCTTGGAGGATGCCCACGGCCGTATGCCCAATCGGCCGTTCACATTGCCGCCCCCAACACATCGAGCAACGCTCAATGTAATAGTAGTAACAATCCTCCGCCTCCTCCACATAACTCGTTTGGTCGCTAAACTGGGTAAAAATGCGGGCGATGGCGGGCAAGCCAATTTTGAGCTTGGTGGGCAAAGGCAACACCTTAAACGCCAAATCGCCCACCCCCGCCAAGGCCCCAAACTGTTGCAACCCACGGGCGAAGAGCACACGGCCGCCGCGCAATGTCTTGTTGCGCATCTCCCGCTCCCCATACACATCCTCCAAGCCTTGGTTCAGGTTGGAGATATGGGCAAAATCAAACCCCTTTTTGAGGTCATCGGCCGGCAATTCCCGCATAAATTCGCGCATGTCGCTCAGGCCGAGCAACGTGTTAAACGCATTGCGCCCCAACATCTCCTCCATCGCCATGAGGTAAATGCGCCCCATCCGATTGGGGTAGTAAAAGCCACTCAGGGGAACAGAATCGCGCATGGTGAGGGAAAAGAGGGCAATGGGTAATTATAAATAGCCCTCCCCGTATTTTGTCATACAACCCCCACAATGTCCACTGAGGGCGGCCGTGATAAAATGCTTCCAGCTATCAGCCGTAAGCCATAAGCCGTAAGCAATACTCAGCACTCAGCACTCAGCACTCTCAACTCAGCACTCTCATGGCACGGGCAACATTTAGCTTTCCAGCAGATTTTTTATGGGGCACGGCCACGGCCGCGCACCAAGTTGAGGGCGGCAACACCAACAACGATTGGTGGGCATGGGAACAAGCCGGCCGCACCCAATCCCCCTCTGGGCTGGCCTGTAACTGGTGGGATTTGCCCACCGCGCTGGCCGATTTGGATAGAGCGGCCGATTTGGGCACCAACGCCCACCGCCTCTCCCTCGAATGGAGCCGCATCGAACCCGAGCCAAGCGTGTTTGACGAGGATGCCATCGCCCAATATCGGGCATTGTTGGAGGGGATGCACGGCCGTGGCCTCCAGCCCATGGTCACGCTTCACCACTTCACCAACCCTCGCTGGCTGGTCGAAAAAGGGGATTTCCAGAGCGATGTGGTCGTGGATTACTTCCAACGCTACACCAAAAAAGTTGTCGAAAAACTGGGCGATTTAATCCCCCACTGGATTACTTTTAACGAACCCATCGTCTATTTTTACATGCGCCACATGGCCAAGGTCTTCCCCCCGCCGCAAGATGGGGTGGGCTGGGCGGCGGGTTTGCGCGGCCTGCGCTACATGTTGGCCGCCCACGCCGCCGCCTACGAAGCCATCAAGTCCCAATACCCCCATGCCCAAGTGGGGGTGGCCAAACAATTTCGGCCGTTTGAGGCGTGGCCCAACGGCAACGCCCTCGATAAATGGTGGGCGCGGCGGATTAGCTGGCTGTTTAACGATGTGTGGATGCAAGCCATGCACACGGGGCGGTTGGGATGGCCTCTCGGCCGTGGGCGCATCCGTGGCCTCGCGGGCACATTCGATTTTGTGGGCATCAACTACTACACCCGCAACTTCGTCCGCTTTCCCAAACTGGAAACCAACCAATGGCCCGAGGGCACACCGCTCAGCGACGATGCTTACGGCGAGATTTACCCCCGAGGGATTTATTGGTCTATCCAACAAGCGCTCTCCTATAAAAAACCAATCTTTATCACCGAAAATGGTTTACCAGACAGCGACGATAAAAATCGTTCTGCTTTCATCATCACTCACCTGCACCAAATCTGGCACGCCATTAGTTTTAACTACCCCGTCATGGGGTACTACCACTGGAGCCTGACCGATAATTTTGAGTGGGAACGGGGGTGGAGCCAACGCTTTGGCCTTTACGAACTGAATCCAGAGACGCAGGAACGCACCTTGCGCGACAGCGGCCGTCTCTACGGCGAAATCGCCCACGCCCGCGCCATCACCACCCCTATGATAGAGCGTTACGCCATTCACCTCGTGCCGCAACTCCTGCCGGGGCGGAAGTAAAAGTACAAAGGACGAAGGACGAAGTACGAAGCCGAGGAATGTCGTACTTCGTACTTTGTAATTCGTCCTTTTCCACCAGTAACAAATAACGAGTAACCAATAACCCCCTTATGCGACGATTTATTAGCGGATTAGTCATTCTGGCTATCATCATTGGCGGCGGTGCCGCCGTCTACTGGTATAGCACCCGTGGGGAAGAGGCTAACACGGCCGCTTCCTCCTCCTCTACCACCGTCTCCACCCCCACTGGGACAGATGTCAACAGCCTTGCCCTCGAGACGGGCGCGGGGCAGGTCACGGCCGAGGGGCGCATTGTCCCCGCCGCCCAAGCCAGCCTCGCCTTCCAGATTAGCGGCCAAATCGCCGAAGTGCTGGTGGCCGAAGGGGATGTCGTGGATGAAGGCGCACCGCTCCTGCGGCTGGACGACACCGACCAGCAATTGGCCCTTCAACAAGCGCAAGCCATTCTTGTCCAAGCCGAGGCGAATTTGCACACGGCCGAGGCCAGCCTGCAACAGGCCCAAGTTGGGCTAGAGACGGCCGAACTCGGCATCACCTCCGCTGAAGTGCAACTTGCCCTGCTCACGGCCGACCCCACCGAAGCGCAAATCGCCCTGCAAGAGAGCCAACTGGCCATCTCCGAAGCAGTGGTTAACCAAGCGGCGGGGAGCCGTTCGGCCGCTTTGGAAGGAGCCAGCACGGCCGAAATTCGCGCCGCTGAGGCACAGGTGCAAGCGGCGCAAGCGGCCGTGCAAGCGGCTCAATCCCAGCGCGACCAACTCAGCAGTGACGCGCCCCAAAGCCAGCGCGACCAAGCCCAATTGCGGCTGAATGCGGCGCTGGCCAACCAGCAAGCGGCACAAGCACAGCTCAACGAGCTACAGGCGGGAGCCACGGCCGCGCAACAACAAGCGGCCAGCGCAGGGGTTGGGGCGGCCATTGCCCAGCAAGAGGCGGCTGAGGCCAACTACAACCTCTTTCTCGCTGGGGCGCGGGCGGAACAAATCGCCATCGCCGAAATTGGGATAGCCCAAGCGGAGCAAGCAGTTGTTTCGGCCGAGCTGACCATTCAACAGGCGGAGCAAGCCATCGCCCAAGCCCAAAATGGGGTGGCGGAGGCGCAAGCGGCCGTGGCCACGGCCGAGGCCGCCCTTGCCAAAACGGTGCTGACCGCCCCGTTGGCGGGTACGGTTGCGCAGTTGGATGCCAAACTAGGGCAAATTGTCGCCCCCGGCATTCCCCTCGCCACCGTGGCCGATGTCAGCCGCTGGCGCGTTGAAACGACCGACCTGACCGAGTTGGGCGTGGTGGCCGTGGCCGTGGGCTACCCCGTGGAAGTGGCGGTGGATGCCTTCCCCGACCAAATCATCCCCGGCACCATCACCGATATTGCCCGCACCGCCTCCCTCTTTTTGGGCGATGTGACCTATACCGTGCTGATTGACCTCCAACCCACCGACCTTCCCCTGCGCTGGGGCATGACCACCTTTGTCACGGTTGAGTAAAAAGTGCTGAGTGCTGAGTGCTAAGTAGAAAGCATTGCTTACAGCTTACGGCTTATGGCTTAAGGCCAAAAGCTAATAGCTAATAGCTGACAGCTAAAAACTATGAAACAAATTCGCAACTTATTTTGGGTATTGGGGCTGTTTTTGATGGCCTGCCAGCCGACGGCCGCGCCAGTGGCCCAGACAGATACAGATGAGCCAGCCGCCCCTGTGGCGGGCGGGGTTTTGGCCGAAGGACGCATTGTGCCCCTGCAATTTACCAATCTCGCCTTCCAAACGGGGGGTGTGGTGGCCGAAATTTTGGTGGCCGAAGGGGATGCGGTGCAGGTCGGCGATCCGCTCATCCAGCTTGAAGATACGGATGTGCAACTCGCCTTGGCGCAAGCACAGGCACGGCTCAACTCCGCCTTGGGCGGGGTGAGCGCGGCCGAGGCGCAACTATCGGCCGCGCAAGCACGGGTGGCCACGGCCGAACTGCTCGTCCAATCGGCCGAGGCACAGTTGACGCTTATCCAAGCTGGCCCCCGCCCCGAGGAAGTGGAAGCGGCCGAGAAAAACATCGCCGCCGCCGAAGCGGGGGTGTTGCAAGCGAGTGGCCAGCGGGCGGTGGCCCTGACGGTGAGCAACGCCCAAATCGAGGCGGCGCGGGCACAAGTGGCGGCGGCGCAGGCGGATTACACGGCCGTCAGCGATGCCTATAACACCATCACCACCACCTGTTTTACCACGCCCGAGGGCAATGAAGTGTGCCCTCTGTTGGGGCCAACGGAAGAAAGCACGCGCCAACAGTTGCGCGTGGCCGAACTCAGTTTGGCCGCCGCCCAAGCGGCACTTGACCAGCTTGTGGCGGGGCCAACGGCCGCTCAGCAATATGCGGCCAGCGGGGGGGTAGGGGTGGCCACTGCCCAACAAGGCGCGGCCGAGGCACAATTGGCGCTTCTGCAAGCGGGAGCCAGTCCTGAGCAAATCCGCCAAGTTGAGGTGGGGGTGGAGCAGGCGCGGCTGGGTATTGCCCAAGCGGAAGCGGCCGTGGTGCAGGCGGAAGCCGGTGTCGTGCAAGCCCAAGCGGCCGTGACCACGGCCGAGGCGGCCGTGGCTCAGACCGAAGCGGTGCTAGGGCGGCTGGTGTTGACGGCCGTGCAAGCGGGAACCGTCTCGCAAATCAACATCGAAGTGGGGGAACTCGCCTCGCCCGGCGTGCCCGTGGTTACGGTGGCTGATTTTAGCCAGTGGTTGGTGGAAACGACCGATTTAACCGAACTCGATGTGGCCAAAATTGAGGTGGGTGGGCAGGTGCAGGTGCAGGTGGATGCCATTCCCGGTGAGACGTTGCAGGGCACTGTGACCAAAATCGGGCAAACGGCCGCGCTCTCGCAAGGAGATGTTGTCTATCAAGTCACTCTTGCCCTTGACCCAGCCCCCAATTTGCCCCTGCGCTGGGGCATGACGGTATTTGTGGAAGTGGAGTAGGAAGAGAGAGAAGAGTAGGGAACAAAAAAGCCGAGGCAATGCCTCGGCTTTTTTGTTGTCATTAGGCTGTGGGCGGTCTCCTGACCGCTCCACCCGGCTGGGACGGTCAGGAGACCGCCCAGAGCATCTGTTTTTTAGCCTCCTGCCACCAGTGCGGGCAGGGTTTGGGTGAGGGTTTGGCTGGCGAATTCGAGCCACGGGGCGGGGAAGAGGCCGAGGACGATGGTCGCGGCCGTGGCGATGCCAACCGTCCATGCCAAGGGGGCACGGCTCTCCAGCACCCCTTCATGCCCTTCGTACATGAACATGTAGAAGACGACGCGCAGGTAGTAATAGGCGGAAACGACGCTGGTGAGGGCACCGATAACGGCCAGCCAAATCAACCCTGCGTCAATGGCCGCTTTGAAGACAAAGAATTTGCCCAAAAAGCCACCCGTCAGCGGCATTCCTGTCAGGGAGAGAAGGAAGTAGGTGAGCAAGAGGGCGTAGCCGAGGTTGTTCTTGGCCAGCCCCTTGTAATCGTCTATCTGCACCCCTTGGTTGCCCGGCCGTTCGACCATGATGATGATGGCAAACGCGCCCATGTTGGTGAAGAGATAGGCCAGCATGTAATAAAGGGCGGCGCTCACCCCTTGCCCCGAAGCGGGGCCAGCGGCCACGGCCATGAGAATATAGCCGCCGTGGGCGATGCTGGAGTAGGCCAAGATGCGCTTGATGTTGCTCTGGGCGAGGGCAACGACGTTACCCAAAACCATGGTTATGGCGGCGATAAAGGCCACGGCCGGAACCCAAATTTCGGCCGCTTCGGGGGGCAAGTTGCCCAAGAAGATGCGGAGCAGGGCGGCAAAGCCCCCAATTTTTGCCCCCACCGACATGAAGGCGGTGACGGCCGTGGGCGCACCCTCGTACACGTCTGGTGTCCACATGTGGAAGGGAACGACACCCACCTTGAACCCCAAACCGACCAAACTCATGGCCAACCCCGCCAGAGCGATGGGGTCGCTGGCGGAGAAGTTTTGGGCGACGACGGGCAGAGCGGTGGAGCCAGTTGCCCCATAGAGTAGAGCCAAGCCAAAGACGAGGAAGCCCGAGGAGAAGGCTCCCAGCAGGAAGTATTTCATGCCCGCTTCTTCCGATTCGGCGTTCGGCCGTGCCATGGCCGATAAGATGTAGAGGGGGATGGAGAGCAGTTCCAAGGCGATGAAGATGAGCATCAAATCGTTGGCCGCACCCATCAACATCATGCCGCTAATGGAAAAGAGGATGAGCATGTAATACTCGGCGCGTTCCACAATTTCGGTCTTGCCCAAGTAACTGAGCGAGATGAGGATGCCGAGGATGCCCGTGGCAATGAAGAGCAGGTTGAGGAAATGAACGTAACCATCAGCCAGAACCATGGGATAGCCACCCGCAGGGGTGAATGTGCCCCCCGTGTAACCCCACATGCCGATGGTTTGTGCCCCCGCTAGGAGCAAGCCGACAATGCTGAACCACGCCGTCCACTGCTTGCGGTCGTGCTTGATGAGCATATCGAGCACCATGAGGCCAATGCCCCACGAGGCGATGATAAAAACGGGCAAAATCGCGGCCAAATTAACGCTTGGTGCATTAAATTCCATAACGCAACACCTTTTGAGAGAGAGGGGGGAGGATAGAGTGTAGAGATAGAGATAGAGAGGGATATTAGTGGGCTGAACAACTACGTGCCCTCTCTCTATCTCTCTTCTCTATCTTTTTAATGTCCCCGTTTGTCCAAATTTTCACAATAATATCACACACCATCTGGGCTGACAGCTAACAGCGAAGGCGTGGGGGGTATCAGTTGATGGTTGGGATGGGTGGATTGGTTTATCGGTGTATTGGTGTAGTGGTGTATTGGTGTATGGACACCACTACACCAATATACGAATACACAAAGCATCTATAGGGGCTGTGCCGTAGGTGGTTGCCCCCGATGCGGCGCTCCGTTTCTTTTTACAGTTCGGGTGATTATTCTAAGGCTTGGATGCACTCTGCCAGCCGGCGCAAGGTGCGTTCTCGGCCGAGGGCGACCACCGACTCGAACAGGGGCGGCGACACCTCTTGCCCTGTCAGAGCCAAGCGGAGCGTGCCCAAATAGGGGCCAGCCTTGCCCGTCTCGGTCGCTTGCTCCCCAAGGGCGGTGAGGGTGGTGGCGAGGGATTCGGCCGTGAATGGCTCTAAACTGGCCAGCGCCGCATGGGTTTGGGCAAATGCCTCCCGCGCCCGCGCCAGAGGCATCTGTTTGTGGACGAGCTTTTCGGCAGGCACAGCCAGCGGTTCATCCACATACAAAAAGCGGAGCCACCCCACCACTTCGGATAGCCGCTTGAGGCGTACCTTCATGGGGGGGAGAACGGCCAGCAATGTTGCCATATCCACAACATACCCTTCGGCCTCTAAAAAGGGCCGAACAGCTTCGGCCAAAACGGCCGTGTCCAGCGCCTGAATGTATTGGCCGTTCAACCACTCCATCTTGGAAAAGGGCAATTGGGTGGGAGCGGGGTTAATGTCCTTCAAGTCAAACCGCTCGAGAGATTCCTCTATCGAAAAAATCTCGCGGTCGTCGCCAAAAGACCAGCCGACATTGGTGAGGAAGTTCAGCACGGCCGCAGGCAACATGCCTGCTTTTTGGAACTCATCCACCCGCACCAACACCGTTTGGCCATCTTCTTGGAACGATTGGTCGCGCTTGCTCAGTTTGCCCTTGCCGCTGGGGCTGAGAATGACAGGCATGTGGGCATAAACGGGCATTTCCCAGCCGAATGCTTGCCATAATTGAACATGGAGCGGGCCGCTATTCAGCCACTCGTCCCCACGGGTCACATGGGTAATCTCCATAAAGTGGTCATCTACCACATGGGCAAGGTGGTAAGTGGGCAAGCCCGACGCTTTGAGCAAGACGGCATCGGTGAGTTGGTTGTTCTCAAAGGTAATGTCGCCGCGAATGAGGTCGGGCACGATGGTTTGGCCATCGAGGGGCATTTTGTAGCGGATGACATACGGCCGTCCCTTCCGCCTCCCACGCGGCCGCTTGCTCGGCTGGCAAATTGCGGTGGCGACGGTCGTAGCCCGGCGTTTCGCCCCGTGCGATTTGCGCCTCGCGCATTTCCCTTAATTCCTGCTCGGTCACAAAACATTTATAGGCGTGCCCCTGTTCCACCAGCCAATGCGCCCATTTTTGGTACAGTTCGGCGCGTTCCGACTGGATGTAAGGGCCATAGGGGCCGCCAATGTCTGGCCCTTCGTCCCACTGCAACCCGAGCCAGCGCATGTCCGCCATTTGCGATTCCATCGCGCCCGGAATCGTGCGCAAGGTGTCTGTGTCTTCAATGCGGATGATAAATTGGCCGCCATGCTTTTTGGCAAACAGCCAACCAAATAGGGCGGTACGCGCCCCACCAATGTGCAAAATCCCCGTTGGGCTGGGGGCAAAACGTGTACGTACTTGGGTCATTTCACTTTCTCCCTTTCACTTCTTACTTCTTACTTTTTCACGGCCGCATCAAACGCCTTGCGCAACGCTTCGTAATCGGCCGCTGGCAATGGTTTGTCTTGCTTGCGCTGTTTCCAAAACCCTTTGAGCTTGCTGTAGTGCATCGCGGGGATGCTCGACTTGGCCAAGTCCAGTGTGCCGCCGTTTTTCAGGGTAAACACGATAATGGCGCCGATGGGTAGCTCTTTATCCGCCAGTTCAGGTGCATTTTGGCTGATAAATTTGGCCAATTGCTTGACATGATACTCGGCCTCGGCCGTGGGGTTGCCAATCGCCTCTTGCCCAAAAATGCGCCGCAAGCCCAACCCCTTTTGCGTCCACTTATCCCCATCCACGCTAATATCGCCCGATTGGAACTTGGCCACCAGCACAATCGGCCCAGCGGGGCTGAGCAGGACATGGGGGGCGGGCAACACATAATGGTAGAGACGGCCGTCCTTGGCCACCTTATCTAACCCCTCTTCCAGCCGCTCATCGGGGCGCGGCCGACGCACATAGCGGTGCGAGAAATACAGCCCCACCTGCGACAGCAAAAAGCCCACAGGCAAAGTCAGCCATGTGTACAGCGCATAAGTCTCGGGGTCAGCCACAAAGGTGGTAATCATCCCCCCGAGCAACACCAAAATACCCGCCAAACTCAGGGCAATGCCCCATTTCCGCCGAGCGGCGATAAACGATTCGTTACGTAAAATTGTCATAGTTGGTCATTGGGAAAAAGGACGAAGTGCGAATGACGAAATCATCCGAGGAATATCTGCCGTAATTCGTACTTCGTAATTCGTAATTCGGTAACTTACACCTTCCCCACCACCAAACACGCATTTTGCCCGCCAAGGCCAAAAGAGTTGGAAAGGGCAGTGCGGATGGCGGCCGTGCGCGGGGCATTGGGCACATAATCCAAATCACACTCGGGGTCGGGCACTTCGTAATTCCATGTGGGGGGGATGATGCCGTGATGGATGGCACAAATCGAAAAAATTGCTTCAATTGCCCCGGCCGCGCCCAACGCGTGCCCGGTCACCGCCTTGGTACTGCTGATGGCCATTTTGTAGGCATGGTCGCCAAACAGCTTTTTGATGGCGTTCGTTTCCGTGCCATCGTTGGCGGGTGTGCCCGTGCCGTGGGTGTTGATGTAATCTATTTGGTCGGGTTGCAAGTTGCTATCTTTTAAAGCCCAGCTCATGGCGCGAATCGCCCCCACGGCCGCTGGATCCAACGCCGCCACATGGAACGCATCCGACGAGCTGGCATAGCCCAAAATTTCGGCGTAAATCTTCGCTCCTCGCGCCACAGCATGGTCGAGCCGCTCCAGAATGACCACCCCCACCGCTTCGCTCAAAATAAAGCCATCGCGGTCGAGGTTAAACGGCCGACACGCCCTGTGCGGCTCGCTGTTAAAGGCGGTGGAGAGGGCGCGCATGGCCGCAAAACCCGCCAAAGCCGCCTCGTGGATGATGCCTTCGACCCCACCCGCAATCACAGCATCGGCACGGCCGTGGCGGATTAAATCGGCCGCTTCCCCAATCGCCTGCGTACCTGTGGCACACGCCGTCGAAATCGTGTTAATCGGCCCCAATGTTTGCGCCAAGACGCTGACATGGTGGCTGGGCATGTTGGGCAACGAGCTAATCAGGGCAAATGGATTGACGCGGCTTAACCCTTTTTCGCGGTAAGCGACCAAGTTTTCATCCGCTTTCTCGAAACCGCCCATGCCCGTGCCCATCACCACCCCCGTCCGTTCGGCATCGGGCATACGGCCGTTAAAGCCCGCATCGTCCATCGCCTGCCGCGCCGCCGCCACGGCCAACTGCGAAGCCCGCGACATGCGCCGTGCTTCTTTACCGGGCATGTATTGGGTTGGTTCAAACCCCTTAATTTCGCCTGCAATGGTGCAAGGCAGGCCCGTCGTGTCAAAGCGGGTGATTTGGTCAATGCCCGAACGGCCGCTCAACACCCCCTCCCAACTTTCCGCCACACTCAAGCCCACAGGGGTAATCGCCCCCATGCCCGTCACCACCACCCGTGGCTCCCCCCGATGATTGAGATATTGGGTCATACGTCGCCTCAAAAGTGCTGAGTGAGGAGTGCTGAGTGCTGAGTGTGTTTAACTCAGCACTCAGCACTCAGCACTTTCTACTCAACTTACTTGCCCATCACAAACCGTCGCGCTGTTTCGGCCAGCATGGCCACCCCCAGCGGGAAGACGTTCTCATCAATGTCAAACACATTCGTATGGTGGTTGCCGCCCCCGTTGGAGCCGCCCAAAATGAACATCGCCCCCGGCGCGGCTTGGGTCATATAAGCGAAATCCTCCGCCCCCATGCCAAAGCTTTGGTTCACAATCGCCTGTTCACCCACCAAATCTTGTGCTACTGCCCGCATCCAATTGTTAACTTGCGGGTCGTTGTACACGGCCGGGTATCCCTTGTGGATTTTGAGTTCATAACTGCCCCCCAACCCCTCGGCCAACTTAAACATGCGCTCTAATTCCACCCACAATTGGGCGCGAATCTCTTCACTAAACGAACGAATCGTCCCTTGCACATACACCTCGCCGGGGATGACATTGGGAGCCGCCCCGCCCCGAATTTCGCCCAAACTAATCACGCAAGGCTCCATAGGGTTGATGCGGCGGGAGGGAATGGCATAAATAGCAGGCAAAATGGTGCTGAGGATGAACAGCGGGTCGCTCCCTTGGTGGGGATACGCCCCGTGGCCGCCATCGCCGCGCACCCACGCCTCAAAGCTATCCACGGCCGCCATGCTGTAGCCATCGTTAAAGCCCAACATGCCCGCTGGCGCATTGGAGATAATGTGCAGGGCGATGACATTGTCCACCCCTTCCAACGCCCCATCGGTAATCATGGCCGTTGCCCCGCTGATGCCGTTCTCGTCGAACATCTCTTCGCTGGGCTGGAAAAGGAGGCGCACATTGCCTTGCCACTGGCTTCCGTTCTCGGCAAAACTTTGGCGCAGGAGGTGAGCCACCCCCAAGAGCATGGCCGTGTGCGAATCGTGGCCACAGGCGTGCATGACCCCATTGTTGGTGGATTTAAACGGCGTGTTGACCGCCTCCACAATCGGGAGTGCGTCCATGTCGGCCCGGATGGCAATCGTGGGGCCGTTGCCTGTGCCAATTTGGGCGACGACTCCTGTACGGCCGACTTCGGTCTTGATATCGGTGTAGCCAATTTCGGCCAGCGTATCCGCCACCAATTTGGCCGTGCGGAACTCTCGAAAGCCCAATTCGGGGTGGGCATGAATATCCCGCCGCAAGCGGATGATTTCATCTTTGAGTTGTTGTGCTTTGTCTAACATCGTTTCTCCTGTGGTAGCGGGTCAGCCAGTCAGCTTTTTAGCTGACAAGCGGATTGGCTCATAAGCAGTCTACCATTACACCACATTTGTAAAAACATCGCCACAGGATTTAACGCTGACTCGGCCGTGGCCTTCCCCAGCCAGTCCAGCGACACAGGCCCGGCACCACCACCCGCACACACGTCTCCACACCCGCCAGCCAATCATTCCCCGCCAAATTGGCATAATCAGCGGTCATTTTGTGTAGCTGAATTGGGTTGGCCGCTAAATACGGTTGGTTAGCCAGCGTCTCCTCCTGCTACCACTACCCCGCCTCGGGGGCATGGATGGTCTGTTTGGAGGATATGCTAATTGACTGGCTCACGGCCGTGGCCTTGTAAATATCGTTGCACCACCTCTTCGGGTGATAGCTCCACACCCCCTGTTTCGTCTATCTGACTCACCACCCCACTCAGCATGAGTGGCCCCAATAACGCCAGAAATGCTTGGATTGGCGGCTCTTCCACCAGCCGCCCCTCCTGCTGGTAACGCGCCAGTAGAAGGGTAATGCGGTGCAACAAACGCAAGGGAATCTGTACCACATCTTTTAGGTCGAGCTGGCGGGGAAGTTCCGAGGCGAGCATGAAAATGAAACGGCCGTGTTCTCGCATTAAACCCTGATAAAAAGTAACCACACGCACCAAATCGGCCGTCAGATCGCCTGTATATACCATACCCCCTGTCTCAAACTGTTCGGCTTTATGCGCCACAGCCATGAGCAATAGCTTCTTCTTGCTCCCAAACCGCCGAAACAAGGTTACTTCGTTAATTTCTGCCCGCGCCGCAATGGCGCGGGTCGTCGCTCCTGCATACCCTTTTTCGGCAATGACATCGAGCGCGGCGTGCAAAATTATCTCATCCGCAATGGTTGTACCCATCTGCCTCTCCTATTTTCTTCAGTTGCATTCTAACCCTAACCAGATTTTATCTGGTTTCACATTGGTTGGGGATTGACAAGCATACAGTTTGATTTACAATCAGAATAAATGCAAGTAATTGCTTGCACGCAATTCTAGGAGATACAATCATGTTTGGTCAAATTCTACGCAATGTGTTTCTCGGCCGTGGCAAAAAACAGACGACGGTTTCATTAGATACCGTACTAGACAGTGCGGACGATCACCTTAAAACATTCGATATGCTCATCCAACCGGCTCCCCAATCCAAGCCGCGCACTTCCTTTAACCCCGACATTCCACCCAGCGAAATGAGCATGATGAACCTCACCGTTCGTCAAAAGCTCAAACTAGCCACCAAAGCTGTGCCACTCATGTACAACATGAAAAAGGGGTCGCAAATGTATGATGGCAAACGCCGCGCCACCCGCCACGAAGCCACGGCCGAGTTCATCGCCGACTTGGAACAGCGGGCTTACCAGATGGGTGTCGAATCAATTGGCTATGTCAAAGTACCATCCTACGCTATCTTCCAAGACAAAGGGTTGCCCTGTGCCTACGCCATCGTCTTCACCGTCGAAATGGAAAAAGAACCGATTGAAACGGCTCCCAGCTTCGAGTGTCAGTTTGAAGTGGTTAAGGGGTACAAAAATATGGCGGCTATCTCCAAGAAGCTGGCCCAGCATTTGCGCCGGCACGGTTACGACGCTTATCCCGGCACAGCCTTGGGCGGCATCACCGATTATCCCCATCTGGCTGAATTGGCGGGTTTAGGGGCAATTGGCTACCACGGCCTGTTGATTGGTCCCGGTGCAGGTGCACGAGTGCGCATCAACACAATTTATACCAATATCAGCAATTTACCCACACTCGAGGCACAAGAGCGTGAAAATGAGCACTTGTGGGTGCGCGATTTTTGCGCCATGTGTCGCAAATGCATCCGCAAATGTCCTGTGGAAGCGATTTACGATGAGCCTCGGCCGCGTGGCGATGGGGGAATGCAAACCATTGAACATGCTACCTGCCGGGACTACTTTGCGGCCAACTTTGGGTGTGGGGGTTGTTGGCGGTCTGCCCTTTAGCCATGGGTATGAGCAAATCGAGGCAAAGTTTAAAGGAAACCCCCATGCGCCCCAGTTTCGCATTCCAGTGGAAGGATAGGGGTGGTATAGCCTACGCCCTCTGGCAATTCTACCTCTGGGAAAATGCTGTAAGGTGAAAGCTCAAATGTGGCTGGCGGTAGTGGGCAACTGTTTATGGTGTCTATAAGACAACCCTACCGACAATGTTACGGTGAAGAAAACCAGCAAGAACAGCATTATTCTCAAACTGCCACCTTGTTCGGGGTTGGTCAATCCTTCGCGGGCAAGGAAGATGAAATTAAGAACCATATACAGCCCAATGGACAGGATAGAAATTGGCAACCACTTCCTTTTAAACCAGTTCAGCATCAAAACGGTTAACCATGCCAGAATAATGAGGTTTGAAAAAACCCGAATTATTTCCAATTGGTTGGTGGCGGCGTGGATGACAATGTCCACCAATTGAATAGCCGCAATTCCAGCCCCCAAAATTTTCGAGATTGTGCCCATGTTTTTTACCCTATTGATGTACTAATCCTTACCCGCAACCCATCACAAAAACATTGGGATGGGATTCAGCGCCGCCTCGGCCGTTGGCTTTCCCACCCAGCCCAACGCCACAGGCACATCATACAGCCGCCCCCGTCCAAACCGCGCCCAAAAATGGCGCAACCCCGGCACCACCACCCGCACCACCTTCAGCGGTGCATCGGGGCGCGTTTGGTCCAGCACCAACGGCGTAAGACCACGGCCGTTGGCCAGCCGCACACACGTCTCCACATCCGCCAGCCAATCATCCCCCGCCAAATTGACATAATCAGCGGCCGTTTTCAGCGGTTGAGCAGGGTCGGCCGCCAAATAAGGCTGGTTGGCCAGCGTCGCCTCCTGCCACCACTGCCCCGCCTCAGGGTCATTGATAGCCTGCTGGCCCAACACGGCCGGCAACAACTGGTTCAGCTCCGCCACCGCCCGCAACACGGCCGACTGCGCCGAGAGATGCGCCCCAAAACCCATCATCATTTGCTCGGGCGACTCTGTGCGGCGGGAGACGGCCGCAAACGTGGGCACGCCCAAGTCGGCCGTCACATCCACCACCCACAACTCACGGCCGATTTGGGCATGGTAAGCGACCATCTGCTCGAGGTAAGGCTGGCCAAAACTGGCCAAATCCACCCCCGGCCGTGCCACGCGGTTGTACCACCACAACGCCACACTATCCCGCTCGACCAGTTCGCAAAAGCCCTGCACAAACGCCTCGGCCAGCGTGCCCCCCGCCGCACAGCCGTTGGAATCAGCCCGCCCCCACGCCGCTTCGATGCCGTAATAGGCCAAGGCGGTGGGGATATAGCGCGGCCGTGCCGTGCCCACCTCCCACACCTTGCTCCACGCAATCGGTTGCTGGTCGTCGAACGGCTCGGGCACGTAGTTAAAGAGGGAATCTCGCCCGTTCCACTGTGCCCGCTCGGCGTATTGCCGCTCGCTAAATTGCAACAACTCATGCGGGTGAACGGCTCCCTCTAGCTCGCCAACTTTGGCCGTGATGAACGGCTCATCCCCCTGCGCCAAGCCCGCGTACCGCTCGATGCTTTCGGCCAGCGCCCCCAATTTGGCTTGCGCCTCGGTCAGACCCTTGCCCCCCGAACGGCCGCGCAAGGTGCGGCGCAAGCGGCCCAAATCGGCCAGCGGCAGGGCAAAATTGACCTCGGCCGTGTAGACATGGGCGGGGCCATGTTGCTGGGAATGCAACCGCCCTACCAAACCCGTCACTTTGCTCAGGAGGGGTTCGAGTTCGGGCAAGCGGTCGGCCGACGGCCGACCCCATTCCCCCGCTACCTTGGCTTGCGCCTCAAAATGGGGCGGCTGACTTTGGTGGATGGCTACCCAGTCGGGCTGGCCGCAGGCGGGGCATTGCGGCCGTTTGGCCACGGGGTGCGCCTCGCTCTGCCATGTGGCGGGGTTGAGGATGGTGAGGGAACGGCTAAAGCCGCCAACCTGTCCCCCGTCCCCCGTCCCCAGTCCCTTCACCCATCCCGCCACCAAACCCGCCGCAATGATTTCATGGGTGGGGTTTGGCGTGGCGGGGGCGAGCGGTTCGCTGGTTCCCAGCCGTTCTTGCAGATACCGCTCGGTGTGCCGCTGGCCGCGCAAGCGGGGGGCAAGGCAGGCCCAACACGCCGTTTGGTGGGGCACAAAGTGGGGGCCAAGCCAAATTTCCCGCCCCCACGGCCGCACGAGCAACCACGGCCGTCCGCTGGCCAGTGCCTCGCGGTTCAATTCGGCCAACTCGGGGCGCAAATAGTCGTCGGTGAGGGCGATGAGCAGGGGGGCATCCTCGCGCACGGCGATGGCGTGTTGGGCAAAGGCGGCCGTCAGCGATTGGGCATCTGTACGGCCGAAGGCACGGATGGCCACGGCTATTTCTGGCGCAGAGGGCGGCTCATCATCCCCCCACACATACCCCTTTTGCTGGAGCAGGCCAAGGGCATAGTACACCTCGGCGGGGGGAATACGGCCGTGCAATTGGCGCACAATCTCGCTGGTGGGTTGCCCCTCCCCCCCCAAAAACGGCGCCACGGCCACAAACAACGGCTCGCGCAACAAAACGCTCCCGCTTTCCCCCAACAAAAACACCCCCTCGCTGGGCACAACGTGGGGGTGCAAATCAGGTCGCCAACGCATGGGGAGCTAGTCAGCTTGTCAGCTAGTCAGCTTGTCAGCTAAAAAGCTGAAGTGCTGACTCAGCAAGCTGAAATGCTTTCCTAGCCGTGGTAATAGACCAAGGGGCCGATGGGCACATTGGGGAAAACGATTTCCTCGCCATTGGCCAGCCGTTTGATTTGGTCATCGGTGATACTGCGCGGCCGAACGGGAACCTTATACACCAGCTCAAATTCAATTTCGGGGAATTTGGCGCGAATGGCGGCGATAGGGTTTTCCTCAAACGCCCGCTTAAACTTTTTGCTCTGCCACGCCTTGGCATAAATGCGCCCCCACTCAGCAGGGGTGATGTAGAGTTTGGCATGGTGGGGCAGGGCGGCGGTTTCGGCCGTGGCCTCAGCTACCTGTGGCTCGGGTTGCGCCTCAGCCAGTTGTGGCTCTGGGGTTGCCTCCGCGGGCTTTGCCTCAGCCACCACCTCTACCACGGCTTGCACAATCTCTTCCACCAATTTTTCTTCCGCTTGCTCCTGCACGTTCTTCCGACGGGATGGTTTCCCAGTCATAATTATCTCCTTTATATAGCTTTTCAGCGGGTCAGCACTTCAGCTTTCTCTGACAAGCTTTCTAGCTGACAGGCTAACAAGCTATCCAATACACACACAGCTAAATGAAACCAACAACGCTTCTTGCTCCCCATCCGCAATTTGCTCCAGAAGCTCTTCGGGCATGGTGCGCGGGGTGGGGGCGACATGGAAGACGCGCTTAAATTCCCAAGCGGGGAATGCCTCGCGAATGGCGGTCACGGGGTCGCGTTCGAGCGCGGCCGCAAATTCATGGTCGAGCCACGCCCGCCCAATCACTTCCGCCCATTGCTCCTCGGTCACATATTTGCTCTCTTTCTTCTTTTTCTTGCCCATATAAATCTCCTTTTTTAGTGGTTGGCTGTTAGCTTTTCGCTATTAGCGGCCAAGGCCGCGATTATGGCGAAGCAACGGCTAAAGCCGTTATTACAAACTACGACTAAAGTCGTTACTACCTCTGGCAAAATTTGGCGGTCAGACCACTCGCTAAAAGCTAATAGCTAATAACTACCCCAACGGTAAGGTGAAGTAAAACAAACTCCCCTGCCCAAATTCGCTTTCCACCCCCACTGTGCCGCCCAGCCGTTCGATAATGCGTTGGGCAATGGAAAGGCCAAGGCCATGGCTATCGGCGCGGCGTTCACCGAGTTGGGTGAAGGGGGTGAATAATTTGGCACATTGCTCGGCCGTTAACCCCTGCCCATTGTCGCGCACCCAAAAGCGGGCTGTCTGCTCATCCACCACGTCGGCTCCCAACTCTATGCGGGGTGGGTTGCCGCCGTATTTAATGGCGTTGCTCATGTAGTTGGCCCACACTTCGCCCACCCATGCTTCGTACCCCACTACCATTGGCCATTCAGGGGCCAGCACCACTTCTGCCTTGCTCTCCGCCAACACATAAAACAAACGCTCTTTTTGGTCTTGTACAATGCTTTCCATATCTAACACCGTTAGCGGAACATCCCCTGCACGGGTGGTGGCGAGGGTGAGCAAGCCATCAATGATGTGGCGCATCCGTAACCCACTTTGGATGACCCGTTGGAGCAGTTCTTCGCTTTCAGCGGCCGTCAAATGCCCCATCTCTTGGCCAAGAATTTCAGCATAGCCAATGATACCACTCAGCGGGGATTTGAGGTCATGGGCGACAGTGTGAGAGAAGGCATCTAGCTCTGAGACCAAGCCCTGTAATTCGGCCGTGCGCTCGGCCACCCTCTGCTCCAAATTTTGGTAAAGCTGGGCATTGTCCAGTGCCACGGCCGCTTGCGAAGCCAAAATGTGGAGCAAAGCAATGTGATTATCAGTAAAGACCCCCGTGGCCACCGTGTTTTCTAAATAGAGCACGCCGCGCAACTCGCCCCGGTTGACAAGGGGCAGGCAAACGGCCGCCCGCACTCGTTTATGGGCCATATAGGGGTCATCTGCCAAACGGGGGTCATCGTGGACGACATCATTTAGCACCAAACTTTCGTGGGTGCGAATGACATAATTGGTCAGCATCAGCGGCGCACTGGCGGCGATGAGGGGCAAATTCGGCCGCAATTCGATTTTATTCTTGCCATTTTTGCGCCCCTCCACCCCGATATACCATTCGTCGGCCGTGTGGGGGAGTAAGAGCAAGCCCCGTTGCACGGGCATCCCCTCCAACATGACCTGCATCAACCGCGCTTGGAGCGTCTCCTCTACCACCTCGCCCGCAATGGCTTGGGTGGCCTGAATAATGGCCAGCAAATCAAGCGCACTCGTGACCATGCTCCGCGAGGAGGTGGTACTGAGCGAGGTGCGAATCGTGCCAAAGCCCGCTTCGGGCTGGCGTTGCAAAACGAGTTGGGGATGCTGGCGTTGCAATTGCTTGGCCTTGAGCCGGGCATCCCACCGCCCATACAAATAATGGGCATCGCTCATGTAATAGGAGGCCAGCCGTGTTTGGCCGCGCCGCAGGTGAAATTTGGCCGCTTTTTCCACGGCCAACGCTTCCACATGCCTGTTTTCGTATTGTTGGGCTAGTTCAATCGCTTGGTCATAATGTTGCCGGGCTTGGGTTTGTGACCCTGCGCGGCGCAATCGCTCTGCTTCGACCAAATGCCATTGGGGCAAAAAGTTACTGGGGGTATAGGTCGCCCATTCCGCCAATTTCTGTTGGTTTTCGGCGATGCGTTGGGTGTAGGAAACGACCGTTTGCTCGTCCTGTTCCCCTTCCTCATTGAGCAAAGCCACCTGCACCAACGAATCGTAAAATGTAAATTGAACATACCAGTAAGTCCCCCAAAAGAGGTGCTTAAACGGGTCTACCTCGCGGGCAAAGGCATACGCTTGTTCATACTCGCCCATCTGGTAGGCGAGAATCAGCTTGAACATATAAATGACTGCGCGAGAGAGGTTGTTGTTGATGGTAGCAAGGTGCGCCAAGACAGCTTCTTCATCAAACTCATCCCCATTGAGGCTGGTGGGCGCGGTTGTTTGCCCCAGCAGAGCGCGGAACCCTTGGCGATAAATGGGCATAAGGTTGTTGATATACAACCCCTGAATGCGTTGGGCTTCCTGCTGGTATAAAGCGACATCTCGTTCCACGGCCGCCAAGTTTTTACCCACCCCCAAGGCGTAGACCGTATAAAGGATGACGGAGAGAAATCCATAAAAATAGTCACCTGTTTCGCGGCCGTGGTGGTAATTCACCAATAGAGATTCCAGTGAGGTTTGCAGAGGCTCCTTCCAAAAGCGAATAAAGCCATTAAAGACAAACTGAACCCGCGCCTCAAACTCCCGTGCCTCGTAGCGGTGCAAGACAGCTAAGGCTAATTGCCCAAATTCGTAGCCAGCTTCGATATTGCCCTGCCGCAACACAAGCAAATTGCCATAGGTCACATAGGCCAAACAAGAGCTAGGAGCGTTGCCGTTCAACAAAGAGAGGCGCACCATGTTCAGGATGATGGCCGTTTGCATTTTGGGGCAATGACCGATGCGACAAGTTGGAGGCGAACTAGTAGACGCATAGCGGCCACTGTTTGCATATCGGTCATGGGCGGCAAATCGAGCAGGGAGGGGATTTGGTCTGCCTGCCACAAGTTGGCCACAGCCGCAAATAGTTCCGCCAACTCCTCATCACTTGGCTCTTGTGTCAGCTTAACCCCCAAATCAGCTAAGATTTTTAGCCCCAAGGGCAAAGCTTCGGGCAATTTTTGTTGGAACAGAAGCACCTGTATCTGGGTTTCAAGGATGGGTAGCTGTTCCAACAAATCGGCTATGTGGGGCAGGGCTTGCTCGCTCCAACGCCACATCTCTTCCTGCTGGTGGCACAAATAAGCACATTGCACAGCCTCGGTGTGCAAATCGCGGGTCAGCCCGTAATCCGTTTGCCAACTGCTGGGCGACAACAGGCGCAACCCCATTTGGGTGTAATCATACGCGGCTTGGAAAGCGGCCGATTGCTTCGTCTTGTGCGCCGCCGCCAAATTCAGTTGGGCAAGGGTCAGCTTCTCAGCGGCCGTGTCGGCGTGCTCCCAACTCAGGTTAAGCTGGTTGACCACCACAAACAGCCCACGGGCGGGGTTCTTCTCAAGGTAATTGTCCTGCAACAGCAACTGCCCAATTTGCCAGTGCGCGGCCGAACGCTCGGCTGGCCCCAACATCAAATAAGCCGCCTCCTGCACCCGGTCATGGACAAAGCGATAGCGCACCTCCAACGCCCCTTTGGCATCCAAATGGGCCAAATTATAGGTCGAATCAAGCGGCACAATCAGCTCTTCCATCAGCGCGGGCCACAACTGCTTGGCCGTTTCTTGCGGCGTGTGCCCCGTCAGTTTGGCCAGCAGGTGCAACTCAAACTCCGTGCCAATACACGCGGCCAGCTTGAACAAATGTTGCACAGTGGGGGTCAGCCGGGCCACCTTCTGGGTCATCAGGGCGACCACGTTGTTGGTCATGCCCTGCAACTCGGCCTGCTGAAGGTTCCATTGCCAACGGCCGAGGTTGTGGTTGAAGACCAACGTTTGGGTGGTGTGTAGCTCCTTCAGAAATTCCCCCATGAAGAAGGGGTTGCCCGCCGTTTTGCGCTCCAAAAGCAGGCTGAGTTCGGCCGTTTCCTCCTCGGGGCGGCCGACAGCATCCGCCACATACGCCTGAATGTCCTCGGCCGTCAGCGGGTGCAAATGGATGCGGCTCACTTCCTGCTTGGCCTCTTCCAACTTGGCCAGCAAGCGGGACAGGGGGTGAACCTCATTCACCTCCTCATGCCGATACATGCCAATAAAAAGCAGATGACCACGGCCGTTGGCCAGCAATTGCTCAATCATCTCCAATGAAGCGACATCGCTCCACTGCATATCATCCACCACCACCACCAGCGGGTGTTGCGGCTGGGCAAAGAGCAAAACGAGGTTCTTAAAGAGGTGGGTGAAGCGGTGACGCGCCTCCTCAGGCGGGAGGGGGGAGGGGGCGGGTTGTGGCCCAAGAATGTGTTGCAACTCGGGCAATAGCTCGACCAACACTTGTCCATTGCGCCCCACAGCTTGCTGGATTTTGTCCCGCCATGCGGCCAACTGCTCGGCCGATTCGGTCAGCAGTTGGCGGAACAAATTGCGTAGCCCTTGCGCCAAGGGAATATAGGGGGTACTGCGTTGGAGCAGGCTAAAATTGCCCGCCATCAAAAAGCCCCGCCGCTGGGTCAGCGGCTTGTACAGCTCCCGCACGAGAGCCGTCTTGCCCACCCCTGCTTCGCCTGTCACCAGCAAAAACTCTACCCCGCCGGCACTGGCGCGTTCAAAGGCGGTCCATGCGTGGCTGACGGCCGTTTCGCGGCCGTATAACTTCTGCGGCAAGCGAAACAAATCGGAAACATCGTATTGCCCCAGTGGAAAATGGCCAATGCGCCGTGCCCCTTCCCACCGGCTCCAGCACTCCACCAAATCCGCCTGCAAGCCATAGGCGGATTGATACCTGTCGGCCGCATCCTTGGCCAACAACTTCATCACCAACTCCGAAACCATCGTCGGCACACCTGCCTGCCGCAAATGGGGGGCGGCGGGTATTTGGGTCAGGTGGGCATTCACCAAGGTCAATGGGTCGCTTTCAATGAAGGGCGGCTCGCCCACCAAAAGCTCGTAAAAGGTAGCCCCCAACGCGTAAAAATCGGCCCGGTAATCAATGGGGCGGTTCATGCGCCCCGATTGCTCTGGCGCCAAATAGGGCAAGGTTCCCTCGAGCGAATTCATCCCGCTCAGGTTGGCTGTCAGGTGGGAAAGCTGGGTGGCCAGCCCAAAATCTATCACCTTAATATCCCGTGTCTCGGGGTGGATGAGGATATTGGCGGGGTTTATATCTTTGTGGATGATGTGTTGCTGGTGGATTTGCCCCAAGACGCGCACCACTTTAATGGCCAGCGGAAAAAACTCGGCCAATGTCAGCGACTGTTGGCGCAAGAGCTTGGCCAAGGAGATAAAGCCCGCATCTTCCAGCACCAAAATAGCTTGGTCGGCCGTCATTTCCAGCGCATAGATGGCCGCAATATCCACCACCCCGGCCGCCAGCAATGAATGGGTCAGGTCAAATTCCCGCTGGTAGCGCGTAATCTCCTCCCATGAGGGGCTGGGTGTGGGCAGTGTCTTAAGAATGACGGGACGGCCGTCAATCGTGCGCTGTCCACGGTACACAATCGCATTTCTGCTCTCATGTATTGTCTCGTTGACCGTATAGCCGGGTAATCGAAGGGTCACGGGTAGGCCTTGGGGGAAAGCTGGTCAGCCAGTCAGCCGGTCAGCCAGTCAGCTAGTCAGCTAGGAAGCTGAAATGCTGACAAGCTGAAATGCTGAAGTGCTGACTAGCTGATAGACTACCTAATCATGCCGATTATAGAGAACTGCCCAGAATTGGGCGAACAGAGCCAGATGAGAGATTGGTCGTTGGCGGGTGGGCAACGGCTGTGCCCGTTGGAGGAGACGTGGGCGCGGGTGGCTCCCCATTTGGCCACGGCCGGCATTACCCGTGTGGCCGATATTACGGGGCTGGATGTGCTGGGCGTGCCCGTGTATACGGCCGTGCGCCCCAACGCCCCCACGCTGGCCATCACCCAAGGCAAAGGGCTGACCCCGCTGGCGGCTAAAATCTCGGCCGTCATGGAAGCATTCGAGTTCCACCACGCCGAAAGCATCTCCCTGCCCACCCACCACGCCCCCGCCCGCGACCTGCCCCACCACCTGCTGGCGGGCTTGCCCACTCCACCGGGCCAAACCCTGCCCACGGCCGCCACCCCCCTCGACTGGGTGCAAGGGCTAGACCTGCACACAGGCATACCCACCTACGTGCCGCTGGAAGCGTGTCAGCTAGTCAGCCAGTCAGCTAGTCAGCCAGTCAGCCCGGAACGGCTAAAGCCGCCACTACAAACGCAATCCGCAATCCGCAATCCGCAATCCGCATTCACGCAAAGCACCAACGGCCTCGCCGCTGGCAACCACCCGCTGGAAGCCATCCGCCATGCGTTGTGCGAATTGCTGGAGCGGGATGCGCTGGCGGAGTGGCGGCAAAAGCTGGGGCGGGAGCGGTTGCGGGTGGTGGATTGGGCAACGGTGGACGACGAAACATGCCAAAATTTGCGCGAGCAGTTGGCGCGGGCGGGGGCCACGGCCGTCATCTGGGATATGCGCGGCCGTTGGCCACTGCCCACCTTCGGCTGTGTCTTATATGAAATGCAAGCCCAACTCGGCTGGCAGAGCGTGGGACTGTTCCACGGCTTTGGGGCACACCCCCACCCCGCCACCGCCCTGCTCCGCGCCCTCACCGAGGCGGTGCAATCCCGCCTCGCCTTTATCTCGGGCACGCGGGATGACTTTTTTCGGGTGGATTACCAGTTGGCGCAAGCGGATTATGTGGCGGCGCAGTGGCGCAAATTGCTGGCGGCGGCCGAATCCATCCCGTGGCAGGCGATCCCCAACCAGCACACAGGCTACCTCGACCAAGACATTGACAACTTGCTCGCGCACCTGCCCACGGCTGTCTGGGTCAATCTCACCCAGCCCGCCATCGGCATCCCCGTCGGCCGTTTGCTCATCCCCCACCTGCGCGTAGATTTGCATGGCGTAAAAGGAAACCAATAACCAATAACCAATAACGAATAACCATGATTATCTTCCTCGGCCCCACCCTCGACTTGCCCACGGCACAGGCGATTTTGCCCGCTGATTATCGGCCGCCTGCCGCCTTGGGCGATGTCTTGCACGCCCTTTCGGCCAACCCCACCGCCATCTTGCTGGTAGATGGGCTGTTCGAGCGGCAACCGGCCGTGTGGCACAAAGAGCTTTTGTGGGCCATGCACCACGGCGTGCCCGTCTGGGGCGCATCCAGCATGGGTGCGTTGCGGGCGGCCGAACTGGCTCCGTTGGGCATGGTCGGCATCGGCCGTGTCTACGAGCAGTTTGCCAGTGGCACACTCGAGGCGGATGACGAAGTGGCGGTACGCCATCTGCCCGCCGAGTTGGGCTACAAAGCCACCACCGAGGCCTTAGTCAACATCCGCGCTACACTGGCCAACGCCCAAACGCAGGGGGTGATTGGGGCGCAAACGGCCGAGACCTTGCTCGGCCGTGCCCGCGCCCTGCACTACAGCCAACGCACCTACGAACGGTTACTGGCAGATGAGGATGAGGGGGGAGAAACGGCCGTTCTGCGCCGCCACCTGCCCGACTTGCGCGTAGACCAAAAGCGGGCGGATGCCATCACCGCCCTTGAGCGATTAGCCAACGGGGAACCCATCCCGCCCCCGCCGCCCATCCCCTTTGCCCACACACCCCGCTTTGAGCGGTTGCTGGCGCAGGAAACCCCGCTGGCCATCTCGGCCGAAGGGGTGCGGGTGACGGCGCAAATGGTGGCCATGCACCTCTGCTTGGCGGGGGAAATCGCCGCATTGCCCGCCGACCCACGGCCATTGGTGGCGGAGCTAGACCAAGCGGGGCGATTGGCGGCCGTGCTGGCCGAAATCGGGCAGAAAGAAGGGCGTTGGACAGGGCAAGCGACGTTGGATGTGGCGGGGTTGCGGGTGCGCTATGGAGAGATGCGCGGCCGTGTTTTGCCGCCGCTCCCCCACCTCGCGGCTGAAATGGGCTTCGGCCGTCCCGACCTCTTTCTGCTCGAACTCCTGAAATTCGCCACCTAAGCCCCCATCGTTCAATCTCCTCGCTCTTGCCTCTCTCACTATTTCTCGTTGTTATCTTTTTTGCCACACCCCGCAATTGTGCTAGAATCACGGCCGATTGTGATAAAAAGCACAGACGATTTAACCTCAGTTCAATCTAAGTTGCTTTTTCCCCTGTGTAACCACTCACAATTCACCCTTTCACAATTCACAATTCACCATTTCCAATGGAAAGTTACCTCAATAACTACATCCCCGTCGCGGTTTTGTTTGGCATCGCTCTTTTGCTGGCGCTGTTGCTCCCCACGCTCTCCATGATTCTGGGGCCAAAACGGCCGAACCCCCGCAAAACGCAACCCTACGAATCGGGTATGACCGCCATCGGCGAAGCTCGCCGCCGCTACCCCGTTAAGTTCTATCGCATCGCGGTACTCTTTATCTTGTTTGATATTGACATCATCCTCATCATGCCGTGGGCAGTCGCCCTACGGCCGTTGGGGTTTTTTGGCCTCGGCGCCGTCCTGCTCTTTATGGTCGTATTTGTCATTGGCGACCTCTGGGCTTGGCAAAAAGGAATGTTAGAATGGGACTAGAACAAAAAGCTGGTAATCTCGGTATTGTCACCCACCGTTTAGAAGATTTGGTCAACTGGGGGCGCACCAACGCCATGTGGCCGCTCCTCTTTGGGCTGGCCTGTTGCGCCATCGAAATGATGGCCTCGCAAGCCTCCCACTACGACGCGTCTCGCTTCGGCATGGAACTCAATCGCCCCGCCCCTCGGCAGGCAGATTTGATGATTGTCGCCGGCCGTGTCTCCCGCAAAATGGCTCCCGTCCTGCGCCGCCTCTATGACCAAATGCCCGAACCCAAGTGGGTCATTGCGATGGGCGATTGCGCTTCTTGCGGCGGGGTCTTCAATAACTACGCCATCGTCCAAGGGGTAGACGAAATTGTCCCCGTTGATGTCTATGTCGCGGGTTGCCCCCCCCGCCCCGAAGCCCTCATTGATGGCATTATGACCCTCCACGAAAACATCCGCCAAGAAACCTTCAAGGACTGGGCGTAAATTAGGTTCGTGTAATGCTTTTCGTCGTCTCAAATCGTACCAGCAACGGCAAAGCTGTTACACTAAACACATGACCCAAGTTGACGAAAAAGCCACCCAACTCCTCCAACAACAGTTCGGCGAGGCGATCCAAGAAATCATAGACTTTCGCGGCGAGCGGACGATTATCGTCCCCAGCGACAAAGTCCATGCCATCTGCCACTTCCTGCGCCACCACGAGGAGTTGCAATACAACTTCATCACCGACATCGTCGCCGATGATATGTTGCCCGAATACCCTCGTTTTGCTGTCAACTACCACCTGCGCTCCATGCCCCGCATCCACAACTTGCGCATCCGCACCTTTGTGGAAGACCCCGACGAAGGCCCCCAAACAGTGGGGGACATTTGGAAGGTGGGCACATGGCTCGAGATGGAAGTGTGGGACTTAATGGGCATCAAATTCGCGGGAAATGGCGCACTGCGCCGCCTCTTCCTGCCCGAAGATTGGGTCGGCCATCCCCTCCGCAAAGATTACCCGCTCGGCTACGAAGAAGTGCAATTCTCCTTCAACTGGGAAGCCATTCAGGCCAAAAAGCCATATGCGGGCAGTAAGAGAATAGTGGCTAGTGATTAGTGTTTAGTGATTAGAAATACTTCTGACAACACACTAGCCACTAACCACTCGCCACTAACCACTACCTAGAGAGAACACACCATGACCTTAATGCTTGGCGGCGACAAGGTACAAGAAATCACCGTTGAGGAACTCCGCGCTAAATTGGGCACGGGGATGGAAATCCAAAACGAAGAAGACCACATGCTCCTGAGCATGGGGCCACAACACCCCAGCACCCACGGGGTTCTGCGTCTATTGGTCGAGCTAGATGGCGAAAAGTCATCAACCTCGCCCCCGATATTGGCTTTTTGCACACAGGCATCGAGAAAAACATGGAGTCGAAAACCTTCACCAAAGCGTTGGTGATGACCGACCGCATGGATTATCTCTCGCCCATGTCCAACAATTTGGGCTATATCATGGCCGTCGAAAAGTTACTGGGCGTTGAGCCGCCCCCTCGCGCCGTGGCCATCCGCATGGTTCTGGCCGAAATGGCGCGTATTTCCAGCCACTTGGTTTGGCTAGGAACCCACGCCCTCGATTTGGCGGCCATGACAGTTTTCCTGTACTGCTTCCGCGAGCGGGAATACATTTTGGATGTATTCGAGATGTGCGCGGGGCAACGGATGATGGTCAGCTATTTCCGCCCCGGCGGCCTGTGGCGGGATGTGCCCGAGGAGTTCGAGCCAGCTATTCGCAATTTTCTCGAATTTATGCCCGAGCGCATTGCTGAATATGAAGCCATGCTCAAGAACAACCCCATCTGGTTGGCTCGTACCAAGGGTGTGGGGGTTGTTTCGGGGGAAGATGCGATTAGCTGGGGCTTAACAGGGGCTTCTCTGCGTGGCTCAGGGGTCAATTGGGATATTCGCAAGGCGATGCCCTACATGACCTACAACAAGGTCGAGTTTGATGTGCCCGTCGAAACAGATGGGGACGTGTATGCTCGTTACCTGTGCCGGATGCAAGAGATGAAGGAGAGCCTGCGCATTATCCGCCAAGTAATGGACAAGATGCCTCGTGGCCCCGTGAACAGCAACGACCGCAAAATCGTGCCTCCGCCTCGTTCTGAGTTGGGGCAAAGCATGGAAGCTGTGATTCACCACTTTAAGTTGTGGACGGAAGGGTTTAGTGCGCCCAAGGGGTTTGTCACCCAAAGTGTGGAATCGCCACGGGGTGAATTTATGTGCTATTTGCGCGGCGATGGCGGCCCAAAACCAGCGCGAGTGCATTTCCGCACTCCGTCTTATGTCAATTTGGCTTCGCTGGCCGTGCTTTCTAAAGATTTATATGTGGCCGATTTGGTGGCCATCATCGGCTCGATAGACATTGTGCTGGGGGAGATTGACCGGTAATGTTGCGAGAAAAATACGCTCAAGAAATTGAAAGCCTGCTCAAGCGCTATCCAGCGGGGCGGGAAAAATCGGCCGTGCTTCCCCTGCTCCACATCGCCCAGCAGGAATACGGCTACGCCAGCCCCGAAGCAATTGCCGACGTGGCCAGCATCCTCAACCTCGACCCTACCCATGTATTGTCCATTGCGGGTTTTTATAGCCTCTACTACGAAGAACCCGTGGGCAAATATGTGTTGGAAATTTGCAACGATTTGCCCTGTGCCTTGCGCGGAGCCGATCAGTTCATCGAGATGGCTTGCCAAAAATTGGGGGTGAAGAAAGATGAAATCACGGCCGATGGCCTCTTCACCATCAAAAACGTCATGTGCCTTGCCGCCTGTGACCGCGCCCCCATGTTGCAATGCAATTTGCGCTATGAGGAAAACCTGACCGAAGAAAAATTCGATGCCCTCATCGCCCGCCTGCGCCGCGAAGCGGCCAGCAATGAAAAACCTGCCACCGTGGTGGATAAAATTTTGGTGGAAACACATCACTAAAAGTAGAAAGTGCTAAGTGCTGAGTGCTGAGTAAAAAGCTATGCTCAGCACTCAGCACTTAGCACTCAGCACTCCTATGCCTCACGTCATTCTGCGCCATCGAGATATTCAGGACATCCACAAGTTGGATGTATATACGGCCAATGGGGGGTACGACGCGCTCAAGAAAGTGTTGCGCGAGATGACCCCTGAGCAGGTCATTGATGAAGTCAAAAAGGCGAGCATTCGCGGCCGTGGCGGGGCAGGCTTTCCCGCTGGCCTCAAGTGGAGCTTCATCCCCAAAGGGGCGGGCGACAAATACATCGTCATCAACGCCGATGAATCGGAGACGGGTACATTTAAAGACCGCGAAATTTTGGAGTTCAATCCCCACCAAGTTATCGAAGGGGCGTTGATTGCTGCTTATGCAGTGGGGGCCACGGCCGTTTACTGCTACTGGCGTGGCGAATTCTTGGACGCGGGCTACGCGGCCGAGCAAGCCATCAAAGATGCGTATGCCGCCAATCTGTTGGGCAAAAACATCCTCGGCTCTGGTTTCTCGTGCGATTACCACAACCATTTTGGGGCAGGCGCTTATATTTGCGGCGAAGAAACCGCCCTCTTATCCTCCTTGCAGGGGGATTTGGGCCAGCCGTGGAGCAAGCCACCCTTCCCCGCCCAAGCGGGCTTATATGGCAAGCCGACCGTCGTCAACAACGTCGAAACGTTGGCCAATGTGCCCCCAGTCATTGCCAAGGGAGCCGATTGGTATACGGCGATGGGCACAGACCAGAGCAAGGGCGTGAAAGTGGTGTGCATGAGCGGCCATGTCAAACGGCCGGGCAACTACGAAGTGGAAATGGGCAAAGTCACCTATCGCGAACTCATCTACGGCGAAAATTACTGTCAAGGGATGTTGAACGACAAGGGCTTTAAGGCGTTTCTGCCCTCGGGCGGCTCTGGCCCAGTGGTTGGCCCCGAAGCATTGGATGCCCCCGTCTCGTTCGAGGGTCTTAACCCCTATGGTTCCATGATGGGGTCTGCTTCCATCATTGTAATGGACGAGACGACCGACATGGTTTGGGCGGCCGAGAAAATGACCCACTTCTTCAAGCACGAATCGTGTGGCAAATGCACCCCCTGCCGCGAAGGGACGTTCTGGCTGGAAAAGTTACTCGTCAAGATAAACAGCGGCCGTGGCACGGCCGACGACGTGGAAAAGCTGGGTAGTGTGGCCACTCAAATCCAAGGCAAATGCCTGTGCGCCCTCGGCGAATTCGCCGTCAGCCCCGCTCTTTCCACCTTGAAACATTTTAAGCAAGAGTACACCGCCAAGGTTCGCTAAGAGCCATAAGCCGTAAGCCATAAGCTAACGGCTTACGGCTTACGGCTTACAGCTAACAAACTAACTATGAGTGATTTCATCACGATAACCGTTGACGGAATTGAGGCGCAAGTCCAAAAGGGCATGACCGTGGTAGACGCGGCCAAGCAATACATGGGCGTGGATATTCCCGTTTTTTGCCACCACCCCAAGTTGGAACCCGTGGGTATGTGCCGCATGTGCTTGATAGAAGTGGGGATGCCCGAGCGCGACCGCGCCACGGGAGCCATCCTGCAAAACGAGGATGGTACGGCCAAAATTAACTACGGCCGTGGCCTGCAAACGGGTTGTACCGTGCGCGTCGCCGATGGCATGGTCATCCGCACCACCACCAAACCCGTGGATGTGGCGCGGGAAGCGGTCATCGAATTTTTGCTGACCAGCCACCCCCTTGATTGCCCCATTTGCGACAAGGGGGGCGAGTGCCCGTTGCAAAACCTGACCATGAAGCATGGCGAGGGCACGACCCGCTTCGATTACAACGACAAAATCCACAATAAAAAGCATGTGCCGCTGGGCGATTTGATTTGGCTCGACAGGGAGCGGTGTATTCAGTGCGGCCGTTGCACCCGTTATCAGGCCGAAATTGCGGGCGACCCTGTCATTGGGTTCCACAATCGCGGCCGTAAACTGGAAATCGTGACCAACTCTGACCCCCGGCTTTGATAGCTATTGGAGCGGCAACACAACCGACATTTGCCCTGTGGGGGCACTGACCACGGCCGATTTCCGCTTTGGGGCACGGCCGTGGGAACTTTCCCCCGTGGCCAGCATCTCCCCCCACGGCCCCGAGGGTGAAAACATCACCATGAGCACCCGGCGCGAGGCCAAACAGGGCGGCAAGGTGGTCATTAAGCGCATCATGCCCCGCCAAAACGAGGCGGTTAACGAAATTTGGATTTCCGACCGTACCCGCTTTGCCTACCACTTTGCCGAAGCGGCCGACCGGCTGACTACGCCGCTCATCCGCAAAAACGGCCAGCTAACCCCCGCCAGTTGGGATGAGGCGTTGGCCTTGGTAGCGGATAAGCTCAAGGGGGCGGGTTCGGCCGTGGCGGGCGTGGCTGGCGACCGCCCCAGCAACGAAGATTTGTTCGCCTTCCAAGAACTCATCCGCAAGGGGCTGAAGAGCAACAACATTGATTTGGCCAACCCCCGCGTAGCGGGTGGGGATGTGACAGCGCAGGTGGGCTTGGCCAGTGGAAGCGACATCCAAAAACTCGGCCGTGGGGATGCCATTTTGGTCGTGGCCAGCGACTTGCACGAAGAGGCTCCTATTTGGTGGTTGCGCGTGAAGCAAGCGGCCGAGCGGGGAGCCAAATTGGTCGTGCTGAATGTACGCCAAACCCGTCTGGACAAATTTGCCAGTCATGCCATCCACTATGCCCCCAGCCAAGCGCTCGACACGGTGCGCCACCTGTTGGCCGCCGCCAAAGTGGTGCAAGTGGGCGAGCGCAACGCCATCGCCCAAGCGGCCGAGACCTTGGTCAATGCCACCAATCTGGTCGCCTACTACGGCGCGGAGGGCTTGAGCTACGCCGAGAGCGATGCACTGGCGCGGTTGCTTTCCCACTTGTTGCTCATCAAAACTGAAAATGGGCAAAACCATGTTGGACGGCCGAACAATGGCCTCGTCGCCGTGTGGCCACACAACAACACCCAAGGGGCATGGGATATGGGGATAAACCCCGCTTTTGGTCCCGCGTGCAACCGCTTAAAGAGAAGGGATTGGGCGCATCTGAGATTTATGCGGGGGCGCAAAATGGCTCCCTCAAAGCGTTATACGTGTTAGCGGCCGACCCGATTGGGGATGGCCTGCTGGCCAATCGGGGCAAGCTCGACTTTTTGGTGGTGCAGGAGCTGTTCCTGACCGAAACGGCCAAAGCGGCCGATGTTGTTTTGCCCGCCCAAAGCTGGGCGGAGCGGGATGGCACGTTCACCAATGGCGAGCGGCGGGTGCAACGGTATTACCCCGCCATTACGGCCGTGGGCGAATGCTGGCCCGATTGGAAGATTTGCGCCACGCTCCACGAGAAACTGGGCGGCGAAAAAGCGGCCGTGGCGGCCAGCCTCATCTTTAAGAAGGGCATTGCCAAAGCGGTGAAACCGTATGCCCAGATGGATTATGGGACGCTGGCCAAAGTCGAAAAGCAGTTCCCCGATGTGGGTGGCGAAGATTTGTATTACGGCGGCACGTCGTATGACAATGGGCATGGGCTGGGCCAAGTGTGGGCCAGCGCGGCCGAGAAGGGAGCTGTGTCCCTTGTGGAAGTTCCCGAGGTGAAGACGGCCGCTCCCAAGGGGTTGGCTCTGGTGCGGGCGGCGGCTTTGTACACGCCGGGGACGTTGATTAACCGTTCGGCCGTATTGGCTCCTCGCCTTGCCCAGCCGCAACTGTTCTTAAATGAAGCGGACGCGGAACCGCTCCGCATCTCTACAGGGGATGTGGTGACGGTGACGGTGAACGGCCGCAAGTTGGAGCTTTCAGCTTATGTGAATGGCCATGCGCCCGAGGGCACGGCCGTGGTGCGCGGTGTGCCCCATGTCCAAGGGGTGCTGGCGGCACAGATTGAGAAAAATAAGTAAAAAGTGAAAGGTGAAACGTAAAAGGTCGGCCGTGGGCCACTTTTCACCTTTGACTTCTCACTTTTTACTACGCATGAAGGTATATACCTATGACTGCTGGTGAAATCGCCCTCCGGGCATTGATTGTTGGGTTCATCATCGTGATGGTCGTCATCACGGGCTTTGCCTACACGACGCTGTACGAGCGCAAGGTGTTGGCGCGGATGCAACATCGGGTTGGCCCGAACAGAGCGGGGTATATTCCTATCCCCGCAAGGGCAAAAAAGAACTCCGCTTACTGGGCGGGGTGATGCAACCAGCGGCCGATGCTGTCAAGCTGTTTATGAAGGAAGATGTGACCCCACCCTATGTGGACTGGCGCATCTACACCCTTGCTCCAATGCTGGTCGTGTTGCCCGCCATCATGTCGTTGGCCGTTATTCCGTGGGCGGGGCACACCACCGACCCCATCACCATTTTGGGCTATGAGTTTGAGTATCTGGCGATTGCGCCGGGGCTAAATGTGGCCTTGTTGCTTTTATTGGCCATTACTTCGGTGGAGGTGTATGGGATTGTGCTGGCGGGTTGGTCTTCCAACAGCAAATACGCGATTTTGGGCGGCATCCGCTCCACGGCTCAAATGGTCAGCTATGAGTTGTCTCTGGGCCTGACCTTGCTTATCCCCGTGATGATTGCGGGGTCGTTGAACCTGAACGAGATTGTGCGGGCGCAAGCGGGGGGGTGGTTTGTCTTTTTGCAACCCGTAGCGGCCATCATCTTCTTCATCGGTGTCTTGGCTGAACTGCAACGCTCCCCGTTTGACCTGCTAGAAGCCGAGCAAGAACTTTCCTCGGGTTACAATGTGGAATATGCAGGGATGCGCTTTGCCATGTTCTTCATGGCGGAGTACATGAACATGATTATCTTCAGCGCCATTTGGGTGACGCTGTTCTGGGGTGGTTATCGCGGCCCATTTACAGATACTTATCCATTATTGGGCGTGTTGTATTTCATTCTCAAAATAGCCGCCTCCCTCTTCTTAATGATTTGGATTCGCGCCACACTCCCTCGTCTGCGCTATGACCAATTGATGAGCTTTGGCTGGAAAACGCTCCTGCCTATTTCGGTCCTGAACTTGGTTATTACGGGTATTTTTATTGTGTTGGCGGAAGAGGGTGTGTTTTCGTTCTTAGGCTTTTAGTGGTTAGTGATTAGTGGCTAATGGCCAGTGTTTGTCACTCGTCACTCGCCTCTAACCACTTGCCACTCGCTACTAACCAAGGTGTTCCATGTTGGATTCTGTGATTGCAATTGCCAAGGGAATGGCCACGACGCTCAAGCACATGGTCAAGCCGCCGGTGACGATTCAGTACCCGGAGCAAAAACGCACGACTCGTGCTCGCTTTAAGGGACGGCACGAACTCAAGCGGTACGACAATGGTCTGGAGCGGTGTATTGGGTGTGCTCTTTGTGCGGCCGCTTGCCCTGCCGATGCTATCTTTGTGGAAGCATCGGAAAACAGCGACGACAATCGTTTCTCGCCCGGAGAGCGGTATGCCAGCACCTATGAAATTAACATGCTCCGCTGTATCTTCTGTGGTTTTTGCGAAGATGCCTGCCCGACGCAAGCCATTGTGCTGGAGAACGAGTATGAATTGAGCTTTACGGATAGAGCGGCCGCGATTTATACCAAAGAGATGTTGATTGTGGATGTGCCGATTAACGGCCGTGCCACCCCCCAACAAGTCGAGCGGGGCAAATTCAACCGCTCCATTCCCGATATGGAAAACCCGAAATAGTGGCTAGTGCATAGTGGTTAGTGGCGAGTAAAACACTAACCACTAGCCACTAGTCACTAACCACTATCTACTAACCACTGAATTTTATGGGTCATCCAGCCATTTTTCTCCCCTTGGCATTTATCGCCGTCTTGTCCGCACTGGGCATGTTGGTCAGCCGCAACCCGGTGTATAGTGCCCTGTTCCTCATCCTCAACTTCGCCTCGATAGCTGTCTTTTATGTTCTGCTCAACGCCCCCTTCTTGGCGATGGTGCAGGTGGCGGTCTATGCGGGGGCGATTATGGTGCTGTTCCTCTTCGTCATCATGCTCTTAGGGGCGGACATGGGGGAAGGCGTTTTTGCGGCCAAGGGGTGGCAATTGCCATTGGCTGTTACGTTGGGTGTGGGCTTAATTGGTGCCTTTGTGGCGGCTATTCTTTTGGGGGAGGGTCAGGGAGTTGCTCGTGCGGCCGTGCCCGATTCCAGCCCCACCAATCTGGCCATTATCCTATTCCAAAACTACGTCTTTCCCTTTGAAGTCGTCGGCGTATTGCTCCTCGTGGCCGTTATTGGCCTCTTTGTGATGAGCCGCAAAATGAAGAAGTGATGAGTGCTGAGTGCTAAGTGCTGAGTAGGTAACACTCGGCACTTGCACTCAGTACTCAGCCACTCAGTACTGAAAACTATGGAAGTCACAATTAACTGGTACATTGCCCTTAGCGCAATCCTCTTCACCATTGGGGCATTGGGTGTCTTGCTCCGGCGCAACGCCATCGTCATTTTTATGGCGGTGGAGATGATGCTCAATGCGGCCAACTTATTGTTGGTCGCCTTTGCCCATCAATTGGGTGACCTCAACGGCCAAGTCTTGGTCTTTTTCGTTATGACCGTGGCCGCGGCCGAAGTCGCTGTGGGCTTGGCTCTTATCATAGCCATCTTCCACACCAAAAAGAGCATTGACATCGGCGACATCAACCTGCTTAAAGGGTAAATTGGTAATTCCTAATTGGTAATTGACATAATCGCGCCACCTACCAATTACTACTTACTAATTACTACTTACTAATTTTTCCTATGAACGCATTCGGTCTCGCACCACTCCTCTTGGTCATGCCAGTGATTGGCGTGCTATTTAATATCTTCGCTGGCCGAAAGCTGGTGGCAGGCGACCCACGCACAGGGGAGCGCATTTCGGGTTGGTTTGCCACAAGCATGACCCTGACCAACTTCGCCATCGCCATCTTGCTCTTCCTGAGTTTGATGGCCAATGGCCACCATGCCGAAACAATTCCTTTGTGGACATGGTTTAACATCCCCTCGGCCGATTTTTACATTCCGTGGGCGATGTACATTGACACCCTCTCGGCCGTGATGCTCCTCGTCATCACAGGCGTTGGGTCACTCATCCACATCTACGCCATCGGCTACATGCACGGCGACAAAGATTTCGCCCGCTTCTTCATCTACCTCAACATGTTCATCTTCTTCATGTTGATTTTGGTGACAGGCAGTAGCTACCTGATGCTGTTCGTGGGTTGGGAAGGGGTCGGCCTCTGTTCATTCTTGCTGATTGGCTTCTGGTTTGATAAGCCCGATGGGGTGGGACTGGTGAACGGCCGTGCCGCTCGCAAAGCATTTATCGCCAACCGCGTCGGCGACTTTGCCATGGTCTTGGCCATGATTCTGACCTTCTGGGTCTTCGGTTCCATGCAGTTCGAGCCAGTTTTTGAACATGCGCTGGAGCTGTTTGAGGCCGAGGAACTCGTTCACATTTTCGGCGGGCAATTCGCCATCGGCCAAGTCCTCTCGTGGATAACCGTCCTCTTTTTAGTGGGGGCGACGGGTAAATCGGCGCAAATTCCGCTTTATATTTGGTTGCCCGACGCGATGGCTGGCCCCACCCCTGTGAGCGCCCTCATCCATGCGGCCACGATGGTCACATCGGGTATTTACCTGATTGTGCGGAGCAATGTGCTCTTCGAGATTGTGCGCCAAAGCCACCACACCTTGCTTGGCCTCATCTCAGTCAATGATTTGGTAGCTCTGACAGGGGCAATTACGGCCGTGGCCGCTGGCCTCATCGCCTTCACCCAATTCGACATTAAGAAGGTGCTGGCCTACTCCACCGTCAGCCAATTGGGCTTTATGATTGCGGCCGTGGGCATGGGAGCCTACGTGGCGGGCATGTTCCACCTCGTCACCCACGCCTTCTTCAAGGCTCTGCTCTTCTTGGGGTCTGGCTCTGTCATTCACGGCATGGAGCATGGCCACCACCACCTGCACGACCATGCTCATGGGCACGGCCACGATAGCCACGGCCATGATGACAAGAAGAAGAAAAAGCACGGCCACGACAGCCATGATGAGCATCACGCCGATGACCATTTTGACCCGCAAGACATGCGCTTTATGGGCGGCTTGCGCCACAAAATGCCGTGGACGTTCTGGACATACATGGCGGGCACGTTCGCTTTGGCAGGTTTCTTCCCCTTCGCAGGCTTCTGGTCTAAGGACGAAATTTTGGCCCATGCCAAAACCAACGATGGCACGATTTTCACCGTCGTGTACTGGCTCCTTACTGTGGCGGCCGTTTGCACAGCCTTCTACATGGGGCGGCAAATCAAGATGGTCTTTTTTGGCCAACCCCGCCACGAAGCCGTCAAACATGTGCCCGAAAGCGACCCCAAGATGGTCTTCTCGCTGGTCATTTTGGCGATTCTCTCCACGCTAGGCGGTTTCTTAAACACCCCCTTCTTCTCCGAAGCGGCTTACAAAGCGGCCAGCGCCGCCCACGACTACGGCCCCTTCTTGGCCTATGAACATTGGCTAGAACACGCCATTCAATCCTTCCACCTGACGGAGGAAGGCATTTTGCACATGCCCCACACCCTCACATGGCTCCAATTTGATGTGGCTCTTCTCTCCAGTGCGCTGGCCATTATCGCCATGTCGTTGGCTGTGTTTGTGGTGTATCGCAATCGGCCGCAAAAAGCGACCGACCGCGACCCCTTGCAAAGCACCCCCATCTGGTGGATGTCCGTTTTGCCGCTGGATACACTCTTGGTCAAAGGGTTTGTGGAGCGGGTTTTCAACCCCTTCTCCAACTGGCTCGGCCAGCGTTTCGATTGGGATTTCTGGCACGATTTCGTCCACGACCGCATCATCCACGATACGTTTGTCACGGCCGCTAACTTCCTGCGCGATGTCTTCGACCCCAAAGGGATTGATGGCCTCGTCAATGGCACCGCCCGCACCGCCCGCCGTTTGGCCGACGTGTTGCGCCTCACCCAAACGGGCAACGTCGGCAATTACGCCCTCAGCCTTTTCTTCGGCGTGGTCTTCCTCGTCGTCTACTTCGTCGTCATGGCGAACTAACTCGCCACTAAACACTCGCCACTAACCACTTCTACTGGGGTAAATATGCCGTATTTAACCATTCTCACCTTTCTGCCGCTGGTCGGTGTGGTGACCATTCTGTTGCTTAAATCGTTCAACAACGAAACCGACCGCAACATCAAGGTGATTGCCACGGGCACGGCCGTTGTCACCTTCATCTTCTCCCTCGTTGTGCTCGGCCAATACAACGCGGCCGTGCCGGGGTTACAACTCGTAGACCGGGGCGATTGGATTCCCGCCCTCGGGGTCTCCTACTACATGGGCGTAGACGGCCTCAGCATTTTGATGGTGCTCCTCACCAGTTTCATCATGATACTGGCTATCCCCTCCTCGTGGAACTCCATCACCACCCAAGTCAAAAACTACTACATCTTCATGCTCCTCCTCGAAGTGGGCATGATGGGCGTGTTCTTGGCGCAGGATTTATTCCTCTTCTACATCTTTTGGGAATTTACCCTCGTGCCCATGTACTTCCTCATCGGCATTTGGGGTGGCAAAGAACGCGTCTACGCCTCCATCAAATTCTTCCTCTACACCATGGCTGGCTCCTTGCTGATGCTGTTGGCCATTCTGTACATGGGCATTCAAGCCGACACCTTCGCCTTGCCCGAACTCATCGCCCAACGCAGTGCCTTTGGGGATGTGCAGAATGTGCTCTTCTGGGGCTTTGCCATCGCTTTCATGGTCAAGGTTCCCGTCTGGCCGCTCCATTCGTGGTTGCCCGATGCCCACACCCAAGCCCCCACGGCCGGCTCTATCGTCTTGGCAGGCGTTCTGCTCAAGATGGGAACCTATGGGCTGATGCGCTTTAACCTGCCCTTGTTCCCCCAAGCGGCCGTTGAATTTGCCCCCATCATCGCCGTCTTAGCCATCATCGGCATCATTTACGGGGCCATCGTCTCCTTCGCCCAAACCGATGTCAAGAAGTTGGTGGCCTACTCCTCGATTAGCCATTTGGGTTTCGTCGTCTTGGGCATCTTCTCGCTCAACGAGATTGGCCTGCAAGGGGCGATTATCCAAGGGGTGAACCACGGCCTCAGCACAGGCGCCCTCTTCTTTATGGTGGGGGTCATCTACGAGCAACGCCACACCCGCGAGATGAGCGAGTTTGGTGGTTTGTGGCGTGCTATGCCCGTGTTTGCTGTGCTGTCGCTCATCGTCACCCTCTCCAGCATGGGCTTGCCCGGCCTGAATGGCTTCGTCGGCGAGTTTGCCATTTTGCTCGGCTCGATGGGTGCTGTGTCGCTTGAATCGAGCTGGATTTACACAGCTTTTGCCACGACAGGCGTGATTTTAGCGGCCGTCTACCTCCTCAAAATGTACCAAGCCGTCTTTATGGGGCCACTCGACAACCCCAAGAACCAAGGCTTACGCGATATGAACGGCGGCGAGTTGGCCATTATGTTGGGCTTCTTGGTCTTCATCGTCTGGATTGGCATTGCCCCCAGCGGCTATTTTGCGCTGATGGACAGTACCGTGGCGCAATTAGCGGCCGACTTGAAGAATGTGGCCTTAGCAGTTGTAACACCCTAATTAACTTACACCGAGTAGGCGAAAAAAGCGCCCTGCCATTTGGCAGGGCGCTTTTTTTTTGTGGCGGCTTAGACGGCCGTCTAAATTGAGGGTTTACAATGAGCCTAAAGTGAGTTACTTTTACGCCCTTGTGCTTCTCTTCGCATCGGGATAACGACAATTGGCTCTGCCCAAATAGCTTCTTACCCCATCTCCCCCAGCACACCACAACCCCCATTCTGCCATCAAGGAGTTTCTATCGCATTTTTCTGCTTATTTCTATTTGCTTAAGTGTACCCACTCAAACAAGGATTATATGAACCCCTTAAAACGTCTAACTCTGTTGACCAGTCTGCTGACAGTCTTGCTCCTCACCCTCCTCGTCTCGTATGGGAGCCGCGCCACCACGGCCGTTTCCGCCAGTGGCTCTGTGGAACTGGATCCTCTCCAAATTGTCCTCGACCACCTCGACCAAAACCGCGCCGACTATGGCTTGGTTGAGTCCGACCTGAGCGATTATCTGGTGACTGACCTGTACAAAACCAGTGACACAGGCGTAACCCATGTTTATTTGCGCCAGCGCATCAATGGCATTGAGGTGTGGAAGGGCAACTTGAACGCCAATATCTTGCCCGATGGCTCGATTTTGACCCTCAACAGCGCTTTTGTGCCCCATGTAGACCGTGCGTTATATGCGAGTCAACCAGCCTTAACGGCCGCCGAAGCGCTCAACACGGCCGCCCAAGAACTCAATTGGCCCCTTAGCGAATACTTCACCAGTGAGCAAAACTTTGGGGGGGCAAACCAGAGCCAAATCCTGAGCAATGGGGGCATTTCCCGCAATCCCATCCCCACCAAATTGGTCTATGTGATGGGCGAAAACGGCGAATTGATTCTGGCATGGGAGGCCATTGTCGAACGGATTCACACCAGCGACTGGTGGCAGATGACGGTGGATGCCACGACAGGCCGTGTTGTAGAGCAAATCAACTGGACAGTCAGCCACAACCCCGCTGATATTGCCCTGAGCGATGCGCGCACCCCCTTCGTTGCCCCTGCCGTTGCGCTTCCCACCGATAGTGTGGCCGATGGCAGTAGCTATCAGGTCTACGCCCAACCTGTCGAAAGCCCCATTCACTCGGTGCCCGCTTCGCCCGCCGACGGCCGTACCATTGTCAATGAGCCTGCCGATGACACCGCCTCTCCCTTTGGCTGGCATGATACCAACGGTGCGGCGGGGGCCGAATTTACCACCACCGAAGGCAATAACGTTCACGCCTACACCGACACGGATGCCAGCAACACCCCCGATGCGGGTTCTAGCCCTGACGGTGGCGCAGGTCTTGATTTCCTGTTTGCCCTTGACCTGACCCAAGTCCCTTCCACCTATCGCCCTGCGGCCGTGACCAATCTGTTCTACTGGAACAACATCACCCACGACCTGCTGTATAGCCACGGCTTTGATGAAGTCAGCGGCAACTTCCAAGTGAACAACTACGGCCGTGGCGGCCTTGGCAACGACTCGGTGCAAGCCGAAGCCCAAGATGGTTTCGATGTCAACAATGCCAATTTTGGAACCCCCGCCGATGGCTCCCGCCCCCGAATGCAAATGTTCCTTTGGACAGCGCCAAACCCTGATAGGGATGGCGACTTTGATGCGGGTATTGTCGCCCACGAATACGGCCACGGCTGGTCTAACCGCCTGACGGGTGGCCCCAGCAATGTGGGCTGTTTGGGCAACAGCGAGCAGATGGGCGAAGGGTGGAGCGACTACCTCACCGTCGTCTTTACCGCCCGTGCGACTGACACAGCGACTACCAACCGTGGCGTGGGAACCTATGCCCTTGGGCAAGCTACCACTGGCACGGGTATTCGCGCCTTCCCCTACAACACCGATATTGGGGTAGACCCGCGCACCTATGCCGATACCGCTTCAGCGGCCGTGCCCCACGGCGTTGGCTCCATCTGGACGGCCATGCTTTGGGAAGTGTATTGGAATTTGGTGGATGAATATGGCTTTAACCCCAATTTGTACGAGCCTTGGAACACAGGTGGCAACAACCTCGCTCTCCGTTTAGTAACGGCTGGGTTGAAAATCCAACCCTGTGATCCCGGCTTTGTAGACGGCCGTGATGCCATCCTCGCCGCCGATGTAGCTCTCACGGGTGGGGTCAACCAATGCCTCATTTGGGAAGGGTTTGCCAAGCGCGGCTTGGGCTTCAACGCCAGCCAAGGTTCTACCAACTCCAACGCCGATAATGCCCAAGACTTTGCCATCCCTGCGTTTTGTCAGGGTGTTAATGTGACCCCGCCTAGCCACACCATCTGCGAGGGCACAAACGCTGTCTACAATGTCATTCCCGGCTCCGACTTTACAACCAGCGTGACCCTGAGTGCGTTGAACAACCCTGTTCCGACCAGCATTGACTTTACCCCCAACCCCGTGGCGGTGGGTCAGGCGAGTGTGTTGACGGTAGGGAATACGGCCGCTGTCACGGCCGCTGATTACCCCATCACCATTATCGGCACCGAAGGGCCGCTGACCCGCACCTTTGAGGCCAACTTAACCGTTGTCGCCGCCGTTCCCGGTGTGGCCACCCTTTCTGCCCCTGCCGACGGAGCCGTAAATCAACAACTCCAGCCTAGCTTCTCGTGGTCGGCCGTGCCCAATACGGTTGATTATCTGTTGGAAGTAGCCACCGACGCAGGCTTTAGCTCACTGGTCTACACCACCACCGAGGAAACCACCAGCCACGATTTACCCGTTAATTTAGAAGGTGGAACCCAGTACTTCTGGCGGGTGAGTAGCAACAATGTCTGTGGGGCTGGTGGAAGCTCGGCCACCTTCTCCTTTACCACGTTGAACACCACGGCCGTTTGCCCAGCCGGCACAAGCCCCGTCGTGGCCTACGAAACCGACTTTGAGAGCGGCGCAACGGGCTGGACGAGCAGTGGCACAGGCAATACATGGACATTGAGCGGTGCGCGGCCGAACAGCGGCACCACCTCATGGTTTGCCGTTGATAGCGAAACGCTGAGCGACCAACGCTTGGTCTCCCCCCCCATTATCATCCCCGACCTCAGCCAAGCCCCGCTGACGCTGGAATTTGCCAATTATCAGGCGTTTGAAACGCCGAATAATGACGGCCGTTGCTGGGATGCGGCCATTTTGGAAGTCTCCACCAATGGCGGCAGTTCATGGAACCAAGTTCCCAATACTGCTCTAATCACCGACCCCTATGATGCCATTATCTGGAATGAACAACCCGGCAATAATCCCCTTGGCCCCGTCATGGCATGGTGCCCCAATCCACCTCCCCAAGAGTATCTCAACTCGATTGTGGATTTGACAGCCTACGCCAACCAAACGGTTAATTTCCGCTGGCGGCTGGGCACGGATAGTGCCGCTGGCAACGAAGGGTGGTATGTCGATGATGTGAAGGTGCAATCTTGTGTGGCGGATCCCATCAACTATGGGGTAGCGCTCTCGGCCGATTCGGCCCAAAGCGATGTGCCGGGCACGACTGTGACCTACACTGTCCAGATTACCAACACGGGCAACACCACCGACACCTTCGACCTGACCGTCGCGGGCGAGACGTGGAACACCCAACTTTCCGTGGCCAGCATCGAGTTGGTGGGGGGCGAAATGGGTAGTTTTGAGGTGACAGTGGACATCCCCGCTGGGGCGACGGGCAATGAGCTGGACACGGCCGTTGTCACCGCGACCTCCCAAGGGGACAACGCCGAAAGTGATGCTGTTTCGCTGACCACCACGGCCGAGGCTGTTTACGACCTCACATGGTCGGTGGATAGCATTGCCCAAGAGGGCGCGGCGGGTATTGTCGTTACCTACACCTTCATGTTGACTAACACGGGCAATACCACCGATACGGTTGATGTGGCGTTGGCTGGCAATGAGTGGAATACGGCCGTCTCCGACTCCAGCCTCACGCTTGGCTCTGGCGAATCCGCCCAATTCACTGTGGCTGTCACCATTGATGCTGGGGCAATTCACCCCGCTGATGACATGGTCACGGTTTCGGCTACCTCCCAAGGAGATAGCAATGTGACGGCGAGCGTCAACTTGACCACCTCGGTGGCAGAGGTTGTGGCTCCTCCCAACCCTGTCATCTACCTGCCAATGATTATGCGGCCGTAAGAAGCATTAAGCTGTAAGCTATTAGCTGTTAGCTGCTGAAAGTAAAGGGCCAGAGGTGGCAACACCTCTGGCCTTTTTGTTGCCAATTTGGGGCGACATTAGATAATTGCCCAATTCCCATGTTGTCCCTAATACAAGAGCCACTCACAAGGAGATATCCCTCGCATGAATTGGAAATTTGGATTTTATTTAC
>JADJSZ010000056.1 GCA_016711405.1 Candidatus Hadersleviella danica | reverse complement strand
GTTGATGCCCACACTGATGTGATCAATAATGAAGTTCTCTTGTTTGTGGTTGTCCCATCAGGAGCGGTCACCAACGTATCGCTGGGGTGGATAAGGCATCGCTGGGACTCGGTGTAGCCATGGTGGTGAGCGTTTTGCCACTCGGGCTACTCCCACACGCTTGGTTCACATATTCAAACGCATTGGCCACGGCATAGGGCACTGATTGGCAACTGAGTTGCCCCAGAGCATCGTAACTCATGTTGACGATGATGCGCTTATCATGGGTACTATTGTCCACAGCCACAGTGCGCTCATGCGCCTGAATGACCCGCCCAAACCCATCAAAATAGCTCAAACTATGGAAGTTATAACCCGTCCCCTCCTGTATTCGGATGATAAGTTGCGGGATGGGTAAAGGTCGAAATAACAAATGGCTTGTTATGGCTCGGAAGTTGGATTCCCTGCCAGCCATTGTCGTAGTAATGGTAGCGTTGGGTGGGGTTGCCATCCGTTTTGGAGGGGGTCCCAAGGCCAAAGTTGGTGGGTGGGGTGGGTGTAGTTTCTCCAGCCACTTTATAGGTTTCATAGGTGGCAAAGAGTCGGCCGAAGGGATCATACTCGTACCAATTCCGCACTCCATTGGGGCTTCGACCCGCGCCAGCAGGCCATTTGCTTCATAAAGCCGCCACTGGGAATGGGGTAGTTAAAGCCATAAATAGGAAGGAGGTAATATGATTGGCAGGGTTTTGCACTGTCACGGGGTATAAGTAAAAACCCGTTTCGTAGGTGATGATAGTCTTGAGAGCGGCCGAACTGGGAGCCGCCCCTTCCCCCCATGGTGAACTGCCATTGTTGATGACATACCCATACCCTCTTGGTAGCTCCATGTCTCCGTGACATTGCCGAAGTCATCTCCATAAACCATTTTCGTCTCAATCGTTGCTACACAATTAGTGATTGGCCCCCTACACAAGATGTATTCGGCGAAAACTGACGGGTACGGGTTAAGTGTCCTAATTTTAAGGTTGGCGCACCAGCGGCAGGAAAGGCTGTGGTCGCATCATCATAATAGTTCCATGTCCCTGCCAATAATCTTTCATTACCATTAAACCAATCATTTACCCCCACGGCCGCAGGTTTAATCATCCAACGATAATCGGTTGTGCTGTCATAGGGCGTGGCCGCATACAGGCATTGGTGGTGCGGGTGGGGGGTAGTGGCCTCAGCCGTGGCGTATTCTTGTACCTTGGTTACCATTTCCTTGGTGCCCACCTTGGGGAGTTGTCTCATAAGCATACTCCGTCTTGCTCGACATCACTTTCGGGTTGTTGCCACTGCTATCGTAATTGCTATATTGGTATTGTGAAATCTTTTGGGCAAAGACAAAGGGGAGATTTGAGGTAAAGGGTTTGGAATCATACACGGTCACAGTACGGGAGAATGGCCTAAAACATCCTCCCCTGTAGTTGAAACTTTGTATCGTGTCTCTTGTTCCTGAGGCTTGCCCACTAAATTATCCCACCAAACAGGGTCGTGCTGGTAAAATTTGGTGTAGTTTTGCACCAAATTGCTCCCCATTGGGAACGCGAATGGTGCTGGTGGTCGTGGCGTACCCCACCAATGGTATATTCAGGGTGGGTTGCAACCCCGAGGGGCAGGCGTCGCGCCGCTGGGGTAAGAGGGCGGTGGTTTGGTTGTAACAGGGGACAGTGTAGGCGTAATCAATTTGCTGAACGGCCGTGCCTCTATCCCAATGAGTCACTTGGTTGACAGAGTAGCTAAAACCAATATCTGGCCAAACATAATAACCTGTTACACCTGTATCTTGGTAGTAATAATCCCCTACGGAGCGGCCATCGCTCACATAGTTAAATTCCACCTTCCCCCACTACCCATTTTCAACCGATTTAAGATAGGAATATCCAAAACAGGGGCGGTTTGGATCTCCAGAGCGATGCAAATGGGCATAAGTTTGGTAATCTAAAATAGTTGCGGCAAAGTATAAGAGCCTACTCTGGCTCTTGAATTTTCGTCACATTTACCGTCAAGTGGGATAGTCAACATTGTTTCCATTGTAATATGAACAATTTAAATAAGAGGCGGTTGAAGTTTCACCTCAATGGTAAAAAGGCTACTCTTTTTGGGGTTCTGCCAAACTGCCATGATAAATAGAAACAAGATTAATGCGTTTCGCACCATCGGTTCCGAAAACGATTTTGGTGGCAGGGGGCGGGAGGATTTGTGGGCCCACGGAAAACATTGTTGGGGACGACACCTGTGGGCGCAAAGCAATTCGCGTGGGGTAGTTTAGCAATTTCTTTTAACCGCACAGTTTCTCGGTAATGCAATCCTTCATGTCCACAATGATCCCCATGATCACGGGCATATAAGTTCCTACTTGAGACTCATAGGTATAAGTCATTTTGGTTGCCATGCACATCCGTCACCGTATCCAAATACCATGCATACGTTGAGGTGCGTGATGAGACGGGCGAAATATCTCCAACCACCTGATGCCCATGATGTCCCTCCCAATTGTACAAAGTGGGGTGCTCTGTCCGTGCCCATGCCTCTGAATCGTTAAAATAGCCAAAGATATTTCGTCCCATCAGGAGTTGTTACAGACCAAAAATAATCCTTCTTCATTGGGTGCTTGGTTGGAACTGCCAATCGGATAATAAAGTCGCAATTCCTTTAAACTGGGCATATTTTTTGGCATAATAGCGCATCGAATCTGGGTTAGATGGTGAGCCTTCGGCAATTAATTCATATCCCACCGGTTTTAGCACCAAACGGTAATTGTCTTTGTGTTTAAAATGTAAAATGACCATATGGGTATAACGCTTCCCTCCAAGCCCGCCCCCTTCACGAATAATATAACTATCCCCTATAGACCAACCTGAAGCGACATTGCCTTGCGAACAGACCGAATCGCCCCATCCAAACTGCGACTGCTGTAGGAAAGGGCAAAGTTCAGGTTGCAATCCACCACGGCCGGGGGGCACTTCAATCGGGTAGCTATACGTCGCCGCCCCGCTAAACTCGAAACAGCAGGCAATGTCCAACTCGAAACATGCGCTGGGTCGCCAGCCTGCTGTCCAGTCGGAAAATGGGTCAACTCGGCGCTAATCAACCCCTTCTTGGTGGATGGTAATCGGCACATCCCGCCACAAATTGGGTCATTCATCCCGATAAGCGAGGTAGAAATTGGGCGAGGCGAGTTGCTCCTCGGTTAAACCCAATTCATGCAAATCCACCATCAGGCGTACAGGATGGTCGAATTCGCCCATTTGCTCACCCGTTTTGGCCGAAAAATAGCTCTAACTGGAACTGAACTAATGTCGTGGGCGGAAGTTGGAAGGCTCTACCATTTCCCCATCCTCGAGGGTTTCCAGCCAAGCGGCCACACTTTCGGCCGTAGTCGAAATAACAGGGGTCACTTGCAAGCCCGAAACTTCTAATTCGACAGGGTCGGCAAAACTAGCTTCTTCTACCACCACGGCCAAGCGGCCGTTGTCAATGCTCACCGTCACGTCCTCATCGGCCGTAGGCAAGGCCAACCGCTGGGCGGTGCTGGCCGAACTAAGGTTTAGCAGTTGTCCGCCTGCGGGCACAAAATCAATCACTTCATCCGCATCGCTGGGCGGCTGAAAGGTCATCGTCGGAATTGGCTCGGAGGGGCGAGCGCTTCTTGGAAAACGGCCGTGGGTGGGGTAGCGGCCGTCAGGGTGACAAGGCAAAGCAACAGGCAAGCAAGCAGATAGGTTGTACGACGCATCGTGAATTCTCCTCGGAGGGTAAGCAAAAAAGGTGCGGGCTTTAAAACCCTGCACGCTGAGATGGATAAATTAGGAAACTACAAATGAAGTTGAGTGTAGGCTACGATGATAGACGGGATTCTAACAAACATTTAATGGGTGTCAGGGTTTTGGTCAAAGTGCAAAAAGGCAATTACCTTGCGCTCTGCGCTGTTTGTGATATTCTTATCGGCCGTTGTCTGTTTCACAATTGCATAGCCTCTCGTTATGCTCTTTCCGCCTCTTGGTTCTATCTTCTAGTTCGCAAGGGGCAATTATTCCAAGGAAAGGAGATTTTTTCCCTGTGACTGTTCGCAATTACGAATTTACTGTGTTAATCCAACCCCAGTTGGAAGAATCAGCCCGCAAGGCGCTGGTTGAGCGTTATGGCAAGGTGATGGAAGAGTCGGGTGGTACTGCCCCCGTCATCAACCTGTGGGGTCTGCGCACCCTCGCTTACGAAATCAATCGGTTTCGGGAAGCGTATTACGTTTTATATGAAGGCCCCATCAAAACCAGCGATGTGGCTGAAATTGAACGCACCTTGAATATCAATGAAAATGTCTTGCGCTATCTATTCATAGCCAAGTAATAAGAGGAAGAAATACATCATGGCCGACGATAGAGATTACCGCGATATGGATAGTAACGGCCGGCGCCCCTTCCGCCGCCGTCCTGTGCAAAAGAAAAAGTGTACCAAAGAGGTATCGTTCAGCTACAAGCAACCCGAGACGTTGCGGCCGTACATCACTTCCCACGGCCGTATCAAACCCCAACGGCTCAATGGGTTTTGCGCCAAGCACCAACGCAAACTTGCTCTCGAAATCAAGCGGGCACGCCACTTGGCCCTGCTTCCTTTCGTTACCGATTAGCTAATTCCCCAATTAGTTAATCGCAATTCGTGCAAACCCAACCAACAGGGGCGAGGCAATGCCTCGCCTTTTTTTGTGTAAAAAAGCGCGATGTGAAGATGAAAGGGCTGTTTTTTAAGGATTGTTACTCGAGTAAATAGTAAATAGTGAGTAGTAAATAGTGAATAGTTTCCCAGTGAATAGTTTCCCGCTACTCACTACTCACTCACTCTCACTTTTCACCCCTGAACTTGTCGCAACCCTCCTCCCAACCCTCTCTATCTTCCATCTCTATCTTTGCAGGAGTAGCCAGTTATGGCCAAGAGAAATAAAACTGTCGAGCAAGAAGTGATTGCCAAAGTCCGCACGCGCCGCGAAGAGTTGCGCGAGCAACGGGAAAGTAGCCAAAACCAACTGGTGCGCCGGGTCGCCCTCGGCGTGATTGGGTTCCTCGCCCTTGTCCTCATTGTCGGCCTCATCGTCGAATTTTTGGTTGTGCCCCGCCAAGCGGTGGCCACCGTGGGCAATGAAGAGATTACGCTGGCTGAATGGCAAGACATGGTGCGCTATCAACGCGCCCGCCTCATTGTGGGGATTGAAGAGCAATACGAACTGTTTGCTGACCCCGAAGCGGAAGACCCTGAAGCGGCCGAGGCGCAAGCCATTAGCTATATTCAACAATTTTCGGGCCAGCAAATTTCGTTGCTGACCAATGCCTACCAATTTTTGGGCGAATTTGTGGTAGAGCAGTTGGTGGAGGATGAGTTGGTGCGCCAAGGGGCGGAGATGCGTAACTTAACGGTCAGCCAAGAAGAGATTGATGCGGCCGTGGGCGAACAATTCAGCTACTTCGGTGGCGGCTTGCCCACCCCTCAACCCAGCGCCACCGCCAGCCCCGAACCAACCCCCTCTCTCACCCCCGTTCCCACCTTCACCCCCGAGGGGTTTGTGCTGACCAGCACCGAAACCCTGACAGGGACAGAAGTGACGACGGACACCGTTGCTGTGGAACCCACGGCCGAGCCAACCCTTGCGCCCACCAGCACCCCCCTCCCCACCGCCACCCCCGTTTCGGCCGATTCCTTCCAAGAACAACTCACCGAGCAAAACGACGGCCTGAATGACCTTGGGGCGGATGAAGCCCTCTACCTCTACGAAGTCGAAATGAGCCTCTACCGCGAAAAATTGGCTGATGCCTTGTTTGCGGAACAAGAAATCAGCACCAACGCGGAACATGCCAGCGCCTTCTTCCTCCTCGCTTCCACCGAAGAAGAGGCCAATGCGTTGGCGGCACAAGTGGCTGAAAAAGGGTTCCTCACCGTTTGGAACGAGCTGAAGAGCAACCCCATCACCTCGGCCGACCCCGCCGCGCAACCCCCCAGTGCCCAAGAATTGCTCTGGCGCACGGAGGATGATTACCTTGGCTTCTTCCCCAATGGAACTGTCTCCGAAGCGATTTTCAGCCTTCCGATTGGCGAAGCGAGCGGCGTTTTGGCCGATTCCTCCAATGGCACGGACTTGTGGGTCATTTTGCAGGTCAGCGGCCGTGAAGAGCGCCCCTTGAGTGAAACGGCTCTTGAGGAAAAGAAACAAGAAATCCTCACCACATGGTTAGAAGAGCAACGTGCGGCCAAAGTCGTTGTCTTTGAGAATTGGCGCACCCGCGTGCCCCGCCAACCCGTGTTGGATGTGCGTTACAGCCAAGTTATCCCCACCGCCACCCCACCCGCCGCGCCAGAGATTCCGTTGCCATAGTGGTTTATTGGTATATTGGTGTATGGGTTTATTAAAGTACACCAATACACTAATACACCAACTTTACCACAAAAGCCCGTTGGTTTCCAACGGGCTTTTTTCTTGTTTTAGTTCACGCGCACCAGCGACCATTTATCCAAAAACCAGCCATTGTTCTCGAGGGCGAAACGGCCGCGCACTTGCGCCCCCACCGTCACCGTGCCTGCTTGGCCAACAGTGAACTGGTAGCGCAACGTGTTGCGCTGGCCAAACTGGGGCAAAACCCAGCCCGAATTTTGCCCCCCGGCCACCAAGCGCACCTCACCTGCCAAGGGATCATCCGCCCAGATTTTTTGCCCATTGGCATACCCCATCACCAAATCGGGGAAGATGTTGATTTCGAGCAAATAAGTGCCCGGCGCAAGGGCAACCTCGGTGAGCAAGCGAAAACTAAGCGGCGAATTGCCCTTGAACGCCTTAACCGTTTGGTTTCCATCCCAAATAAACAAACTTTGTTCGGAAGCTGGCAAATAGTCGCGGCTCAGGACGCGCACTTCGGGGCGGTTGTACACATCCCACGGGTCGGAGCCAAAGCCTGTCGGGCCTGTGTCCCACTCAAACCGCCAACTGTTGGGGATTTGCAACTCGGGCACGCCGCTGGGGTGGTACCAGCCCCCCTCAAACGAGGCGTTGGGGAGCAAGTTGCCGCCGCTGGCAGGGGGTGGCAACACAATGGGGGTGGCGGTGGGCAGGGGGAGCGGGGTAGGAGGCACGGCCGTTGGGTTTACCGTCGGCACGGCCGTCGTCGTCGGCACGGCCGTTGGCGGACTGGTGGGCACGGGGGCAGGGGCCGTGCCCGGAATCGTCAGCCGCTGGCCGACATAGATAACATTAGGGTTGCTGATGTTATTTGCTTGCACAAGTACCTGCACCGCCACCCCATAGCGCACCGAAATACGCATCAGCGTTTCGCCCGCTTGCACCACATGCACCGTGCCTGTGGACACTGGGGGCGGGGTGGGGGATGGCGTACCGCCCCCGCCGCCGCTTGTGGGAATAACCAGCACTTGGTTGGGGTAAATCAGGTTGGGGTTGACGATGTTGTTGGCTTGGGCAATGGCCTGAACGGTGGTGCCATAGCGGCGGGCAATGGCGGCCAGCGTATCGCCGCGCTGAACGGTATAGGTGGTATCGGCCACGGCCGTGCCCACCCCCAGCACCAAGCCCAGCCAGAGGAGAAGGAGCAGGTAAGTTAGTTTGTGTTTCATAGTCACCTCGTTGAAAAGAGCGGAGGAGAGGGGGAGTAGGAGCAGGGGGGCAGGTGGGCAGGGGAGCAGGGGAGATTTTTATTCCGCATTCCCCATTCCCCATTCCCTTTTCCCTTAGCTTACTCCTGCCCTGCCACCAAGGTGGTAAAAGGGGAGTGAAAAGCGGCCGTTTATGGTACTTTTAGGGGAGTGGCTGGCACCTTTCACTTCTCACCTTTCACTCTCACTCCTCACTCCTATGCCCCTCTCTCCTCACCGCCTCTTCCCGTTTGCCCAAACAGCCCTCAAATGGGGGGGCTTGGGAGCCTTGGTCGGAACATTGGCTGGGGTGGCCTCGGCCGTATTTCTGCACGCCCTTGCATGGGCCACGGCCACTCGGCTGGCCAACCCGTGGCTCATCGCTTTCTTGCCGCTGGCAGGGCTGGCGGTGGGCTGGGGGTATTGGCGGTTCGGCGGCCGTGCCAGCCAAGGCAACAACCTCGTCATTGATGAAGTCAACCGCGACCAAGAGCGCATTCCCCTGCGGATGGCTCCGCTGGTGCTGGTCGGAACCATCGTCACCCACCTGTTTGGCGGCTCAGCAGGGCGCGAAGGGACAGCCATCCAAATGGGGGCGAGCTTGGCCGATAGTGTGCGCCGCATCTTGCCCATCCCGCCCGCCGATAGGCGCTTGCTGATTATGGCGGGCATTGCGGGTGGCTTTGGCTCGGTGTTTGGCGTGCCAGCGGCCGGGTTTATCTTTGGCATGGAGGTGCAAACAGTCGGCCGAGTGCGCTATGAAGGGCTGATTCCCTGCTTGGTGGCCGCCTACACAGGCGATTGGGTGACTCGTGCCCTCGGCGCACCGCACAGCCATTACCCCGCCATGCCCGTGGTGGGCATGGACGGCTGGCTGGTGGCCAAAGTGGGGCTGGCGGGGTTAATTTGCGGCTTGGTCAGCATGGTCTTTGTGGAGTTGGTTCATGCCATTAAGGAGATTTGGCGGTGGCAAAGGGTGTGGCCGCCCTTGCAACCTGTTTTGGGGGGTGTGGTGGTCGTTGTGTTGGCGGCCGTTGTCGGCTCTCCCGACTATTTGGGGCTGAGCTTGCCGCTCATCCAAAAGAGTGTGGATGGCACGGGTGTGGTGGCGGGGGCGTTCGCGCTCAAGCTGTTGTTCACGGCCGTTACCCTCGGCTGTGGCTACCAAGGTGGCGAGGTTACACCCTTGTTGGTGATGGGGGCGACATTGGGTTTTACCCTCGGCCGTGTGTTGGGTGTAGACCCCGCCTTTATGGCTTCGATTGGCTTGGTGGCCGTCTTTGCGGGGGCAAGCAACACGCCGCTGGCCTCGGCCGTGATGGGCATTGAGTTGGTGGGCGGTGGCGCGGCTCTCTACCTCTTTTTGGGGTGTGCCCTCGCCTATTTTGCCTCGGGGCATCGCGGCATCTACAATACCCAGTCCATTGGCTCGGCCAAAGCGGTGGGCGCGGATGTGCAGGAGGGGGAAAATTTGCGCGAACTAGCGACTCGTCGCCGTGGGGATGAGGGGGGAATCAGTCCCTAACGGCTGTCTTTGGCTCATATTGCAAAATCTCTAAACAGTTAGGCGTTGACCTAACTATTGTCGTGCGCTATACTTAGGCGCATGACTAACTATCAACCCAACCTCGACCACACCTTCCACGCTTTGGCCGACGCGACAAGGCGCAGGGTTTTAGAGCGGCTCATGCTCGGCCCCGCTTCGGTGAAGGATTTGGCCGCCCCATTCCAGATGGCGTTGCCCTCTTTTTTGCAACACATGAAGGTGTTGGAGCGCAGTGCCTTGGTTCGGTCAGTCAAAAACGGCCGTGTGCGGACCTTCCAAATTGAGCCACAACAGATGCAGAACGCCACCCATTGGCTCCATGCCCAGCTCGAAATGTGGGAGCGCCGCCTCGACCAACTTGATGCCTATCTAAAAGAACTCGCTACTGCTGAAGGAGAAAACGAATGACTCAATCGCCCAACTTGGATGTAGACCCCCAACTCGACTTAGTTCTCGAGCGGGTGGTGGATGTGTCGCCTGAATTGGTTTGGAAGGCTTGGACTCAACCACAACACCTTAAAAAATGGTTTGCCCCCGCCCCGTGGAGCGTTTCGGAGTGTGAAATTGATTTGCGCCCCGGTGGCATGTTCCGCACGGTGATGGTTTCCCCTGAGGGGGAGGCGTTCCCCAATATGGGGTGCTATTTAGAGATTGTGCCCCACGAAAAACTGGTCTTTACGGATGCGCTTGCCCCCGGTTATCGGCCGACGGAAAAGCCCTTTTTTACGGCCGTGCTAACCTTGGAACCCCACCCACAGGGCACGATTTACCGCGTGGTGGCCAAGCACCGCGACGAAGCGGGCAAGCAAGAACATGAGGCGATGGGCTTCCACCAAGGGTGGAGCATTTGCCTTGACCAATTGGTGGCGATGGTGAAAGCACTCGCCCCTCAATAGTAGTGGTCTGACCGTCAAATTTTGGCGGATGGCCTTTTGTAAGGGGTAGGCCTTGTGCCTACCCTAAGAGCCGGGCAACTACAAGGGTTGCCTCTACAATCCCTCCGACAAAACAACTCGGTCAGACGAGTAGGCAGTAGGCGCAATTTTGTCGTCTCATCTTTTTACAATGGCCATTTAACTTGGAATACGGAGAAAAACATGTCAAAAATGATTTTTGTTAACTTGCCCGTCACTGACCTTGCTGTGTCAATGTCTTTTTATAAGGCACTTGGTTTTGAAAATAATCCTCATTTCACCGATGATACAGCGGCGTGCATGGTGTGGAGCGAAGCGATTTACGTGATGCTACTCACTCACGAAAAGTGGCGCACATTTACCAATCGCCCCATCCCATCGGCGGACTCGAGCGAAGTGATGCTTGCTTTAGCTTTGGATAACCGCGAAGCCGTTGATGCCATGAATGAAGCCGCCACAGCAAATGGTGGCGTGGCTGATATCAACCCCATGCAGGATCTTGGCTTTATGTATAACTGCAACCTAGCTGACCCCGATGGACATGTCTGGGAAGCTATGTGGATGGAGCCATCAGCCATACCATCTGACAATTAAATAAAAAGCCATGGGCACCTGTAAGTTGTGCCTAACAAGGCCCTGAACCCAAAAACGGCCGCTCTGTGTTGACAGAGCGGCCGTTTTTGCGTTTGGGTGAGCGGGCGACGACTACAACCAGCCCCGCTTCTGAATCCAAAAATACATGGCGATGGGCGACGAAATCATGATGATGAGGGTAATCGCGAAAGTCGTTGCTCCAGTCCACCCCTCAAAGGCAATGGTTGGCTCGAAAAAGTTCATCCCAAAAAAGCCCGCCAAAAAGGAGATGGGCATGAACAAAGTCGTAATGACTGTCAGGATTTTCATGACATCGTTCATGCGATTGTTGACCACGGAAAGGTACACATCCAAGGTGCCACTAACCAAATCGCGCAGGCTTTCGTTGATGTCGTGTAGCCGCACGAGGTGGTCGTAGACATCGCGGAAAAAGATTCTATCGGGCGCATCAATCACAGGATAATCATCGCGGGCGAGTTTGTTAAGCACTTCGCGCTGGGGGGTGAGTATGCGGCGCATTTGGAGCAGGATGCGTTTGAGGGTGAAAATGCGCGAGAGGGTTTGCGGCCGTGGCTCGTTAAAAATGCTGTCCTCCACCTCATCAATGGCAATATCAATCTCCTCCACAATCGGCATAAAACTGTTTACCAAATCATCCACCAACCGATAGAGCAAGTGGTCTGGCCCCATGCCTGCATGGCGCTCATCTCGTTGCACGGCCGTCCACGTCCTATCCACCGAAGCAATCGGCTCATCGTGGTGGGTGACTAAATAATTGTGTCCCAAAAAGACATCTAGCTCTTGTATTTCTAAATGGCTGTTGTGGTCACTCATATCAATGGAGAAGGTGGACAACACGACAAAAAGGTATTCGCTCCAATCATCCACACGGGGCACGTGGATTTCGCTCAACGCATCGTCTACCGCCAAAGGGTGAAAGCCAAATGTGTTCAGCAGGATAGGTTCGCAAGTGCTAGGTGGCTCGGCTTGAAAATCTACCCACAGCAGTGCCCCTTTTTGGGCAAGGGCGGCGGGGATGAACTCGATTGAGGGGTTGGCATGGCGTTGGCCATCGGGGGTGCGGAGGAAGATGCGAATCATTTATTTGCGATGGGTGAGTGAGTTAAGAGATGGTCACTACTTGTATCTATTCAGGTGTGATGTTTCGAGAGTTATTACAGGTTACATGAGGCTATGTAACCTGCAACTTGTAACCAAGAACCAAGGCTTTAGACCTGAATAGTTACACAAAAAAATAATCAGGTAAACATTGGCTCGTCGTGCCTGTGGCCACGCCTCGCTGTGGAGAGGGTGTTTTTTTCGGGTGGGCGTTCGCCCACCCGAAAAAAACACCCTCTGAAATGGCCGAGCCGCCACAGGCGGCGAGGCGCATATGCTACAAAATGTTTGCCTGATTTATTTCTTAACTTCCAAAAGCCGTTATTACCAGCCTACGACTAAAGTCGTTACTATACTTTGAACTACTCCCACACTGTGGCCGCATCCAGCGTCGCTTTTTGCTCGGCCGTCAGTTCCACTTCCGCGCCGCGCATCGTGTCTTCCAACTGGGCAATGGTGTTCGCGCCGATAATGGCGGAGGAGACGGCCGGGTTGGCCAGCACCCATGCGATGGCGGTTTGGGCCATGGTGGCCTGTTGCTTGGCCGCGACTTCGCCCAATACAGCGAGGGCGGCGAACTTTTTGTCGCTGAAATGGCGTTGTTCGATGCCCGCCTTGCGCGGCGAGGCGGGTTGCTCCTCCCCTTGCTTGTATTTGCCCGTCAGGAAGCCGGCCGCGAGGGGGCTGTAGGGAATCACCCCCACGCCTTGGTCAAGGCACAACGGCTGCAGTTCCCGCTCAAATTCGGCGCGGTGGACGAGGTTGTAGTGGGGCTGGATGCTGGTAAAGCTGGCCATGCGGCGCACATCGCTCAGCCAGAGCGATTTGGCGAGGAGCCATGCGGGGTAGTTGGAGCAACCGATGTAGCGCACGAGGCCGCGCTGAACGAGATTGTCGAGGGCGGAAAGCGTTTCGTGGAGCGGGGTTTCGGTGTCGGGGGCGTGGAGTTGGTAGAGGTCTATGTAGTCGGTTTGGAGCCGGCGCAGGCTGGCTTCCACGGCCGCCAAAATATGGTGGCGGGATAGCCCTTGGTCGGTCGGCCGTGGCCCCATTTTGCCGCGCACCTTGGTGGCCAAAATCAGTTCGTCGCGGCGCACGGCCCCGCTGTGCAACCAATCGCCAATGATTTCTTCGCTTTTGCCGGGGTAGCTTTCGGGGGCCCAACTGGAGTAGACATCGGCCGTGTCGAAGAAATTGCACCCCAGTTCAAGGGCGCGGGACATAATGTGGTGGCTGGTCTCGGCATCGGCCGTCCAGCCAAATTGCATGGTTCCCAAACAAATGGCGGATACTTTGAGGCCACTACGGCCGAGGTTTTGGATTTTCATAGGGGGGGGGAGCTGTTAGCCATAAGCCATAAGCCGTAAGCCAGAAGCTGTTAGCTTACGGCTTATGGCTTATGGCTTACGGCTTTTAATGCATGGAATAAATCGAAGAGGAACAGGAAGCCTGCTTGGAGGAGGATGCCGAGGGCACGGCCGCGCCAGCGGTCGGATTGTGCCCCTTTGGTGCGCAGGAGCCACCAGCCACCGAGCAGGTAGCCAACATCTAAAAAGGTGTTGACCCATAAGAGGCGGCGCAGGTTGGTGAGTTCGGCCGTTTCTTGGTCGGCCGTGAGCACGCCGCGCCGCTGGTTTTGCCACGCACCGCCAAGGGCGATGAGGCCATCTATGGCTCCCCAGCCGATAAATTGCTCGCCAATGCCTTGGCGCAGGTCGTCTTCGGCCGTGGCCAAGGCCAGCCCGCTCCCCACACTCAGGCCCGCCCACGCTCCTAAACGATGGCTTATTTGTTGTGCAAGTGTCATAGAAGTTGGTCAGTCTTTCAGTCTTTCAGTCGGTCAGGTTCTCCTCTGCGCCTCTGCTCCTCCGCCCCTCTGCAAAAGAGACGGCTAAAGCCGTTACGACGAACTGGTGCGCCGCCGTTGCCATTTGATGATTTCCACGGCCGAGAAGGCCACAAGGCTGTTGGCCAAGCACAAGCCCATCTGCCCCAGTGAGAGGGGGGCGGTGCGGAATATGTCTTGCCAGAAGGGAATGTAGATGAGCATGAGTTGCAGGGCGACGGTGACGATGACCGCCCCGAGCATCAGTTTGTTGGTCAGCAAGCCAATGGTGAAGAGCGAATCTTGATGGGAGCGCAGGGCGAGGGCGTTGCCCATTTGGGCGAAGGTCAGGGTGGTGAAGACCATCGTGCGCCATGTGGCTTGGGGTAGCCCTTGTTGATAGCCCCAATAGCCGACCAGCAGGGACAACACCCCAATCAGTGTGCCGACGATGAGCATTTCAGTGCCTACCCCTCGGCTAAAGATGCTCTCTTGGGGGTGGTAAGGCGGCCGTTTCATCGTGTTGCGCTCGCTCGGCTCCACGGCCAAGGCCAACCCCGGCACGCCATCTGTCACGAGGTTAATCCACAAAATTTGGATGGGAATGAGCGGCAACGGCATCCCAAAGAACGGGGCAATCAGCATGACCAACACCTCGCCGATATTGCTGGAGAAGGTGTATTTGATGAATTTGCGGATGTTGTCGTAAATGGTGCGCCCTTCACGCACGGCCGCGACGATTGTGGCAAAGTTGTCATCCAGCAAGACCATGTCGGCCGCTTCCTTGGAGACATCCGTGCCCGTAATGCCCATCGCCACGCCAATATCGGCCCGTTTCAGGGCGGGGGCATCGTTGACCCCGTCGCCCGTCATGGCCACCACCTCCCCCCGCGCTTGCAGGGCTTGGACGATATTCAGCTTGTGTTCGGGCGAGACGCGGGCATAAACAGACACATCAGCCACGACTTGGCCGAGTTGCTCGGTGCTTGTTTTGGCCAGCTTTTGCCCCGTGTACACTTTGCCGTTGCGGGCGATGTCTAGTTTTTCGGCAATGTATTGGGCGGTCAGGGGGTGGTCGCCCGTAATCATAATGGGGCGGATGCCAGCGGTGCGGCACTCGGCCACGGCCGCTTTCACCTCCTCGCGGGGCGGGTCTATCATGCCCACAAAGCCAATAAAGGTCAGTTCTTGTTCGATTTCCTCGATTTCCGCCTTGCTGGGCAGGTGGTCGAGCGGCCGAAAGGCGGCGCCCAAGACGCGATGCCCTGTTTGCGCCAGCGATTCGTTGGAGGTGTCAATGCGTGTGCGCCACTCGGCCGAAAGTGGCTCGGCCGATTCGCCCACCCACACTTGCGTGGCTACCTCTAACAAGCCATCTACCGCCCCTTTGGTGAAGGCGACATAGGGGGAGCCAGCCCACGGCGCGGCCGAATCGGCCGATTCCGCCTTGCCCACCTCGTGAATGGTGGTCATGCGCTTGCGTTCGGAGGTGAAGGGGAGTTCGCCGACGCGGGGGCTTTGGCCGTCTAGTTGCGCTTTGTCTAGCCCAAATTGGGCGGCCACGGCGATAAGCGCCGTTTCGGTGGGGTCGCCCATGAAGACAGCTTCGCCGTTGTCGCCTCGGCTCATTTGGCCATCGTTGCAATGGACGGCCGCCCGCAAGAGCAGGGCGAGGCTTCGTTCGACTGGCTTTGCTTCCACCGTTGCTCCGCCTCAGCCAATTCATAGGTTCCTGTAAGTAATTGCTCAACGCTTTCGCGTTTGTCCACCACATCTAGCAGGGTCACTGTCATGCGGTTTTCGGTGAGCGTGCCCGTTTTATCGGAGCAAATGACAGTGACCGAGCCGAGGGTTTCCACGGCCGGCAGTTTGCGGATGAGCGAGTTGCGCTTGAGCAACCGTTGCGCCCCCAAGGCCAAAGCGACGGTGACGACGGCTGGCAAGCCTTCGGGCACGGCCGCGACGGCCATGCTAATGGCGGTCAGGAACAGCTCGTGAATCTCCTCGCTCTCGAGATAATCCATGATGCCAGCCGAGTTGGCCCACAGTTCTTGGATGGCCTCGTTGGTGGCCGCCCCCAAGACAAAGACGAGGGCGACGATGCCCAAGGCGACCCATGCGAGGGTTTTGCCGAGTTCGGCCAGCCGCCGCTGAAGCGGGGTGGGTTCGTTGCGAACGTCTTGGAGCAAGTTGGCGATGTGGCCGAGTTGGGTGTTCATGCCCGTGGTGGTGGTCAGGATGGCGCCACGGCCGTAGGTGACGGTTGTACCCATGAAGACCATGTTTTTCTGGTCGCCCAATGGCACATCTTCGCCCGCAATGGGGTCGGTGTGCTTCTCCACAGGTTCAGATTCGCCTGTGAGGGCCGCTTCTTCGACGCGCAGGTTGGCTTCTTCGACAATGCGGCCGTCGGCAGGGACGACATTGCCCGCCTCAAGCAGGACAATATCGCCGGGGACGAGATTGCGGGCGGGGATTTCTTGGGCTTGGCCGTTGCGCCGCACATGGACGCTGGGAACGGCCATCTTTTTAAGGGCGGCCATGGCTTGCTCGGCGCGATACTCTTGGGTGAGACCGAGGGCGGCGTTGATGACGACGATGATGAGGATGACGACGGTGTCGGACACCTCGCCGACAAGGGCGGAGATGACGGCCGCGACGATGAGGATGATGACCATCACGTCGCTGAGTTGGTCCCAGAGCATGGCCCAAATGCTTTTGACCCCTTTTTCAACCAGTTCGTTGGGGCCGTATTGGGTGAGGCGTTGGGTGGCCTCGGCCGTGTTTAGCCCCTGCTCGACATTGCTTTGCAAGGCGGCGATGGCTTCTTCTTGGGTATGGTGGTGCCAGTGTTTCATAGAGATTGTGGAATGCGGAATGGGGATTGGCGCTTACGGCTTACGGCTTATGGCCCATGGCTTACGGCTTCCTGCTTATCACTAATTCCGCTGTTACGCCAGCGATGATGCCGATGACGGCCGCTGTAATGAGTCCTAAATTATAGGGCAATGGCCGGGCGATGATGGCTGTTACACCTGCGACGACGGCCGCAAACACCCCTGCCTTGTTTTTCACCGAAGGGAAAATGAGAACTAAAAAGACGAGTGGCACAATAAAATCGAGTGCCCACTGGGGTGGAATTTGCGCCCCCAGAAATACCCCCACGGTGGTGGAACAGAGCCACATGAGCCACAAGGGGCCGCCCATGCCCAAGAAAAACCACTCTTTGTGGGGCATGTTGGGGTGCGAATCCATCTCGATAATGGAAAGGGCGTAGGGTTGGTCGGCCATTAAGAAGGGCAGGAACAGCCGCCAGCCCAAGGGCAATGTTTGGAAATGGGGTGCCAGCGAGGCACTGTACATGATGTGGCGCAGGTTGATGACGAAAATGGTGAATAGCACAACGATGAGGCTTGCGCCTGTGCTAATCAACTGCAATGCGGCTAGTTGGGATGCCCCTGCGAAGAGGAAGAAGGAGAAGCCGATGCCTTGCACGGCCGTTAGCCCTGTGGTGGCGGCCGTGACTCCCGCCACCAGCCCAAATGGCAGTGTCCCCAAAAACATGGGCGAGATGGTTCGTAAACCTTTTAGAAAAGCTGTTTTAGGGTTCATGGGGGAGAGAAAAGAGGGGAGAGAAAAGAGAGAAGAGAGAGGTAGGGTGAGGTGAGGCTCTGGCGAAAAACGGAGGTCATTCACCAAAATGCCAGAGGACGACTATGAAAAGTATATCACTTATCTCACTCTCTTCTCCCTTTCTCTTCTCTCTCCTTTTTGCCTACCTCAGCCCCGTGAGTTGGCGGGCGATGACCATGCGTTGGATTTCGCTGGTGCCTTCGTAAATTTCCGTAATTTTGGCATCGCGGAAATACCGTTCCAGTGGGAGTTCTTTGCTGTAGCCCATGCCGCCGTGGATTTGCACGGCCGCGTGGGTGACAAACATGGCTGTTTCGCTGGCGAACAGCTTGGCCATGCTGGTGTAAATGGAGATGCGTTCGCCTGTGCGGTCGGCCGCTTTTTTGGCCACGGCCGCCTGATAGATGAGCAACCGCGCCGCCTCCACCCGCGTCTTCATATCGGCCAATTTTTGCTGAATCATCTGGTATTGGCCGATTTTCTTGCCCATAGATTCCCGCTCCTTGCTGTAGGCGATGCTCGCTTCCAAGGCCGCCTCGGCAATGCCCAACGCTTGGGCGGCGATGCCGATGCGCCCCGCGTCGAGCAAGCTCATGGCCATCTTAAAGCCTTGCCCCTCGGCTCCCAAACGGTTTTCGACGGGGCAGAGATAGCCATCGAACAAAATTTCGCTGGTGGCGCTGGCGCGAATGCCCATTTTGGGTTCCGTTTTGCCACGGGAGAAGCCGGGCTGGTCGGTATCCACAATAAAACAGGAGATGCCGTTCGCGCCTTGGCTGGGGTTGGTGACGGTGAACAGAATGGCAAAATCGGCGTAGGGGGCGGAGGTGACCCACGCTTTACGGCCGTTAATCACATAATGGGTTCCCGCTTCGTTGAGCACGGCGCGGCTCTTCATGCTGGCCGCATCACTGCCGCTGTCGGGTTCGGTCAGGCTGTACGCGCCCAGCTTTTCCCCTGTGGCGATGGGCACGAGGTACTTTTGCTTTTGCGCTTCGGTGCCGTATTTGAGCAGTGCCCCGCAAATGAGCGAGTTGTTGATGGACATAATCGTCCCGTGGCTGGCATCTGCTTTGCTAATTTCTATCATGGCCAGCACATAGGCAAGGGTGTCCATTTCGGAGCCGCTGTATTGCTCGGGCACTTCGAGGGCCATGAAGCCGAGTTTGCCCATTTCGCGGATGGTGCGGATGGGAAATTCGGCCGTTTCGTCGTGTTCGGCCGCAATCGGGGCAATCGCCTTCTGGGCGAAATCCCGCGCCGCCTTCTGAATCATGCGGTGTTCGTCGGTGATGAAGTCAAACATGGGAAATCCTAGGGGGGGAGCTAGTCAGCTAGTCAGCTAGTCAAGCTAAAAGCTGAAATGCTGACTAGCTGAAATGCTGACCCGCTGAAACGCTTCTTGTAACGTTCTTGTGACGGGAGGTTGCTAAGGTGTAGGGGAAGTTGAAGTTTTGCTAGTTTTACCGTAAGCGGAGGGGGCTATCAACTTTGTGTTTATGGCAGATCCTATTTCGGAATTTAATCAAGGAAGGTTTGCATGTTTGGGAAAAAACTGATTTTGGTCTTGTCTGTTTTGTGTTTGGGGATTGGTGGGGTGGGGTGGTTCGGCACGGCCGCGACCAACACCCAAGCCGCTCCCACCGCCAACACCATCACCGTCACCACACCGAATGATACGATGGATGCGTTCGACCAACTTTGCTCCTTGCGTGAGGCATTGCACAATGCCAATACCCAAGGCGAATTTAGCCCCGTGGTCAATGAATGCGTCGCGGGTTCGGCCGTCGATTTAAACGTCATTGCCCTCCAAAGCGGGGCCACCTACACCTTAACCATCGCCGGAACGGGCGACGATGAGGGGGATTTGGATGTTTTGGCCGATGTACGCCTCGAGGTGACGGGGGGCGAAAACCTCGCCACGATTCGGTCGCAAGTGGTGGGGCAAGGGGTGTTGGAGGTTCATGCAGGCGCCACGGCCGATTTGGCCAATCTCACCCTGCGCGACGGCACGGTGGCGGGTGGCATTTTCAACAGCGGCCACATCACCCTGACCCATGTGACCGTGCAAAACAACTTGGCCACGGCCGGGGGTGGTTTGTACAATGCGGCCACGGGCACGGCCGTTGTGGTGGATAGCCAAATCATCCTCAACGATGCCAGCGACCTGTTTGGCGGGGGCGGCATTGTCAACTTGGGCACACTGGAATTGAACAACAGCCAAGTGCGGGGGAACACGGCCGCTTCTGGGGGCGGTGGCATTCGCAACGAAGGGCCGCTCAACATCCACAGCAACAGCGTTGTCAATCTCAACACATCTGGCGGCAGTGGTGGGGGAATTTACAATGCGGAGGGCGGTGAAGTGACGATTACCGACAGTGCGGTGGATAGCAACACGGCCGCCGAGGAAGGCGGTGGCATCTTTAGCACGGGAAATCTGTCTGGTTCATCCTTAACGGTCATTAACAGCACCATTTCGGGCAATACGGCCACAACAGGAGATGGCGGCGGGGTTGAAGTGCAACATGGGGCAACCTTTACCAATATCGAGTTGAATGACAATACGGCTGGTGACGATGGGGGAGGGTTGTTGGCCAATTTTCCGATTGAGATACATGGGGCAACCATCCAACGCAACCAGAGTGCTTTTGATGGGGGCGGTTTATGGATATCGACTCTAACGGCCGACGGTCTAATGGTACAAGATAATAGCGGCCGTCGTGGGGGCGGCATCTATGGCTCACTCGAAACCATCCTGACCAACAGCCAAATCCTCAGCAACACAGCGACCACGGATGGTGGGGGTATCTATTTTGCGGCCTCCGCTTTCACCGCTACGGCCGTTGACCAAACAGTGATTGCTTACAACCAAGCCACCCAAGAAGGAGGAGGCATTTGGGTTGAGAATCCGCTAACGATTAGCAACAGCACCATTAGCAGTAATGGCGCGACAGGGGGTGGCGGTGGCTTTTACATTGATATGGCGGGCGTGGTCACGGCCACCAACATCACCTTGGCGCATAATTTGTTGGGGCAAGATTTGCACAAATATGGGGATATGATTCTGCAAAACAGCATTATCAGCACCCCCGATTTTGACAATTGCACCTTGGGCTTGGACAAACCCGTGCTGATCTCTTTGGGCAACAACGTGGTGGATGATAATTCCTGCTTGTTGGAACCGCAGACCAGCGACGTGACCAATGTCCCTGTTCTGCTGGGGCCGTTGGCGGATAACGGAGGCAACACATGGACACATGCCCTGTTGGAAGGTAGCCCGGCCATTGGCGCGGCCGATGAAGCGGCTTGCACGGCCGCGCCCGTTAATGGTGTGGATCAGCGCGGCTTTCTCCGCCCAGCCGGTGCATGTGACAGTGGGGCGTTCCAAACAGGGGGGTTGGGAACTTCATCTATCTGCCTTTGGTCGTGCGCTAAACACAACTGAACCTGAATGAATGACAGGCGGTGCTGAGACAACAGCACCGCTTTTTTGCGACAGCTCGGCCGATGGGGTGGCTGTTTGAGCGCGGCCTCACGGCCGGCGGTTGACCCCCAAAGGCCGGCTATTTGCGCCGCTCCCCGCCCCCCCCCCCCCCCCCCCCCCCCCCCCCAACCAACCCCCCCCCCCCCAAACCAACCCCCCCCTCCCCCCCCCCACCCACCACCCCCATCCTCTCCCCCCCCCTTCCCCTCGGGTGGGAAGAAGGGCGCACCCAGCTACACCCTCCTGACAGGGTTGGCCAAAGTCAGTATCACGGGTTTTGAGAACGGCGATACTTTTGTGGGGGAACTTGAGCTGGACAAGGTGGTGTTGTGCCAAAGAAATGGGGACGACCCCGACCAATTTATTTATTCCACTGATTGGTGCGGTTCGAAACCCTGTTTTGGGCAAAGGGTGGCACGGTTGTGGAGGTGCAAATTGCCGAGAATATCAACCCCGTGATGGCCAATTATGCCAAAGGAGTGTTGAACTCGTTGCAGGGTGTTTTGGACAATGGCGAAGCGTACACGGCCGCTGAAAGTGGCATACAGGGCTTGTACGAGGCGGCCTATACCGCCCATTTGCAACCCAATGGCCTCGCCTCACCCAAATCGCTCAACCAAGACTCTTTACAGAGTTTTATTACCAAGGGGATGCCCCGCCATGCTCATGGATACCAACCTGAACTACCTGCTCGATAGGGAACATGGGGTGTATAGCTATATTCGCTTTAGCGAAACGGCCGACATTTTGCCCGATAACCAAGAAATGGGGGAGGAGCCGCCAGATGATTTAGAGGGAACCGCTTTCTGGGGACATACCATTTCGATGGCACGCTCAAGTTGAGCGAGGTTGTGCCGACCCCAATCCAAAAACGGCCAGACATCGTCTACCAAACAGGGCGCATCGGCATCGTCTTCGACGAAATGGCCCCCATGACGGGCGGCCTGAATCCCGACGAGCTTGATATTGAGGCGGAATTTGACACGCTGGAAGCCGACCCCAACAACCCCGCCCTGTTCACGCGGATGCGCTTCCTTATCAACGCCGACCGCGACAGCCAGACGGGATTGGTGCAAAGCACGCTCCTCAGCCGGCTCAACAGCAATCTGAACAACCCCGACATTGCCCAAACCTACATGAACCTGCTCACGTTTGATGGTTCTGAAGCGGCACAAATGAGTTTGGCGGGTTTGGCCGACCCTGTGGGAATAATTATCCCGGCCGAGATTAGCCACCATGCCTTGCATACCCTTGCTTTGCTGGAGAACCCTCTGCCGATTAGCTACAACACGTTAACCAACGTGATGAATAGTGGCACGGCCACGCAGGCGCAGAAAGACACGGCCGCCAAAGCTCTGGGGGCGGTCTCGGCCGCCCTGAGCGAATCCGACCCGGCCGTGGCCCAAAATTTGGCCAACACCTTGCTAAACCAAGTACCGCCGCCACCGAGGCTGAAACCGAAGTCGCGTTGCTGGCCTTGGGCAACACCAAAATGCCCAATTTGCTGGCCACCATGCAACCCTATTTAGGGCACAGCAACACCAAAGTACGCGCCGCCGCGATTTGGGGTCTGCGCAACGACCCCAGCGAAGAAGCGGAAAACCTACTTATAGATATGCTTGACCCTGTGTTTAGCGTGGATCCCGGAACCGTGGTTGGATGACCCTACGACATTCCGATGGCCGTCGTCACGCTCAAGAACCGCCCGCAAGCCATCCGACAACCTCAACCAAACTTTGGCCGACTACGAGTCCCTGCAACCCAAACCCAAGGGGGGTGTGTTTATCTACTACTGGAACAAGGATGTGGGCGGCCCCAATGTGGGCGGCAGTTTGCCCGGCGAGTTTCTGTGGAAAAGCCCGCCCCATGCCACACGGCTCGAGGTATTTGCCCGCCAGAATGTGGATTACCGCTTTAATGTGCCTAAGCTGAACATCTATAAAAGCGGCACAGTCGCCTTTGTGACGGCACGCTTGGCTCCGAAACAAGATAACCCCGCCATTCAACGATTTGAGTATGACTTGGTTCTGTTTGGCAACACGTTGAGCGACCTTGAGTTCGATGTGGCTTGTGGTGGCTAACGGGGGAGCAATATCCCTAAAGGAACCCACACCTTTTGGATTACCAATTCAACTATCCCATCTGGGCAGGTTTGTCGGTGGGGGTAGATGTGGCCGCCTCGGTGAATTACAGCATTGATTACAGCTATGCGTGGAATGTGTGCAATTTGGTGGATATGTCGGGCGATTTGGATATAACCGCCACGGCCAATGTCCATGCCACGGCTCGCGGGTATGCCCAAGTGCTTATTTTGCGGGGTGGGTTGGCTTTGGATGTGGATGTTATCCGGGTGACGGCCAAGGGGGAACTGGACGCTGTTTACAATCCGACAGACAACTTTAAGGTGTGCCTGAATGTGCCCGTGAATGTGACCGCGCTGGATTTGGCTCTCTCCTGTTTGTGGAGGGGCGGGGATTAAAAATTGGCACACGCTGTACCAAGAGACGATTTGGGATTACACGGTCGCGGCCGAGAATTTTACGATTCTTGATGAGTGTTGGCAGACGCAATAACGGCCGTTTGCCCCCACCTACCCAAGGCCACCCCCTGCACAGGGGGTGGCCTTTTTGGTTCGTAGGGGCGCACCCTTGTGGTCGCCCTTTGTGGAGGGCAACCACAAGGATTGCCCCTACAATCCGCCCGACCAAACAACTCAGTCATTGGCAAAAACTTCTAGATGTTTCAACAAAAACTTCTAGACATTTTAGCCAAAACATTTAAATGTTTTGGTAAAAACTTATAGATGTTTTTAAAAAAAGTCCTTAGGAAAAATAATTTAATAACTTGCACAATTGCAAGTGAGTTGAAGTTTCTTTTAAGCCAAAATCAAGTTTTATTGCAAAAAGGCAAAAGAACAAAAAAGCAAAGTTACTCGAGAAAATTTCATTCGCAAAAACCTCTTTGCGCCATTGCTCTTTTGCCCTTTTGCTTTAAAAATTTTCTTCCAATCAGCAAAACGTTCAGCTTAAATAATCGCTCTTCCTTACAAACAAAAAAGACCCCAAAGGCTTTGGAAACCTTTGGAGTCTTGTCTATATCTTGAGCGCTTGGACTAGCCTTTTTTGAATTCGGCGTTATTCAACACTTTCTGGAATTCTTTGCCCGGTCGAAATTGGGGCTTGATGAACCCAATCTGGGTTTTCTTGACTTCAGACTCGACTTCCGTGCCATCGGACTTGGTACGGAGCCAGAATGAGCCAAAGTCTCCCAAATCAACGATATTCCCCTTGGTTAACTCTTGGGGCACAACCTGTAAAAAGGCTTCGATGGCGGCCATTGTGTCTATGGTGCTGAGGGTAGAGATTTCGGCCATGCGCTCGGCCAGTTGGCGCACGCTGGTTCGCCCTGTACTTTGGATAGAAGGGTAATATTTGGGCGGGGCTTCTTGGTCACGGGGGTTTTTGCGGGCAACGACATTGTATTTAATACTCATGGGAGCTACTCCTATAGGGGTGAGGCACGGCCGAGTTCCCAATTTTCCCAACCGCACTGCGAATAAAAGAGTGGGCGGGGGAGGCTTCTCTGCCCACAGTCGGTAATCATACTGACGTACTATCCAACTGACAAGAGATGCAAAAAAGAGTGTACGAACAACTTGTAATTGAATCTTTTTTTTTGACGCAAAGGCGCTGAGACGCAAAGGACGCAGGGGAGATTTCCCAGAGAAGCTCTCTGCGCTCCCTGCGCCCTTGTGTCTCTGCGTCAAACCTTTTAATTTTTTCGGCAACGGCCTTATTTCCTTCCCGCCCTTGCCTCGTTGCGCCTCGTCAAAAAAAAACGCTCATTTTGTGACGTTGCCATGACGGGCTTGTGACGTTGCCTTGCTATCCTCCTCTGCGTCCAACAAATCCATCATTTTCTAAACCTTGCAGGTCTTCAAGACCTGCAAGGTTTACTTACTCCCCAGAGGTACATATGTCTCGCATTGCTCATTTGCTTATTTTACCCTTTGCTGTTCTCGCTTTGGCGGCCGTGTGGGGTTTCCAAACCCCCATCTCGGCCGCACCCACCGAAAACCCGATTGTGGTGACAACCACAATTGACATGATGGGGGCGATGCCCGATGCTCCCTGCGTGAGGCGTTATACAACGCCAACAACAACACCCGCTTTGTCAATGCCCCCGGCGAATGTTTAGCTGGCTTGGCCAACGAACTCGATATTATTCTTTTGGCCAGCGGCGAAGAGTATGTGCTGGTATTGCCCGGCAATGGCGACGACGAGGGTGATTTGGATGTGCTGGATTATGTGCGTTTCACGGTAGATGGGGAATTGCCCGCCACCATTCGCATGAATGTGGCTGGTAACGGGTGATGGAAGTCCACGGCGTGAACGTCCAACTGAACAAGGTGACATTGCGGGGGAAGCACGGCCGATAACGGCGGCGGCCTTCTCAACAACAGCGGCACACTCACCCTGACCAATGTCACCCTGCAAAACAACCTTGCCAACGCAGGCGGCGGCCTTTACAACGCCAACGGAAGCGTCACCATTAGCAACAGCCAAGTCATTATCAACCAAGGTGCGTTGGGCGGCGGTGGCTTGGCCAACAGCGGCCCCACTGCCCACCTGACCCTGCAAGGGACGACGGTGCGCGTGAACGAAAGCAGTGGTGGCTCGGGGGGTGGGGTGTTGAATGGCGAGGGGGTGTTGGTGGTGGAAGCAGAGAGCGCCATCAACCTGAATACCGCCTTTATCGCGGGGGGTGGGATTCATAGCAGTAATGGGGGCCATGTAACCATCCAAAACAGCACCGTGCAGGGCAACACGGCTGAGGAAAACCACGGTGGGGGTATCTACATGGAAGGTGTAGAAGGCGCAAGTAGCGTCCTGACCATTACCCATAGCACCATAACGGACAATAAGGCAACCAAGGCCAACATAGGTTGGGGGGGCGGGGTGATGCTGTTCGAGGGGGTCACGGCCGATATTAGCCATAGCCACATCACCCACAATGAAGCCCATGCGGGCGGTGGTTTGTTCGCCGAAAAATCGGAGCTGACAGTGAGCGACAGCCATGTGCTGACCAATACGGCCGTGATGGGTGGGGGCATCATCAATCGCGAGGGCAGTGTCGTGGGCACGGCCGTGACCGTGCAAGGCAACATCACCACCGAACCCGGCGGGGGCATCTACAACACCGCAGGCCAACTCAGCCTGACCCATAGCGCCATCCACCACAACCTCAGCGATGCATTTGGGGGCGGCGTGGTCAATACGGCGGGGGTTATCACCCTCACCCATACGCTGGTGGAATACAACCAAGCGGGCACAGGTGGTGGAATCGCCAGCTTAGGGGGGACTCTCACCCTCAACGCCAGCATGGTGCGCGGCAATTTGGCGCAGGCCATGAATGGCGGCGGCATTGCCAACGAGAACGGGTTGGTGGTGATTCAAAATGGCTCCGAATTGCAGGGCAATGGGGCGCAACTGGCGGGTGGGGCAATTTACAACATCAGCGGGGGGCAGATAACACTCCACGATGCCACGGTGACCAATAACACCAGCAATGACATGGGGGGTGGTATTTATAGCGAGGGGAATAACGGCCTCATCACGGCCGAAAATGTGCAATTTGCCGCTAACACCGCTCCCTTTGGGGATGGCGGGGCACTTTACACGGCCGACGGCAGTGAGGCCAACATCACCACCAGCCATTTTTATGAGAATGGCGGGGTAAATGGGGGAGCCGTGTATGTCCACAGCAATAGCGGCACGGTGACGCTGAACCGCACGGCCGTGTACAGCAACACCGCCAGCCAACATGGGGGCGGGGTGTGGGCGGGCAATGTCGTAGCGCTCAACAACAGCACTGTCAGCGGCAACACGGCCGTGGCGGGCGGCGGGCTGATGGTCGCGGGTACGGGCAGTGCCACCCTTATCCATGTCACCTTGGCCAACAACTCCCTGTTTGATGTGTATAAAAATGGGGATGCTTCCCTGACGATGCAAAACAGCGTGATTGCCACCCCCCAAGTCAACAGTTGTGTGGTCATTGCCACCCCAATCAGCTCGCTGGGCGGCAATGTGGCCGATGATGCGACCTGTACGGGGCTGTCTGCGCCCAGCGACCAAGTGGAAGTTGACCCGTTGTTGGCTCCGCTGGGGGATAACGGGGGGGACACATTGACCCATGCCTTGTTGGAAGGTAGCCCAGCGGTTGATGCGGCCGTGGTGGGGGGATGCACGGCCGAACCCATCAACGGCATAGACCAGCGGGGGTTGGGGCGGGGCACGGCCGCCTGCGATAGTGGCGCGTTCGAGCTAGGTGGCACACGGGCTGTTTACCTACCGCTAGTCATGCGCTAATAAGCCCAAGGTGCGACGCACTTGCCAAGTGCGTCGCACCTGAAGTTTATGGGTGTGTTTCATCTCAGTTGAGGAAGATCGTAGGGGCAACCCTTGTGGTTGCCCTAGCTTCTGGTAATTTCGAGACTGGGGGTAGGCGCAAGGCCTACCCCTACAATGTTTCAACCCAAATGAAACACACCCGAAGTTTACAGCCCTAAAATGCCCTGTAGCACAGGGCCGAAGCCGCTAAAGAAGAACTCCACCCCAATCACCATTAAAATTAGCCCCATCATCCGCACCACCACTTTGCTCCCCTGCTCGCCCAGCCAGAGCATAATCTGCTTGGCTCCCAGCAAGGCGAGGAAGGTGATGAATAAGACGGCGAGGATGGCGGCGATAACGGCCGCCTGTTCGGTCACATCCACGGCCGAATTCATATACAAAATGACGGTGGTAATGCCCCCCGGCCCTGCCAAAATGGGAATTCCCAACGGGGTGATGGCCATATCGTGTCCCCGCTCCAAAATCTGCTGTTGCTCGTCCTCATCATGCTTGGTGGGCGACGGCCGTGCCTGCAACATGCTCCAGCCGATATTGAGCAAAATAAAGCCCCCCACCATCCGCAAACTCTCCACCGAAACCCCGAAAAAATCGAAGAAAAAGCGTTGGGTGAGGGCAAACAACAGCAAAATCCCCAGCGCAACCAGTGTGCCCGTCCGGGCAATGCGCCGCGCTTGGGCGGGGGGAATATCGTTGGTCATGGCCGCATACACGGGAACCACTCCCAGCGGGTTGATGAGGGTGAAGAGGGCGACAAATACCAGCAAGAAGAAATCGAAAAAGTGGTTGTCCATAACGTTTTACCTTGTGCGCCAGCCGAGTATATCACCCTGTTAACGGGGAGATATAGCAATCAAGAGGCATAATTTTTTTTAAGCCCGCAAAATGAGGCGAACAGATTTAATTAACCGCAGAGGGCACGGAGAACGCAGAGGTTTGCCCCTCTCCACGCCCTCCGCGTTCTCTGCGGTTCATCCCTTTTTGGCAAGCTCAACCCTGACTTGTGGAAAGCACTGAAAAAATAGGTGGCGAGGTGGAAAAAAGGAGCCGTGTGCTCTACAATCTGCTCCACTACGCTAAATAACGCCAAATTTTTAACCTGAACAAATGGATTGAGCAGGTCTTCTTTCAACGCCAAGTCGCAAAGAGCAAAGACGCGAAAAAGCTCCTGAACCCTTTGCGATTTCGCGACTTTGCGGCTTTGCGTTAAAAAAAGAGATTGGTTCACCTTATTTACGTGCTAATCCTAAACAGGGTGGGAACACGCATGGAAGCGTCGGCCATTTTGGATGAAATTCCTCCCTCAAATACCTCCCCCGATAAAACAGAATGTCAAAATACCTTCGCAATCCTTCAAGCTGGACGATGTTTGTTTTTGGGCTAATGGCGGCCGTTTTAGGCTTGCTCGGCTTGCTCAACCCTAATTTTATTTTGTGGCAACTCGGGTTTGAGAGTGTGGCGCGGGAGTTACGCGCCAGCCATGATTATACGACTGTGTTTATCATGGCTTCTTCGATGGCTTCGCTGAATATGGGTGTGTATTACGTGCTGGCGGCCGTGAACAATTTGCAACAGTTCTATCTCTGGACAGTTCCCTTCCGCACACTGACCTTTACCATTTTTACCTTGGTGGTTTTGCTGGGGTATGCTCCCGGCCGTTTTTTTACCGTGGCCTTGTGGGAATTGCTGGGCGCGGTGGCAACGGGAATTGCGCTGTATTACGAAAGACAGCCCGCGAAACAGAAGCGGCCGTGAAAAAATCGCTCTGGAGACAAAAAAAGACCCGCCATTGGCGGGTCTTTTTTTGTCGTGTAGTGGCGCAATAGATTGCGCCACTACTTATTGAGAAGAGGCTTCTCGGCCTTGGCTGGCGAGATTAGGCGGTAGCGGCCGTGTATTTTTCAGCCACTGCATCCCAATTGACCACACTCCAGAAGGCGGAGATGTAATCGGGGCGGCGATTTTGGTAGTTCAGGTAGTAGGCGTGTTCCCACACATCCAAGCCCAAAATGGGGGTGTTGCCTTCCATGAGGGGGGTGTCTTGGTTGGCGGTCGAAGTGACAACCAACTTGCCATCGGCCACAGCCAGCCACGCCCAGCCCGACCCAAAACGGGTTGCACCCGCTTTGGCGAACGCTTCCTTGAAGGCATCGAAACTACCAAAGGTGGCCTCGATGGCCTCGCCCAGTGCGCCACTGGGGGCGCCGCCAGCGTTGGGGGCCATAATTTCCCAGAAGAGGTTGTGGTTGGCGAAGCCGCCGCCGTTGTTGCGCACGGCCGTGCGAATCCCTTCGGGCAGGGCATCTAAATTGCCCAAAATCGTCTCAATGTCCTTGCCTTCCCATTCGGTTCCAGCAAGGGCATTGTTCAGGTTGGTGGTATAAGCGGCATGGTGTTTGCCGTGGTGAATACCCATTGTGCGGGCATCAATATGTGGTTCGAGCGCATCTTCTGCGTAGGGCAAAGAGGGCAATGTAAAAGCCATTTTTTAATCTCCTTGTGATTTTAGTTTCACTTGCAAAGCAGTGGGGAATGGTTTGTTGATGCTTGACATTGTAACGGTATCGCCGAGATGGGTCAAAGGGTTATGCGAGAATCTTAGGGATGAGGGACAGGGGACGAGGGACGAGATTGGGAACGGCCGTCTTTTTGCGTTATACTCGGGCGCATTCATCCAGCGGGTCTCAAACGGCCTCATTCACAAACAGGTTGCAACCATGCCTAAATGTTGTAACTTGTAGCATGTATCCCCAACCCAAGCCATTATGAGCAATCCCCTCGCCCTCATCATTGAGGATGACGAAGATACCAGAACGATTTTTGCGGCCGCTTTAACAGCGGCTGGTTTTGATGTTTGGCCCATTGCCGATGGGCAGGAGGCACGCCAAACATTGCAAACGGCCGTGCCCCAACTCATCATTCTCGATTTGCACCTGCCCCATATTGCGGGCGATGAGCTATTACACCAAATTCGGAATGATAGCCGCTTGGTTGGTGTGCCCGTCATTTTGGCCACGGCCGACCGTCTCACCGCGAACCAACTCGAGCAAGAAGCCAATATCGTCCTCCTGAAGCCCGTCAGCTTTAACCAACTTAGTATCTTGGCTAAACGGCTTTACGCTCGCCATCAGTAGTCTGTCAGTCTTTCAGTCGGTCAGCATTTTGTTGATTAGGTGGGGCAATGCTGTGGCAAGGGTGTGGTGGGGATGCCAGTCTAGCCATTGTTGGGTGTGGGCGAGATGGGCAATAGGTTGCGGCCGTTCCCCTGCCCGCTCGGGCAAGGTGTTGGGCAACGGCCGTCCCCCCCGCCCCACCAACGCATAAATCTGCTCTACAACCGATAACAGGGAGGTCGCCACTCCTGTGCCCAATTCGAGCGTTGCCCCAGCGGGCAGATGCGGGGCGGAAACGGCCGCCATCAACCCCGCCACCACATCCCCCACATAGATAAAATCGCGCGTTTGCTGGCCGCTGGTCATGGGGAAATTTTCCCCCGCCAAGGCGGAGCGAACGGCCGCTGGGATGAGCGTTTGGGCGGGTTGCCCTTCCCCATAGCATTGAAAAATCATACTGCCCACAATGGGCCAGCCGAGGGCTTGGGCGTAGTATTGCGCCAGCGGCCACACGGCCGCTTTGCTCGCTGAATACGGGTTGATGGCCGCCAGTTCCCCCGGCGTGCGGGCCATAATGAGCCGTTCGGTCGTCGCCCCCTCCCCATCCAAACAGGCCTGCATCAGGTTGAGCGAGCCGTATAAATTGTGGCGCAGGGCTGTTTCAAGCGGCAAAAAGGGGGTGGTGGCTCCTCGTGCGGCGAGGTGGAGGACGGTGTGCGGCCGTGCCTCGCGCACGGCGCGGCGGGTTTGGCTCCCGTTGCGCAAATCGGCGTAGACGAGGTGAATGTGGGGGCGCAAGGGGGCAAGCGCGGGGGGCAGTGGTGTGCCCATACCATATTTTTCGTTCACCAGCAGGCAAACATCATAGCGGCCGTCGGCCAACAACGCCTGCACCACGTGCTGGCCAATAAAGCCTGTGCCGCCTGTGAGGAGGATGTTCATGGGAAGAGAGAGGTAAAAAGTAAAAGGTGAAAGGTGGAAAGTGGGTACGTTTTACCTCTCACTTTTTACTTTTCACTTTTCACTTCCACATAAGCGCAATAGCCCGGCCGTGGCCCCTCATGCGGGTGGGCGCGGCAGACGTGCGGCCGTTGGGCATAGATGGTGCAGAGGCGGGTGGTGGGGTGGAGGAAGACGCAGTCGTTGTTCGGCCGTCGGGCGAGGGTGAATTTGGCGCTGGAGTGGTTGAAATGCTCGATAAAACCCGCTTGTTTGAGCCGTTGGGCGATGGCTTTGGGGGCGGCCGTTTCCGCCTCAAACGGGGTGATGAGTTCCATGTGGCGCAAATCGTCTAGGCCGACTTCGACGGGCATGGTGCAACAGGTGGCATGACAGGTGCGGCACAAGCCTGATTTGTATTTGGTCCATGTGGCGGTGTGGTTGGGGTCGGCCGTGGGGCGGGGTTTAGGCATGGGTGGTAGTTATTCGGCTGTGGCCTCCCCCGCCAAAAACGCCTGATACCACCCCGTAGCGGCCGACAACCCCGCCGCCAAATCATACTCCGCCCGCCAACCCAACACCCGATGCGCCTTATCCGAAGCCAAATATTGGTGCGGAATCTCATTCTTCGCTTCATTCAAGATAATCGGCTCCAACTCGGGCTTATCCGAAATGGCAATGATGGTTTCCACCACCTCCAACGCACTGGCGGGCTTATCCAGCCCAAAATTAAACGCTTGGCCGCGCACATCCTCCCGCGCCACCTGCTCCCCAACCAGCATGTAGCCCCGCACGGCATCTTCCACGTACATGTAATCCCGCTGGAAGGTGCCATCGGAGCGAATAATCGGCCGTTCCCCCCGCAGAACACTTTTGATGGTTCCCGGCACAATCCGCTTCCAATTTAAGTCGCCGCCGCCGTATAAGTTGGCAAAGCGGGTGACGGCCACGGGTAGGCCGTAACTGTGGGCGTAGGAGAGCGAAATGAGGTCGGCACAGCTTTTGGAGACATCATACGGGTATTTGCCCTGCAAAGGAGCCTCTTCCCGATAGGGCAACTCGTCTTGCACGCCATACGCCTTGTCACTGCTGGCCACGACGATGCGTTCCACCGTCGGGTTGTGCCGCGCCGCCTCGAGCAGTTGCCATGTGCCGCGCACGTTGGTCTCGAAGGTGGACATGGGGGAGCGGTTGGCGATCATCACTTGGGTTTGGGCGGCCAAGTGAAAAATCGTGTCAATCTCGTACTCGGCAATGATGCGTTCGACCAAGTGGTAGTCGCAAATGTCGCCGTGAGCGACGTTGATTTGGGTGATAACCCCCGAGCGCACCAACATGGATTGGGGAATGCGGTCGCGAATAAGACCAACGACGTTGGCCCCTTGGCGCACGAGTTCGGCCGTGAGCCACGACCCCAAAAAGCCCGTACAGCCCGTGATAAATACGTTTTTGTCGTGCCAGAAGTTCATAATTAGCTTTTAGCTGTTAGCTTAGCTATTATCAGCTTTAGCCATTGGTGCTAAAAGCTAATGGCTAACGGCTAACCGCTATCTCCTCTATCTCTATCTCTCGTCTCTATCTTCTCACCAGATGAGCCACGGCCGTTTTTCCTGCCAATCCATTTGCAGTTTACGCGCATCATTGAGCGTTTTCATGGATTGCCAGTAGCCCGTGTGGCGGTACAGTTGCAGTTCATTTTGGGCGGCCAGTTGCGGCAAAATCGTCCGCTCAAGGTCGAGATTTTCAAGGTCGGCCGTCAGCAAATCCAACACCGCCCGCTCGAAAATCATAAAGCCGCCGTTAATCAAATAGGGCAACAGGGGTTTTTCGGCAAAGCCTGTCACGGCGTTGTCATCATCCGCTTCAATCACCCCATATTGGAAATTCACTTGGATGCCCGTCACCGTGGCCAACTTGCCGTGGGCAAGGTGAAAGGCGAGCAGGGCGGACAAATCAATGTTGGCCACCGCCTCGCCATAGGCCACAAAAAAGCGGTCGGCCGTGGCCAAATAGGGGGCCAGTCGGCCGATTCTGCTCCCTTTCTCGGTGGCCAAGCCCGTGTCCACCAGCGTCACCTCCCATGCGGGATGGTCGAGTTGGTCGCCAAAGGTGAGGGGGGAACGGCCGTCTTTGTTTTCGGGATGGCCGAGCTGAAGCGTCACGTCGCGGCTCATCGCCTCGTACTCTAAAAAATAACGGCGCACTTGGTCGCCCAGATGGCCAAGGGCCAGCACAAAGCGGTTGTGCCCATGCGCCGAAAAGATACGCAAAACGTGCCACAGCAAAGGACGGCCGCCAATATCAATCAGCTCCTTCTTGTTGAGCATATCCCCCATACGGGTTCCCTGCCCACCGCAGAGGATGACAACGGGTGTGGTCATAATGGGTGAGAAGTAAAAAGTGAGAAGTAAAAAGTGGAGTCGCTGGCCACTTTTCACCTTTCACTTTTTACTTTTTACGTCCTTCTACGGCCGCTCGCAAATTTTTCACAAACGGGGGTAGACAATGCCCGCTTCGGTGACGATGCCCGTCACGTAGCGGTGGGGGGTCACATCGAAGGCGGGGTTGCGGGCGGTGGTTTCCAGCGGGGCGATGGGCTGGCCGCGAATGACGGTTACTTCTTCCATCGGCCGCTCCTCGATGGGGATTAAATCCCCGTGCGCCAAGTTCAGGTCGATGGTGCTGGTGGGCACGACGGGGTAGAAGGGCACGCCGTTTTCTTTGGCCACCACGGCCAGCTTATACGTGCCGATTTTGTTGGCCACATCCCCATTGGCGGCCGTTCTATCCGACCCCACCAACACGATGTTGACCTGCCCCGTGCGCATGAAATGGCCAGCGGCATTGTCGGCAATTAAATCGTGGGAGATGCCCCGTTGGCGCAATTCCCAGCAGGTGAGCAGTGCCCCTTGCAGGCGCGGCCGTGTCTCATCCACCAACACATGGATCTTTTTGCCCTGTTCATGCGCCGCAAAAATCACGCCCAAGGCGGTGCCCCAATCCACGGTAGCCAGTGCGCCCGTGTTGCAATGGTGCAAAATCGTGTCGCCGTCGCTAATCAATTCCGCGCCGTGATAGGCCATGGTGCGGTTGATTTCTACGTCGTCGTCGGCGATTTTTTGGGCGAGGCGGAGCATGGCTGAACGGGTTTCGGCCGTGTCCTCGCCCCCACCTGCCACGACAGCCATCTGCTGTTGGATGGCCCACGCCAAGTTGACGGCCGTCGGCCGTGCCGCGTTGAGGTGGTCGGCCGCTTCCTGCATGGCGTGGGCAAAGAGGGTGGGGTCGGCCGTTGCGTTTTGTTGGGCGGCCAAAGCCATCCCAAATGCCCCGGCCGCGCCAATGGCGGGCGCACCCCGCACCACCATGTCGGTGATGGCTTGCGCGACGGCGCGGTAATCGCCATATTCGGCCACCACCAATTCCCACGGGATGTGGCGTTGGTCAATCATTTTGAGCGTGTTGCGCTCGGTGTCCCAAAATACAGTTCTCATAAGCATTTCAGCGGGTCAGCTAGTCAGCATTTCAGCTAGTTGGTTGGTCAGTGGCTCGCTCTTTTATTCCGCAATCCACGTTCCCCATTCCGCATTTCTTTAGCGGAATTATAACCAATCGCCTATTTTTTGCCTTCAGGGTTAAAATAGCCGCTTATGTCCTCTTCACGTTGGTTCACCACGGCCGCTCTCCTGCTTCTTCTCGCTGGTCTTTGGCCACCCACCTTCTCTTGCGCGGGTTAACGGGGGAGGAGGAGTTGCTCGCCCAACTGCGCGGGGTTCCGCAGTGGGTGTATGGGAGTATTCGGCCGCAACCCGCCCTTGCCCCCCATGCCCTCGCCCCCAGTGCGTTGCCTCCCTTTGGCATCAACACCTTTTTGGAGCAAGAAGCATTGCCCGAAGTGCGCGACGAGAGCTTGCGCCTCATCAAAGAAGCAGGCTTTGCGATGATTCGCCAGCCGTTTGTGTGGGCCGATATTGAAATCCACGGCAAGGGGGATTTTGTGGATAGGCGCAATGACCCAGCGGGGGTGGATGCGTGGCTGAAATACGACAACATCGTGGAGTTGGCGGAGAAGAACGGCATCGAAATAACGGCGCGGCTGGACAAGCCGCCTGCGTGGAGCCGGGCGGAGCCGCCTGATGTGACAGGCGATTTTGCCCCGCCCGATGATTACGCTGATTTTGTGGATTTTGCGGCGGCCGTGGCCGAACGTTATAAGGGGCGCATCCGCTATTACCAAATTTGGAACGAGCCGAACGGCAACGAGGAATGGGGCAAACATCAGCCCGTGAACCCCGAGGAATACACCGAGTTGTTGTGCCTGACGTATGAGCGCATCAAAGCGATAGACCCCGAGGCGGTGGTGTTGATGGGGGCGCTGACCCCCACGGTGGCGGTGGACGGCCGCAATCTGAACGACATCATTTACCTGCAACGGATGTACTTGGCGGGGGCAGGGGATTGCTTCGACATTCTTTCCGCCCAAGGGTACGGGCTGTGGTCGGGCGCAACAGACCATCGCTTGCGGCCGACGGTCATCAATTACCCCCACCACCTGCTGTTGCGGGATGTGATGGTGCAAAATGGGGATGGGCACAAAGAGCTGTGGATTAGCGAGATGGGCTGGAACAGCGTGCCCGAGACGTTGCCCGCCAATTTCGGCCGCGTCAGCGAGGCGCAACAGGGGCAATACGCCGTCGAGGCGTACCAACGCATTTTGGCCGATTGGCCGTGGGTGGGGGTGGGCAACTACTGGTTCTTCAAGCGGGCGACCGATTGGGAAACAGACCAGCCCTTCTACTATTTTCGGCTGATGGAACCCGATTTCACCCCTCTGCCCGCTTATGCGGCCATCCAAGAATACGCCACGGCCGACCCCGAGCGGCAAATCCGCCCCGCGTGGTGGTATGTGTGGCAACAAAATCGCCCCACGCTCATTCTGCTGGGCGCGGCCGTGCTGGTGTATAACTTATTGAGAAAGTTGTTGATATAGGCTCTTAAACTTATGTTCCATTACGCTGGTTTTTTCAAACGAATCTATGCCTTTGCACTAGATTATCTTGTTATTGCAGGCTATCTTCTACTCTTGACGGGTGTCATTCTGGGGACTAATCTCTTGTTTGGCTCCTTTGAGATTTGGTCATCCACTTTTGAGTCGCCTATTATTCGCGACCTTGTCGCTTTTTTTACGGGTATATTGCCTGTTATCTTGTACTTCACTTTCCAAGAAAGCTCGGCCGCCCAAGCCACATGGGGCAAACGCAAAATTGGCCTTAAAGTGGTGGATAAGCAAGGGGAAAGGCTGAGCAAACTGCGGGCATTAGGGCGTAGTTTGCTCAAATTTTTCCCTTGGCAATTGGCTCACACGGCACTTTTTAACATCCCCGGCTGGCCAATGGCTCCTCAAACACCTGCCACTTGGGTTGTCATTTGCATGGTCATGTCCCAAGGTTTGGTTATCATTTATCTGTTGTTTTTGGCCATCCACAAAGCCCATCAAACCCCCTATGATTTGGTGGCGGGAACCTATGTCATTCGTGCTTAGGGAGTATTTTCCCTCTGCTCCTCCGCTCCTCTGCCCCCCTCTCTTCCTCCCTTCCTCTCTCCCTATGACCTCCTCCGACCTCTTCGCCGCTTTTCGTTGGTGGCTTGTCCTTGTGGCCATTGGCACGGCCGCTGTTCCCCTTGCTCATTGGCTGTTCGGCCGTTTGCCCGATAAGGGGTATGCCTTTAGCAAGATGCTGGGCTTGTTGCTGGCCAGTTACGTCTTTTTGGCTGGCCGCTAGTTTGGGCTTTGTGGCTAACAACACGGGCGGGGCACTGCTGGGGGTGGCGGCCGTGGTCGCCCTTTCGGCGTGGGCGTGGCGGCAAGATGGCGGCGCGGTGTGGGGCTGGCTGAAAGCCAATGGGCGGTATGTGCTGACGGCCGAACTCGCCTTCGCCCTGCTGTTTCTGCTGTGGGTGTGGGTACGCGCCAACAACCCGTCCATCACCGCCACCGAAAAGCCGATGGAGTTCGCCTTCTTCAACTCGGCCAGCACCAGCCCCGTCTACCCGCCACTCGACCCGTGGCTGTCGGGCTTTTCCATTAGCTATTACTATTTTGGCTATGTGATGGTTTCGGTGGTGGGGCGATTGGCGGCCGTGCCCGAGGCCATTGGCTTTAATTTGGCCATCGCGTGGCTGGTGGCGGGCAGTGGGCTGGGCGCATTTGGCCTCGTCTACAACCTAATTGCCAGCCAGCGGGAAAAAATCGGGGCGGTGGGCTGGACGTTGGCCTTGTTGGCGTTTGTGGCCTTGCCGCTGGCGGGCAATGGGGAGATGGCGCTGGAGGTGGCCTACGGCCGTGGCTGGGGGAGCGAGGCGACGTGGGCATGGCTGGACATGCAAGATTTGCGCCCCGAGGGGGTGGGACGGCCGCGCTTTTTGGATAGCGAGGGCAACCCATCGAGCAGTTGGTGGTGGTGGCGCGCTTCGCGGGTCATTCGGGAATATCACTTGGGCGGCCGTGTCGAAGACGGCCTGACCCCCATCGCCGAGTTCCCCGGCTTCAGCTTTGTCCTCGGCGATATGCACCCGCATGTGTTGGCCTTGCCGTTTGCGTTTTTGAGTTTGGCGTTGGCGTTGCAGTGGTTTTTGTGGGCAAGTGGGGGGGCAGAGGGGCAGAGGGGCGGAGGAGCGGAGGAGCGGAGGAGCGTCTTCCAATCCGCAATCCGCGTTCCGCATTTCGCATTCCTCGCCCTCACGGCGATTATCATTGGGGGATTGTCGTTCCTGAACACATGGGATGTGTTGATCCACCCTTCGTGTTGGGTGGCGGCGTATGCGCTCGGCCGTTGGCGGGCGGAGGGGCGGCTGACGGAGCAGATTTGGGGGGAAGCGGCCGTGTTGGGGGTGGGCTTTGTCCTCTCCGCCTACCTGCTTTATCTGCCCTTCTACCTCGGCTTTCGCTCGCAAGCGGGTGCGCCGTTTATTTTGCCCATGCTCATGCGGCCGACGCGGCTGGTGCATTTTCTCATCATTTTTGGGATGCCTCTGCTGGCCATTGTGCCGTTTGTGGTGGCCAATGCGGTGGGCGGTAAGCGCGGCCGTTGGCAAACATGGCTCAGTTGGTTCATTGGCTTGCCGCTTGCCCTGCTGGCCATCAAACTGCTGTGGAGTTGGCTGATTGCCAGCAACCCTGCGGGCTACGGAACCGTCACCAATTTGGCCAATGAGGTAGGGGCGATATTGCCCCCTTTGCCCACGACGGGCGGCGGTTGGGGCTGGGGCGCCCAAGCGGTGGCGGCACTCTTGCCGGCCGTTCTCTCCGCCCGCCTCACCTACATTGCCCTAACCATTTTCCTCTCGGCACTGGTGGCCACGGCCGTTTGGCTCTGGCAAGGCGAACTGGGGACGGGGGACAAGGGACAAGGGACGAACGCAGGCTCCTCTGCTCCCCTGCTCCCCCGCTCCCCCCTGCTCCCTTCCTTCTCCTCCTCATCCTCACCGGCTCCCTCCTCACCCTCGGCCCCGAATATGTCTACCTGAAGGACAACTTTGGGCAACGGCTGAATACCATTTTCAAGTTCTACTATCAGGCGTGGGTGTTGTGGGGGGTGGCGGGGTTGGTGGCGGTGGATTGGTTGTGGGCGCGGGTACGGCCGTTGGGCGCGGCCGTCGGCGGCGGCTATTTGCTCCTCCTCGGCGTGGGCTTGCTCTTTCCCTACTATGGCGTGCAATCCCGTGCGGCTGAATATCGCGGCTCTGTTGCGCTGGCGGAACGACGGCCGTTGACCCTGAACGGCCTCGCTTTTATCGAGCAGTTTAACCAAGCCGAGTATGAGGCCATTGGCTGGTTGCGGGGCAATGCTCCAGCAGGGAGTGTCGTGCTGGAGGCGACGGGGGGGGCGTATTCGTATTACGGCCGTGTCTCGGCCAACACGGGCTTGCCCACGGTGCTGGGCTGGGCCAACCATGAGTTCCAGTGGCGGGGCGATAGCACGGCCGAGCCGGGCTTGCGCGTGCCGCTGGTGAAGGAAATCTACGACACGCAGGATTGGGCGCGAGCGGCGCAACTGCTCAACCAATATGGGGTGGATTACATTTTTGTGGGGTCATTGGAAACGGCCGACCACAACGCGCAGGGGCTGGCCAAGTTTGCCAACAACTTGGAAGTGGCCTTCCAAAACAGCGGGGTCACCATTTATCGCTGGCAGGGGGAGTGAGGGGTGGTGTACGGGTATATTGGTGTAATGGTATAGTTTAGAACCTCACATGGGCTAAAACCCCCTTTGCGTCTTTGCTCCTTTGCGGCTTTGCGTTAAAAATAAAACCTCAGTTTAGAGCCGCTGGCAGTATAGACACCAATTTTGCGAATGAGACGAAAGGAGATGGTATGAACTTCGATTTAACCGACGAACAACGAGAATTTCGCCATGTGGTCCACACCTTTATGGAAAAAGAGGTCAAACCATTGGCGCGGCACACCGATGAGAGCCATGAATTTAACTGGACGGCCGTGCGCAAAATGGGCCCCCTCGGCCTGCTCGGCCTGCAAATCCCCGAACAATACGGCGGGGCCGAACTCGACAGCATCAGCACGACCATTGCCACGGAAGAATTGGCGTGGGCGTGTGGTTCTACCTCGCTGGCCATCTCCGCCCACAACTGTTTGGGGATGGGGCCGATTTTGGATTTTGGCACAGAGGCGCAAAAACAACGCTGGCTTCCCCACTTGGCCACGGGCAAAGGGCGGCTCGGTTGCCTCTCGCTGACCGAGCCGGGGGCGGGGTCGGACTTGCGGAATGTGAAGACCACGGCCGTTCTCGACGGCGACGAATGGGTCATCAACGGCAACAAAATGTGGGCCACCAACGCCTCCATCGCCGATACCATTATCGTGCTATGCCGCACCGAAAAAGAGGAAGGAACCCGCGCCCTCAGCCACATCATCGTTCCGACTGACACCCCCGGCGTGATTATCGGTGCGCCCGAGCGCAAAATGGGGCTAAACGGCTCCCCCACCCACGCTGTCACCTTCGACAATGCCCGCGTGCCCGCCGAAAACTTGCTGGGCGAACGGGGCAAAGGGCTGGCGCAAACGCTGACCACCCTCACCAAAGGGCGTATCAGCATTGGTTCGCTGGCCTTGGGGTTGGCGCAAGCGGCCTATGATGCGGCGCTGAAATATGCCCACGAACGGGAGACGTTCGGCACGCCCATCGGCAACCACCAAGCTGTGGCCTTTATGCTGGCCGATATGGAGACGGAAATTACCGCCTCGCGCCACATGCTTTATTGGGCGGCGTGGCTGAAAGACCAAGGACGGCCGTATGCCAAAGCGGCGGGCATGGCCAAACTCTACGCCACCGACATGAGCGAACGCGCTTGCCGCAACGCCATCCAAATCCACGGCGGCTTTGGTTACAGCAGTGAGTTTGAGGTGGAGCGCATGTACCGCGACACCCGCCTCATGTCCATTGGCGAAGGCACGAGCGAAATTTTGCGCATGGTCATCGGCCGTCACATCATGGCTGGCACGGAGTAATTGTGAATGGTGAACGGTTAATTTTTAATGGTTAATGAGGTGCTGGTCGTTCACATTCACAATTCACAATTAAACATTCACCATTCACAATTCCCCCTTTCCCATGTTACTTTCTGAAGTTATCTCCCACTTGTACGACAACTCGCCTGCTTTTCGGGCGCGGTTGGGGGCGGCCGATTTAACCCCCGCTGATTTGCAAACCGAGGATGATTTGGCCTCGCTCCCCATCCTTCGCAAAGACGATTTAATCGAGTTACAGCGGCAAAATCCCCCCTTTGGCGGCTTGCTGGCCGTGCCCCTCAGCGAACTCCGCGCTGTCTACCAATCCCCCGGCCCCATCAACGAACCCAGCCCCAAACGGCCGGATGCAGGGGGGTGGGCGGTGGCCTTGCAAGCGGCGGGCTTTGCGGCCGGCGAAGTCGTGCTGAACGCCTTGGGCTACCACATGACCCCTGCGGGCGCATCGCTGGAAGACAGCCTGACCCACATTGGCTGTGTGGTCATCCCCGGCGGCATTGGCCAGTTTGAGCAACAAATTGGGGCGATGGCCATGTTTGGGGCGACAGGCTTTGTGGGCTTGCCCAGCTATCTCAAGGCGTTGTTGGATAAGGCGGCCGAAATGGGGCAACCGCTTCAACTCGACAAGGCACTGGTGTTGGCCGAACCCTTGCCCCCCTCATTGCGGCACGAGTTGCACGAGCGCGGCGTGCGCGTTTTTCAGGCGTATGGCACGGCCGAATGTGGCAATCTTGGCTATGAGTGCGAGACCTTGCAGGGGTGGCACATTCCCGACGGCCGCATCGTGCAAGTGTGCGACATCAACACAGGCGAGCCATTGCCTGCAGGTGAGATGGGCGAGGTGGTGGCGACATTGCTCAACCATGCCTATGCCGCCACGGTTCGCTTTGGGGTGGGCGATTTGTCTACCCTGATTGACGAGCCGTGTGGGTGCGGCCGTTCTGGCCCCCGCTTGGCGGGTTGGCAAGGGCGCGTCGGGGCGGCCACCAAAGTGCGGGGCATGTTCCTGCACCCCAGCCAATTGGCGGGGCTGATGGCGCGGTTCCCTGAGGTGGCCAGTTATCAGGCGGTGATTACCCGCACCGACCACAAGGATGAGTTGGCTTTGGAGGTGGTGGTGGCCGAGGGGCACACGGCCGATGGGCTGGTGGAGCGTCTGGAATCGGCCGCGCGGCAAGCCATCAAATTCCGCCTCGAGGCACGGCTGGTGGCCAGCCTGCCCCCCGGCTCCCCCATCCGCGATGAGCGACAGTGGGAGTGAGGGGGAAGTGGCTAGCGGTGAGTGGCTAGTGGTTAGTGAGTGACAAACCACCACTAGCCACTAATCACTAACCACTAACCACTAACCACTAACCACTACTTATGCTTCCCCCCGAAATTACCTTCATCCAGCGGGGCTGGTTTAACAGCAACATGGTTTTGCTGAGGGGGCCACGGGGCACGGCCGTGATTGACACAGGCCACCTGCTTGACCAAAACCAAACGGTTGACCTGATTCGCCAGCAGGGAGTGGAGCCAGAAACCATTCGCCACATTGCCATTACCCACGGCCACAGCGACCACCACGGCGGCAACCGCCTGCTGAAACAGTTGAGCGGGGCGACGATTGGCATGGGCGCGACCACGGCCGCTTGGTTTGCCCGCCCCGAGCATGGCTTGCTCTGGGCCGACCATTTGGGGCAGGAGATGGACATTGTGCCCGCCGATGTGGTCTACCAGCCCGAGCAACGCCTTGACCTCGTGGGCATCCCCTTCCAAACGATTGCCATTCCCGGTCACGCCCCCGACGCACTGGCCTATTATCAGCCCGACACCCAAACAATGATTTGTGCGGATGCTGTGTGGGCGGGTGGGGATGTAGGGGTGCTCAACACGGCCGTCCACGGCTGGGGCATTTTGGATGAGGCGGAAGCGGCCGTGCGCCGCTTGCGGAGCTATGAGGTGGCGGTGGCTCTGCCGGGGCATGGGGGGGTGATAACGGATTGGCAGGGGGAAACGGCCGTGTTGCTGGAACGCCTCGCCCGCTTTCGCGCCCAGCCCGCCCAATTGGCCAACCATGTCGTGCGCCGCTTTTTGATGTACATTTTGTTGCGCTATCAGCCCATCGGCCGTGCCGAACTGACCGAACTAGCCCTTGCAGGGCCGTGGTTGCGCCATTATGCGCCGCTCTGTGCGCCCGAGCGAACGGCCGAACAACTCCTCACCACCCTCCTCGATACGTTTGCCGAACGCGGCCTCATCCGCACCGAAAATGGCTTGTTTGTCAGCCAAATCAAGAGGTAAAAGGTTTTCAGCCACTAACCACTACTCACTAACCACTAACCACTACTCCCCCCATGAACGATTTCTTACAGATTTGCGAAGTTGGTTTGCGCGATGGCTTGCAAAACGACCCGATGGTTGTGCCCACCGAGGGCAAAAAGCGGCTGATGACGGGGTTGGTGGAGGCTGGCTTGAGCTATATTGAGAGTGCCAGCTATGTACGGCCGTCGGCCGTGCCCCAGATGGGCGACTCGGACGAAATGATGCGTTGGGGGCGGGAGCAGTGGCCCGATTTGTTACAAACTGGGCTGATTTTCAACCAAAAGGGGTATGACCGCGCTCTTGAATCGGGTTGCCGCGCCGTGGCCCTTGCCCTGACGGTGACGGAATCGTTTTGCCGCGCCAACAACCGCATGAGCATCCCCGAATCGCTGGCCATTGCCAAAAGCGTCATTGAGCAGGCGCACCGGGATGGGGTGTGGGTGCGGGTCTATCTTTCTACAGCGTGGGTCTGCCCGTTTGAGGGGCCAACGCCGCCCGACCGCACCATTTCGCTGGCGGAAACTGTGTGGGCGATGGGCATTGATGAGCTTTCGGTGGCAGATACGATTGGCTACGCTGACCCTGTGGCGGTCGGCCGTTTGATGGAGCGTTTGGGCAAGCGGCTGGGCATGGAGCGGCTGGCCGTGCATCTGCACGACACGCAAGCACTGGGGCTGGCCAATGTGATGGCCGCGATTCAGGCGGGGGTGCGGATTGTGGATGCGAGTTTGGGTGGGTTAGGTGGTTGCCCGTTTGCGCCGGGTGCGGCCGGCAATTTGGCCACGGAGGATGCTGTCTTTTTGGCGTATAAGCTCGGTTTGGGCACGGGGGTGGATTTTCCCGCGCTGATGGGGTTGCTCCCATTGGTGGAGGAGTTGGTGGGGCATCCCGTCGGCGGCCGTATTCGGGCTTGGTATGATAACAATCAGCGGTAGAGGGAGTGGTGTAGTGGTGTAGTGGTGTATTTGTCTATT
>JADJSZ010000055.1 GCA_016711405.1 Candidatus Hadersleviella danica | reverse complement strand
ACACGGCCGTTCTAACCGCCACCGTCCAAGGCGAACCCAACAACTTCGACACCATAACGCTGACAAGTTCGGCCGAAGCTGTCTACGGCGTGTCCGCCTCGGGCACGGGCTTGTTGGTAGGCTTGCCGGGCACGACTGTAACCCACACCGTGACGATTACCAACGAAGGCAACACCTTCGACAAATTTGCCGTGGAGCTGGGCACGGCCGTTTGGAATACCCAACTCGGTCAAGCGTCCATTGGCTTGGCGGCGGGGGCGACGGGCAGTGTCGTTGTGACTGTAGATATTCCTGCCGATGCTCTCTTTGGCGATAACGATAGTGTGGTCATTGGGGTCATCTCGCAAGGGGATGATACGCAAACGGCCGACGTAACCCTTACCACAGAAGCGGGCGTGTTCTACGCCGTCTCAGTGGCGGGGACAGGCCCATTGGGTGGTTTGCCCGGCACAACTGTGACCCACACCGTGACGATTACCAATGAGGGTAACATCAGTGACACATTTGATGTGGAACTGGGCAAGAGCGGTTGGAATACCGTTCTGGGGCAAGCAACCATCACGCTGGCCGCTGGGGCGAGTGGGACAGTGGCCGTGGCTGTGGATGTGCCTGTGGATGCTGTTTCAGGTGACAGCGACAGTGTTGTGGCGACGGCCACCTCACAAGGGAATGGCAAGCAAACGGCCGCTACAACCCTGATTACCCAAGCGGGTGCCGTGTACGCCCTGTCTGTTTCAGGGACGGGCACACTCATCGGCTTGCCGGGTACAACGGTGACGCACACGGTAACGATTACCAACGACGGCAACGCCAGTGACACGTTTGACGTGGAAGTTGGCAAGAGTGGTTGGAACACTGTTCTCGGCCAAGCAACCATCACACTGGCGGCTGGAGCGAGTAGCACAGTCGCCGTAGCGGTGGATGTGCCTGTGGACGCGCTCGATGGCGACAGCGACAATGTTGTGGCCACGGCCACCTCGCAAGGGGATGGCACGCAAACGGCCGATGTGACCCTGACCACCCAAGCAGGAACTGTTTACGCCCTCTCGGTGGTGGGCACGGGTACACTCACAGGCGAAGTGGGCACGACAGTGACGCACACCATGACCATTACCAACGATGGCAATGTCAGCGACACGTTTGACGTGAGCGCAGGCACGGCCGTTTGGGCGACTGTTCTCGGCGAAACCAGCGTGACGCTGGCCGCTGGGGCAAGTGCCACGGTGCAGGTGGTGGTGACTGTGCCTGTCACGGCTACCGATGGGGAGATGGATAGCGTCGTGGTGACTGTGACCTCGCAAGGGGATGACACGCAAACGGCCGCTGTGACCTTGACGACTGTCGCGCAAGTGACCGAAGTTGAGCCACCCATGACCAACATCTACCTGCCGATAATTATGCGGCCGTAACCCCCTTCTAGGGCTATGAACGCAACAGGGCGTGTCAATCATTGACACGCCCTGTTTTTTGCACCGTGGTTGCCCACCGTTAACTACTTTGATTGACGGATAAAACTTATTGAACCGCGAAGGCGCGGAGAATGCCGAGAAATTCCGAGAGTGAACTCTGTGCCTTCTGCACTCTCTGTGCTTAGGAATGAGAATTTATTAACTTACATTTTCTCATGTGTCATTCTGAGCGAAGCGAAGAATCCCTAGAGCTTCATCTGGCTTGATTTGGCAGAGGCGTTTTAGGGATTCCTCACTTCGTTCGGAATGACAAGACAAGCAATTTCGTAGGTTATAAAATCCTCATTCCTTAGAAAGAAAACTAAAACAAAGATCTGTCAGTCCATCTGGTTTACCACCTCAATGGATGCGCCCCTTTGTACTCAATGTAGGGAACTGTGACTGAACCTGCGGGGGCAACCAGATTTAATTGCTCAAGTTCTTCGTCGGATAAGGTAATGGACAACGCTGAAAGGGAATTGTGCAGTTGGGCGGTGGTGCGGGGGCCAATGATGGGGCTGGTGATGCCCGGCCGTGAGAGACACCACGCCAAAGCGACAGCATAGCCCGACACTTCTCTCGCCCGCGCAATGGCTAAAACAGCCTTTTGCACCTCAAACACCCTTGATTCGTTAAAACTTTCCTTGTAGAAGCCGCGCCAGAAAGCCTCGTAGCGCGAACCAACAGGGGGTGGTTCGTGTTGTTTGTACTGTTCGGCGAAGAAGCCGCCTGCGCTGGGTGCCCACGGCAAGATGGCCATGCCGTAGGTTTGAGCCATGGGCAGTAGTTCTTGCTCGATGCGCCTGTCGAGCAAATTATAGGGGGGTTGTTCGCTGATGAAGCGGTTGAGGTGATGCTCTTTGGATACCCACAACGCCTCGACAAGTTCCCATGCGGCAAAGCCGCTGGTGCCCACATAGCGCACTTTGCCTGAGCGCACCAAATCATCTAGGGCGCGTAAACTTTCGTCAATGGGGATGTCGGGGTTGCTCCCATGCAGTTGGTAGAGGTCTATGTAATCGGTGTTGAGCCGTTTAAGGGAGGCTTCGCATTGTTCGATGATGTGGCGGCGGGAGTTGCCTTGGGCGTTGGGGTCGCTCCCCATGGGGTAATGGACTTTGGTGGCCAGAATGGTTTGGGCGCGTTTTTCCCCTTGGAGGGCTTGCCCCACGATTTGCTCGCTACGGCCGCGCCCTTCTTCAAACTGGAGCGGCTCGTGCCCATAGACGTTGGCTGTATCCACAAAATTGAGACCTGCATCGAGGGCTTGGTGGATGATGCGGATGGATTCTTCGGCCGTTTGCCGCCCCCCAAAGTTCATGCACCCCAAACACAAACGGCTCACTTTCACGCCTGTTCTGCCTAAGTTGGTGTATTCCATCATTGCCTGCCCTTGCTCTTATCCCATATCCAAAACTGCACGAGGGTTGTAATTTATTGATGAGAAATTATTTTTGGCGCTTCTGTTTCTCATGTGGCTGACAATTACGTGTCATGCCGACCAAAGGGAGGAATCCCTAAAACGCCCCATTGGCCTTGGATTTGCATAGATTTTAGGGATTCTTCGCTTCGAGGTGGCTACACCATAGCACATTAAAGAAACAAACTGTACCCCAACAGAAATATGCCTAAGCCTGTTATGCCTCCAGATAAACCAGTAAGGAGTAATACAAATTCCTTGACCACCCAATCATAGCGGCCGACCCAATTGGCACTTAAGTGGTCGAAGAAAAGGAAAACGATGATGGCCACTATTCCCCCTAAAATAATGCGTATTGAAATATCAATAGCAGTTGCTTGAGAATCCTCAAGCATCACTTGCCAAACTAATGAAAGAAAAATAGGCAGGGCTAAAATGAAAAAAACGAAAGCCCTTGCAGTTACGAGGGCATAGAACTTTGAGTCTTTAGGGGATTTTGGCACAATTTACTCCTAATTAAGGGGTTGAGTAGGTGGCTAGGGCGGAGAAGAAAACGGCCGTTCCCCGCAGGGCAACGGCCGTTGTTTTTTCCACAAACCCACACGCCCAGCCGAGCAGGGCTAAGGCGCGGCCGTGGTTGTCTTGTTCCGCGCCCGTTCGCTCGTGCGCGTGCCACCTGCTTGCTCGTACTCGCTACTGTCGCGGCCGTAGGCCACGGCCACGGCCGCCAGCATACGGCTCGAAAAATCCTTCAACTCCTGCTCCTGCGCTTGCAACACATTCAACATGCCGTCTAACTCGGTCAGCTTCAAGTTGTACGCATCCAAGAGCGCTTGCACGGCGCTAATTTTAGCGTCGTAAGCGGTCAGGCTCATGCCATTACTCAAATCCAAATCTGAGTCAATGGCCTTGAGCGAAAGTGCCCGTACATAGGCCTTTTCAACAATCGAGGAAGTGCGTTTATGCCTTGCCATGTTTGTTTCTCCTTTCTAACTAAGATGGATAATCAATTGTGGCGACTTGTGGGGGGATGGCTCGGTGTGGTTGGCTAAACCAAACATCTCTTAACTGCCTCACCGTTGTGCCCCTGCCCAAGGCACCATCTCTATGCTGAGATTTTAGAGGAAGATAAAAGCTGTTTCTGTCGCTTAAATTACAGTTTTTACAGGACTTTTGGCTGGGTTATCCCGTTGGCTGGGCGATGCCCCGTCTGCCCCCTTCTATCCCCCGCGCCACCCCAAGGAAATGCCGTTTTGGCTCTCATTTAGGTCGTCTTATCTCTAACAAACATCGTCTTGTTTGTTAGTGAAGTCGTCTTGTACTTAGCAAACATCGTCTTGTTTGTTAGTGAAGTCGTCTTGTACTTAACAAACATCGTCTTGTTTGTTAGTGAAGTCGTCTTGTATTTAACAAACATCGTCTTGTTTGTTAGTGAAGTCGTCTTGTTTCTAACAAACATCGTCTTGTTTGTTAGTGAGGTCGTCTTGTACTTAACAAACATCGTCTTGTTTGTTAGTGAGGTCGTCTTGTACTTAACAAACATCGTCTTGTTTGTTAGTGAAGTCGTCTTGTACTTAACAAACATCGTCTTGTTTGTTAGTGAGGTCGTCTTGTACTTAACTAACATCAGCTTGGTTGTTGGTGAAGTCGCCTTGTTTGTAGCGGTGATTGGCTTTAATCGACTGAATGTGGCGGCCGTGGCAGGGATGGGGCGGGGCGGAAAGGCTATGAAGGGGAGCAATTTTGTGTAATGCTGACCAACGCCACAAGGGAGAGAATGCGTAATAGAAGTGGGAGAGTCGCTTGATGAATTGCCCTAATGATGAAATTGTGCCACCATAATCATTCCTAGAACAAACCCCTGAAAATCATTTATGACCAAGTAGCAAATACCCTAACCGTCATTCTTCGCAAGGTGTTTGCTATTTTTCTTGCGAGGACTTTTTTTGTTTGGTAAAGCAACTGCATAAGACAACATCTCAGACATTGTACGAGCTTGGTTTTCGGGAACAAGGTAAAGAGCGGCAATACGTTCAACTTCATCTGCTTGACTAGCTACCAATCCTTGCTCTTCTATCCATAAATGACGGCAAATTTGAGCTTGCTCTTCCAAAAAATCAGCATTGACTGAGGCAACCTCAGTATCGGGATCGCATTGGAGCCACTCTAACAAGGTATCTTCCATAACTATAGTCAAGGCTTGTTGGTTAATATCATATAGTGCCCATTCGAAAACCCCTTTGTACTTGAGTAATAAAAAGAGGTATGGAATTGTACCGTGATAAACCTTTGCGCTACTAATATCATCTGGAATTTGTTTAGCGATTTCACGGTATTTTTTAAGCAAACTAATATGAGTTAAGAATGGGGATACCCCCGAAAATTCCTCTATCTCAGTGGCTTCAACAATTCCCAATTTTTCTATTGCAATATCAAGGCTTGTCAACCCACGCAATGATTTATATTCTATCTGTTCCCCGCTCGGAATCATGCGCAATTCACTGAATTGTTCTGCATTAGCTAATCGTCCTACTAAACGTTTTAGGCGTTCGTTTACCTGATTCATGTGTACCTTTCCATAAGCTGTTTCCATAATGCCAGTGAAAACATAAAGATGGATAAGACGAGGCTCGTGCCAAAAACGCAAAATGCGCCCTGCACGTTGAATAATGGTATCGGCTGTCCACGCCAAATCATAGCTTATGACCACACTGGCATCTTGCAAATTTACTCCCGCTCCATAAGCATCAGTGGTTAACAAAATACGGTAGGGGGAGTTTTGTTTACGACCGTCCAATTTATCTGCATTAGCTTCAGGTGCAAAATCAAGAATTAAGTCCATTACTTCATCTTCTGATTTCAGTTCATACTCTCCCTCAACTGTTTTCCGAGCGACACATGCTATAGGCACATCAGGTAAACATACTAGCAAACCCTGCTCCAAATAAACGGCTGTTGCCCGCCGTTCAGTAAATACGATTATTTTTTCCTGTGGGTGTTGCATTTGTATTAGCCATAGCAACTGTTGAAATTTTTGATCATCGTTGTAATTCATTTGATTTATAGCATCTAAAATCGGACGCAAAACTTTTTCTCTATCCTTGATTGAGCGTATAAAATCAACTTTATATGTATCTTCGATACATTTTTGCAATACTTCAGCTAAGGCAGGTGGAGAGCTAAGTCATGACACTCTTGCTTCCTTAGTAATAGTAGATACCGAGTATTGCCACTCGTTGCGATTTTTAAAGCGCATAACTCTGTGCTTAAAATAATTACGCTTTAGCGCCTTTAACATACTTTCTTCTTGAACTACAGGCACGGGGATTTTTGCAATAGTAATGCGGGGAATCCATCGCTTGTTACCATGAAAATCTACATAATCACCTTCCTCTGTGGATGTAGCAAAGTATTTCGCTACTTGTGCTGTGCTGATAATGGTCGTCACAGGTAGCTGTTGGAATTTTGCAAAATATCCTTCGTTTGCTAGGTTAATTTTCCATGCCCCTACGTCTGCCAAATGGTTAAATTCTGCAGTTGGGAATACTTGTTGCCCTGTTGTAGTTACATACTCACGCTCGGCATGATGTGGCAAGAGGTAAAGTTGATTATTAATATCTTCTGGACTTTTAGTATATGGTGTAGCGGTAAGTAACAGCATATATGCCCCCTGCTTATTTACTGCCTCTACTAATCGCTCAAAAGATTTGCGCAAATTGCCATCTTTTGCACGTAATCTGTTCTTAAAATGTTGACTTTCATCAATAATAATTAAGCATTCTTTATCTACCATTTGTAGGGCACGTTTCATTTTAGTTGCTTCATAACCCGAAGTACTAGTATCCAGCAAGTTACGCGTGAGGATTTTGTAACCAAGGCCACCCGCACTATCCAAAGCGATTTCCCAATCGGTTTTAACTGCTTTGGGGCAAAACACAAAAAAACATTGCGAATCAGGTTTTCATTGCGCAAGCGCACAGCCGTATGTGTTGCCATAATGGTTTTACCCAATCCTGTCGAAGCAACCAACATTGCCCCACCCCATTGGCGCAAACGACGCAGAAGATGCTCTACTACCATTAATTGGTAATCCACAGGCATTTTGTAACTTGGCCGCAGTTCGGCCACTTCTTCACTAGGAGCCAATGCTAGTAAGGTTTTTAGATAAACCTCAAATGGGTTACATAAAGAAAGCCAGCGCAACAAAACTTCCAAAAATAGTTTCGTTAAATCAACAGTTTTTTCAGCGTTCCAATACAAATTAAATTGAGTTACCCAATACGCTACTCGTTCAGGGTCTTCTACGACGGCCATTCCTTCTACATTGTTGAGTAAACCATTGTGTGTGAAATTACCAGATCCTACCAAAGCCTTTTGTTGATCTAAAATATAAATTTTGCCATGATCGCCTCGCCTTTCCCTTGGTTCTAGCGTTTCTTCTTTCTCGTCTTCGGGGTCGTGTAAGGTGGAAAGCAAAAATTGTCCTGCCTGTAACTGCTTTACCAATGCCAACACAGCTTCACGACGGTTATGAGCTTCCCATTGTCGCAAATGACGCATAATGTCTTCAATGAGCTTTTTGCGTAAACGAATCCGTGATGCATCATCATAACCCACCATTAATTGCACACGTTTGCCCCAAAGCAAGTGGCGCACTATGTTATATCCCTCAATAGAAAAATAGCCTGACGAAATTTGGATAAGCTCCGTAGTTTGAGCCAGATAGGGAAGGAGGTAATCGCGGGTATTTTTGCCCCAATGATCGGGGGAAAGTGGGTTGTTCATACGGTTCGCCTCGCCAATGTAGATGACTAGAATCGATAGCTCCATTGTATGTCTATCAAGACATCTGTGTCGAACAAAATCATGCGTTCCGCCTCTCGGCCGTGGTTTGCACCTGACGGGGTAAAGGCTCCAGTATCTTTAAGCCACCGCATACCCCGTATGCGGCCGTACTGCTGGCTCATGAAATGCCAACACAATATCTTGTTTCGGCACACCTGCCGCCTCCAAATCATAAGCAACCCCCGTCTCTGTGTAATCCTGCTGTATCCAAATCTTGTCGTTGATGAGGTCGAGTTGAATTATCACACCATAAATACGACGGCCGTCTTGCCAGCCTACACGCAGGAGAAGGTAACGGCCGTGAGTATCATCAAAAACCAACTCATTTTCTGCTTCTTGGTACACAATCGGCAGAGTAGAATAAGTTTCTAAAACACCTTTGATAATATTGGGATAATTTGCTTTTAAGTTGTCCATTCTACAATCCTCTCTTTTTCTGCATCAAAGACCACAAACTTTATCTGTTGACGGTCTAATAAATCCCGCAACTGTTCTCGCTCCAACTGTTCGTAAATCGCGTGGCGCACCGCCAAATACAAGATACGCTCTGGCTCAACAATTTGCAAGGCTTCTCGGTAAAGTAGATATTGCCTAAGGCGAGGTACAAATCTTGCAAGAGGGATGTAAGTGAAACTTTTCCTCGACTGCAATTTGCGGCCGTTGTGTTCAGCGGCACATATCTTCTCCGCTCCTAAATCAATGTAGCCATCACGGCGGCCGATAGCCACCGTGAGAGGGTCATGGGTAATCTGCCATCCATCTTTGATGAGGACACGTTTTACCGTATCGTGGTAAATATCTTTATTCGCCATCGTTTACATCTACTCCTACATTATTCCACCGATATTACTCCCCCACCGCAAACAACACTCCTTCATCCTCCCCCTACTCCCACATCGCACAAGTCGGCCGATAAACCTCCCCCGCAAAATAACGTTGCCACTCCTCCCGCGAATTGCTCAAATTCCGCCCCGCCGTGCGGCACGCCAACTCCACAAGCTCCCCCAACTCCAAACTCCACACCATCACCGCCCCATCATCCCCCCCTGTCACCAGCCAATGGTCATCCGCGCTAATGGCCACCACCCCCACCGTATCCTCATGCGCCCGCAACGCCACCGAAGCAATGTTCGGCGCACTTTCCAAATACCACAACCGCGCCGTGTCATCATAACTGCCCGAAACAAGCCACTCCCCATTGCGGCTAAACGCCAAATCATCTATCCACGCATCATGGTCGCGGAACACAAGCGGCACGGCCGTTAAATCCCCCAAATCCCACAAATACAAATCAGGCGACCACCCCCCCACGGCCAGCCAACGGCCGTCGGGACTAATCGCCACCTTCCGCACCCCATCGGGGTAATCGCGCAACACCGTCGGCTCGGCCGAAGGGTTAAACAAATCCCAGCGGCGCACCGTGCGGTCACCACTGCCCGAGACAAGCCAACGGCCGTCGGGGCTAACCGCCATGCTGTTAATCGTGTCTGTATGTCCTGTCCAGCGCACCGATGCTTCGCCCGTCCACTCCCCCATTGGCCACAACTGAATCTCCGCGTTAAACGACCGCCCCTCTTGCCGCACCGCCACAATCAGCCAATCCACCACCTCTTGCCGCGTTTCATCTGTGCCCGTGCTAAAGAGAAGTTGTTGCACCATCCCCAAGCCCACGCCGCGCACCACTTGCGGCGGCGCGTCCAACGCTTCCATATCCCACACCAACACAATCCCCCCCGCCCCGGCGGCGGCCAACCACCGCCCATCTGCGCTAAACACAAGGTGCGAAACAGCGGGCGGCGAGCCACCCAGCCGCACAAAGCGGGCTGATGGGTCGTCTCGGCTCATATCCCACAAGCGCAAATCCCCTTCGCCAGCGGCCGTGGCCAGCCAACGGCCGTTCGGGCTAAACGCCAAAGCACGGCTCCCCCCTTCCACCAATTCATATTGCGCCCATGCAGGGTTATTGGTGGCCAAATGCCACAACCACACCTGCCCATCGTCGCTGGCCGTGGCCAACCAATCGCTCGTCGGGTTGATGGCCATCTGTTGGATGGGATTATTGTGGTTGTCCAGCAACAAGGGCGAAGCAACCAGCCCCTGTTCGGTACTCTCCAAATCCCAAATACGCACAGTTTGGTCGGTGCTTCCTGTCACAATGCGTTGCCCGCCATCGGCAAAGGCCACATCCACCACATGGTCTTCGTGGCCGCGCAACACATACGCCTTCATCTTCTAAGTTCAGCAAATCATAGAGCCGCGCCGTGTGGTCCCAACTGGCTGTCACCAGCCATTGGCTATCGGCCGTAATATCCACGGCCGCCACATGCGCATCATGGTCGGTCAGGATGGCTACAGGTTCGGTTAAGTCCTCCCGTTCCCAAACCATCACCACCGCATCGCGTGGATCCACGGCAATCCACGGCGGCGTGCCCCCCGCTGTCACAATCCACTCGTTATCGGGGCTGATGGCCACCGCAAAAATTTGGCCCGTGTGGGCATCTAGCTCTTGCGCCACGGCCGCTTCCCCCTCGCGCACCACCTCTTGCAAATCATACAAATAGGCGTTTGCATCCGCCCCGGCCGTCACCAGCCACGCTTCGTCGTTGCTAATGGCCACGCCATAAATTGAACCATCATGGTTCTTCATCTGAATCGGTTCGCCGCCCAAATCATCGCGCCGCCAAATGGTTGTTTGGCCATCTTCCCCCCCCAGCACCAACCAATTCTCGCTCACCGCCAAACCGACTTGGTAGGCCACATTGTCATCCACCAACACAAAAGGCGGGGTCTCCAAATCGAGCAAATCCCACTCCAACACGACCCCACCCGCAAGGCTGGCGTAGAGCCATTCCCCATCGGGGCTAATGGCCAAGGCCAAAATCTCCCCCACTTCTTCGTGTTTTAAGACCAGCGGCGGTTGGGCAAAATCTTCTTGGGGCCAAACCAAAATCTCCCCTTCCAAGGTTCCTGTGGCCAGCCAACGGCCGTCTTCGCTCACGGCCACGGCCGTGACATTTTGCCGCTCATTGGCCACCGCGCTGGCTGGTACAGCTCGGCCGCCTGTCGCCGCCAAAGCCAAGCGCAACGCTTCTTCCACTTCGGGCACACGCGGGTCTGTCGGCAACAACACATTGTATGCTTCGACCGCTAACAGCAAGGCGCGTTGCGGGTAATCAAACAAAATAGTGCTGGAAATAGCCGCCAATTCTCGCGCACGGGTCAATCGTTGCTTCTGCTCCGCTTCTTCGGTCAATAAATTGGCCACTTGTCGCTTCTCTTCCGCCTCGGCCGCGTTTTGCAGGGCCGTATACCCCGCATAAATGGCCAAAATCGTTAAGATAACCGCCACCACCGAAATCGCCTTTAACCATTGCGCCCCTTTTTGGATGGCTTGCGCCGTCAACTGCTCTCGTCGGGCCACTTTGGCTTGTTGTTCGGCGCGTTCCCGCTCCACCTCGGCCAATCGCTGGGCCGATTCGGCCAATTGTTGGGCTGTTTCCAGTTCGCGCCGCTGGCTTTCTTCGTCGGCCAGTCGCTCCGCTTCCACCGTTTGCCACGACACATCTAAAAACTCTTTTTCCAGCGGGCTTAGTTCGGTGGGATTCTCGGCCGCCCATTCCAATGTTTGTTCCAGCCGCGCCCCGCGATACAGCGACCCGACATCTTGGTTTAAGCGCCGCCACCGCGCCACATCGGCCGCGAGTTGGCGTTGTACGCGCAAGCCTGCGCGGTTGTCCAACACCCATTGGCGCAACAATTCCCAGTTGCGAATCAGCCCTTCATGGACGACTTGCATTCCGTCGCGGTCCACTGTCACCAACCGCGCTTCGGCCAACAAGCTCAACACCTTCAGCAAGTTGGGGTTTTGGTCGGGGCCATGCGGCATAATCTCCACCAACGGCGTAATGCGGCGGCTATCTTGTGTCCCCTCCCCCAGTTCAGTCAAGCGCATAAAGACACTGCGCGCCAACTGTTGGTCTGGTTCGCTCAGTTGTTGATACAAAGCGCGGGCGCGTTGCAAAATAGCGCCCTGTATGCCCAGCGATTCGGTGTAACCCGAGAAGGTCAGCATTCGGCCGCGCCGCCGCTTCCACATCTCCAACAAACTGTGCGAAAGCCACGGCAAGCTGAACAAATCACTCCCCGCTTCGCGCAATAAAAAGTCTACAAGGTTGTCCTCAAACTCCCATGCCCCGTTTTCATCCCCCAATTTGGCGGGTTCTTCGATGATGCGCCGCAAATCGGCCGTGTTCAGGGCGGGCAACATGATATGGTTTTGGGCTATCAGTTCGCCAAACAGCCCCCGTTGGGTGAGCAACGGCTGGAAAGCGACGCGCACGCCGACGATAAGCACCAACACGCCTTGGCGCGGGTCGGCCGCGTAATGCAAATTGGCCAAGAACTGTTCGCGCATTTGTTCGTTCTGGCACAATCCAAATAACTCTTCGAGTTGGTCTATGACCAGCAGAACGTGTTCGACTCCTGCTTGGCTGGCCAATCGGCGCACCATCAGGGCAAGGCTTCGGCTGTCGTTGGCCATGTCTTCGGCCAAAGTAAACGCGGCCGTCACCGATTCACTCTCGCGGGTCAGCGAGGCGGCGAGGGATTCCAGCGGATTAGATGTTGGGGTAATAATATGGACAGGCCAACTTTCGCTCCCATCAGGCGGCAAGGTGCCGTCGTGGAGCAGGTGGCTGTTTTGCAACGCCGCCAAAATCCCCGCCCGTATCAGGGAAGTTTTGCCCATGCCTGTGGCTCCCACCACCGCCAAAAAGTTGTTCTGGCGCAAATGGCCCACGGCCGTGGCCGTTATCGCTTCCCTGCCAAAAAACAGGTGCGCCTCGCTCACCTGATAGGGTTGCATCCCCTTATAGGGCGGTGGTTGGGTGGTGGGTGCTGGCTCCTTGTCGGCAATCTTCGATTCGGGAATGCCGTAATAGTTGTAGCTGATTTGGGCGTTTTGGTAATTCCCCCCCGAGATAATATCCCCCCCCGCTTGCAGGTTATCCCCCCCAATCACACTGCCGCCCACGAAGTCACGGCCGACTTCAATGTCTAAATCTCGCCCTGCATTTAAATCTTGGCCAGTTAAATCTTGGTCTGTGGTCATGGCTTCTTTGTCACTGGTCGTTTGTCATTGGTCACTCGTCATTTGCCCCTCGTCCCTTATCATTTGCTCCCCTTGACCAACGACCTATTTGGTCATTGTTAATTGTCAGAATATACGGCAATTTCACAGGGTAAGCAAAAAAAAGCAACTGTTCAAATTGATTTGGCTTGGAGCTTTAGGCGTCCGCTCCCAGCCAACACCCCCCCTGCCCTGCCAAAAGAACCAAACACCTAGCCAGAAACTTAGAACCGCCCGCAACCGCGCCCGGATGAAACACATCCCCCGCCCCGTTAGCAGATGTCAGCAATCACATCTACAGGCAAAAAAATAGCCCACAAAGCTGTGGGCTATTTTTTGGCGAAAGAGTCTTCGTTAGCGGTTCGGCCGTTGTTGGGCGACATAGTGTTGCTCTTGCAACTCTTCCCACTCGCTCAAACGGCCCGTCGCTTTAAGCGCCATTAAGGTCAACACAGAACTAACAAACATAACGGAGAGTGTGACGATGAACATACCTTTTCCTCTTTAGTGCTAGGGTAAAGAGATTAGCCGTTGTTTTGCCCGACAACCTGCTAATCCCCCGAAACAAAAGCAATGGTGGAACAAAACCTATCTGAATGGAGAATGATGAAGCGCAATAGAAAGGGCACACATCTTTCGTTGTTATTAACAAGGTGTATTCATCTCAAAAATTGTGCAAACTGCTTAACAATAGCTCCCATTATAGGTCACATTGCCTAAAGTTCAAGGCTTGTTAAAAAAACCTTTACAAATGGGGTGTTGGGGAGCTGGTATGTATGTGTAGTGGCGCAATATATTGCGCCACTACAAACTCTCATCGTTAATTGCCTTAGCAAACTTCTAATCGCCGCCCCTCTTCATGGCTTTGCTGAGCCAATTCAAGGAGACGCATGGTTTGGTGGGCTTGTACGGCCGTTACCGCTGGCTCTCTTCCTTTTAATATCGCTTCGGCCACATCTTGGTAGAAGGCAAGATAATTGCCGGGCAACGTTGCCACAGTGCCCTGCACCACCAAGCCATCCAAACTGGTGTTCAGCGTGCCCCATTGTGCCGCTGGCTCACTGCCCCAGTTTGGCTCGAGCGGGGTACGGCCGTTCTTCAACGCCTCCTCCTGTGGATCCAGCCCATATTTAATGAAAGAGCCGGCCGTGCCGTGCAACACAAAGCGCGGACTTGGCTCGCGCACAACCATGCCCGCCTTCAAGGTCACGCGCAACCCCTCGTCGTAGTGCAACAACAGGGCAAAGCTATCATCCACCACCCCACCCGTGCGTTGGATGCGAATATCGGCCGTTAGCGCCCTTGGCAGGCCAAACAACACCACCGCTTGGTCCAGCAAATGGGAGCCAAGGTCGTACAGAATGCCACTGCCGGGCACGGCCGTTTCCCGCCATGCGTTCGCCTTCAAGCCGGGGCGAAACCTATCGAAATGGGATTCGTACTCCACAAGGCGGCCGAGATGCCCCCCCGCTAGTAGTTTCTGCACCGTCAAAAAATCCCCATCCCAGCGCCGATTGTGGTACACCGAAAGCACCCGCTGTTGCGCTTGCGCTAAGGCGATAAGTTGCTCCGCTTCGGCCGCTGTCGTTGTAAACGGCTTATCCACCACAACATGCTTGCCTGCTTGCAACGCCGCTTCGGCCAGCGCAAAATGGCTCGTGTTGGGCGTGGCAATCACCACCAATTCAATGGCGGGGTCGTTCAGCAACGCCTCGCTCTCGCGCACAATTTCAACCCACGGGTAGCGTTGGCGGGCTTCATCCCCCTGCCGTTGCACCACTTGGGCGAGTTGCAGAGCGGGCACGGCCGTTATCGTCGGCGCATGAAACACCCGCCCCGCCAAACCATAACCGATAAGACCGACTTGGATGGGAGACATAGGGGAGAAGGGGGGAGTAAGGGAGGAAGAGAGCCAGAGAGAGGGTGATTGGGAGATTGCTCTGAAGTTGGGCTATTATAACAGCCTTTCAACTCAGCATTTCAGCTAGTCAGCCTTTCAGCACTCAGCGCTAAGCACTGAGTCTACTGAAAAAAGGTTGATTTAGACACGAATTGCACGAATTACACGAATTTTTTCTCGAGCAATTTTGCCTTTTCGCTCTTTTGCCCTTTTGCAATAAAGCCTTTTTTCAGGGTACTCAGCACTCAGCACTCAGCACTCTCAACTCAGCACTTCTTCTATGTGGCCCGATTACATTACAAAACGCCGTCGATGGTTGGTGGTCGGCATTGGCATCAAACGTTGGTTGTTGGTGTTGGCTTTGGGCGCGGCCGTGGGCGGGATGGGGTCGTTTACGGCCTCATCTGGGCACGGCGCATGGGCATTTTAGCCAGCACCACTCTTTATCGCGCCCTCACCTTGCAATGGTTGCCCCCGTGGGTCGCCATGATAGTCCCTCTCGTCTTGGGTGGTTTGCTCATGTTGCTCGCCTTGGTTCGCCTCGGCCGCAATCTCCTCGAACCATTCCGCGACCCCGACATGGCCATCGCCGATTCACTCTATGAACACCAGCGGCGCAACCGTGGCCCCAAAATTGTGGCCATCGGCGGGGGTACGGGGCTTTCCACACTTTTGCGCGGCCTCAAAGAACACACCACCAACCTCACCGCCATCGTCACCGTGGCCGATGATGGCGGGAGTAGCGGCCGTTTGCGCGAAGAACTCGGCATCTTGCCCCCGGCGATTTTCGCAACAACATCGCCGCCCTCGCCCGCGACGAAGCCCTGATGACCCAACTGTTGCAATATCGCTTTGGCGGCCATCACCCTCTGCCCGAACAGAGCGTCTTGCGCGGCCACGCCTTTGGCAACCTGCTTTTGGCCGCCCTAGCGGGGCTGACGGGTAGCTTTGAAGAGGGTTTGCTGGCCGCGCAACGGGTCTTGGCCATTCGCGGCCGTGTCATTCCCGCCACCCTCACCCCCGTCGTCCTCATGGCCGAAGTCATGCGCGACGGCCAACGTCACCTCGTGGTGGGCGAGTCGGCCATCCCCGAAGCCAACGGCCGTGTGGAGCGCGTGTGGCTCGAACCCGAGCAAGCCCGCGCTTACCCCGAAGCCATCCGCGCCATTTTGCAAGCCGATTTGGTTGTGATTGGGCCGGGGAGCCTCTACACCAGCATTTTGCCCAACCTGTTCGTGCGCGATTTAGCGGGCGCATTGGCCAGCACGCGGGCGCTCAAGCTCTATGTGGGCAATGTGGCCACCCAAAAAGGGGAAACAGATGGCTTTACCTTGGCCGACCATGTGCGCGTCTTAACCGATTACGTGGGCGAAGGGGGCTGGATGTGGTGCTGGGCAATGAACCAAACACGGCTGTTGTCCAAGCCAATCCCCGTGTGGATTTTGTGTTGGCTACTTTACCTCCCCGTCAGCGCGTCGTCTTGGCCGATTTAATGGATGGCGAACGGCCGTGGCGCCACGACAGCACCAAACTGGCGGCGGCCGTGCTGGCCGTGGTGGGCGGCGAATAAAGTGGAGTTTGGCTTCTTCGGATGTACAAACAACTTGTAAGGAATGCCCCTTTTCAACGCAAAGTCGCCAAGAAGCAAAGGCGCAAAGGATGTTGGTTCCCCCAGAAAGCTCTTTGCGTCTTTGCACCTTTGCGCCTTGGCGTTAATGTTTTAAACAACTTGTTCCTACACTCAGTTATTTGCTGAGATTAAGCGATTGGGCGATTTACAGTTATAATCCACGGCCGTATGCGTAAACTATCTGTCATTATCTGCTGTTACAACGAACGAGAAACCATTCTCGACATTATTCAACGCACCCAAGCTGTGGATTTAGGCTCTGGGTGGACACGCGAAATCATTGTGGTGGACAATTTCTCCACCGATGGCACACGCGAAATTTTGCAACAAGTGCAACAGCCCGAGGTGCGGGTCGTTTTCCACGAGCGCAATTTGGGCAAAGGCTCTTCCATTCGCACAGGTATCGCCCACATGACGGGCGATTACATGATTATCCAAGACGCTGACAAAGAGTATGACCCCGCCGACCACGTTCATTTTTGTCGCAAGGTGGAAGAGACGAACGCCGCCGCTATTTTTGGCTCGCGGGTGTTGGGCGGCCGTGCCCGCTATAAATATGCGCGTGCTTACTGGGGGGTGCGCTTCCTCACGGCCGTTACCAATCTGTTCTTCGGCGGCCGTCTCACCGATGTGGCCACCGCCACCAAAATGGTTCGCGCCGATGTCGTCCAATCCCTCAACCTCATCGGCACCACCTTTGATTTGGACTTTGAACTGCCCAACAAAATTTTGCTCTCGGGCCACCAAATCTTAGAAATCCCCATCAGCTACGACCCGCGCACCTATGAGGAAGGCAAAAAAATAAGCATCTGGGATGGCCTCCGCGCCCTGCGCGTCATCGTGCGCGACCGCCTCAATGGGAAGAAAGCCGTAAGCCGTAAGCTGTAAGCTATCAGCGGTTAACTTCCCCTCTGCTCCTCCGCTCCTCCGCTCCTCTGCCTTCCCGCGCCCACCTCCCCCCACACCCCCACGGCCAACACCCCACCCACCAACTGCGGGAGCAAGACGATGCCGTGAAATAGGAGGGCGAAACCGAGGAGAGTTGCTTCATCGGTCGCGTCCAACGGCCGTAACACTGCCAAGCACAAAAACTCGAACACCCCCACGTTGCCCGGCGCAGAGGAGGGAACCAGCCCCAACAGCAACACCCCATTGAGCAAGACCGCCTCCGCTGGCCCGAGCGGGATGGCAAACGCTTGAAAAAGCAAGTAGGGAGCGAGCCAATAAAGCATGACCACCCCCACCGACGCGGCCAGCACACGCCCCAAGGCACGGCCGTGGCGCAAAGCCATCACCCCTTGCAACCCTGTGGCGATGAGTTTGTGCAAACGGCCGCCCACGGCCGCTGGCAACCAATTCGTCACGCGCTCGCTCAGGCGGGTGAGTGGTTCGGCCGTGTAGGCCACGGCCGCTAAACCAACCAACAACCCCACGCCCAGCAACGCCCACGTTTGCGGCTGGCCCATGTTGGGCGGCATCGCCACCAGCGGCAACACCAGCAATAGCGACAGCACGACCATGACCACTTCCAGCACTTTTTCGACGACCAAGGTGCTGAGAATTTGAGCGCGGGGGATTCGGCCGCCCAGTAACACAACCCGGCTCACTTCGCCCAGCCGCGCAATGGGCACGATTTGGCCAAAGAACATGGCCACTAAGATGATGCGAATGAGGTGGAGGAGGGGTAAATCGGCCGCTTCGGCGGGAAAGAGCCAGCGCCAGCGCCACGCTTTGAGGAGCGGGGTGAGAAAGACGACGGCGACGGCTCCTGCCACATAGCCCCAGTGGGCTTGGCCAGCGGCCGTGAACACATCGGCCACGGCCACATCCCGCGCCAACAGCCACACCCCCACAGCCCCCACCCCGACACTGAGCAACATGCGCCCCCATTTTTGGATGTGTTGTTTCATGGAGGATGGTAATCCCTGCCCCTTTCCTAGGCCAGCGAGGTCTACTAGACCTCGCTGGCCTGTTTTTCCTACGCTTGCCCCAGCACGGCCGCCAGCAGAGCCATCCGCACAAACATCCCATTCTTCACTTGGCGGAAATAGGCCGCACGGGGGTCACTATCCACCGCATAATGAATTTCCCCCACGCGGGGTAGCGGATGCATGACCACCATCTTTTCCTGCGCCCGCTTCATCAGCTCAGGCGTAATTTCATAGAAGTTTTTCACCTCTTCATATTGGCGCAAATCGGTAAAACGCTCCTTTTGCACCCGCGTCACATACAGCACATCGGCGTTCTCAATCACATCCGCCACATCGTGCGTCTCGCGCACATCCACTCCCGCATCAATCACTTGGTTCATCACATTCAGGGGCAGGCGCAAAATTTCGGGGGAGACAAAGCGGAGCTTGACGTTGTATTGCAGGAGCAATTTGGTCAGGGAGTGGACGGTACGGCCGTATCTTAAATCCCCTACCATGGCCACCTTCAGCCCATCCAACGACCCCAACTCATCCTGAATGGTAAACAAATCGAGCAACGCTTGGGTGGGGTGTTCCCCTGCCCCGTCGCCCGCGTTAATGATGGGCACATGGGTGTATTCGGCCGCCATTTTAGCCGCCCCAATCTCGTGGTGGCGCAGAACAATCACATCGGCGTACTGTTCCAACACCTGCATTGTGTCCGCCAACGTCTCGCCCTTGCTGACCGAGCTAAATTCCACGCCCGAGGTAATGGGAATAGTACGGCCGCCCAACCGCTCCATCGCCCCAATAAACGAGGAACTGGTGCGTGTGCTGGGTTCGTAAAATATGCAAGCGGCCACATATTGGCGCAACAAATTCACCGTGCCCACCCGTTGCACCATCTCCCGCATCTCGCGGGTACGGCCGAACAAATACTCTATGATCTCCTTGTCAAATTGCGCGACCGACAAAATACTCTTGCCGCGCAACGGGTTATCCCGTGTCGCCCGCTTGGCAGGCAGTTGGCTGTAATCGAAAAGAGGTTGGTTGCTCATTGGTGTTCTCCTGTAGGAGCTTGTCAGCTTGTCAGCTTGTCAGCATTTCAGCTTTTTAGCTGACTGGCTGACTAGCTGAAAGGCTGACCAGCTTTATCTAAAAATTGGCCATTCTCATAAATGGTTTGGTTGCGTAAAACGACTTTGTGGACACGGCCGACGACTTCCCAGCCCGCGAAGGGAGTCCAGCCGCATTTGGAGTGCATGGCCTCATTCGTGATGGTGTACGGGGTTTCATCGTCCACCTCAATATGGGTGTCGGGTTGGGCGGGCAGGTTAAAAATGCGGCGGGGATTGTCGTGCATCAGTTCCAGCAGGCGGGGCAGGGAGAGACGGCCGTTTTTGACCGCCGTCAGCATCAGCGGCAAGCTCGTTTGCAAGCCCGCAATCCCCGGCGGCGGGGTTGCACTCCGCTTTTCGGCCAGCGTGTGCGGGGCGTGGTCGGTGGCAATGCAATCCACCGTCTCGCCCAGATGTTCCCACAGGGCGGCCACATCACTGGGCGTGCCCAACACAGGGCGCATATCGGCCAGCGGCCCCAACCGCTCATAGTCGGCCGTGGTCATAAATAAATGGTGCGGAGCCACCTCACAGGTCACGGGCAAGCCCCGCGCCTTGGCCACCGCAATCAGCTCAATCTCTTCGCGCCGGCTGATGTGGCAAAAGTGGACGGCACGGCCGTAAGCCGCCGCCAGCCCAATCCCCACCGCCACACTCTGCTTCTCGGCGTGCATGGCGATGATTTTGTCGCGTGGCCATGTGGCGAAACAAGCGGCCAAGGTGGGCACATCATCCACCCGCAAATCCCCAAACGTGTCGTTGAGGTAAATTTTGAGGGCGACGGCGTAGGGGGCAAGGCTGGGCAGTTGCTCAATGACGGGCGGGCTGGCTCCTGCGAACAAGCCCACATCGCAATAGGCATCTTGCGCGGCCGTGGCCAGCGTGGCTTGCAAAACCTCGGCCGTGGCCAGAGGTGGATTCGTGTTGGGCATCCCCAAAATTTGGGTAATGCCCCCCGCCACGGCCGCTTTCGTGCCCGTGGCAAAATCTTCTTTGTGTTCCCCACCCGGCACGCGCAGGTGGGTATGGGGGTCTATGAGGCCGGGAAGGATTAACATTTTGGATTGCGGATTTTGGATTTTGGATTGCTAATGGCTCCTCTGCTCCTCCGCCCCTCTGCTCCTCTGCGCATTGATTTCGTCGCGCAACACCACCGCCGCCGCACGAGCTTGTTCAGCAAAATCCACCCGTTGGCTGGCATAGAGGATGCTCCGGCTGGCGCTGATGAGGGGGCCAGCGGCCGAATCTGCGCCGACGCGCACGGCCGTGGCCAGTTCCCCTCCCTGCGCCCCAATGCCGGGGATTAGAAAGTGCACGTCGGGGTCTAGTTGGCGGGCCAGTTCCAGTTCGGCGGGGTAGGTGGAACCCATCACCACACCGATAGCGCCTTGGGCGGCCGTTTGCCATGCTGGCCGCGCCGCCAAAACACGTCGGGAGAGGCTTTCAGCTTGGACGAAATCCCCTTGGAAATCGGCCGCGCTGGGGTTGGAGGTGCGGGCGAGGACGTAGGCGACTTTGTTCGGCCGATTTTGCACCACGGGCAAAACCGCCTCCGCCCCGACATAGCCATTGACGGTCATGCCATCCGCCTGCCACTCGTCCAAAATGCCCCGCGCCCATGCCCCTTGGGTGTGGCCAATGTCCCCCGCTTTGCAATCCACAATGACGGGGATGTGGCGAGGGATGTAGGCGATAATCCGCTCAAGGGCGATGATGCCCGAGGCTCCCCATTGCAAAAAAAAGCCCAAATTGGGCTTGTAGGCGCAAACGAGGTCGGCCGTGGCATCTACAATGGCCTTGCAAAACGGCAATACCGGCTCATCCCACTGGTGGGTGGCCTGAATGGGCAACAATTCAGGCTGGGGGTCCAGCCCAAGGCACAGCCATGAGTTGTTCTGCTCCTGTGCGGCAAGTAGTTTTTCGGAGATAATGTCATGTGGGGTTGTTCGTTATTGGTTACTCGTTATTGGTTATTGGTAGTCGCCCAACATTCACTATTTACCACTCACTATTCACATTCATAATTAAAGAAGCCTTCGCCCGTTTTGCGGCCGAACTTCCCCGCCAGCACCATGCGCTTGAGCAGGGGGGAGGGGCGGTAACGGCCGTCGCCCCACTCTTCGTGTAGCCCGTTCATCACCCCCAGCACCGCATCAAGGCCAATCGTGTCGGCCCACTCGAGCAGGCCACGGGGATAGTTGGTTCCCAATTGCATTGCTTTGTCAATGTCGGCGGCCGTGGCCACCCCTTCCATTAAAACAGTCACCGCTTCGTTGATGAGACAGCAGAGCGTCCGCGCCCGCACGAGGCCGGGGCCATCTTTGACGATGACGCTTTCCAGCCCCAGCTCGCCCCAAAACGCTTGCGCTTCGGCAAGGGCGCGGGGATGGGTTTGCAGGGCGCTGGCCAGCTCCACAATGCCGCCTGCTTCGATGGGGGGGATGAGGCCAATGCCCACCACGCGGCTGGGGATGCTCGTCCACGAGGCGATTTCGGTGGTGCTGGCGCACAGGGCGGAGGTGAGGAGGAGGGCGGTGGGGGGGAGGGCGGCCGTTAGCCCCATCAGCAACTCTTGCTTGCCCATTTTGGATTCGTTGTGCAGTTCTATCAGCACATCCACGTTTTCCAAATGTTGCACATAGCCGCTTTCAAGGGCATCGTAAAAATCTTCGACCAAGTAGGCGGTGGTGGTGTGTCCCGCCTCGTGGCACAAGTTGGCCACTTCTTGCACAAAGGGCAGTTCGCCCGCAATAATCACGTTCATAGTTTGGAGCATCTCGGCATTTCAGCATTTCAGCCAGTCAGCATTTCAGCTTTCTAGCTGACTAGCTGAAATGCTGACAAGCACAAAAAAAGCGACAGGTGGTGTACCTGCCGCTTTTGGTTTGTTAATTTAGTTGGGCGGAACTATACCAATATCTGGTTGGATGGGCAAAAATTATGAGCGATGAACCAAAGGGCAAACCAACGAATATGCGGGAAATGCGGCGGCAGGGGGAGCGCAAATTTTTGTGGATGGTGGTGCTGACACTGGTTGTGTTGGGGCTGGTGCTGATTGGGCTGGTGTATGGGTGGACGGCCGTGTTAACGGCCGCGCCCTGCCTTCTCGGCGGGGCAGGGACGCTTTGGTTCCTCTTCTATCTGCTCGAAAAACTGCAAAAACGGCTGGAGGAGAGATAGGTGCAATTGGCGGTTGATTCGCTCTCGTGGTCATTGTCATAGAGATGGACTGCCGCAATCCCCGTTCATTTTTCTGATTGACCGGGGCAACTCCCACCACTAAATCCCGCCCCGCCAAAAACCCTGCTAGAAAATCACAAAACTCAGGGCTGATTGGAAATGTGAAGATGCTTTCAAATCCAAAACAGAAAATGCCTTGGAAAAAAGCGTTGATTTTTTAGTGGGGTGTAGTGGCAAAGCGCAAGAACGAAGATTTTCCTGAAGAAATAGAACGCTTACGCATGGCTTGGATAGGCGATGGAAAGAATCGATGCCCTGGCAGTGCGTTGGAGAGCATACGTTTTGCTGGGTATTTGCGGAATCGTTCACGATTCTTTTGAAAGCAGTTCGCAAATCGAGAACTTGGGGTGATTACCTATGGCAAACGACCACAGATTTTTTAATTTTAAGCGGGGGGATATTGTCAATGCCAACGGCGAGATAGCGGTTGTATTGGATGTACTGCGCAGTACGGAAACGCCGAACGTATGTATTTATGTGCGCTTTATTCGCAATATCGGCAATTCACGCACGTATGATATGTTGGAAGTAACCCCTGAATTGACGAAAGGGGTAGATAAATGGAAACCAGCGACGGTGGCTGAGTTGCAGGAGCGGTTATCTGCGCGGCGTGACTATTTGAACCGAGAAATTGAAGGGGTATTGCAGTTAGTGGGCGGCGGGGGCGCTTCGCCTGACACAGGAAGGTAGGGGTGTATTGCATATGTCCTAACCAATCATATGGACTATGCAATATGCCGTCCTAAAAATAACGGCCGTGTTTCCCCCGAAACACGGCCGTTTTCCTTTCCCTACTCTTGCCGCAAATAAAGCGTGCGACTATACCCCACATGCTCCTGTGGCTCACGGGGAATGCCCAACGTCATCAGTTCATAGCCCGTGGCGCGGAGAACTTCCGCCCCGTGCCGATTGACGGCCGTGTATACCCCCTCCCCATTCAGCCCGCGCAGGATGGGGCGCGGCCGAAAATGCCCCACCTGATAATCCCGCAAAGCCATCGAAAAGACAGCCTCACGGCCGTTGGGCAACACATACTGCACGGCCGAAGCCCCACCCTCCTCCAACCGCTCCAACCGATACAGGTGGCCATTTTGCACCACATGGCGAAACTGCTTGTAAAAGGCGATATAGCTGGCGTACTGCTCCAATTCGGCCGCACTCAACTCGTTTAGGCTGGAGCCAATGCCCAGCACCCCGCGCATGGCCACATCAAAGCGCAAACTGAGCGGAGCGACCCGTTGGGTGATGTGGTTTTGCTCGTGTGTCACCCACGCTTCCATCGCCCGCGCCGGGTAGCCGAGGCTGAACCCCTCTTGGATGCGGATGCGGTCGAACGCATCGGTGTTGTCGCTCGTCCACACTTGGTCCACGCGGCCGAGGATGCCCAAATCAATGCGGCCGCCGCCGCCCGAACAGCTTTGGATGTCTAACTGGGGGTGATTGCGCCGCAAGCGATCCATCACCCCATACACCCCCGCCACATGCGCCCGCCAAATGCCCCGCCCCGCCACCGAACCCGGCTCGGAGGCGTTGCGGTTCATGTCCCACTTGAAAAAGGCGATGTCGTACTCGCGCACCAGCGCATCGAGCAGGCCAAAAATGTGTTCGACGACTTCGGGACGGCCGAAATCCAAGATGAGTTGGTTCCGCGCTTCGGTGCGCGGCCGTCCGGGGAAGTGCAACACCCAGTCGGGGTGGGCGCGATACAAATCGGAGTCGGCGTTGACCATTTCGGGTTCCACCCACAGCCCAAACTTCATGCCCAAGCTGTGGATTTCGTCCACCAACGGCCGTAGCCCGTCGGGGAACGCCTCGGGGCTGACAACCCAATCGCCCAACCCCGCCCGGTCGTGCCGACGGCCGCCAAACCAGCCATCATCCACGCAAAACAGCTCCACGCCAAACTCGGCCGCTTTGCGGGCAAGGGTGATTTGGTTCTGGACGGTCACGTTAAAATAGGTCGCCTCCCAACTGTTGTAGAGGACGGGGCGGGGTTGGGGGGCGGGCAAGATGCGTTCGCGGGTGAAGGCATGCAGGCGGCGGCTGGCTCCGCCCCAGCCGTTGTCGCTCACGCCACAGACGAGGGCGGGGGTGGTGTGTTGCTCCCCTGCGGCCAAAGTGAGGGCGAAATCGAAGGGGTTGTAGCCCGCATGTAGGCGGATGGCTCCGTGGGGCAGGTGTTCGATGGCCGTTTGCCAACTGCCGCTATAAGCCAACGCGGCAAAATAAACTGTGCCGCTCTCTTCCCACGCTTGGTGCGGCCGATTGAGCAACCAGACGGGGTTGGCCGAATGCCCCGTTTGCAGGGTTCGGCTTTCGGTGATGTGCGACCCGTGGGGCAAAATGGTGCGCTCCGTGGTGAATTCCCGTGCCCATGCCCCCGCCAGCGAGGTGAGTTGGGTGGTTCCGTGGGGCAGATGCAGGCTGGCAAAGGCGCAGGTTTCGATGGCTACGGGGTTTTCGCCGCTGTTCTCGAGTGTTACCCATCGCTCCAACACGTCATGCTCGGGGGTGAGGCGGTAGTGGAGGGTGGCGCGGAAGGTGGGGTAGAGTGGGGCTTGTAGGTGGACGAGCAGGGTTTGGCGGGGGGTGGTGACGGCCGTGGGTAACCCATGCGTGGGGGCGAGGCCGGGCACGGCCGTTTCGCTCACTTCGTGCCCCGTATAGCGCAGGCGCACATCGCGCACGGGCAGGTGCGCCGCCTCCCCTTCGGCCAGTGGCTGGCCAAGCTGGCCAAAGCTCACCTTGAGGCTTTCGCGGGTGCTGGTCACATCGCCAAAGGTGAGGATTTCTTGGGGAAGGAGTTGGAAGTCGAAGCTGGAGAGGCTGAGATAGCTTTCAGCTAATTTTGGATTTTGGATTTTGGATTGCGGATTGGGGGATACACCCCAGCCGAGGTGGAGGACGCGGCCGTCGTCATCCACGTAGAAAGCGTAGTAACTGGTGTGCAAGGCGAGGTAGAAGGTGCGGGTAGCTGGGTGAAACTCTATCATGGTGGTTGTGGGGGGCAATGTGTTCGGTAAAAAGTAAAAGGTGAAAAGTGGTCGCTTGGGAGCGCATCACTTTTCACCTTTTATTTTTTACTTGGCTGGCCTAAACCTGCAAGGTCTTCAAGACCTTGCAGGTTTGGAAGGGTTAGCGAATGACGAGAGGCAGGTATTGCTGGTAAGTAGTAATAACGACCAGCGGTTGACCGACGAGGGCAAAGTCACCTGTGGCGCACAGTTCGGTGGCGGCCGAGGCGCGGATCGGGCTGGCGGCACAGGTTTCGGCCGCGTCTACCCATTCGGCGCCATCCCAATAGACGAGCATGATGGTGGCGGGGTCAAAATCGGCCGCTTCGTAATCCAACACCACCGCTACCGCCTCTTCAAAGTTGTAGGGGGTGAGGAGCGAGCCATTGAGGAAGGCGGACAAGTTAAAACTCACGCCCGTGTAGGTGTAGCCCGCGAAGCTGGGGTCAGTGTCGGTGGCGGTGTAGAGCAGGGTCAGGGCATCGGCCGTGCCACCAGCGGGCACTGTCAGCGTAATCCCTTCACCAATGACCTCGCCACCATCAGCGGGGGTAACATCGCCCGCCGCGTCGCCTACGGTGATGAGCCATTCAGCCGTGTCTGTGCCCCAACTATTGCTGACCGTGAGGGTGACGGTGTAGTCACCTGTGGCCGCATAGCTGTGGCTGGGGGATTCATCGCCGCTGGTTGCGCCATCGCCCAAATCCCACCAGAAGCTGAGTTCGGCCGTGCCAGTGCTGGCATGGTTCAGTTGGATGGGTTGGTTGACCACGGCGGGGCCGTTGGGGGTAATGGCGGCCGTGGGGCCAACGCCCACTACCAACAAGACCATCGTGCTGTCTTCGCCCCAGTTGTTGCTGGTGGTCAGGGTCACGTCGTATTCGCCTGTGGTGGTGTAAGTGTGGCTGGGGTTAGCGGCCGTGCTTGTAAAGCCGTCGCCAAAATCCCATAGATATTCAAGGTCATCCGACCCTGTGGATTCGTTGGTGAATTGCACAACTTCGCCTACGGTGGCCAGTGCGTCGTGGCTGAAGCCTGCTTGGGGAGCGAAGCCAACTTGCAAGACTGTTTCGGCCGTGTCATTGCCAATGACATTGGTGGCTGTCATGGTCACGGTGTAGCTGGCGGGTGCATCATACACATGCGTGGGGTTGGGCGCGGTGGAACTGTTGCCATCGCCAAAATCCCACAGGTAGCTGGAAGCCCCAATGGAGGTGTTGGTGAAGGTGGCTTCTGCGCCCACGGCCACATAGGGGCCGTTGTCGGTGAAGCTGGCTGTAGGAGCCACGAGCGCCTCGACCAAAATGGTTTGGGTGGTGGTGGCACTTTCGCCGTTGGCGCCGGTTGTGGTGAGGGTGACGGTAAAGGTGCCCGAATTGGGGTATTGGTAGCTGGGGTTGGGAACGGTGTCCGTGCCCACGCCATCGCCAAAGTCCCATGTGTAGGTGAAGGGGGCTTGGCCTGCCACACTGCTGGTGAAGACGGCCGTCTCCCCCAACTCAATCGGCCCCGAATGGGTGAAGCTGTTATACGCCTTGGGAATGAACATCGGCCCCGCAAAGCATGGGTACGTTTCAGAGGTGTTCACCGTCCAGCAGTACATATCCCCGACCGTCACATCCGTCATCATTTGGGGCACATACCATAGGACAAGGTTTTGATTGGCGATGCTTTCACTGTTGACAAACAAGTGCGGGCCATTGAGATGACCCAAATCACAGCAATCCCAAATAATCCCTAAGTCGGTATCGCCTTCAGAAGGTTTATGTTGGGTGACGTAAATGTAGGCATCATCCCCCCGTCCATTGTCCCCAAACTGCCCTTGACCCGGCTCAATATAGTAGCCTTGCCCCGCATTGTGGGAAATGAGCCATTTGTAGTTGTTGTCAGTGTAGGGTGCGGCTTGCAGTTGCCAAAATTCAGTGGCGTGGGTAGACCAATCTGCACCATTCCATGTGGCAAAGGATTGATTACCCGTCGCGGTTACATCCATATCAACACGGACAATGGGGCGGTATAAAGCGGTTGTGCCACATCCCTTGCCATACGCACCACTGACAACGCGGAAACGGCCGTCATTGTAAAAGTGGATGCGTTGTTCATAGCGGTAGTTGCAACTCGACCCCCAGCTAGACATGCGAAAATCTTGGACGACTTCAAAACCAATGATATCCCCGCCATCCACCAAATCCAGAACCTGTGTTTGGCCAAAGGGGAAGATTTGGAAACCACCCCCACCCCCACAACCAATAGAATCTTCAAACCCAGAGCCACTGTTGTAACGGGCGTGCCATTCCATCAATTTGATGCTGTTGGCGACGGTAACGCCATTAAATGTTATCCCGTGAATCCGCAGGCCATCTCCTGCTGATACATTGTAGTTGAGAGACCAGCCATCGCGGTTGACACTGCCGGGTGTGTTGCAACCCGTGGGGATAAAAGGCGCGGCCGTTTGTTCTTCGTCGGGGCCTAAATAAGTCCACTCCAATCCGGCAATGCTCTCAGTTGTTAAATCTACCACCACCCACAATAGCTCTTCGCCCACCCGGAAAGTGGGAGCCACACACAAATGCCCCCCCGTGCAAGTGGTGCCTGCCAACCCCGCTGGCACAGGGGCCATGTCTGTTTTGAGGGGCTTATAGCCCAAAATCTCAATGACTTCAGGGGCACTGATGGCGATTTGGGTGGCCAAGTCGGCCAGCCGTTTGTTGATACCCGGCTGGATGCCCGGCTGGCCAAACACATCAAGTACCACGCCTGTGGCGGGGTTCACAATGGCAATCACGGCCGCGTTTTCATCGAAATTATAGATTTCGACTTGGTAACAGAGGGTGGTGGCACACTCTGCGCTGGCGGGCGTATGTTCGCCACGCAAGTCCAACACGCCAAACACTTCGGTGCGACGGCCGTCGGTGAGCGCCAAGACACGGCTATCGGCCAAGGCGGCTTCTTGCGCTACCTTTTGGCCATCATTCAACTGATTGGTCAGGGGCACGGCCGCCATCTTGCCCCGCGCCACTGGCACAGAGCCACCCAAAACAGTGGCCAGCCACAACACGGGCAAAACCAACAATGTGGCAACCACCACAAAACGGGAAGGAGAACGTTTGCTACGATTCACAATACCTCACAGGCTAACTAGGGGAGAACTGAGACAGGGTGGCTCCTAAACACACGTGGGGATTGTAAAAGCAGGGCACGGGATTGGCAAGGTTAGATGCCATCTATTTTCTTTTTGGCCTTTGTGTAATGACAATTTAGGGCAATAAAAATTTATTACAAAAAGGCAAAAGAACAATAAAGCAAAGGGGTTTAGACTTTTTGGCTCTTCTGTTTCTCATGTGGTTGACAATCACCTGTCATTCCGACCAAAGGGAGGAATCCCTAAAGCATCCCATTGACCTCGGATTAGCATAGGTTTTAGGGATTCTTCGCTTTGAGGTGGCTTCGCCACGCTTCGCAACAGAATGACAATTTCGGAGGGGCACATTTTGAAAAAGATGCCTCCCTGAGCAGGTCTGGAAGGACACATTTTGGAAAATATGCCTCCCTGAGCAGGTCCGGAAGGGCACATTTTGGAAAATATGCCCCTCCGGACCAGTCTCCAAGGGCATATTTTTGGGAAAATGCCCTCCCGAGACTCGCCTACACGGAGCAACCTGTGTGCCAACTGCCATCAAACACATCTTAAAGCGAAACGGCCTGAACCGATACCCCCATTGATTCCCTCCCCCTCTGGCAGAATCTACCCATTCACTTGTTTGTAAACCGAAAGCCTACTAAGATTGTGCTTGAGCTTTGAACTGGTCAGCCATTCAGCTTGCCCGCCTAAAAAGCAATCTATACCAAGGAGACAACCGATGAACCCCAAACACACCATTTCTATTGAATACTGCGCCTCTTGAAACTACCTTCCTCGCGCTGTCCGTGCGGCAGACGAACTATTGGGTAGTTATCAACATGTGATTAGCGGCCTCACCCTTATTCCCAGCCGGGGCGGGGTGTTCGAGGTTATTATCAACGACCAATTGGTCTTCTCTAAAAAAGAACTCAAGCGACACGCTGAAATCGGCGAACTCGAGGCCATCTTAGAAAAACTGGTTGGCCCCGATGTTCCCAAGTATGAGTAGAAAGTGCTGAGTGCTGAGTGCTGAGTCGCAATATACTCAGCACTTAGCCTACTGAAAAAGCCCCACTCAGCACTAGCCCCAGCACTATCTTTATGGACTTACAGGCGATAACGGGACAACTCTACATTGTGGAGGGGGTGGTGCAGGAGGGCACGGCCGCGCCGGGGCTTGTCGCCCAACGCGCCCCCCGCAAAGCGGCTCGCGGCCGTGAGCAGGATTTCCTCTTCCTCCAACTCACCCTCGAAAACCCCAACGCCGAGATTTACACCCTCACCCAAGAGCTAACCGAAGCGTTGGTGAGCCAGTATTACCAGCAAACGGGGGGCATCACCACCGCCTTGCGCCACGCCATTGGCCACATCAACGAGCAACTTTTGCGTTGGAACGTCTCCAACGGGGGCAAAAGCCGGGGCGGGTCTGTCACTTGCGCCGTGTTGCGCGATGAGGCGTTGGTGGTGGCACAGGCGGGCGCGGCCGTGGCCTTTCTCGGCCGCAATTTCGGCGTGGAGCGCATCCCTGCCAATGAACCTGAGCGCGTGGTTCCCCTCGGCCGTAGTGCCAGCCTCGATGTGCGCATGGGCCACTATCGGCTCCAGCCGGGCGACATGCTGTTGCTCTCGGATCCCGCGCTGGGGGCATTGCCCACGGCCGCTGTTCAGCCCGCCCTTGTGGATACCGAAGTGGTGTTGGGCTTGCAAGAGCTAACCGACATGGTCGGGTTGGGAAGCGGCCGTCTCCTACTCGTCGAATTTAGCGACGAAGCTCCGCAGGAACTCTCCGAAATAGGCGCCGTGCCCATTCGCTCCACCGCCAGCACGGTGTTGTCCTCCACCCCTGCTACTCCTCAACCCCAGCGCGAAGGGGGGGCACGGCCGCCCATCGAACAAACAGCGCGGCAGGCCACCGCCCACGCGGCGCGGGGCTTGTCCAGCCTGACAGGGGGCATGGCCACCCTTCTGCGCACCCTACGGCCGCCCCGCGACCCGGCCGAGCCGCCCGCTAACATCGCCCTTTATGCCACCTTAGCCATTCTCATTCCTGTGCTGATGGCCGCCATTATCACCAGCGTCTTTTTCCAGCGCGGCCAAGTGGCCGAATTTAGCCAACTGCGGCAAGAGATTGAGACGACGTTGAGCGAGGCGCAAGCGGCCAGCGACCCCACCAGCCAACGCACCTACTACAACCAAGTTCTCGTTCTGGCCGCCCGCGCTGAAGCGTTGCGGCCAGCGGATGAGGGGATTGCCAGCCAGCGCAATGCGGCCATGAACGCCCTTGACAGGCTGGATGGGATTACGCGGCTGAATGGGACGTTGCTCTACAGCTACCCCGAGACGAGCGAGTTAACGGCCGTGGTGCTACGGCCGCCCTACGGCCTGAATGGGGATATTTTTGTGCTAGATGGGGGCCAGAATCGGGTGTTGCGCCACACCAGCAACCCCACCACCCTTGCCCTGACGGCCGAACAGCCCGAGACGCTTCTCTTTGGCGGGCAGGTGGTGCAAAGCCACACCATCGGCAAAATGGCCGATTTGCTGTGGCGGCCGAGGGGCACATCAGTGACCCGCGATGGGTTGGTGGTGTTGGATAGCCGGGGGCAATTGCTGAGTTATTACACCAATTTTGGCGAAACCCGCACCACCCCGTTTGGCCTTGCCAGCCAGTGGCGCTTGCCCGTTTCGATGAAGGGGTTTAGCGAACGGGTCTATGTGCTAGACCCAGCGGCCGAGCAGATTTGGCGTTATTACCCCGAGGGGGATGCGCTCCAAATTCAGGAAGAGGCGCCTGCGATTGAGTTTGTAGACTCCCCCAATCTCAGTGTGGCGACTGATGGGGCTAGTAACCAAGAGGATGGCAGTGGGCTCATTTGGTACAGCGATGGCCACCTGCGCCGTTGTGCCAACGGCCGTACCATTTGGACAGAGCAGGATTTGGCCACGGGGGCTTGTCCAGCCCCTTGGTCAGCCCAACGGCGATTAAGGTGGTGGGGCAGGGTTTAAACTCGTCAGTGTTTGTGTTGGATCCCGCCAGCGGCCGTATTTTGCAACTGAGCTTGGGGGGCACGTTGCTGGCCCAATACCGCATCCGCACGGCCGAGGGTGCCGAACTCCTCACCCGCGCCACCGATTTTGCCGTCACCGAAGAACCCCTCCGCATCTTCATCACCACCCCACAGGGTTTGTATGTGGCGACGTTGAATTAGCTGTAAACTATTTTTTGGGGAATAAAAGAAGCGTGGGCTTGTTTCCGCGTAAGCAATGGGCTTACGGCTTATGGCTAACGGCCACCACGGGTTGGCGGAGGAGGGTGACGACGGGAATGATGGCGATGAGGGAAAGGCCAGCGGCCAGCCAGTAGGGAGTGGTAGGGGAGATGGCGAAGAGCAAGCCGCCCAAGGCTGTACTGAAAATGGTGGCTAAACTCACGGCCGATTGATACAGCCCCAACACCCCACCCCGCAATTCATCCGCTACCACATGGGTCGTGTACGCCTGCAAAGGCGGCATCATAACGCCCATGCCCAGTGCAAAAAAGAAGGAGCCAAAACCCCCCAACCACGGCGAAGTGACGATGGCAAAAATTGTTAGGCCAATGGTGCGGATGAGTGCGCCCGCCACTATCAGCGTGGTATCGGCATACCGTCTGGTGAGGCGGGGCAAGACAAGGCTTTGGGTGAACACTTGGGTGAGGCCGACGACAGAGAGGAGGAGGCCAATGCCCAAATCGGTCACTTCGGGGGTGGCATCGGCAAAGAGAACGGCACCACCATAGAGGGCAAAGGTGGATTGGAGCAAGCCCAAGCCAAATTGCCCCACGAAAACAACCAAGAGGACGACCATCAGGAAGTAGTTGTTCCATACGGCCGTGAAATTCAGCGATTGGCGGAAGGCGCGGTTGTGCGCCCGTTGCTCGGGGGTCAGCGTTTCATCGAGGGTGAACCATGTGAGGACGACGACGGCCGCCGCCGCGATGGCGGCCAAGATAAAGGGCACGGTGGGGCCAAACGCGGCCGAAAGCACTCCCCCTAAGGCAGGGCCAAACACAAACCCCATCCCAAAAGCGGCGAAAATATAGCCCAACGCCTTGGTTCTATCTTCGCGCTTGGTAATATCGGTCACATACGCTTGGGCGACGACGACGTTGCCGCCTGTGATGCCATCAAACAGCCGCGCTATGAACAAAATGGCCACCGATTCGGCAAAGCCAATCATGGCAAAGCTGATGGCGGTGCCGATTTGGCTGACGATGAGGACGGGGACACGGCCGTATTTATCCGACAGCCGCCCAATCCACGGGCCAGCCACAAATTGCGCCGCAAAAAACGTGGTTAGTAACAGGGTGATAACTTGCGGCTCCATCGCAAAACGGCGTTGGGCATAGAGCGGCAAAATGGGCAACACCATCGAGGCTCCCAACATTTGGACAAAGACGATGAGCAAAATCGTCACAAGGCGGCGGTCGAGTTTTAACATGGGGGGGAGGAGTTGTTGGTTATTCGTTATTGGTTATTCGTTATTGGGACTGATTACCGAATAACGAATAACGAGTAACCAATAACACCGCCAGCAGTGTAACGAAAAAAAGCCACCCTTGCGAGTAGCTTTGTCGGCTTTCTTATTTTAGCGTGTCAGCTAATCAGCTCGTCAGCGCGTCAGCATTCATTCCGCAATCCGCATTCTCCAATCCGCATTCCGCAATCCACATACTTGTGGCCATTGTCTGGCAAGACGGTGATGAGACGGCCGTGGGGAAGTGTGCGGGCCAGCCGCAGGGTGGCGGCGACATTGGCGGCCGAGGAGGGGCCGACGAACAGCCCTTCGTGGATGGCCAATAATTTTTGCATCTGCGCCACCTCAGTTTGGGTCACAGTCAGGTGGGCATCGGCCGCGAGCGGGTTGTAGATGGCGGGCTGGATGGCGGTGGGCATGTGTTTGAGTCCCTTGATGGTGGAGCCATCGGCCGCTGTGGCGGGGTGGACAGCCACACAGCGAATGGCCAAGTTGAGTTCGCGCAAGCGGCGGGTGGTTCCCATAAATGTGCCGCTAGAGCCAACCCCGACCACGAAATGGGTGAGGCGGCCGCCTGTTTGCCACCAAATTTCGTTGGCCAAGGTGTGGTAATACGCTTGCCAGTTGGCGGGATTGTCGTATTGGTTGGCGTAAAACAGGTCAGGGTCGGCCGCCGCTTGCCGCCGCGCCTCGCGCACAGCTTCGTTGGAGCCAAGGGCGGGGTCGGTGAGCACCAGTTCCACCCCATACTGGCGCAAGATGGCCAGCCGCGCCGTGCCGACGTTGGCGGGCATGACGAGGCGCAGGTGGTAGCCGCGCACGGCCGCTAACATGGCGTAGGCAATGCCCATGTTGCCCGAGGTGGAATCGAGGATGGTTTGGCCGCGTTGTAAACGGCCGCTGGTTTCGGCCGTGTGCAAAATGTTTTGGGCGGCACGGTCTTTGATGGAGCCGCTGGGGTTGAACCATTCCGCCTTGGCGTGAAGTTCGACGGTGGGGGGCAGGCCAGCCGCTTCGGTCAGCCGCGCCAGCGGCAACAACGGCGTGCGGCCGATGTGCGCCTCGAGGGCGGGAGAGGGGGAATTGTGAATTGTGAATGGTGAATTTTTAATGGTTAATTGGGTCATTTGTCATTTGTCATTGGCTTGCATTGGCTTGCATTGTCCAACGTTATTTGTTTATTGTTCATTGATAGGGGGAGTATAGGGATGGGGGGGCGGCTGTCTAGGAGTATGGATAACTGCACTATATTCTATGGTATCCATAGATAAAATCTATGAAATTTGCAGGTTGACAAGGGCAAAGCGGCCGTGCTAACATCCCAGCCATCATGTTAAACAGTTCTGCTCATCCCACCATGAAACAAGCCGCTATTTATGTCGGTGCCGCCCTTTGGCCGCACCCCTTCGCCGCGCACACTTGTTGGGCAGGATAAGCACTCACCCCCTCACTTAATCCTCACATACCCTTCCAAGACGCGGCTCAACACCGCGTCTTTTTTGTTGTTACTCGTTATTGGTTATTCGTTATTAGAAGTGTTATGACGACCCAATAACCAATAACGAGTAACCAATAACCAATAACGAGTAACCAGTAACCAATAACGAGTAACCCCCTATGAACGCGATTGAAACGCACAATTTGGCCAAGCAATTTGAGGTGAAGCACAAAGCACCGGGGCTGATGGGGAGCCTGAAGGCTGTCTGGCGGCCGCAGACGGAGCAGATTACGGCCGTGGCCGAAGTCAGCTTCAGCGTGCCCGTCGGCGAACTGCTGGCCTTCATCGGCCCCAACGGGGCGGGCAAATCCACCACCATCAAGATGTTGACGGGCATCCTCTACCCCACCAGCGGGCAAGCGCAGGTGCTGGGCTACACCCCTTGGCAACAACGGCGGCAGATGGCCTACCACGTTGGCTCGGTTTTTGGGCAGAAGCCGCAACTGTGGTACCACCTCCCGGCCGAGGACACCTTTCGCCTGTTCGCCCACATTTACGAGTTGGAAGATAAGCCCTTTCAGGCGCAGATGAACTTCTTGGTCGAGGCGTTCCAAATTCGGGAGTTGCTCCACATCCCTGTGCGCAAGCTCAGTTTGGGGCAACGGATGAAGTGTGAAATTGCCGCCTCGCTGTTGCATCGGCCGCGCATTATCTTTTTGGATGAGCCGACGATTGGGCTGGATGTGATAGCCAAACAGCAAATCCGCGAGGCCATCCGCACCCTGAACGAGAACGACAACACGACCATCTTCCTGACCAGCCACGATGCGGGGGACATCGAGAGCTTGTGCAAGCGGGTGATTGTGGTCAACCACGGCCGCATCATCTTCGACGACCGCACCTCCGTTCTGAAGCGGCAATATCTGCGCCGCAAAGTGATAGATGTGCGCTTTGGCGAGGCACTGACCACCCCCTTCGCCCTGCCCGAGGTGGAAACCATCAAACAGGGAACCTATGGCGTGAAACTCGCCTTCGATACCCGCCAAGTGGCCGTTGAAAAGGTGGTGCAACAAATCATGGCCACCCAACCCTTCAACGACATCAACATCGTAGACCCGCCGTTGGAGGAGGTGATACGAGAAATTTACCAGAGTGCGGATTGTGGAATGCGGATTGCGGAATGAATGCAGGCCACTAGCCACTAATCACTAACCACTACCTCCTATGAAATACACCGCCATCACCCTGACCAATATCCAAAACCAGTTGGCGTATGTGTGGGATACGCTGAACCGTTCTTTTTTTATTGTGGTCATCATGTTCATCTTTGTGCAGTTGTGGACGGCCGTCTACAACGCCGAAGGGAACAGCCACATTGCGGGTCTCACCCTCGCCAACACCATCTGGTACTTGCTCATCGCCGAGACGATGGAGCTGGGCAAGGCGCGGCTGGACAATGCGATTAGCGCGGAAGTGAAGGATGGCTCCATCGCTTATACGCTGTTGCGGCCGTACAACTACCTCCTGTACCACTTCTTCAACGGGTTGGGGGAATCGGCCGTGCGCATGTGCCTTGTCTTTGGGCTGGGCTTGCCCGTGGTGGTGGCCTACGTCGGTTGGCCAGCCATGAATTGGGTCTCGTTACCGGCCGTGGCCGTGGTTATGCTCGGGGCCATTGCCATTGATTTTTGCGTCTCGGGGGTCATTGGCTTGCTGGCCTTCGTCACCGAAGACACCAACCTCCTTTCGGCTCATCTACCAAAAACTCGTCTTTGTGATGGGCGGTCTGATGCTTCCGCTCGAGTTTTTGCCCGATTGGCTGGAGCGCATCGCCCGCTTCCTGCCCTTTCAACCTGACCACCTATGCCCCCGCCAAACTCTTCGTCGCCTTCTCGTGGGCCGAGTTTCAATCGTTTGTTCTCTTGCAACTCGCGTGGCTGGCCGTGCTGGGCACGCTTCGCTCTCCAATATCGCTGGGCGGTACGCCATCTGGCCGTCAACGGCGGGTGAGGAATTGTGAATGGTTAATTGTGAATTGTGAATGAACTGCTGACCGCTGAAATGCTGACAAGCTGAAGTGCTGAAATGCTCCCTGAATTACGACTCATCCGTGCCCTTGTGGGCATTAACTTGGCTTCGGCGATGGAGTACCGTGTGAGCTTCATCAGCCAAATCATTGGCATGGCCGTGAACAACGGGGTCATGCTGGTGTTCTGGTTTATCTTTTTTGACCGTTTTGGAACGATTGAGGGGTATGCGTTTGAGGAGATGTTTTTGCTGTTTGGTCTGGTGGCTCTTTCGTATGGGGTAGCGCATACGCTGGCGGGCAACATTGGCGGCCATTTGGCTTATCTGATTGCGCAGGGGCGGCTGGATTATTATTTGGTCTTTCCGCGCCGTTTGTTGCCCCATATTCTCTTTTCGCGGATGCAAATCTCGGCCGTGGGCGACCTGCTTTTCGGGCTGGTTTGTGTTGCACTGGCCATTGGGGCGGATGGCTGGCGTTGGGTGTGGGCGTTGCTGGGCACGTGGCTGGCCGCGGCCGTTATCGTCGCCTATGGGGTCATTGCGGGTTCGCTCTCCCTTCTTTATGGGCAACAGCCAAAATGCCAGCCACCAGATGATGGGGTCTTTGGTCACGTTTGGGCTGTATCCGATGAGCTTTTTTTCGGGTGGGGCGCGGTTGGTGCTATTTACGCTGTTGCCAGCGGGGTTTATTGGGGCTGTTCCCGTGCAGTTGGTGCAAGAGCCAAGCGGCCGTGTTTTGCTCGGTTTGCTGGCCGCCACGGCCGTTTTTTGGCTTATTGCCATCACCCTGTTTCAGGGTGGTCTGCGCCGCTATGAATCGGGCAACGCCCTGAATGTGAATGTAAAAACGGCCGCTTGGGAACCCCAAGCGGCCGACCAATAAACCAATAACGAATAACTCCCTCACCCCCCGCAATTGCGCCAATCACCATAAACGGTTCTGACCCATTGGCCACGGCCGCTGGCAAAACCACATCCGCCGCTTCATGCGACCAATCCTCCTTGCAGGCGAAAAAGCGCAAAAACGGCCGTCGTTCCTGCGTCACATGGTCGCGAATCGTGCCCCGCAACATCGGGTAAAGCGCCTCCAGCGCATCCAAGATGGCGCGGGGAGTCACCTCCCCCGCCACCTCAACGGACACCTCCCCCTTCACCTGCGCCAAGGTTCGCAAATGGGCAGGGATGACCACCCGAATTACGGCCATGTCTGCACCTCTACCGAAAGCACGGCCGGCAAATCTTGCACAATCGGCATCCAGTTATCCCCCGCATCGGCCGAGGCATATACCTGCCCGCCCGTCGTGCCAAAATAAATCCCACACTCGTCCAGCGAATCCACCGCCATCGCGTCGCGCAAGACATTGACATAGCAATTTTGCTGGGGCAACCCCTTGGTCAGCGCTTCCCACTCGTGGCCGCCCGTGCGACTGCGGTACACGCGCAATTTCCCTTCGGGTGGGTAATGCTCCGAATCGCTCTTGATGGGCAACACATAGACAGTGTTGGGTTCGTGGGCATGGACATCCACCACAAAGCCAAAATCGGAGGGCAAGTTGCCGCTAATTTCGTGCCACGAATCGCCCGCGTCGTCGCTCCGCATCACATCCCAATGCTTTTGCATGAAGAGGACATTCGGCCGGGCGGGGTGCATGGCCAAGCGATGGACGCAATGGCCCACCTCGGCCGTGGGGTCGGGGATATATTCTGATTGCAACCCTTTGTTGATGGGGAGCCACGTTTGCCCGCCGTCGTCGGTGCGGAAAGCACCAGCGGCCGAGATGGCCACAAAAATGCGCTGGGGGTTGCTCGGGTCGAGCAAAATCGTGTGCAGGCACATCCCGCCCGCGCCCGGTTGCCACAAGGGGCCAGAGCCGTGGCCGCGTAGCCCCGCCAACTCTTTCCATGTCTGCCCGCCATCGGCCGAGCGGAACAGGGCGGCATCTTCCACCCCCGCATACACGACCTCGGGGTCGGTTAGAGAAGGTTCGAGGTGCCACACGCGCGTAAATTCCCACGGGTGGGGTTTGCCATCGTACCATTGGTGGGTTCCTGCAATGCCCTCATAAATAAATTCGTTGCCGACGGTGGCCCATGTTTTGCCACCATCGTCGGAGCGGTGCATCACTTGGCCAAACCAGCTACTTGCTTGGGAGGCGTAAATGCGGTTGGGGTCTACGGGGGAGCCTTTCATGTGGTAGATTTCTAGCCCTCCAAAGTGGGGGCCGCTAATGTCCCATTTTTTGCGTTGGCCATCGGCCGTGAGGATAAAGGCTCCCTTGCGTGTCCCAACCAAAACTCTAACTGCACTCATGATTTCTCCTTTCCGAACTTGCGGAGGGTGTTACTGGCTCTGCGACTGTAAGATGGGGGTTAGACTGGATGGGAATATAATAGAATATGCGTTCTGTTTTGTCAAAGGGGAAGTTGGACAAAAAACGGCCGCTTGCCCGCCCCAAGGCAGGTGTGCGGACAAGTCGTAAAAAATAACGCAAAGGCGCAAAGAGGCAAAGCCGCAAAGGGGGATTTAGGCAAGACTACCCCTTTGCGTCCTCTGCGACTTTGCGCCTTTGCGTCAAAAAAAGACGGCCGTTACTATTTACTCTTTACTTCACTTCCCCAGCCACTCCCCCAAAACCCCTGCCAAGTCGGGTTGGCCGATTTCTTGCACCTCATAGCGCACGCGCTGATACGGCCGCGAAATATCCAGCAAACGGCCGAGGTCTATCGGCGTGGCAATCAGCACCACATCGGCGGGGGTGTGGTTGATGGTCTCGGTCAGGTCGCGCATTTGCGCTTCGCCATACCCCATCGCGGGCAAAAGCGGGCCGATGTGCGGGTATTTTTGGAAGGTGGCCGCGATGGTGCCGACGGCATACGGCCGTGGGTCTATCAGTTCGGCCGCGCCAAAGGCCCGCGCCGCCAACACCCCCGCGCCATAGCTCATCTCGCCATGCGTTAGGGTGGGGCCATCTTCCACCACCAACACCTTCTTGCCCCGCACGGCCGCTGGGTCATCCACAAACATGGGCGAGGCGCCGCGCATGAGCACGGCCGAGGGGTTTACCGCCCGCGCATTCGCCTCCACGGCCAGAATGTCGGCATAAGCGGCCGTGTCCACCTTGTTCACCAGCACCACATCCGCCATGCGCAGGTTCACTTCGCCGGGATGATAGCGCAACTCGTGCCCCGGCCGATGCGGGTCGGCCACGACGATGTGCAAATCAGGTTGGTAGAAGGGGGTGTCGTTGTTGCCACCATCCCAAATAATCACATCTGCTTCCGCTTCGGCGCGGCGCAAGATGGCTTCGTAATCCACCCCCGCATAAATCACCGCCCCCATTTCGACATACAACTCATACTCCTCGCGCTCTTCGATGGTGCAATCGTGCTTTTCCATATCTTCATAGGTGGCGAAGCGTTGCACAGCTTGTTTGGCCAAGTTGCTATAGGGCATGGGGTGGCGCACGGCCACGACACGGCCGTAGCCCATCTCTTGCAACAGCCGCACCACCTTGCGCGATGTTTGGCTCTTGCCGCACCCCGTGCGCACGGCGCAGATGGCCACGACGGGTTTGTTGCTCTTGAGCATGGTGTGGTGCGGGCTGATAAAGCGGAAATCGGCGCCAGCGGCCAGCACCCGCGAACCGAGGTGCATGGCGGTCTCGTGCGAGACATCGGAGTAGGACATGGTCACTTGGTTGATGCTGTACTCCTGTATCAACCGCTCCAGCTCTGCTTCGGGGTAGATGGGGATGCCGTGGGGGTAGTGGGGGCCAGCCAGTTCGGCCGGGTACAACCGCCCGTCAATGTTGGGGATTTGCGTCGCGGTAAAGGCGACAACCTCATAACGAGGGTCATGGCGAAAGAAGGTGTTGAAGTCGTGGAAGTCTCGGCCGGCCGCGCCAGCGATGATGATTTTGTTGGGGTTCATGGGGAGCCTCGGGGAAATTTTGGATTTTGGATTTTGGATTTTGGAATGGGGTTTGTTAACCAACATTCTTTGCTCATTGTTCATTGTTCCTTGCTCATTGCCCACTGCCCAAGGGCATGTTTATGTGAGGTGAGCTTTGTCCATATCTATTTCCCCTCACCTCCCAACCTTTCCCCAAAAGGAGAGGGCCAAATTCCCTCTCCCCGTGGGAGAGGGGCTAGGGGTGAGGGTTGGTGCTATACTTTTGGCCAGCAAATGACCTATCACAGGAGTAAGGCGGTATGGATGAGTTGGATTTTGAGGTGGAGGCACGGCCGACCAGCGGCCGTGAATTTTCGTCCCCCCGCTCGTTTATGGGTTTGGTATGGCTCAAGATTCCCGCTGGGGAGTTTTGGATGGGGGCGGAGAACGGCCGTGACAATGAAAAGCCCTGCCATTTGGTGCATCTGCCCACCTATTGGATTGCCCAAACCCCCATAACCAACAGCCAATACGCCCTTTTTTTGCAAGCCACGGGCCACCTTGTGCCCTTCCATTGGGAAAATGGCCAAATGCCACAGGGTAAAGGCAACCATCCCGTGGTCAATGTGAGTTGGGAGGATGTGGTGGCGTTGGCCAAATGGGTCGAAACAGAGGTGGGGCAACCCATCACCTTGCCCAGCGAGGCGGAGTGGGAGAAGGCGGCACGGGGTGGGCTGGTGTTGCCCAACGGCCGTAATCGCTTGCCCAAACGGCGGTATCCGTGGGGCAATGTGTTCAACACGCGCCACTGCAATACCCGTGAAGCGGGTCTTGGCGAGACAAATCCTGTGGACAAATACCCGCATGGCGCCAGCCCGTATGGCGTGTTGGAGATGAGCGGCAATGTGTGGGAGTGGGTGCGCTCGCGCTATGAGCCGTACCCGTATGTGGCGGGGGACGGCCGTGAAGATATGAGCCGCCGCAATTCGTTTGTCCTGCGCGGCGGCGCATGGAACTACCAGCAAGAGTTGGCGTTGGTGTCGTATCGCAACTGGGATGGTTCGGGGGAGGAGTATTACAACGTGGGGGTGCGCCTTGTTGCGCCCAGTTTGTTGCCTGCTGGGTTGTCGTATCTGTAAAACTTGGCCGGGAGACGGCCGCACACTTTTTTTGAGGAGTTATCTCGCATTGAACTGTCATCGTAGGAGCAACGCCACATGGAATACTTAGAATGGATTGAAATTCCCGCAGGTAAGTTTTGGATGGGGGATGACAATGGCCATCAGGAGGAAAAGCCGTGCCATTTGATAGATTTACCCACCTATTGGATTGCTAAAACGCCGATTACCAATGCCCAATATCTACAATTTATAGAGGCTACCCACGCCAATATGCCCACCCATTGGGAAAATGGCGCAATTCCATCGGGCAAGGAGAACCACCCTGTGAGTTTGGTGAGTTGGCCAGATGCCGTTGCTTTTGCTAGTTGGGTGGGGGGAAAAATAGGGCAGACCGTGTTGTTGCCTAGCGATGCGGAGTGGGAAAAGGCGGCGCGTGGTGGGCTGATGTTGCCTAGCGGTAAAAACCCATTGCCTAAACGGAATTATCCATGGGGCAACGTTTTTGATGAGGCTAAGTGTAATATGAAAGCCTCTGGAATTGAGGAAACAACCCCTGTGGGCAATTACCCCTATGGCGCAAGCCCTTATGGGGTGTTGGATATGGCTGG
>JADJSZ010000054.1 GCA_016711405.1 Candidatus Hadersleviella danica | reverse complement strand
TTTCATTTTAAGCTGGTAAGGTAGTGTCCTTGCTTGTTCATTGTTAATTGCTCGGAGGCATTATGGGTTTCCACGGTGGCGGTTGGTTTTCTTACCTGACGTATGACGAAAAGAGTCGGCCGCAGGTAACGCGGGAAGTATTGCGGCGCGTGTGGGGCTTTGCCCGGCCGTACCAATGGCGCGTGGCGGGCTTGCTCGTCACCATTTTCATCATCACAGGTCTCAGCTTGCTCACCCCGCTGGTGATGCGGGACTTGATTGACAACGCCCTGCCCAACAGGGATTTAACGCGGCTCAACTGGCTCGCGCTGGCTCTGATAGCCATCCCCATCATCAACGGACTCATCGGCGTATTCCAGCGGCGGCTGAGCGCGGCCGTGGGCGAAGGCGTTATCTACGATTTGCGCCGTGCCCTGTACAGCCACATGCAAAAGATGTCGCTCCGCTTTTTCACGCAAACGCGCACGGGCGAACTCATGTCGCGGCTGAACAACGACGTGGTGGGGGCGCAAAATGCGGTGACGGGCACACTGGTGACGATTATCACCAACGTGGTCACGGTGGTGACGACGCTTTCGATTATGTTTGTGTTGGAGTGGCGGCTGACGCTCGTCGCCCTAATCGTTCTGCCGGGCTTTATCTTTTTGGCGCGGCGCATCGGCCGTGTTTTGCGCCGCCTGCGCCTCAAATCGCTCGAGGTCAACTCCGAGATGAACGCGGCCATGAACGAGACGCTCAATGTGAGCGGGGCGTTGCTGGTGAAACTGTTCGGCCGTGAGCAGAAGGAGATAGACCGTTTTAGCGGTTATGCGGCCGAGGTGCGGGAGATTGGGGTGCAGTCGGCCGTGGTCGGCCGCTGGTTTTTTATGGGGTTGGGTATCTCCACGGCCGTGGGCACGGCTCTGGTCTATTGGTTGGGCGGCCGTTTCGTCCTTGCCCCCGAAAGCACCTTTACGATTGGCTCGATTATCGCCTTCGGGGCTTATTTGTCCGAGCTATATGGCCCCTTGTCGGCCATCACCAATGCCCCCGTGGATTTTGCCCAGAGCATGGTCAGTTTTGAGCGGGTGTTTGAGGTGTTGGATATTCCCGTCGAAATTGTGGAAAAGGAAAATGCCGCGCCGTTGCCCCATGCCGATGGGTTTATCAACTTCGAGAATGTCTCTTTCTCCTATATCAGCAGTGAAAAAATGGGGCTGACCGAGGTGGTGCGGCTGGGACATGGCGCGAATCGGAGCGGGGTGTTGCTGAAGCGGGGCAAGGCCAAAGAGGGGGAAGCTGAAACGGCCGAAGAGGATAACGCCCCCCGCTGGGCGTTAGAAGATGTCAATTTTGCCATCCGCCCCGGCCAACTGGCCGCCCTTGGAAGTAGAGTGGGGCGGGCAAGACGACCATCACCTACATGATTCCCCGCTTGTATGACCCGACCAGCGGCCGTGTTCTGCTCGATGGGCACGACATCCGTGACCTCACCCTGGATTCGCTCTCGGCCAATATCGGCATGGTCACGCAAGAGACGTTCCTCTTTTACGACACCATCCGCGCCAATTTACTCTATGCCAACCCCAATGCCAGCAATGAGCAGATGATAGCGGCGGCCAAAGCGGCCAACATCCACGAGTTCATCATGGATTTGGACGATGGCTATGATACGGTGGTGGGGGAACGGGGCTACCGGCTGAGTGGTGGGGAGCGCCAGCGCATTGCCATTGCGCGGGTCATCCTCAAAGACCCGCGCATTTTGGTGTTGGATGAGGCGACTTCGAGCCTCGATTCGCTGTCAGAGGCGTTGATTCAGGAGGCGTTGCAACGGGTGATGAAGGGGCGCACCAGTTTGGTGATTGCTCACCGCCTTTCGACGATTTTGGCGGCCGATGTGATTTTGGTGATGCAACACGGCCGTTTGGTGGAGCAGGGCACGCACGGGGAATTGCTGGCGCAGAATGGGTTATATGCCAGCTTGTATGAAACGCAGTTTAAGCCCGAATTGCAGGGGAATAATGTTACCTCCCTTGCTTTTCAACCCGAGTAACCTCGCCATCCGCCCACCGCCGTACTTTATCTACCCAATGGCTCGCTTCATGAGTGGTTATTGTTGTAATGTCCAAATCATCGTAGCGGTATGTCACTGCAAACGGATTGAGACGCACTAATTGCACCTCATCCAAAGGAATTAAAACTCCATTTTGGGAGAGTAGATAAGACAATTCGGCCAAATCATGCGTGCGCCGAAATTCGATTTGGTGGGCAAACAAAACCGCCTTGAGCAACTTTTCAACGGCTTGCTGGGCATGAAAGCAGATAACGGATAAATGGACTTCCGCATCTTCCGTCAAAACATGAAACGCATGGATGTCCCTATCCGCCAGCCTTATGGCTCGCCATGCTTCTTCAAGATGTGGCTTCATATAGGGTTTGTCCTTCCCGTCGTGCCCAATACAGCACAGTACCGGGAACCTGACTGCGGCGTGTATATTCCTCGCGGGAGTAGACGAGAATGTCCACCCCCACCCCTATCTGCCCCACCACCTGACGCAATTGAACCATTTCTTGCCCTTGGTCTTCTACCTGCGGTTGTATCACAATCAGGTCAAGGTCGGAATCTGGGGGTGGCTTGCCCACGGCCATGAACCAAACAGAATGATTTGGCAAGGGTGAGCCTTGGCCACAATGCGTTGTACGGCTTCTTGGATGGTTTCCTTGGTTAACATTGTTTGGAAGAAGATGGCAAATGAAGGGGCATCAATAAGAACAGCTACATTATAGCAGAGAAGGTATGGGGGAGGAGCGGTCGCCCCATCTCCTTACGGCCGAGACTCAAACAGACGGCCGATAACGACTGTCCACGGCCGTATCTCCCACTGGGTGACAAGGCCATTTTGCACATACGGGTCGGCCGCCACAAACTGCTCCACGACGGCCGCACTTTCCGCCCGAAAAACGAGCAACGCCCCATCCGCTGGGTCACTAAACGCACCACCTAACAACAACTCCCCCCGTTGTTGTGCCGCTTCGGCCAGCGCAAGGTGTGTCGCCCGAAAAGGGGCGCGAAGATTGACATAATCAGCTACAGTCGTGTACAAAAGCGCATAATAGTTCATCGTTCATCGTTCCTTGGTAATTAGATAGAGACAAGAGATAGAGGAGGAATAGTTGGTTGTTCTGGCCTACTAAGGGTTCCTCTATCTCTACCAAGCTATGTCGTTACGGCCGAATAACCAGCGGCAAATAAATGGCCATTTGGGGCGGCAAACTCGGTTCGGCCACGGCCGTTATCAGAACTAGCTCGGCCGACACTGTCCCATCCCCCTCCGAGGCAATATCCACCGTAACTGCATCCGTAGCGGGGTAAACCGCCTCGCTATCAATGACCACCACCACCGCCACATCGGCCGCGTGCCCCGGAGCCAACGGCAAGCTGGCGAGGGAAAGCCGTTGTTGGCCATGCGTGCCAGCCAGGGCAATGGCATAGGTGTTGGTTGTGTTGCCCGTATTGGTCAGGCGGATGGTGTAGGTAATGCTTTCGCCCGCCTCCCCCTCGCGGGCAATCGCCTCGGCCGACCAATCGAACCCATAGACCGCCTCGGCCGTGCTCGTCAGTACCACAGCATCACTGGCGGCATTATCGGCTTGGGAGACGGCCGTGACCGTCGCCACATCCTCCTCGCCCGCCCACGCCCCCGCAGGGACAGCCACGACCACTTCAAAATTGCCCATTTCGGCCGCCGCTAATTCGATGGTAGGCACAGAAAGGGTTGTTGTCCACGTGTTTCCCCCCACGGCAAGGTCAAACGTATCGGTCACATCGCCCGTGTTGGTAATGCTGACCGTGTAGGTGATGGTTTCGCTGGGCACGACCGTTTGCGCCTCATCGGCCGAGAGTTGCACCCCGTAGTAAGTGGGCGGAACCACCGTCGTAAAGGAGAAGGGAACGGAGGCCGCACTGGCGCCACACCCATTGGCGGCCGTGACCCGCCAAAAATAAGTTGTCGCCTCGCTCAAACTGGCTCCCACGGGGTGGCTGGTGGTGGTGACGGTGGCCGTGTAAACCAAGTTGCCAAAACCCGCATCAGTGGCGATTTCCACAGTGTATTCATCCGTTTCGGCCACGGCCGACCAACTCAGGGTGGGGGTGAGGCCAACCCCTGTGGCTTGGTCAGCGGGCGGGGGGTCAGGGGGGTGAGGGCGCACCCGCCAAGATGTTTAGCTCTACCTCGGCTGAATCGGCCCAGATGCCATCATCCCCTGTGGCGGTGATGGTGTAATTGCCCACTGCCACCCCACCTGTGTTGTCAATCGTCATCTCGCTTGAGCCGGGCGCGGTGATGGGATTGACCGAAAAATCAACCATGCTGGGGGAGGGGTTGCCCACGGCCGAGAGTTGCACCGTTCCCGTAAACGCCCCATTCGCCGTCAGCGTGTAAACGGCGGCCGTGCCTTGGCAAACATCTTGGCTCAGCGGTGTGGCGTTTAACGATTGGCAACTAAGCGGCATATCAAACGCCGCCACATTGTCGGCGTTGCTGTTGGCCGAGCCTTGGCTGGCACTGAACCCCAAGCCCCGTTTGGCAAACCCCTGCCAGATGAGGCATTGGTTGGCTCCCCCTGTCAGGGCCATATCGGCCGCCAGAATGGCGTTGCGGCCGTCTACAAAGCCCGGTGAACAGGGTTGTAGCTTCAATCCATCGCTCACCAAGCGCAGGGCGAGATTGTTGCCACCTGTCGTGCCATCTTGGGCTAGGTCGGGGTTAAAGCCGTGGGCATCTACCAAATTCCAATACACCTCCCAGAGCATGGCCGCCCAGATAGCCCCGATGCCGTGGGGTACGGCCGCTGTTAGGGTATTGGCATAGGTGTGGGGATTCACGGCCATGTCGGTGGTGTAGGGATGGGGCCGAAAGCCCGTGCCTGTCGGGGGTTGTCCCAACAGATAGGTGCCGATGGGGCGGTTTGTCGTGCGCGTGTCGGTGATTTGGGCAGTGCCACGATGGTGAGATAGTCGCTCCACCCCTCCCCCATCTGCTCGCTGTTTTGCAAGCAACTGACATTGCTCGGCCCGCCTGTCAGCCGATTAGACCAGCCGTGACCGTATTCGTGGACGACAATGCCTGCATCAAACGCGCCATCGCGGTGGGGGGTGGTGAGCGTCCAGCGAAACATCTGCATTCGGGGTTGTGCGCCATCCGGCGGGGTGGTGAAGTTGCCCCCGTTTGTGCCCGACCCATCTTGCGCTTCTGCGCGTAGTGAATCGTTGCCCAGCCCCCCATTGCCGTAATTGTTGGTTTGGTAGTTGCCGCTCGCTTCGGTAAAGCCGTGGCGGTAGAGAATGTCGTGGGCGACATTGGTCCAGTAGAACAGATTGACCACGGCTGCTTGTGGATTTGTTCCACTCGGGGGGGGCAGGCTGGGGTCAAAGGCAAAATCAAAGAGCAACCCCGCGCCCCCGTCGGGGCTGGAACCCGGATCGGGGTTGTTGTCCCCGTTGGTGTCGGTGTAGGTGTGGACGTTGTTCCCCTCGGTGGTCGTCAATTCCGCGCCAATCACGCCATTGGTGTCGTGCCAACCAAAGGGGGAAGCGGTGCTGTCGTCGGGGTCGCTGACCAAGGTGTGGGTAGCGCCGGGGGCGGTAGGGCTTTCGTAGGGCAGGGGGAAGACGCGGTAACTGCCTGCCAAGGGGCTATGGGATGGCTCTAAAGTCAAACGGGCAACGCGTCCCCTCTGCTCCTCTGCTCCTCCGCCCCTCTGCTCCATGAACGACAAACGCTCATCATGGCTCACCGTCCAGTTGTATTGCTCGAGAACTTGCCCTGTGGTCGCATCTATGGCCATGTGCCACCAATCGCTGGTGTGGATGGGTTGGACGATGGCTTCCCACGCCAGAATGAGTGCCCCGTGGTCATCTAGCACATAGACCAATTTGGTGGGGATGGGGTTCACGGCCACGCCGCCTGTGCTTAAAATTTGCCGCTGGTCGGCCCCACCTAGCTGTTGTTCGGCCGCAAAATCGCTGGTGACGGGCCAGCGGAGTTCTTGCGCGGCCGTGTTCAGCGCTTCAACGGCCGTCAGCACGGGTTGCCCTGTGTAGGAAGCACGATCCACATGGGGCACAAAGGCACTGTGCAAGGCCAAAATGGAGCCATCGGGCAAAACGTGGGCGCTCAGGTTCCCCGTCCACACCTCAATGCCATTGATGCGCTGGCGCAAATAGAGATGGGTCACGCCCGTGTCCGTGCTCTGGTATTTATCGGTCAGTACATAATCGCTCAGGTCGGCCGCGACCAACCCGTATTGGGCACGGTTCTGCTCGAGGTGGTTGAGGACAATTTGGAGGGGAGCGGCCGAGTGATGGGAAACGGCCGTGGCCGCTTGGCTTCCATAGGACAGGCTAAGGGTCAGCAGGATGCCAGTGAGCAAACTGGCCATCATGGTCAGACGTTTAAGCGCGTTCATAAAATCCTCAATCAGATAGAGACAGGAGATAGAGGAGAACAGCGTCGGCCAATGCACGAACAGACCTTATATCTCTAGCTCTATACTCTATCTACTAGCCAGCCAACAACATCCCTACACTTTAAACGCAAATGAGGACGTGGGGCAACCCTGACCCAATAACGAATAACCCAATAACCCGTAACGCCCCTAACCCCTTTCGCCGAAAACGGCCGTTTTCAGTACAATTCCCCCCTATGTCATGGCTAACCGCGCCCCGTACCGAGGAACAACTTGTCTGGACAGTGGGGGAGTTGACGGGCTACATCCGCGATTTATTGGCGGTGGATTTTCGCTTGCAAGATGTGCGCGTGGAGGGGGAAATCTCTAATTTCACGGCCGCCCGCTCCAGGTCACTTATACTTCACCCTCAAAGACGAGCAGTCCCAACTCAAATGCGTCATGTGGCGGTCGGATGCGGAGCGGTTGCGCTTTCGGCCGAGCGAAGGGGATGGCGTGGTCGCTCGCGGCCGTTTGGGGGTGTACGAGGCCACGGGCGTGTACCAGCTTTACGCCACCCATCTCGCCCCCTCGGCCGGGGGATTTGGCCACCGCCTTTGAGCAGTTGCGCCAAATTTTAGAGGCACAAGGGCTGTTTTCAGCCGAACACAAACAGCCCATTCCCCCTTTACCCCGCAAAATCGGCCTCGTTACCTCGCTGGATGCGGCGGCGTTGCGGGACATGCTCAACGTCTTGCGCCGCCGCTACCCGCTCGTGCAAGTGCTCATCGCCCCCACGCTGGTGCAAGGGGCGGAAGCCCCCGCCCAAATTATCCGCGCCCTGCAATGGCTGGACGGCCGTGACGATGTGGACACCATTATTCTCGCCCGAGGGGGCGGCTCCATCGAAGATTTGTGGGCGTTCAATGATGAGGGGGTGGTGCGGGCGATTTTCGCCGCTCGTCACCCCATCATTGCGGGGATTGGGCACGAGACTGATTTTACGCTGGCTGATTTTGTGGCGGATTTACGCGCTCCCACGCCGTCGGCCGCGGCCGAGTTGGCCGTGCCCGATGGGGCCGAACTGCAAGCCAAACTCCGCGCCACGAGCCGTTGGCTGGGGCAACACGGCCGCCGTTCCCTCGCCGAAAAGCGCACGGCGTGGCACTACGCCACCCGCGCCCTCGGCCATCTCAGCCCACAGGCGGGGCTGGAAAACGGCCGCCAGCGGCTGGATGGGCTGGCGCAACGGCTGGAACGCGCCCGCCAGCGGCAACAGGAGCGAGCCACGGCCGAGTGGGAGCGCTGGCACGGCCGTTTGCAGGGGGTTAGCCCGTTGCAAACGTTGGCGCGGGGCTATGCCATTGTCCGCACGACCGAGGGGGAGTTGGTGCGCTCGGTGGCTCAGGTTTCTTCTAATGACCTTTTACATATTCAGTTGATGGACGGGGAAGTTACGGCTATTTCTGCATAATAATTTGATGCCTCAAGGTTTTCGCTGGACTCCAGACCTGAATTGATACAATAGAGAGGGTAAAAAATGACTAACACAAAAGAACCACAGAACAATCCTTTTTCAAATGAACAAATTTTAACGAATTTCGACTATGAAATTGACATGCGTTCATTCCCTGACGAGTATCGGCGTGTGCAATTTAACATTGGTTGGCAAGATGCAATACCTCGTGAAAAGGCGTATGTTGATTCGACATTACGCAAATTAACATGGCGTAATTTGGGCTATCGTTTAGGACTGCAATTTGGTCAAAGAACATCCGCAGAAATTTATGAGATATACGAGCATTTTGCCCGTCACTTTGAGAGTTATCCATCTATCACCTTGGCGGAAGAGATTGCTCCAGATGAAGTGCTTTACGAAGGCGGCAAACAGCAAATTACAGTCAACGCATATGAGCGCAACCCCAAGGCTCGTCAAGCGTGCATAGAGCATTATGGTGCTTTTTGCCAGATTTGTGGGGTGAATTTTGAGCGCAAATATGGAGCGATAGGGCGGAATTTTATTCATGTGCATCATCTTGTGCCGCTCGCAAATATCCAAGAAACATATCAAGTAAACCCAGAGAAAGATTTGTTGCCAGTGTGCCCAAACTGCCATGCGATGCTTCATAAGCGCAATCCACCATATGGGCCAGATGATATTAAAAATTTTCTGCGCCTAGCAAATAAGAATGGAGATTAGCCGTGAGCAAACTGTATTTTGGTGACAATTTAACCATCCTGCGCCAGCAAATCCCCGCTGAAAGTGTGGATTTGATTTACCTTGACCCGCCGTTTAACAGCAAGCGCGGTTACAACCTCTTCTTCAAAGCCCCTTCAGGCCAAATCTCCGATGCTCAAATCACGGCCTTTGACGACATGGCAATGGGGCGAACAAGCGGAGCGGGAATTTCACGATTTGTTGCGCCAGCCCAATACCGATGTGGCCGAAATGATTGATGCTTTTCGTCGGTTTCTGAAGGAAAACGACATGATGGCATACCTGACGATGATGGCTAGTCGTTTGCTGGAATTGCACCGCGTTCTCAAACCCACGGGAAGCCTCTATCTCCATTGCGACCCCACGGCCAGCCATTACCTGCGTATTTTGCTGGATGCCGTCTTTGGCAAAACGAACTATCGCACCGAGATTAGCTGGAAACGCTCGGCCGCCCATAGCGATGCCAAGCAAGGGCGCAAACAGTATGGCAACATCCGCGACATCATCTTCTATACCAAATCCGACGAGTGGACGTGGAACCAGCAACACACATCTTACAGTGAAGAATATCTTCGCAAAATGTACCGCTATGTTGAGCCAGAAACAGGACGAATTTATCGTTTAGATAATTTGACAGGCCGGTGGAGCGGCTAAGGGGAACCCTTCGTATGAGGTGATGGGCGTGACTCGCCATTGGCGGTATTCCAAAGAGAATATGGACAAACTCATTGAAGAGGGCGCGTTGTACAAGTGCGCCCGCGCAGTACCGTTATAAGCGGTATTTAGATGAGATGCCTGGCGTGGCTCTGCAAAACGATTGGCCTGATATTTCCCCGCCTAGTGGCAAAGAGTTTTTGGGCTACCCCACCCAAAAGCCGTTGGCCTTGTTGGAACGCATTATTTTGACGAGTAGCAACGCTGGCGATGTGGTGTTAGACCCGTTTTGTGGCTGTGGCACGGCCGTTCACGCCTCCCAAAAACTCGGCCGTGATTGGCTCGGGATAGACATCACCCATTTGGCTATCCACCTGATTGAAAAGCGCATGAAAGTGCCTTTCCGGCTTGCCCTTTGAGGTGTTGGGAACCCCAAAGATTTGGCTGGCGCACGAGACCTTTTGAGCGGGACGAATATGAATTCCAATGGTGGGCGTGCCTTTGGTGGATGCTCAACCCTACAAGGGCAAAAAAGAAGGGAGCGGACAAAGGGATTGACGGACTCATCTATTTTCAGGACGACAAAGGGGGAGCCAAGAAAATTGTCGTTTCAGTGAAGGGGGCAAAAATATCGGCCGTGCGATGATTGCTGACCTGAAGAACACCGTCGAGCGCGAGAAAGCGCACCTTGGCCTTTGTGACGTTGACCCCACCGACCAAGCCGATGACGGCCGAGGCCGCCAGCGCAGGCTTTTACGAATCCCCCAAATATGGCGCATATCCCAAAATACAAATTCTGACCATTGAGCGGTTATTATTGGGGCAAGAAGCCCCCGCTACCCTGATTTATCTCGCGGCGGTCTCACCTTCCGCAAAGCCCAACGGGAACAAGGTGGGGCAGAGCAGGGGGAATTGCTTTAGAACAGGTTGATTTACCCTATGACCCCTACCCCGAACCTATCCTTTGAAGAAGCACTGCGCCAATTGGAGCAGATTGTCGGCCAACTAGAAGAGGGCAAACTGCCCTCGAAGAATCCCTTGCGCCTCTACGAAGAGGGGCAAGCACTCTCCACCCATTGCCAAACCCTACTGGAACAAGCCACGCTCAGAGTGGAAGCACTCACGGCCGATGGGGAAATCGTTACAATTAGTAATGAGTAATGAATAATGAGTAAAAGAAGAAGTCGCTTTTCCCAGCGATATTTATTCATTACTCATTGCTCCTTATTCATTTATTCCAAGAGGTAACTTTGTTCAAGAATATACGCGAATCGCTCCGCAAAACACGGCAAACTGTCTTTGGGCAGATTGTGAACGTGTTGGGCGTGGGCGAAATTGATGAAGAGACATGGGACGACCTCGAAGCGTTGCTCATCCAAGCCGATATGGGCGTGGAAACGACCCACTACCTGCTGGATCAACTGCGCGAACAGGTGCGCCGCGACGGGCTGACCCGCGCCAACCAACTGTTCGAGGCGATGAAGGGGCAAATGCGGGCCTTGCTCCAAGACCCGCCCGTGTTTGAACTAGAAGAGCCACGAGAAATTACCCTCGTCATGGTGGTGGGGGTCAATGGTTCGGGCAAGACGACTTCGGTGGGCAAGTTGGCCCATTACTACAGGCACAAAGGGCGCAAAGTGGTGCTGGTCGTGGCCGATACCTTCCGCGCCGCCGCCATTGACCAGCTTCGCATTTGGGCGGAGCGGGCGGGTGTGCCGCTCATTGCGGCCAGCCGGCGGCGACCCAGCGGCGATGGCGTATGATGGGTTGCGGGCCAGTCGCGGCCGTGGCTACGACCTGATTTTTGTGGATACCGCCGGCCGTCTGCACACCAAATTTAACCTGATGCGCGAACTGGAAAAAGGTGTACAGTGTCTGCCAAAAGAGCGCCCATAAAGCACCCCACGAAGTGTTGCTCGTGCTTGATGCCCCCACAGGCCAAAAACGCCCTCACCCAAGCCAAAAAATTTAAGGAAGCGGTGCATGTGACGGGGGTAGTGTTGACCAAATTGGACAGCACGGCCAAAGGGGGGATGGTTTTCGCCATCTACCGCGAGTTGGGCTTGCCCGTGCGCTTTATTGGCACAGGAAAAAATCGGAAAACATCGCCCCATTTGATGCCGATGCATTTATTGATGGCCTCTTCAACCAAAGCGAGGCAAAACGAGCCAACCGAACAAGCTAACCCTGCACCCATCGCCCCCCCGCGCCATCCCCCCACACCCACCCCAGAACCAATTGGAAGAGAAAAAACCATGGTGGAAGCGCGGCTAACACTACTCACTACTCACTAACCACTAAGAGGGTGTTTTGAAAGTTATGTCAAGTAACTTGAAAATTTAAAAAAATAGGGCACCAGTTAGGGTATGATGAACAGAAACGCATACCCAACTGACTTAACTGATGCCCAGTGGCTGATTTTAGAACCACTCATCCCACCCCAAACGAGGTGGGCGGCACCGCTCCACCTCGATGCGAGAGGTGTGCAATGCCATCTTCTACTTTGAGTGCAGGTTGCGCATGCGACTATTACCTCACGATTTCCCAGTTTGGCAAACCGTTTACGGCTATTTCCGAGAATGGTCAAAACAGGGCAGTGGAAAATGAATGATGCCTTAAGAGAGAGGGTTCGCTTACAAGCGGGAGAGAAGCACAACCGAGTGCGGCCATTCTGGATAGCCAAAGTGTCAAAACCACAGAAGCCGAGGAGCGAGGTTATGATGGTGGCAAAAAGGTTAAAGGACGCAAAAGGCATATCTTGGTGGATGTCATCAGTTGATGGTGGTTGTTGTTCACAAAGCAAACATGCAAGACAAGGAAGGTGCACGTTTGGTGTTGGCTTTGCGGCTCAAAAGGGTTTGACCGTTTAACGCGTATCTGGCTATGGGATATACAGGACAGCCATTGGTGGATTGGGTTTTCCATTTGGCTGGTTGGATATTTGAGGTAGTGACCCGTTCTCTGTAAGGCAACAGGTTTTTCAGTCATACCTAAACGGTGGATTGTCGAACGCACTTTTGCATGGCTGGGACGTTACCGTCGCCTTAGCAAGGATTATGAGCAACTCACGGAAACAGTGAAGCGGTGATTTATGCTGCTATGGTTCATTTGATGCTGAAACGCCTTAGCAAAAACCCTGCAATTCACTTCTAAGCTTTAGTTTACATAACTTTCAAAACACCCCTAACCACTACCCCTATGACCATTCGCATTTGTCTTGCAGGAGCAACAGGCTGGGCGGGTTCCGCCCTTGCCTTGGCCATTGCCAAATCCAGCGATCTAACGCTGGTCGCGGCCGTCTCGCGCACCCACGCCCAACGCAATTTGGGCGATGTGCTGAACGACCCAAACCTCCAGTGCCCCATCTATGCCACGGCCGCAGAAGCCCTCTCCGCCCAGCCGTGCGATGTCTTTTTTGAATACACCAAGCCCGATGTGGCCAAGGCCAATATCTTGGCCGCCCTGCAACAGGGGGCGCACGTCGTCGTCGGCACGTCGGGGCTGAGCGATGCGGATTATGGCGACATTGCGGCCGTGGCCGAAAGCCAACAAAAGGGTGCTGGCCGTGGGCAACTTTGCCCTCACGGTGGTCTTGTTGCAAAAATTTGCCGAGATGGCGGCCAAATACATCCCCCAATGGGAGATTATTGATTACGCCAGTGACCGCAAAAAGGATGCCCCCAGTGGCACTGTGCGGGAGTTGACCCATCGGTTGGCGGCCGTGCGGCCGTCGGAGCTGACGGTGCCGCTGGAAGAGACGCAAGGGGAGGCGGGAACCCGTGGCGCACGCCTGAACGGCTCGCAAGTCCACGCCCTGCGCTTGCCCAGTTTCGTCATTGGGGGCCGAAATCATCTTTGCCATGCCCGACCAGCGGCTGACCATTCGGCACGATGCGGGGAGCAGTGCCGCCCCGTATGTGGATGGCGCTCTCTTAGCCATTCGCCAAGTCCACACCCTGCACGGCCTGCACCGTGGCCTCGACAGCGTCATGGGGTTGTAGTGGCGAGTGGTTAGTGGCTAGTGGCTAGAAATGCCCACTCCCCACTAGCCACTAATCGCCAGCCACCACTCACTAACCACTAATCACTAACCACTAATCACTAAAAATGAGCAATCTACTAACCCCCCTTCAAGCCCTCCAAGATACCGTCGGTGTGTTGCGGAGGCGGCTTTGACATAGATATGAAGCTGGCCAAAATTGAGGCGCTGGAGGCGCAATCGTCCGTGCCCAATTTTTGGGATGAGGCCACGGCCGCCCAAAAAATCATGCGCGAAATCACCCGCCTGCGCCAAGAGGTGGAGGTGTGGCAACAAACCAGTCGGCGGTTGGCGGATGCCATCATACTGGCCGAGATGGATGACCCTGACATGGCGGAGGAGTTGACGGCCGAGACGGCCGTGCTCCAACAAGAGGTAGACGACCTCGAGTTCCGCACCCTCCTCTCCAACAAGCACGATGAGGCCAACGCCTTATTGGCCATCCACGCGGGCGCTGGGGGAACCGAGGCGCAAGATTGGGCGCAAATGCTCCAACGGATGTTTATTCGCTGGGCGGAAAAGCACAAATTTGCGGTGGACATTCTCGATTTCACCCCGGCGATGAGGCGGGCATGAAAAGCGTGCTGATGTCGGTGAAGGGGGAGTATGCGTTCGGCCGTTTGTTGGCCGAGCGGGGTGTGCATCGTCTCGTGCGCCTCTCCCCGTTTGATGCCTCTAGTCGGCGGCACACCTCGTTTGCCAAAGTGGAAGTGTGGCCCGATGTGGCCGAAGAGATTGAGATTGAAATCAACGAAAAGGATTTAGAAATCCAACGCTTTAAGGCAAGCGGAGCGGGTGGCCAGCACGTGCAGAAAAACGAAACGGCCATCCGCATTCGCCATATTCCGACGGGTTTTGTCGTTTCCTGCCAAAACCAGCGTTCGCTGACCCAAAACATGGAATCAGCCATGAACGTGTTAAAATCTCAGCTTTATGAGTTGGAACAGCGCAAGCAGAACGAGGCCATCTCCGAACTAAAAGGAGATGATGTGGATGCGGGTTGGGGGAGCCAAATCCGCTCCTACGTGTTACACCCGTACAAAATGGTCAAAGACCACCGCACGGGGCACGAAACGGGCAACCCCCAAGCCGTTTTGGATGGTGCCCTAGACGATTTTATTGGCGCTTATCTGAAGCATAAGATAGGCGAAGCCAGTGGTTAGTGGCTGGTTAGATTGCCACGGCCACGACTCACTGACCACTACTCACTAACCACTAACCACTAACCAACCACTAACCACTTTCTTGGAGGCATGATGAGTGACAAGGACAAGGACAAGAAGGGTTCTTTTGGCGCAGGCGCAGACAAATTGCGGGGAGCTGTCGAGAAGGCGAAGGAGGAGGCGCAGAAACGGCAACAGCAACAGAAGTTAGATGAGTTGCGCAAGAAGCAGGCGGCGCGGGGGAAGCAACCGATTGCGCCACCCCGTCGGCCGTCGCCCGCCCGCCCCAGCGGCCGCACCGCTGTGGCCGCCACGGCCGCCGCCGCCTCTGCCTTAAGCGACGACCAAAATCGAAGCTCAATTCCCTTCGTTCCAGCTTTGACAGCGTCAATCAGGAAGCTGAATTGGGCGATTTGTATCGGGAGATTGGGGAGATTGACAACCAATTGACCAATTTGCCGCTGACCTTAGATACGTTGCGCGGCCGTGGCTTTGTCCATTCGGGCAACCTCGAGAAAGCGTTGGACAAATTGGATGAGGAGTGGGACAAAATTCGGCCGCAACTCGAGGCGCGGGTACAAGAGGAAGTCGGCCGTTTGAACACCGAAGTGGATGCGCTCGAACGGCAGTACAACCAACTCGTGCAAAGACCCACGGCCGTGCTCCTCACCCAAGTGGATCAGGCGATTGACCGCACCGAAAAGCGGGTGAGTCAAGTTTCGACCAACCTCCAAAACCTGTACAAAGGGGTCAAAGAAGGGCTAAACGAAACCCAAGGGCCATCGAACGGGCGGAGTGGATGATTCAGCAGATTGATGAATCGCCCGCCATTGAGCTATACCCGGCCGAGGGGCCGTTGCTGGCCGTGGAGGCCACTTGGGAAAAAGATGGCGATGGCGACCCCAGCGGCATACTTTACCTGACCGACCAGCGCATCTTGTTTGAGCAAAAAGAGGAAATTGCTACCAAAAAATTCCTCTTTATCACGACGGCCAAAGAAAAGGTGCAAAAATTGTTGCTCGAAGCTCCTGCCCGTGAAGTGGAGGACATTAAGCACAGCGAGGAAGGGCGCGGCTTTTTGGGCTTGCGCAGTGATGACATTTTGGAGTTAGTCTTTAGTTCCAACACCAATTTTTCGCTGGCGCGTTTCCACATTCAGGGCCAAGATTCGTCCGAATGGGCGGCCATGCTCAAGCATGTGCGCTCGGGCGAAATTGATAGGTATCGGCATACGGCGTATCTGGAGGCGATGGAATCGGCCGCCAGTGCGACAGCCTCTTTACCCACCCAATGCCCCTCTTGCTTTGCCGAATTGGCCGCCCAACCCCGTGGCGTAACCAGCGTGACCTGTGAGTTTTGTGGGGCGGTGGTTACGGCCCCCATATACCTTCCCTGCCACATTCGCTAAAAATCAGAACCCGAGTTTCGCCAAGAAACTCCGGGTTCTTTTTTGCATTGCGGCACAGGTAGCCTGTTAACTAGGCGATTGTAGTAATTTGGTACTACTTGTAAGCTGGTTTGTAACTATTATGTCTAAAGGCGGGGCTGTTAGCCACCATAAGGAAAAAAGCTCATGTTTCGTTTACAAACCATTACGCCCTTTGCTGTTGGGTTGGGGTTTGCTCTATCTTCTGCTGGGGTTGGTTAGCCAAGTGGAGCCTGTTTCGACCGTGCCTACGACCACCTATAACATCCCTCTAGCGGATGCCGAACGCATCCTTTGATAGAGATGATGGGGTTTGCACTTTGGCCGAGGCAGTTGAAGCCGCCAACGACCAAGGCAACACCCCGAATCTGAACGATTGCCCCGCTGTAGCGCAGGCACGAACATTATCCAATTGGAAGCGGGAACGTATACCCTCACCCAAAGCGATTTCTTCCAAAATGGCAATCTGGCCGCCCCCGGCATTGATTTCCCCCTTGAAATTCGGGGCGTTACTTCGGCCACCACGATTATTGAACGAGACGCAGGTGCCCCTGAGCAATTTCGCTTTTTTCTCGTGGATGATGGCTCTCTTGTTTTGGAAGATGTGACCTTAACCAATGGCTATATTAGCGGAGATAATACTGGTGGAGCTATTCGGGTCAACAGTGGCGGCGTGTTAAGTATGACGGGGGTGACGCTGAGCAACAACACCGCTCTGGAAGGAGGCGCACTGTATGCAGGCGGCATTACCTTTATTTCGGCCAGCAGTATTGTGGGTAACAATGCCACGGCTAATGATAATGGGCGGGGGGGTGGTATTTATGTGGCCAACCAAATGTTGCTCATCAACTCCAATGTCACCGCCAACGTCAGCACGGAGCATGGTGGGGGCGTGTATATTGTGAATACGGGTTCGGGGCAAGCGATTGTCGCCCTGAGCAGTCTCAGCCAAAATGTGGCCAACACCGATGCGGATGGAGCGGGGGCAGGAGGTGGCATCTATCATAACAGTGGCAATCTCAGTGTCACACTTAGCACCTTGGACATGAACGTAGCCACCCCTGATATTATCAACGGGAATGACGGGGATGGTGGGGGGCTGTTTGTGGCCAGCACAATGGAAATGGATTTCACGCTGGTTAGTGCCAATGCGGCCAACAATGGGGCTGGACTTTACAATGATGCCCCAGCGGATAGCGAGATTCGCCGCTCGTTGTTCATTGCCAACATCGCGGCCGATGATGGGGGTGGTATCTACAACCAAGGGGATGTGCTCCTCGACAATGGCATTTTGTGGGCGAATGTAGCCACGTTGGGCAATGGCGGGGGCATTGCCAATGATGCCAATTCAGGGCGCACGGCCGACCTCCGCAACAGCACCATCGTCCAAAACACGGCCCCTGCTGGTTCGGGTGGGGGGATGTACAACCTTGGCCCGAATACCACGGCCACGGCCGCTGTGAGCAATGTGACCATCGCCAGCAACCAAGCTGGGGGTGGCGATGGGGGCGGGATTGCCAATGGCAATACGGGTTACATTGTGGTGGCCAATGCCACCATTTACAACAACACGGCCAGCGGCAATGGGGCAGGCATTGCCAGCACAGACCCAATCTCCGACCACTTTTTTATCCGCAACACCATTTTGGGCAACAATGATTGTAGTGGCAACTATACCTCCCAAGGGCACAACTTAGATAGTGGGGCAAGCTGTAGCTTTGCCGCCCTCGGCGACATCAGCAATGGCACCCTCGACCTCGGCACCCTCTCCCCGGCCGACCCATTGCTTGTGCTGACAGGTAACATTACCCCCGGTTATGAACCACAAGCCAACAGCGATGCGCTCAATGCGGGCAATGAAGATGGTTGTTTTGATGCCCTGAATATCAACAACAACGGCATGCTCCTCACCGAAGACCAGTGGGGGCAAGCACGGCCGTTGGGGGGTGCAGGTTTCCACTGTGATATAGGGGCGGTAGAAAACCAAGCTGTTTTGGCGGTGGCTCTGCTTGGGCAAGAGGCGCGGCCGTCAGTTTGGCCCGTGTGGGGAGTGGGGTTCGCGGCCGTGTTGCTCCTGCTGGCTACCGCTGGCATAGTCACCCGTCGCTCCCGTTTTTTTGATGTTGCCCTAAGCTCATCCACCGAGTATAATTTGTCCCCTGTCTGTGCCCCAGCCCCATTTAACGGTTTACCAGTTTGTTTAGCCCTCTCGTGACACTGGTTGTCGCTCAGATAGATTATCTCGCTCAAAAAGGAGGTGAAAAAATTATGCCCAAAGTCATTTTGCAACAAGGCGAATCGCAAGAACAATTGCTCCGCCGCTTCCGCAAGGAGATTGTGAAGAGTCGCGTCCTCACCGATTCTCGTCGCAAGCGTTGGTTTATCCCCAACAGCGAACTCCGCCGCATCAAGGAAAAGAAAGCCTCCCGCCGCTCGCGCCGTCAATACTAAAATTCGCGCCAGTGTCTATTGGGTGAGTCAACTTGTTGGTCTCATCGCTTTCTGAAATCAACTAAGAAATCCCCTAGAAGAGTTATCTTCTAGGGGATTTTTGTTGTCAACCCCCTTCTAACTAGGTAGATTTTATTGGAATTAGCTGGTAAGAAAACCAATCTCTGGTTACAAATGTCACTTTCTGACTCTCATAATCTAGGCATAATAGAGCATCTAACAAAACTAAATCCCCATTGCTTACAGGAGAACAAATGTCTAAACAATATAAATCACGGCCGCAAACGGCCGCCAACCAATCTATCAATTGGTCGCTCATCGGAGGAATTATTGGGCTTGGTGTCGTCACCCTAATTGGGTTACTGCTCGTTACGGTGATGCAACCACCCACGGCCGTTACCCCTACCCCAGCTTTGCGCGAAGGGGTTAATGACCTTGTGACCTATTGTGACACTTATCCAGACCGTTGCTTGTCCTATGGCCCCGAGGATGCGGTCGTGGAAATGGTGGAAGTTTCTGACTACGGTTGCATTCATTGCAAGAACTTCAACGAAACTTCAAGTGCTCTTTTGCATCAGGAGTATGTCGAAACGGACCAAATGCGTTACCTCGTCTTTTCCCCTTTGCTTTGCGAAATGAAACTGCCCCTTCGGCCGAAGCTGTTTTGTGTGCGGCTGAGCAGGGGCTAGATAAAGCCCTTGATTTTCATCACACGCTTTTTGCCTTGCAAGAGACTTCGGCCGCGCATACTCTAGAAGGGTTTACAAGTGTGGCACTCCAAACAGGGCTAGATTCGGATGCCCTTGAAGCATGTGTCGAAGCGGAAACCTACCGGATACGGTTAACCTTAACCGCCAAGCGGCCAATCAGGTGGGTATCGAAGCCACACCTAGCTTTTTCATCAACGGCCATATATTCCAAGGCAATCTGCCCTTGGCCAATTTCCAACAACAAATTGATCAAATCTTAGGTGGTTCTTAACCTTTATCCCAGAAGTTCGGCTTTGGAAAAAGCCGAACTTCCGCTAATCATCTCCTATGCACACTCACAATTGGCAACCACGTCTGATCCAACTGCTTACCCTCCCCGGTTTGCTCATTGCCTACTATTTGTGGCTTTACCACGAAGGCCAAATCATTTCCGCTTGCACCGTCACCAATTTTTTTGATTGCGGCCGTGTCAGCGGCCCCGGCGCCACCTATGCCACCATCGGCCCCATCCCCGTCGCCATTATTGGTCTACTGGGCTATGCCGCCATTTTTGTGGTCATTTGGGCGGCCGATTTCCTGCCCGTTATCGAAAAACACCTTCCCGAATTGCTTGTGGGTCTTATCGGCTTCGCCCTGCTGTTTACGCTCTATCTTAAGGCCCTTGAAATTTTCGTTATTGGGGTCATTTGCCAATATTGCCTCTATTCGGCCATCATCATCGCCATTATGTTTGCCCTTGCCATCCATTATTTGATACGAGGGCGACGCATTGAGGCGGCCTAGCCCGCCCCATTTTCCTCGAGAAACAGTAGCAATTTCACGTTGGGTTCACGGATTTCTTGACAAGCCACGTGCCAGTGGCTATACTTCTCTTCGTTGTGCAGGAAAAGACATTATGTCAACTAAACCTCCAGCCAGCAGTTAAAAAAAGGTTTCACCAAATCCTTGACAGGCTAAGCGAAAAAGAGTAATATCTCACTTCGCTGATACGGAGCCAACAAGACTGGAAAGAGTAACAACTCCAAACACTCACCAACCTGCACGGTCAAGTTGCCATGCAGGTTTTAAAGTGCGAAAAAACAGTCTGATTCGGTGAAAAAGCAAAGCGGCCAAAAACTTGACAAGCAACACGAAAGCAGATATACTTTCCAGCCACGTCAATCAAAAGGCGCAGGGGAAAACCCAACAGCACGTTAACAACTGAAGAGTGATAGAAACTTACTTGGATTGAAAAATCCGCAACCCTTTGAGTAAGTACAAACACTAGATCACGGATCTAAACGGCCATTAAGTTGGTCGAAAACTTTCTATACGGAGAGTTTGATCCTGGCTCAGGATGAACGCTAGCGGCGTGCCTAACGCATGCAAGTCGAACGGTAAGCCCTTCGGGGCCTAGAGTGGCGAACGGGTGAGTAACACGTAGGTGACCTGCCTCAGAGAGGGGAACAACCATTGGAAACGATGGCTAATACCCCAGATGTCTAGTTGGCTAGAAAGACTAGACTAAAGCTTTTGCGCTCTGAGAGGGGCCTGCGGTCCATCAGCTAGTTGGTGAGGTAATGGCTCACCAAGGCGAAGACGGATAGGGGGCGTGAGAGCGCGACCCCCCACACTGGTACTGACACACGGACCAGATACCTACGGGTAGCAGCAGCGAGGAATATTGCGCAATGGGGGAAACCCTGACGCAGCAACGCCGCGTGGAGGACGAAGGCCTTCGGGTTGTAAACTCCTTTTCTAAGGGAAGAGAAAGGACGGTACCTTAGGAATAAGGCCCGGCTAACTACGTGCCAGCAGCCGCGGTAATACGTAGGGGCCAAGCGTTATCCGGATTTATTGGGCGTAAAGCGCGTGCAGGCGGTTTCGTCAGTCGGATGTGAAAGCTCTCGGCTCAACTGGGAGAGGCCATTCGAAACTGCGAAACTAGAGGTTGGTAGAGGTGAGTGGAATTCCCGGTGTAGCGGTGAAATGCGTAGATATCGGGAGGAACACCAGAGGCGAAAGCGGCTCACTGGGCCACACCTGACGCTCAGACGCGAAAGCTAGGGGAGAGAACGGGATTAGAAACCCCGGTATTCCTAGCCGTAAACGATGTCAACTAGGCGTAGGAGGTCGTAAGACCTTCTGTGCTAAAGCTAACGCGATAAGTTGACCGCCTGGGGAGTACGGCCGCAAGGCTAAAACTCAAAGGAATTGGCGGGGACCCGCACAAGCAGCGGAGCGTGTGGTTTAATTCGAGGCAACGCGAAAAACCTTACCAAGGTTTGACATGTACATGGTAGAGAACGGAAACGGGATCGACCCTTCGGGGGAGTGTACACAGGTGCTGCATGGCTGTCGTCAGCTCGTGCCGTGAGGTGTTCGGTTAAGTCCGCTAACGAGCGCAACCCTCATCGTTAGTTACAAGTGTCTAGCGAGACTGCCAGTGATAAGCTGGAGGAAGGTGGGGATGACGTCAAGTCAGCATGGCCTTTATATCTTGGGCTACACACACGCTACAATGGCCAGTACAATGAGTAGCGAAACCGCGAGGTGAAGCCAATCTCGTAAAGCTGGTCTCAGTTCGGATTGTAGGCTGCAACTCGCCTGCATGAAGTCGGAGTTGCTAGTAACCGCGCGTCAGCATAGTGCGGTGAATACGTTCCCGGGTCTTGCACACACCGCCCGTCACGTCATGGAAGTTGGCAACGCCTAAAGTCGGTGGGCTAACCGCAAGGAAGCAGCCGCCTAAGGCGGGGTCGGTAACTGGGACGAAGTCGTAACAAGGTAGCTGTAGCGGAAGCTGCGGCTGGATCACCTCCTTTTAAGAGAACTGGTTGGTCGAGAGACTGACTAGGAAATAAGGGGTTGGGTAAGTTTCTATCACTCTTCAGCGGTTAACGTCGTTGGTGCAAAAAAAAAGAATTTAAGCTGTTTAATCAGCAGTCAATTCTAGGTTTACTCAGTCATCACATTAAAAGTTAAAAAGCAGGTTCAAGTCTTTAATGAAATCATTGAAGACCAAGCAAGGGCCTATAGCTCAGCTGGTTAGAGCGTTCCTCTGATAAGGGAGAGGTCGTTGGTTCGAGTCCAACTAGGCCCACCTAAGCAATGAGCAATGAACAAAGTTCAATGAGCAAAAAATGTTTGTTGAACATTGATAATTGTTAATTGAAAAGGGGACGTAGCTCAGTTGGGAGAGCGCCGCCTTTGCAAGGCGGATGTCAGGGGTTCGAGTCCCCTCGTCTCCACAGTTTGAGTCATAGCCAAGTCAATTCATCTATATGAACCCACAGCAAGGTAAGAGATAAAGCACAGGCCAATCGAGACACCCAAGAGGTAGCTCGGCCGTGTGCCCGAGCTTTTTCGTTCTTATAGGCAGAATGGTAAAGTGAATTTCATTCACAATTACCTATTAAACATTCACAATTACTAATTAAACAGTTTGACCTCCAATTTGTGAGCACGAGCAAAAGTTCGTGACCAGAAATTAGTGGCCAAGCGCCATTAAGTGAGCGAAGGAAACAAAGCTCAGGCACATTTACAGCTGAATATATTGCGAAGAAAGCGCATGAAGACGCCGGGTTCTCCATAACAGAGTAGTAAGCTACTAAGAGTGTACGGAGGATGCCTTGGCGCCAAACGCCGATGAAGGACGTGGTACACTGCGAAAAGTCTCGGGGAATCGTGTACAGATGTTATATCCGAGAATTTCCGAATGGGGAAACCCACTGCGGGTTTATGCCGCAGTATTCTGTTCTGAACACATAGGGACAGAAAGGGAACGAAGCGAACTGAAACATCTAAGTAGCTTCAGGAAAAGAAATAATTCTCCTAGTAGTGGCGAGCGAACGGGGAAAAGCCCAAACCATTTTGCATGTCAAAATGGGGTTGTAGGGCATCGCGCATAGGAGTAAAAAAGTTATTTGGTAATGGAATGGTGTGGAAAGGCCAACCAGAGAGGGTGACAGTCCCGTATATGAAACCAAATAGCCTCCTGCGATGTACCTGAGTACAACGGGACACGTGGAACCCTGTTGGAATCTGGGCGGACCACCGCCTAAGGCTAAATACGTTTGGCGACCGATAGCGAACTAGTACCGTGAGGGAAAGGTGAAAAGACCCCTAGTGAAGGGAGTGAAATAGAACCTGAAACCGTACACTTACAACCGGTCAGAGCACGATGGCGCAAGCCCGTGTGATGGCGTGCCTTTTGGAGAATGAGCCAGCGAGTTAATCTCAGTGGCAAGGTTAAGTCAGAGACAGACGGAGCCGTAGCGAAAGCGAGTCTGAAAAGGGCGCGAAGTCGCTGGGATTAGACACGAAACCAGGTGAGCTACCCATGGGCAGGCTGAAGCGAGTGTAAGAGCTCGTGGAGGGCCGAACTCACTAATGTTGCAAAATTAGGGGATGACCTGTGGGTAGAGGTGATATGCCAATCGAACTTGGAGATAGCTTGTTCTCTCCGAAATAGCTTTAGGGCTAGCGTTGCGCGTTTACTGTTGGGGGTAGAGCACTGAATAGGCTAGGGGGCGCAAGCTTACCAAACCTAATCAAACTCCGAATACCAGCAGTTTAGAGCGTGGCAGTCGGACTACGTGAGATGAGTTTCGTAGTCGAAAGGGAAACAACCCAGACCGCCAGCTAAGGTCCCTAAGTGTGTGCTAAGTGGGAAACGATGTGAGAGTGTTTAGACAGCCAGGAGGTTGGCTTAGAAGCAGCCACCCTTTAAAGAGTGCGTAATAGCTCACTGGTCAAACGCTCTTGCGCGGAAAATGTAACGGGGCTCAAGCACACCACCGAAGCTACGGATCGTGATTTATCGCGATGGTAGGAGAGCGTTGTGTGGGAGATACAAGCATTACCGAAAGGAGATGTGCGGCCCACACAAGTGAGAATGCTGGCATGAGTAGCGTAAAACATGTGAGAACCATGTTCCCCGAAAGCCTAAGGTTTCCGACGGAAGGTCAATCCGCGTCGGGTTAGTCGGCTAAGCTGAGGCCGAAAGGCGTAAGCGATGGACATCGGGTTAATATTCCCGAACCAGGTATGTGGAGCGATGCGAGGACGCAATTTGGTAGGCCAGCCCCTTATTGGATTGGGGTTCCAAACGGTTAGGTCATTGAAGACGGTAGGTAAGTCCGCTGTCTGAGACTGAGCCGTGACGGCGGTGCCTAAGAGCCAGAAGTGGTCGAGCCAAGTTGCCAAGAAAATCCGCTAAGCGATGAAGTGTACCTGCCCGTACCGCAAACCGACACTGGTAGGCGAGTTGAAGATACTAAGGGGAACGAGAGAACCCTCGTTAAGGAACTAGGCAAAATACCCCCGTAACTTCGGGATAAGGGGGACCCCTGCGGGTGAATAGCCTGTGGGGGTCGCAGAGAAATGGCTCTTCCAACTGTTTATCAAAAACACAGGTCTCTGCAAAGTCGAAAGACGATGTATAGGGGCTGACGCCTGCCCAGTGCTGGAAGGTTAAAGGGAGGTGTGCAAGCACTGAACTGAAGCCCCAGTGAACGGCGGCCGTAACTATAACGGTCCTAAGGTAGCGAAATTCCTTGTCGGGTAAGTTCCGACCCGCACGAATGGCGTAATGAGAGGAGCACTGTCTCAACGAGGGACTCGGCGAAATTGAAGTATGCGTAAAGATGCGCATTACCCGCAGCAGGACAAAAAGACCCCGTGGAGCTTTACTGTAGCTTGACATTGGGTTGAGGGTGCACTTGTGTAGGATAGCTGGGAGGCTGTGAAGCTGGGACGCTAGTCTCGGTGGAGCCAATGTTGAAATACCAGCCTGGTGTACTTTTGGCTCTAACCTGTACTCTTATCGAGCATGGGGACATTGTATGGTGGGCAGTTTGACTGGGGCGGTCGCCTCCGAAAGAGTAACAGAGGCGCCCAAAGGTTGGCTCAGGCTGAATGGAAACCAGCCGCAGAGTGTAAAGGCAGAAGCCAGCTTGACTGCGAGACTTACAAGTCGAGCAGGGACGAAAGTCGGGCTTAGTGATCCTACGGTTCCGAGTGGAAGGGCCGTGGCTTACCGGATAAAAGCTACCCCGGGGATAACAGGCTAGTCTTGTCCAAGAGTTCACATCGACGACAAGGCTCGGCACCTCGATGTCGGCTCATCGCATCCTGGGGCTGGACAAGGTCCCAAGGGTTCGGCTGTTCGCCGATTAAAGCGGTACGTGAGCTGGGTTCAGACCGTCGTGAGACAGGTCGGTCTCTATCCGCTGTGGGCGCAAGGGATTTGAGAAGGGTTGCCCCTAGTACGAGAAAGGGCGGGTGAACGAACCGATGGTGTTCCAGTTGTCGTGCCAACCGCATTGCTGGGTAGCTACGTTCGGAATGGATAACCGCTGAAAGCATCTAAGCGGGAAGCCAGCTTCAAGATGAGATCCCTTACTAGGTCAACTAGGTAAGACCGCTAGAAGACTACTAGCTTGATAGGCGGCAGGTGTAAGCACAGTAATGTGTGTAGCTAAGCCGTACTAATGGTCGAGGGCTTACACTTTGTTGTGGAGAATCGGGCGGCTTGATGGGCTTGTAAGCAATATATTCTGCTCTCTTTTGTAAAATGAGAGGGTGTTTTGGTGATTTGAGCGGCGGGGTACACCTGGTTCCATCCCGAACCCAGCAGTTAAGCCCGCTAGCGCCGATGGTACTTGGAGGGCGACTTCCTGGGAGAGTAGGTCATTGCCAAAACACCCTCTTTTTTTGTTGCTTGGTTTCGGGCTTTTCGCCTGAAACATGGCTTGCCATGCATGGCTTACAATATAATACTCTTTCAAGCACGCCTCTCAGCGTGCTTTTTTGTTAGTTGGTAATTTAGCCAAGCTTGTAGGAAATGGTGTCATTTTATGTTTGCCGAATATGGTCATCTTTGCGGCACAATGCCAATTATCGCTATTTGTGGTATGGATATGTTGTGAGCCAACTAGGGGATTGGTTTAATCTTATTGCCTCGGCCGCTTTGATTACCCGTGTGACCAGCGCGGGAACTGCGCTTAGTTACCTTTTCTTGGCCCGCTTTTTGCCGCAATTTGTGTTCAGCCCTTTTGCGGGGATGTTGTCTGACCAGTATGACCGCCGCAAAGTGATGATTGTGTCGGATATTCTGCGGGCGATCACGGTGCTGGGCTTTTTGTTGGTACGGGAGCCAAGCCAAATTTGGTTGTTTTACTTGCTGACGATTTTGCAATTTGTGTTGAGTGCCTTGTTTGTGCCCGCTCGCTCGGCCGTGTTGGCTAACATTGTCTCGCGCAAAGAATTGGTGGCGGCGAATGCGCTGGATAGCGTGACATGGAGCACCATGTTGGCGGTGGGGGCGATGCTGGGTGGCGTGGCCACGGCCGTTTTTGGGATTGAGACCGCCTTTATTTTAGATGCCTTGACTTTATCTTATCGGCGTGGTTGATTGCGCGGATTAAATTGCCTGTGGATCTCAATGCGCCTGTCGTTGAGCGAGGGTATGGCTGGCTCGAGATGATTGGCGGTGTGCAGTATTTGCGACTAGAGCCAATCCTTTTTGGTGTGGTACTGGCGAAAGCAGGGGGGCGTTGGTGTGGGGAGCCATCAATGTTTTAGAGGTAAACTACGCCAAGCAAATTTTCCCTTTGCCTATTTTTCCCGGTGTGGAGGGTGAGGTCCTGACTTTGGCCATTATCTATGCTTTGCGTGGCGTAGGGACGGGGTTAGGTCCGATTTTGGTGCGGCATTGGTTGGGGATATGACCCCGCAAATGTTGTGGGGATTGCGCTGGGTTTTGGATTGTTGGCGGCGGGATTCTTGCCTTGGCCGTGGCACCCACCTTGAGCTTGTTTTTGGTGGCTACGCTGTTTCGCACAGTTGGTTCGGGGTGTTGTGGGTTTTTCGGCCGCTCTTTTGCAATCGGTAGTGCCCGATAAAGTGCGTGGCCGTGTTTTTGCCTTTGAGTTCGCTCTGCTGACCCTCACCCAATCTATTTCCATTTATTGGGCGGGCGCGGCACAAGATTGGTTGGGGTGGGATGTGCGCTTGGTGACTCTTTCGATGGGGGGATTGGGTACGGCCGTCGCCTTGTTGTGGCTTATTTTCGTTTGGCAAGTTCGGCATAAACCCTTTGTCCGTTATGGCTAATTCGCTTCCGCTTTTAACTGTTATAAAATAAGGGTTGTAAACCGAATTACTTTTGGATGACTATTTAACAATCATATTTCAAGCCACCTTTACCATTTCGGACGGAGGGACTGGGGACAAGGGACTTGAGGTTACAAGCGTCCCAAGTCCCTTGTCCCCAGTCAGAATTTGTAAAGATGCTCTCCTGAGAGCAGTGAATCCTGCTACTATTTTCCAATTATGTTTCGAACACTTATTTTCGATTTCGACGGCGTTATTATCAACACCGAAATGGCGGATCTGGAAGCATGGCGGACGATTTACGGCCGTTACGGACACGAATTCCCGCTTGCCCTGTGGCAACAAAACATTGGTTCGCACAACGTGTTTAACCCCCTAGAGGAACTGGCGGCGCGGGCGAACGGAGCCGTAGATCGGCAAGCCATCCAACAAGCATTTGAGACGCTCGACCAAGAGATGGTGCGCCAGTTGCCCATCATGCCGGGGGTGCGCGACCGCATGGCCGAAGCACGGCAGTTGGGCATGAAGTTAACCGTCGCTTCCAGTTCGCCCGCCAATTGGCTCAATTACCACCTGCCCGTCTGGGTTTGTTGCTCGATTTTGATGCTGTGCGAACTTGTACGGATGTGGACGGCCGCAAAAAGCCCGACCCGCCGTTTATTTGGCCGCTTGTGCGGCGTGGGGGTCTCCCCCACCCATGCGCTTCAACTGTTGAAGATTCCATGCACGGCGTGGCGGCGGCTAAGGCGGCGGGCATGTTTTGCGTGGCCGTGCCCAATGAGGCGACACAAGATATGGATTTCAGCGCGGCCGATTTGCGTTGCCCTCCCTCACCGCCCTTTCCCTGAGCCAACTGCTCCGTTAAGAGGCTCGCAATCCGCAATCAAAATCAAAAACCCGTAATTCTCATGTCTTACCTTCCTCTTCCCCAACACGATCCGCCACTATGGCGGTCTTGGCTGCGCCCAAGTATGGTCGTTTACTGGCCGCCACGGACATTACCGTTTTTGTGGACAATGCGTTTAGTAGTAACCCCCCGCATTGTAGGGGTTTCCCAAATAAGCGCTTTGGTGGTGGCAAGGGTGGGTTTTAGGGATCGATGGGCGTTTATGATGATTACTGGGTGGAACAATCACGGCCGCTTTCCTCTGCCCTTTATCTCACAGGTGAATTCGCCCTTTTTCTACTCACGGGCTACTTGAGCCAAGCACATGGACAGTGGTGGATGGCGGGACTGCTCATCATAGGGTTTTCGGCCAAGTTGTCTGACCGCTGGCTGGCGGGGGTATCGCTCAGGGTATTGCTGAGCATTCTTGGGGTTTACTACGCCGTTTACCGCGATGTGACCTTGTTCTACCAAATTCCGCTGTTTATGCCCCGCCATCTTTTTGTGGCTCTTTTTACCCGTTTGGCTGATAGGGCGGCAAGCGCGGCAAGGAGATGGAGCAGTTGGCGATGGAGTTGCGGCTGGCCAACCATAAATTGAGTGAATATGCGGCACGGGTGGAAGAAATGGCCATCATTCAGGAGCGCAACCGCATGGCGCGAGACTACATGACAGCCTGGGGCATTACCTAACCGTGGTGAATGTGCAAATTAGGGCGGCGCAAGCGGTGATGGAAAAGCACCCCGAGAAGGCGATTTCCGCTTTGCAGAAAGGCGCAAAAGCACCCAAGAGGGCTGGCCGAGGTGCGCCAATCGGTGTCGGCTTTGCGCGACACGGCCGAAGAAGCGCCCCCTGCGCGAGCAATTGGCGATTAGCGGCCGAAACCGAGAAACGACGGGTCACTGCCCTACCCACTTACAAGTATGGGGCGAACCACGGCCGCTCGATAGCCAAACCACCGCACCCTTTGCCGTGCCCGCAAGCGTTGACCAATGACCGCAAACGTTGGCTGCCAGCCAAATCACTGCCTGACTCGGATTACATCAATTTGGAGAGGGTGCGGTTGGTGGTTGCGGGATAACGGCCGTGTCGGCCGATCCCTGAGCAACTATGGCTTAGCTCGGCTTGCGCGAACGGGTGCAATTGCTCGGCGGCGGGTAGAGATAACCATGGCGGGCAGAAGGCTTTATGGTCATCATTACCTCAGCAGTGAGAAATAAAAGAGAAGTGGTCGCCACTTCTCTCTTTTACACACTTCTTACTTTTACTTCTCACAACTACGGCTTCATTCCGTGTCTTTAACTGCGGTTGGTTGTTTGCAGGGCGACGGTTTATCCGTGCCGCGCACTCATGTTGATCAGTTCTACCAAAGAGGAAAAGGCCGCGGCAAGAACACCGTAAGCGTAGTTCTTGGGGGTGGGTGCATCTCGTGCGCCGCTTCGGGGATTCCACCCTTCGATGACCACCAACATGGTGCCGATGAGAATGAGGAAGGCCAAGGCCAAGACTTTCATGGTGGGAGGTGGCGCTTGACAAGCCCACTTTGTTAACGGAGCCAGCGGCGAAGAGCGTGATGGCCGCCGCCAAGATTGTGGTAATCCATCACGCGGGCAGGATGTCGAGGTGATGCCACGTCCGTAATCACACGGAGTCAGTGAGAGGGCTATGCAATGGCCACAATTTGGGCGACTGGCCGTTAAGCGTAAGCAGGGGGCAGGTGCTTTTTTTTCGCTCCGATGTTTTCCTCGTTGGCTTCCAACTTCTCGTGGTTTTCATGGAGTGCTTTTGACATTAGAAACGCCCCGACAACCAGAACCAAATCATTCCCGTTAGCCCCCAAAGAGTTCCACTTTATCTGATGTCAGCCAGCTAATGCTCAACAGGAGCGAATGCGGGTGTTTTCAAGCCAGCCCAATACCCAACTTGCGGGCGCGGTCTTTTGCTCATGGGCGAGGCAACAAAGGCGGAAAATGGGTGAAAGTGGCGTTGTCAATCCCACGAACAATCTCCGGCCAACAAAGTGGCAAAGGCAATCAATGCTTCAGCAGAAGAAATAAAGCCCTTCCATGTTTCGTCAAAATCTCCTGTTGCGGTCGTTTGAGAGATTAGTTTATTCGGAATCTACTGGAATTTACCCATGTGGAATTATGGCTTAACCACGAACCAATGACAACCGCCCTACAAGCGCACCCGCTGGCCACTTTGGGATTGCTTAAACAGCCAACTGGGGCAGAGAGATATGAGAATGCGCAGGGCGCGGAGGGTTCGACTATGGGACAGGGAGAAGGGGGTACGGCCGGTGACACCCCATCGGCGTGGAAACCTGTCTGGGATCGGCCGTGACACTGATGCGACGGCCTGCACCATCCACCTTCCAGGTCGTCTTGATGGTTCTCCACAGCGACATCTCTAAGATATAAGCGCATCAACCGGAAGTCGGCCCAATCAGCTCCCCCGAAGAAACACCCTCAAAAACACCAGCTCATCCAGCACCCGCTGGCGTTGCAAAACTCTCCCAAATAAGCGGCAGATCACTTAAGTAGATGACCAGATAGTCGGCCGCGAAGAAGGTCTCGTCGTCTATCATCACTCCCCTTCGATGCCTGTGAAGCCGGGCTGGAAGCAACGCCCATGCCCGCATACCCACCTCGACCGAAACCGCTTGAACCAGCTTACTGCGCGAGTTCGGTTCCTTCCACCCATATCCATCTACCCTGTACTACCCAGAGAAGCCAATAACGGCCGTTATCCAGCCGCCCCACATCCTCGTGGTAAAATATCGCTCGCTTGAGCAGGCGCGAAGCGTCGAGATATTGCCGTCTCGAGCAGGGTGGGGCTGGGCAAGCCCAATTCGCGGGCAAACAGTTTGCCTGGCCCACGAGCAGGGTAAAGGCGCGGCCGTTTGCGTAATCTTTAACCAGTGGCTACCTCGTTCAATGTGTCGCCATCCCCAGCACAATGACCAACTCAGTGGCCAGCCTCAGCCGCTTCCGTGCTAAAAATCGTGGCATGACCGCATATTCAGTCGGTCGCATTAATGACGTTTGCCAACCCGCTCCTTCAAACCTCGGCTACCTTCCGCATTGTTTCTTGCCAACTACCAAAAACCAGCGCGAGTTTGCAAGTTAAGAGGTTGTACGCATAGGGCTAAACACTGGCAAAATGGACAGGGACAATAACAATGAACAATGGGCAATGAACAAATGTAGTTGAAGGTCGATAAAAAACAACCAACAGCCAACCAACAGCAGACCAACCAATGCCCCCTACCTGTAAGCCAACCCAGTTGAGCGAAGCGATAGCATTTCACGGCCGTGGTTTCTCTCCTTCACACACCACGCGAGCTGGTGAATAACTTTAGGTAAATGGGCGAAGATGACGCCCACCTGTGCGGATGCTGACGGGTTATGTGCCGCCAGCGCGAGCACGGCCGCCATTGCCAGGGCACTTGATGGCTGACGGCCGCCTCTCTGCCCGCCAGCTTAACTCGGCTACTTGCGAAACGATTGCCCCTTCACCGGATGCTGGTGTGCGACTTCTTACGAAGCTTTCATGTCGACCGTATTTCGCGCCGCATTCCCCGATTTGTCAACCACCACTCGAAACACCGTTTTGCGCGATATTGAATATCGTGCGACACTTGAGCTATATCAGCACGCTCTCAAGGGGATGCCAAAGCGGTAGGGTTGTCCCAGCGTTGCTCCACAACCCTACTGCATTGTTAACTCATTTTTAGATGAGCCGACAGGGTAGCCTAGACCCGCATAAGTGGCCTATTAATACTTCAACTCATCGCCGCGCTGGGAAGAAAGAAACACACCATTTTTACTCCAGCACCCACCTGCTGGAGTGAGGGGTGGAGCGCAAATTAGAAGCCGCGTGCTCATGCTCATTAACGGCCGTTTAGCGTGATATGCCCCTCAAGTCAAGCGACCGAAGAGCGCACTTGCTTGCACCACTGCACATTTGGCCACCCCACACAGCCGCGAAAAAGCCGCTTAACTCGCTCAACTTCGCGGGGTGAGCAAAGTAGTGAATTGGGCCGCAGCCACTACAGCCTCATCTCGCGGGCCAGCCACCGCGCAGTGGTGGAGGAAACGGCCATTCTGCAAAACCAATGGGGTTTACCAAGAACTCACCCCCAAACAGGGTCAGCCTCCAGGCCATCTTCTTGCAAAGACTGC
>JADJSZ010000053.1 GCA_016711405.1 Candidatus Hadersleviella danica | reverse complement strand
TGGTGTCGCGGTAGCAATCGTTCTCGAGTTGGAATGTGTCGGGGGAGAGCAACGGCCGTGCCAGCCGCAAGACCGCCCGCAACCGCTTCCCATTTTTACGCGCCGAGTGAATGGAGATGTCGAACTGCTCCCCCTCGCCGGGGTTGGTCAGGCTGGCAATGGATTCGGCCAATAGGTCGTGCAACAAACGGCGCACTTCGTCGTGGATGCTGGCGGTGGTGGTGAGACGGAATAACATAGGGGACTGGGGACGAGGGGACTAGGTCAAGCCCAAATCGTAGATGGTGTTTTTGCGCCAGCCAGATTGGGTGGCGATTTGGACGGCCGCTTCTTTGCGCGAGAGACCTTGCTCGAGTAATGCTTGCAATGCGTCGCGCACTGCTTGTTCGGGCCAGATGTCGGCCGTTTGCACGGCTCCTCCCACCACCACGGTTAGTTCGCCACGAATGCGTTCTTGTGCCCCGAAATAGGCGTGGGCGGCACTGGCCGTGCCTCGCCAAATCTCCTCGTACAGCTTGGTTAGCTCCCGTGCCACAGCCACGGGGCGGTCGCCCAAAACGGCTTGCACATCGGCCAACATCTCGAGCAGGCGGTGGGGGCCTTCGTAAAAGACCAAGGTGTGGGGCAAGTTGGCGATGTCGCGCAGGGCTGTTTGTCGGCCGCTACTTTTGGCGGGCAAGAAGCCCACAAAGAGAAATGTGTCGGTGGGCAAGCCACTGCTGACCAAAGCGGAGATAGCGGCCGTGGCTCCCGGAATGGGGGAAACGGGGATGCCTGCTTGCACGGCCGCCTCTACCAATTTATAGCCGGGGTCGGAGAGACCCGGCATTCCTGCATCGGAGACGAGCGCCACATCGGCCGTGGCCAATTGGTCCAGCAGGTGGCTCACCCGTTGCGGGTTGCTGTATTCGTGGTAGCTCACCAGCGGGGTGGTGATGTCGTAATGTTTGAGGAGCTTCCCTGTGTGGCGCGTATCTTCGGCCGCTATCAGGCTCACCTCCCGCAAAATCCGCAATGCCCGGAGCGTAATATCCTCTAAATTCCCAATGGGGGTGGCGACGAGGTAGAGCATGGGCAGGATTGCGGATTGCCGATTAGGGATTGCGGATTGTGGATGGCGCACTCAATCCGCAATCCACGTTCCGCAATTCGCAATTCTTTAGCGGTTTTGGGTGAAGATGAAGTACAACAAATTTTCGTTGCAACTAGCGCGGGTTTGGACGCGGTAGACTTGGGAGACGGCCGTGCCGCTGTTGGTTTCCAGTTGGATGTTGTAGGAACGCACGGCCACCTCGCCCAAGACGAACTGTTCCCAGCCCGAGGGCGCATACGCCTTGGCCGTGCCCGTGCCCACGCGGCTGTCTATGCCGCTATCCCAAACATGCACCCGATATTGGCCATCGGCCACGGGGTTGCCCGATGTGTCCAACACCTCGCCCGCGATGCCCATCCAGTCGCACCCGGCCGTGTTGGCATAGTTGCGCAGGTAAATGGGGCTATCGGACGACTTGGTGAAGGGGAAGGGGGAGATGGTGAACGTGGCCGTGGGAGAGGGGCCGGGGGTGAAGCTGGCCGTCGGAGTAGCCGTCGGCGTGCGCGTGGGGGTGCGGGTGGGGATGATGGGGGTGATGGAGGGGGTGAGGGTCGGCCGCAACGTGGGCACAGCGGTTGGCTCGCCACGAGTGGGCGGGGGGATGGGCGTATAGGTCGGCCGCATCAGCAAATCTTCGGTGGGGGTGGGCGTAATCGTCGGCACAACAGCCACAGCGGCCACAGTGGGTTGCGCAATGGTCGGTGGGGGAACGGCCGTGGGGTCTTGGGGCAAAATCCCCGCAAAACTCTCAGGGCTAATCACGACCGCCGCTACCACACCCACAAAGGCCAAAGCCACAATAAAAATAAAAGCTGTCAGAATGTTGACAATACGTCCCATATGCCACCTCGGCAGGAAGTGGTTAGTGGTTAGTGATTAGTAAATAGTAGTTATTCACTATCACTACTCCACTCACCGCCACCACCACCACCACTATCCATCTATGTATTTCTCAATTTGTGCTTGGGCAAGTTGATTGGCGAGCCAACTTTCGAAGGTTTCGGCCAGCAAGCGCGAGCGTTGGTCGGGGTCAAGCGGCCGTGCTTCGTCGCGCTCTATCAGTTGCACCAGATAATAAGTCGTTTGCCCGTCGCTGTTGGTCACGGTGATGAGGTCACTGGTTTGGCCAAGGGCGAGGGTGAAAGCGGCCTCCTCTACTTGGGGCACGAGCAACGAGCCGGGGGCGAAGAAGCCCAAATCGCCGCCACTCTCGGCCGTGAACCTATCTTGCGAGTGAATCTGGGCGAGGGTGGCAAAATCGCCGCCCGCCTGAATATCAGCCAAGATGGTTTGGGCGAGGGCTAAATCGTTGACTTGCAGATACCGCGCCCGCACTTGGGGCACGGCCGAGGGCACGTTGGCCGTCACGGCCGCGACCAACTGCTCGGTGCGCATTTCGGCCGCCAGCGAAGCCGTAAAATCAGCTTCTGAAAATTGGTTGGCGGCCAGCCACGATTGGAAGTTCTCCTCACTGCCCGCAATTTCGCGCAACTCGGCCACTTTGGCGGCCACCATTTCTTCGGTCACACTCAGCCCTTGGGCTTGGGCGGCTTGCTCAATGACGGCTTGTTCGACCAAGGCATCGAGTACGATTTGGCGGTAGTTTTCCTCGGGGGTACGGCCGAGGGCGGCTTGGGCTTGCTCGTAGCGCCCCAATTCCTGCTCAAAATCGGCAAGGGTGATGGGTTGGTTGTTGACCAGTGCGGCCAATGGTTCGGTGGTGGGCGTGGGGAGCGGGGTGGGCGCGGCCGTCGCCACATTTTCAACCACGGGCGAGGTCAGGGTGCTTTCGCTGGGGATGACGGCCGTGGCGGCCGTGGTCGGCACAGCGGCCGTGGGTGTTGGCTCATCGCCACACCCCACCAACCCCAAGGCCAATATCCCCCAAACTGCGATATGGATAAAAAGTAATTTTTGTTTAATCATGCTGGGGGAATTATACACAAGAGATAGAGAAGGGAGATAGAGATAGAGGGGAACATGGTTGGTCAGCCTATCGGGTTTCCTCTATCTCTATCTCTACCCTCTATCTTTATTCTTCTAAGCCAATGGAGAACATGCTGGCCAAATCGTGGCGGGAGTATGCTTTAAAGGCGAGAAGCGTTTCGGTGTGGGTGATGCCTTGCATGTCGCGCATCTTTTCGGTGACCAATGCGGCCAGCCCCCTGTTGTTGGGCACACGCACAATGGCAATGAGGTCGTAACGGCCGCTGACCGAATACACCTCCGAGATTTCATCCAACTCCACCATCTGCTCCGCCACTTGGTTGATGGCGGCGCGAGTGACATTCATCAAGATAATTGCCGTAACCATAGAACTCCAATGAGCAATGAACAATGAGCAATGAGTAAAGGAAGTTGGTGAATGTAAGCCAATGACAAAGGACAAATGACCAGTGACCCATGACCCATGACATTCTACCACGCCCTTTTGTTCAGAGCGATTTCACCAAATCGAGCCACGCGGGTTGGGCGGTGAAGCCGAGTTGGGCATTGATGGGGTCAATGACGGCGTTGGAAACGTCTGTTTCCACCACCCGCGCCCCGAATTGTTTGGCAAACATAAGGGCATGGATGTTTAGGGCGGTGGCAATGCCTCGGCGGCGGTGGGAGCGCACGATACCCGTCAGCCCCGTGTACAAACGGTCTTTTTGGGCCAAGGGAACCCACAAACTGCTCAGGCCGACGTAGCGACGGCCGTCTAAGGCCACAAAAGCGGCTTGCGGCCAAAAATTGGGGTTGTGCAAAAAGCTGGCCCGAAAACTGAGGAACGATTTGGGCGCATAGGGGTGAACGGCGGGAATATCCTGCATCACTTCCAGCTCGCCCAACTCCCAAATGCGCCGCTCCCAATCGGCATCGCGCCGTTGTAACTCGGCCACCGAACAAATTTCGATGCCCTGTTGGCGCACGGCCGCCAACGCCCCCTCAAACGCCGCTGGCTCAAACTGCCTTAAATCCAATTGGTAGACGGGGTGGCGCATGGCCACTAAAAAGCCCCGCTTGGCCAAAAAATCGAGCGCGGCCGTTTGGTCTTCGCGGGCATTCACCTGCACCATCTCCCCGTCGTGCGCCTCCACCACATCTAGGGCATGGGTATAAAAAGCCACGGCCGAACCACGGCCGCGAAACTCAGGCAACACGTTCAAGTGCAAGTAAAACTTGCCCGGAAACTCAGGCTCATTCGCCTCCACCACCACCCCCGTCGCCACCACTTGCTGGTGCATCTCCACCATGTACCGCTGGTAAAACAGGTGGGAGCCTTGGGCAACCAAATTCTCCCGTTGCTCTTCCACCGAGGTCGGGTAATCGGGCCAAACCCTATTTTCTATGGAAACTGCCGTGTGGTAATCGTGTGGGCTGTGGTCAAACGGCCGAATATGAATGGACATGGGGGAATGGTGAATTCGGAATGGGGAATGCGGATTGCGGAATGACCAAGTGCCCCGCTTTTCTCTCTTCTCTTTTCTCTCTTCTCACCCCCGCGCCCGTTCCACGGCCGTGTGCCAGACAGCATACCCTGCATCGCGGGTGGGGGCGGGGAGTTGGGGGGCAAAATGGGTGGATGCGGGTGGAAGCGGGGGCAAAGCGGCCACATCTGGCCATACGCCAGCGGCCAAACCCGCCAAAAGGGCGGCCGTGCGGGCCGAAAGTTCGGTAAAAGCGGGGCGGGTGATGGGCAAACCAGTTAAATCAGCCTGCACTTGGCAAGCCACATCGCTGGCCGAAACCCCACCCCCCACATTGAGTTGGGCGATGTGGATGCCCAACTCCTGCTCAATCGTCTCCAAAATAGCCCGCATTTGGTAGCCCAACGCTTCCAAAAAAGCGCGAATAATGTGCGCCCGCGAGCTACCGAGCGTGAGACCCCAGATTGTACCACGCGCTGTGGGGTCATTGTAGGGCACGTTCAGCCCTGTGAAGGCGGGCACAAACACCACCCCACCCGCATCGGGCACAGAGCCAGCCAGTTCGTCTACCTCGCGGTCGTGGTCAAACAAACGCGCTTCCTCGCGCATCCAGCGCACGGCCGCGCCCGTCACACACGTATCCGCCTCGGCACAATAGGTGTGCTGGTCGCCCAAATGCCATGCGTAATAAATGTTGAGTTTTTCCGAGCGGGGGGCGTGGTTGCCCAAAAAGACGTTCACAAAAGAGGCTGTGCCGTGCGTACATTCGGCCGTGCCCGCCGTGCGGCACTCGTGGCCAAACAGAGCCGCTTGCTCGTTGCCCATCATCAGGCGCACAGGCACGGCCGCTGTTTCCCCGTCCGCTCCCGCAATGGTCAGCGTGCCAAAATCATGCAGATTGGGCACTGGGTCGGGCAAGGGCGCACGGGGGATGCCCAAATGGGCCAGCCATTCCGCCCAGTATTCCTCCGCCCGAAAATCGTACAAGCCCATCGCCTGCACCAACCCATAATCCATCACATGCCCATTGGCGTGCCCCAAGGCGGCCAACAGCCAATTGGCCGAAAAACCAATCCGCAAATCGCCGCTTTCGGCCGCCGCCCGCACGGCTGGCTGGTGTTGGAACCGCCACGCCAAATGCACGGCCGAGCTATACGGGCCGGGGAAGTAACCCAGCCGTTCGCGCCACTCGGCCGAATGTTCCCATTGCGCCAGTTCGGCCAACATGGGCATGGTGCGCAAATCTTGCCATGTGATGGCATTGGCCAACGGCCGCCCTGTGCTGGCCGACCAGACAAAATCGGTGTTGCGCTGGCCCGCAATGCCACAGGCGATGATTTGGTGGGGGGAGACGGCCGCTTTGCTTAACGCCTCAGTAATCGCCTCGGCCACCCCTTGCGCCACCACATCGGGGTCTTGTTCCACCCAGCCTGTTTGCGGATAAAGGCGCGGCAAGGCGCGATAGCCATAGCCGCAAACACGGCCGCTACCATCTAAAATGAGTGCGCGACTGCCACTCGTGCCTTGGTCAATCCCTAATAAATACATAAAAAGCCATTGTCAGTTCGACTGGCAAAAATGAGTTCGCTGGTTTCGGAGGGCGCGAGAACGCGGAGGAATCAATATTCAAGCCAGAGAAACCTAGTCTTCGCGCCTATGGCTCTCCGCGGTTCAAAAATCCCCAACACAGGTTCCAGAACAACACCTAATTACAAATCCAGCAATTCACCCAAACCATTAATGACATAGGTCGGCCGAATGTCGGACTCGGCCAGCATGGCTTGATGTGGTTGCGCCTGTCAGGGTGAGCGCGGCTGACATGCCTGCCTCTAAGCCCATCAACACATCTGTCTCGAGGCGGTCGCCTGTCATCAAACACCGTTCAGGGGGAATATCGCCCAGCAAGCGCAGAACGGCTTGAGCCATGAACTGGCTCGGTTTGCCCACCACCGCTTCTAATTTGGTGTTGCTACACGCCTCGATGGCGGCAATCACGGCCGCCGCATCGGGTTCGCCGCCGCCGGGGACGGGGCAATAACGGTCGGCGTTGGTGGCCAACAGCCGTGCCCCCGCCCGCATCGCATCAAAGGCAATTTGGAGCTTGCGATAGGTGAAGGTGCGGTCAAAACTGGCGATGACGATGTCTATGTCGGCCGCCGTTTCGGTGAGGGTAAAGCCAGCGGCCGTGAGTTCGTCCACCAAGGTCTGCTCGCCAATGGGAAAGAGCCGTGCCGTGGGGTGGTGTTGGCGCAAATAATCCACCATCACGGCCGAAGAGTTTAGCACGTCCTCGGCGGGGGTGGGCAAGCCCAACCGCGTTAACTTGGCGGCGTAGCTCTGCCGGCTGTGGGTGGGGTTGTTGGAGAGAAACACGGTGCGCTTGCCCAATTCGCGCAAGCGGGTAATGGCTTCCTCGGCCGTGGGCAAAAGCGCCTCGCCCAAATAAACAGTGCCGTCGAGGTCGAAGATGTATGCGTCGTACATAGGGGGTTATTCGTTATTGGTTATTCGTTATTTGGGCGTTGGTCAGGGTTCGTAATTACCAATTACGAATTACCAATCACCTGCATCCGCACCACAAATTGGTGGCGGCTGGGTTGGAGCAGGTATTGGGGCAGGGTGTTAAGTACAACTCGCCCCGCCGAGACCCGATTGTTGAAAATCGAGGTTGAGAATCGTTTCGGGGCGGGGGTCGAGTTCGTAGGTGTGGCGAGCGGCCGTTAAATCGGCCGCGCTCAAATGGCTGGCACTCATCTCGAGGGGCGGGTTGCCCCACACTTTCAGGGTCAGGCCATTGCCGTTGGTCAGGGTCAGCCAGCGCACCTCGGTGTGGTTGCCATTTTCTTGGGGCATGATGTAGGGCACGTATTGTTCGGAGACAGTGCTGTGATAAATGCCCACGGCCGCGCCCTCTTGCCTGTCCCGATAACATTCATGCGGGCCACGGCCGAACCAACTCAACTGCTCAAACCCCTCGGCCAAGCTCAGGGTGAGGCCGAGGCGGGGCAGGGGGGGCAGGTTGGGCGCGGCCGTGATGTCGTTGGCCAATTCCAGCGTGCCATCGCCCCACACAGTGATGGTTTGCTGGTGGGTGAACGCTGGCCTGTGCCGCTAACGCTGGTGGTTAGCTCGATTTGGACATGATCGGCCGCCAGTTGGCGCACCACCCACGCCTCCACTTGCCCCTCCAAATTGGGCAACCCCGCCGCCAACCAGTGGGGGAGCAGTTGTGTGGCGCGGCTGGCGCGGAGCTTCAGGCCGTCGTTGTCGGTTGGGGCGCGCCATGCGTTCAGGATGGGGCCGTGGCCTGCGTGGAGCAGTTCGCTTCCTTGCCATTGCCAGCTCACCAATTGCCCCACGGCCTTACTGATGACCATTTGCCATTGTTCACCCGTCAGGGTCAGATGGTCGGCCGTTTCCTGAACCGTAATATCGCCCCCGTTCGTAGTAACGGCTTTAGCCGTCTCCCCTACCCCAATCGCAAACTGTTCCCATGCCACGACATGGCCCGCTACCGCCCAAGGGGTGTCTTCGGCCAGTGTAAACTGCACCAACAAATGCCGCTCCCCCGCACCTTGTCCCCAGTCCCCATTCCCCAGTCCCCATTCTGCCGTTTCGCCTGCGGCTGTCTAAACAGGGGAGGTCGCCTTGTTGGATGGGTTCGCCATCGGCCGTGAGTTGCCAGTGGGCGCGTAAATCGGCCGTGCTGGCAAAATCCCGCTTGTTGCGAATTGTCAGGGTGTTTGTGGCCGCATCAAACGAGCAAGCAAGCGGCTGGAATAGCTTGTGGCATTCCCACATGGCGGGGTGCGGGGTACGGTCAGGCCAAATCAGGCCGTTGATGCAGAAGTTGCCGTCGTTGATGGTGTCGCCAAAATCGCCGCCATAGGCCCAGAAGGTGCGGCCGTTCTCGGCCACCTTCTTCAGCCCTTGATCCACCCAATCCCAAATAAAGCCCCCTTGCAAGCCGACGTATTTTTCGCTGGCCTCCCAATACTCCTTCAAGTTGCCCGTGCTGTTGCCCATCGAGTGGGCGTATTCGCACATGATGAGCGGCCGTGTGCCGTGCGGATTCTCGGCATAGGCAATAATCTCATCCACCTCGGGGTACATGGGGCACAAAATATCGCTGGCTAGTTTGCCATCCTCCCAATCTTGCCCCTTCCAGCGGCTGATACACCCTTCGTATTGCACAGGGCGGGTGGGGTCGTAGCCGCGCATCCAACCCGCCAACGCGTCGTGGTTGGGGCCGTAGCCGCTCTCGTTGCCCAATGACCAAATGATGATGCTGGGGTGGTTTTTGGTGCGCTCCACCATGCGCACGCCCCGCTCCATAAAGGCGTTCAGCCATGCGGGGTCGTTGGCGGGGCGGTTATAAATGCCGTGGCATTCAATGTTGGCCTCGTCTATCAGGTAGAGGCCGTACTCGTCGCACAGTTCGTACCAACGGCCGTCCATCGGATAATGACAGTTCCGCACAGCGTTAAAATTAAATTGCTTGAGCAGTTTAATATCGGCCACCATGCTTGCTTCGCTAATCACTTTGCCCGTCGTGTCGTCGTGTTCGTGCCGATTCACGCCGCGAAAAATGACAGTTTTGCCGTTAATCAACAACTCTCGCCCCCGAATTTCCACCGTGCGGAAGCCGATTTTGGTTTGCACCACCTGCGTGGGCTGGCCCGCCTCATCCAGCAAGGTGAGGCGCAGGGTGTACAGATTGGGGGTTTCGCTCGTCCACGGCCGTACAACCCCCACCTCCCCCCGCAGGCGCACGGCCGGGTTTTCGTCCTTGTCGGCGTGGTAAATCGCTTCTAGTTGGGTGATGGGTTCGTGGGCGGCCGTCTCCAACAGTTCCACCCGCACCCGTTGCCCATCCCCCACCTGCCCCGCCAGTTTTACCCGCACATCGAGCGTGCCGTGGGTGTAGTTGGAAGCGGCCGTGAGCTGTGCCTGTGCGAAATAATCGGCCATGTAGGCGGGTGGCGTATTATAAAGGAAGACATCCCGATAAATGCCCGCTTGCCACCAGTGGTCTTGGTCTTCCAAATAGCTCCCATCGCTCCAGCGGATGACCATGACGGCCACCAAATTCTCTTCCCCCACCCGCACCAATTCGGTCACATCAAACTCGGCGGGCAAGCGGGAATCTTGGCTGTAGCCGACCATCTGCCCGTTTACCCACACATAAAAAGCGGATTCGACCCCCTCGAAGCAGAGCACCACCCGCCGCCCCGCCCACTCGGCGGGGATGTGCATGGTGCGCCGATACAGCCCCGTGGGGTTGTCTTCCTCGGGCACAAAGGGCGGGTTGGTGGGGATGGGCATTTTGTGGTTCGTGTAGATGGGTTTGTCGTACCCCTGCATGGTCCAGTTGCTGGGCACGGGCAAGCTGGCCCAGTCGGCCGTGTCGAAATCGGGGCAGTGGAAGTTGGCGGCCGTAAATTCCCCCGTCAACAGAGGCTTGGGCACGAGTTTAAACTGCCAGTCACCGTTGAGGGAGAGTTTTTCGGCCGTGCCGACCAACGGCGCGTGGGCGGCCAATTTGTTGCGGCCGACAATTTGTGGGTTTTGCCAATCTGGTGTGTTCATGGGGAGTGGCTAGTGGTTAGTGTTTAGTAATTAATGCTTAGTGAACCAATTTGCTCATTGGCAACTTTGCACAAAGTTTCTTGACAGCTTTTGGTTAGCATGTTACTATGTGACCGTTAACATGTGAACGGTCACATTAACTAACTGTACAACGAACCCCGCTCACAAGCAAGAAGGTAATCAGCATTTCAGCTAGTCAGCCTGTCAGCTAAGTGATTAACCTACTAACCACTAACCACTCGCCACTAACCACTCCTCCCTCCCCATGTCTCGTCCTACGATTCGCGATGTCGCCGCTCTCGCTGGTGTTTCTCACCAGACTGTTTCGCGTGTCATCAACGAGAGCGAACAGGTACGGCCGCAAACCCGCGCCCGCGTCTCCGAGGCGATTGCCCAGTTGAGCTACCAACCCAGTGCCGTGGCCCAATCCATGGCCAAAGGGCGCACGGGCATGTTGGCTTGTATCGCCCCCAATCTGCTCGATTTTACATTTTCGAGCATTATCGAAGGGGCACAAACGGCCGCTCGTGAACAGGGCTACTTCCTTCTGGCCGCCAGCGCACCAGACGAAGAGAGCTTCCACCAACTGGTGGAAGAGTTGCTGACCAGCGGCCGTACCGAAGGGCTGATGGTGATTGACCCCTATGTGGCCGAACTCTCGCGCAACGTGCCCAGCGAGTACCCCATTGTCTTTGCGGGCGGCGGGGCGCATCTCAATCAGCCATTGGTCAATACCGTTGTTTTAGATGACGAAACGGCCGCCCTGATGGCCACCCGCCATTTGCTGGAACTGGGCCACACCCAAATTGCGATGGTCACAGGGCCACGGCTGGAAGTGTGTACCCAGAAGCGCATTTTGGGCTTTGAGCGGGCGTTGCACGGCCGCCAACTGCCCATCCGCCCCGAGTGGATGGTGGAAGGAGATTGGTCGGCCGAGGCGGGCTATTCAGCCGGCATGGCTCTGCTAGGGGGGGGCGAACGGCCGACGGCTGTTTTTGTGCAAAACGACCAGATGGCCGTGGGGCTGTTTCAGGCCGCTCGCGCCCACGGACTAGATTTGCCCACCCAACTTTCGGTCATTGGCATTGATGATATCCCCCTTGCGGCCTACTTTTGCCCACCCCTGACCACGATGCGGCAGGATTTCCAGCGCATCGGCCGCGAGGCAATTCGTTTATTGGCGCGGACTGTGGCCGACCCCACCACCCCCAGTGAGCAGGTGCGCCTGCCTGTCACACTGGTGGCGCGGGGTTCCACGGCCGTTAAAAATTAGCGTTATTGGTTAATGGTTACTGGTCATTCGTTATTGGTTATTGGTTACTTACTTGTCACCACCCACCAACACCTAACGAATAACAAGTAACGAATAACGAATAACCAGTATCCCCCCTGAGGAGAAAGAATGAAACCCTTACGTAATAAACTGCAACTATTGCTCCTGTTGGCTTTGGGTGCGCTGTTGATCGCCTGTGGCGGAACCAGCACCCCCGAACCAGCCCCCGAGGCCACTGCGGCTCCTGCCGAGCCAACGGCCGTGGCCGAGGCGACCGAAGAAATGCCTATGGAGGAAATCACCCTCCGCTGGCGCACCCGCCCCGACAACCAAGCCGAAATTGATGTCTACCAAGCCGTCAGCGACAGCATTGTGATTGATGGGGTGACTTTGCAATACGAACCCGGTGGTAGCGAAAGCTCCAGCTACCAAGACGTGCTCAAGACCGAAATCGGCGCAGGCACGGCTCCCGATGTGTTCTGGATTCCCGGCACCGATATTGCCGACTTCGCCACCCGTGGCCTCATCCTGAACATGCGCGACATGGCTGATGCGACCGAAGGCTACAGCGATGCCGACTTCTACCCCGGCCCGATGTTCCACCTGACCTTCAACCCCGAAACCCAAACGACGGGTGAAGCTCTGTGGGGTCTCCCCCGCGATGTGTCCACCTTCGCCCTTTACCTGAACCTCGACCTGTTGGCCGAATCGGGTGCGCCAGACCCCCGCGAATTAGCGGCCGCTGGCGAGTGGGATTGGGATGCTTTTGTGGAAGTCGCTACGGCCATTGACGCTTTGGGCGATGACATTTATGGTTATGGCCAAAATGCGTGGTGGGGGCCCTATGGCTATTGGATTAACGCCGCTGGTGGGAACTTCTACAATGAAGACCGCACAGCTTGCGGATTGGACACCCCTGAGTCGTTGGCTGGTTTGGAATTTGAGGCGCGTCTTTACAATGAGTTGAACTTGGCCGTGCCCTATGGCGAAGACAGCGAACCTCCTTTCTTGGCTGGGCGCGTTGGTATGTTCCAAAACGGCCGTTGGGCAACCCCCGGCGCTCGTTCTAGCGCCGCCTTCAACTGGGATGTTGTCGAATTGCCCGATGGCCCTGGTGGCCCAAGCAACTGGCTCTTCTGGGGCGCTTATGTGGTGAACGCCAATACCGAACACCCCGAGCAAGCGTGGCAATTGGTGCAAGAACTGACCAAGGCTGAAACGCAATCGGTTATTTCGGCTTTAGGGGCAAACATCCCCAGCCGTGTCAGCCAAGATGCGTTGGATGCTTTCCTCACCTTCTCGCCTCCTGCCAACAACCAAGCGTTCCTGAATGGTTTGGCACGTAATCCCGCCACCGAAGGGCCACTGTGGGCTGGTAGCTGGCCAGAATACGATGCCATCATGGGGCCAGCCGTCACGGCCGTTCTCACTGGCGAACAAAGCATTGATGACTTTGCGGCGACGATTTGCGACGAAGCGAACAAGGTTTTCAACAACAATTAGTTATTCGTTATTGGTAAGTGGTTAGTGCTGGGAACTCATTGCCAATTACCAATTACCAATTACCACTCCCCCACTATGAACAGACTCATCAACATGGAACGATGGCTACAGGCGACGGCCGTTTGGCATGTGGGTGTCAGTCTGGCCGATGTGGCTTTGATTGTTTGGGTGTGGGGCACGGAATGGCCGCTGTGGGGGCGTATCGTCCTGACGGTGGCGTTCCTGCTCCACATGATGCTGAACTGGGGAGCCATTACTTATTTTCCCGCACGACAACACCGCGGCCGTTCGCTTTCGCTGGCGGCCAATTATCTTGGCTTTTTGGTCAGCCTCCTGCTTAGTTTGCACTATTTGGGCATCTTTTTGGGGCTGGATGCGCTGGCCAATACCTTTGCCCAAGGGTTGCCCTTTTTGGGGCTGGCCTTTGTGGGCTATCTCGTGGGGGGGTGGGGAGATAGATACGAGGGCACGGCACGGCAACGGCAGTTGCAAACGGCCGGGAAATGGATTGCGGCCGTGGCGGGCATCTTCTTTCTGCTATCCGTGGGTATTGGTGGGGCCATTCTGGCCATCTTGGCCGCCCTCCGCAATAGCCTGACACTGGGCATTACCGTGTCCACTGGGCTATTTGGGCTGTTCTGCTGGCTCATGTGGCGCCAAAAAGCGGCCGATGCCTTCAACGCCACCGTCGCCGATTCCGAAATGTTGGATGGCTACCTCCTGCTCTCGCCCAACTTGGTCGGCTTTCTTATCTTTTTTGTGGGGCCGCTCATCTTCTCCTTTTATGTCAGCCTGACCAACTCCGATGCCTTTGGCACGGCCGATTTTGTCGGCTTAGACAACTACATCAAAATTTTAGATTTGGATGTGGCGCGGCTGACCGATGGGGCGCAACGCGCCAACGAAGTGCTCGATATTCTCGTCTACGATGAGGTCACACGGGTCAATCTGTTTGGCACCTATTATGTGATTGGCGCGGCCGACAAACTTTTCTGGCTCGCTCTCGGCAACACCCTTAAATTTGTGCTCTACGCCGTGCCAATCAGCGTCATTCCCGCCCTTTTCTTGGCCAATCTGCTCAATAGCGATTTGCCGGGGATGCGAATTTTTCGCGCCCTCTACTTTTTGCCGAGTGTCGCGGCCGTGGTCGGTATCGCTCTGGTGTGGCAATGGCTTTTTAATTCCACCATTGGCTACATCAATTACGCCATTACAGGCATCATTAACCTGCTCAACAGCATTGGGGGGGATTTTGTAGACCCGGCCGTGCGTTGGCTTTCCAATAGTGATACGGCACTACTGGCCGTAGTCGTCATGATGGCATGGCGGCTCGTCGGTTTTAACACCGTCTTATTCTTGGCTGGCCTGCAAAACATCCCCAAAGTCTTGTATGAGGCGGCGACGGTGGACGGGGCAGGGCCGTGGCGGCAATTTATCAGCGTCACCCTGCCCATGCTGGCTCCCACCACCTTCTTTGTGGTGATCACCACCCTCATCACCACCTTCCAAGTATTCGAGGATGTCTTTATTTTGATGGGAAACAACCCTGCTGGCCCCGGCAATTCCACCTTGGTCATGGTGTTATATCTCTACCAAAAAGGGTTCCAGCGGTTTGAGTTGGGCTACGCCTCGGCCATTGCGTGGGTCTTATTCCTGCTTATTTTTGTGGCCACCCTTGCCCAAGCCCGCCGCCAAAGCGGTGGGGGCGCGGCGTATGAATAGGATGTTATTGGTTATTGGGTTATTCGTTATTGGGGTCGTCTGGCGAATAACAAATAACGAGTAACCAATAACAAATAACGAGTAACTCCCCTATGCGTTCACAAAAGTTCAACAAGATTTTGCAGGCGGTACTCGTCTATGGGGTGCTGATTTTCTTCGCCTTTTTCATGGTGTTTCCCTTTGTGTTCATGCTGACCACTTCGTTGAAACAGCCCAAGGACACGTTTAATTATCCACCGCGCTTGCTCCCGCGTGACCCGCTCACGGCCGAAATTGAGACATATGACACGCCACGGCCGCTCTACACCATCAATGGCGAACCTTATGCGCTGGTCGAAGAAAACATCCGCATCATCATCTTCGCCAACCCCGCCGACCCCAGCCAAACGGCCGAATTGCCTTTCCGCGAGGCCACCCCTGTGGGTGGCTTTGTAGAGCAAGAGCAGGTGGTGATTGATGGGTTGGAAGTGCCGCTCTACGAAATCACGGTGAATGGGGAGGTGGTGCAATGGGGGCAGGTGGGGCAAACGGCGTTCGGCCGTTTTGTGAGCGTGGCTGACCCAAATAAAGAGGTGTTGCAAAACACGCGCCTCAGCCAGCCCGTGGAAGAGCTTTCGTGGCACCCCGAAAATTACGAAGCGGTGGTTGCTCTGCAAAATATGGATCGGAGCCTCACCAACACCATTTTGGTCACGTTGGGGGTGGTGACAGGCGTGTTGGTCACTTCGGTTTTGGGCGGCTACACCTTTGCGCGGTTGCAGTTCCCCGGCCGTGACAATCTCTTTGTCATGTATTTGGGCACGATTATGATTCCCTTCGTCGTGCTGATTACGCCCATGTACCAACTGATGGTCTATATTGGGTGGGTGGACAAAATCGCCTCGCTCGTTTTCCCGTGGGTGTTCAGCGCGTACGGCACCTTTCTGATGCGCCAATTTTTCATCACCGTGCCCAAAGAAATTGAAGAAGCGGCACTCATTGACGGGGCTTCGCGCCTCCAGATTTTATGGCGCATTTTCTTGCCCGCCAGCACCCCTGCCCTCGCCACCCTCACGACGTTTACCTTTTTGTATGCGTGGAATAGCTTCTTCTGGCCGCTCATCGTCATCAACACGGGCAATGTGGAAAACCATGTCCTCACCCTTTCGCTGAATGTGTTGCGCGGCCGTGCGGCCGATAGCCCCAACCTCATTTTGGCGGGCGCGGCCATCGCCATTTTGCCCCCCATGCTCATCTTTATCTTTGGCCAACGCTTCTTTGTGGAAAGTGCTACTGGGTCTGGCGTGAAGGGCTAAGCGGCCGACCTAGGTAGCTCTTGGCTCGAATTATGTTATAGCGGCTTCGGCCGCTATTTTATTTGAGACTACGGCGTGGCACGGCCGATGCTTTCTCTTGCCCCCCTCTTTGGTTATTTGACATCTGGCCAAAATTTACTAGAATCTTAAAGTTCTATAAGAAGTACCTGAGTACCTTGGCTAATTCTGTCTTTGCTAAGGATCCAATTCAGGCGGCTGTTCAACAACGAAAGGCGAGTTGCTTAAACGGCCATACGCACGCACATTATCAAAGGAGAAGATTGAATGAAAAAGTTTACCCTATTGACCATTTTGCTGATGCTCACAGCACTTGTCGCCTCCGCTTGCGCGGCTGGTGGCGCCCCTGAGTGTACCGACCCGATTGGTTGTGTCGAGATTGGGGCTGACGAACCCATTCGCTTGGCCTACATGCTCACCATTTCGGGTGGTACCGCCTTCTTGGGCGAAGATTCCCGTGGTGGTATCGAAATCGCCATTGATGACCGTGGCGAATTGCTTGGCCACTCGATTGAATTGGTCGGTGAAGATTCGGGCTGTAGTGCAGAAGGTGGCCAAACGGCCGCTCAAGCTCTGGCAACCGATACCCAAATCGTGGGTATCATCGGCTCGAGTTGCTCCAGCGAAGCGACAGCTGGCTTGCCCATTATCAGCGATGCTGGTTTGTTGATGATTTCTCCTTCCAACACCGCCCCCGCCCTAACCGACCCAGAACAAACATGGAAACCCGGCTACTACCGTACCGCGCACAATGACTTGTTCCAAGGGCGCGTTGCGGCCGAATTCGCCTACAACGAATTGGGTGCCCGGAGCGTTGCCACCATCCACGATGGTAGCCCCTACGCCGACCAACTCCAACAAGTGTTTGCCACCACTATGGAAGAATTGGGTGGAACCGTCACCGCTCGCGAAGCCATCAATGTCGGTGACACCGACATGACCGCCATCCTGACCCAAATTGCGGCTGGCTCGCCCGATGTCCTCTACTTCCCCATCTTCACCCCCGAAGGCCCCTTCATCGTGGCCCAAGCGGCCAGCATCCCCGGCTTAGAAGAAACCATTTTGATGGGTTCTGATGGTCTGTTGGCGGAGAACTTCGCCCCCGATAGCGGCCCCAACGCCGTGGGTTCCTACCTCTCTGGCCCCTACGTCCAAGGTGCTACTTACGATGCCTTCTTGGCCAAATGGACAACCAAATACGGTGGTTCGCCCCCCAGCGGTTTCCACGCCTTTGCCTATGATGCCACCAACATTTTGTTGGATGCCATTGTCAAAGTCGCCCAACAAGGCGAAGATGGCTCGTTGAGCATCGGCCGTCAAGCCCTGCGCGACGCAGTTTCCGCTACCTCTGGCTTCAACGGCCTGACAGGTACGCTGACTTGCAGTGAATACGGCGACTGCGCCACTGGCCAAGCCTTGGGTATCTTTGAAATTACCCAAGCTGAAGTAGATGGCAACTTCCCCCCCGCCGCTATTTGGACCCCCTAGTTTGCCTGAACAATGAAAGAGAAGCTCACGCCTTGAGCTTCTCTTTCATTTAGTCTAGTCATGTCATGGTATAGGGTGTATTGGCTTCACTACACCCTATACCATTAGACCCTTACACCCCATCTCTCCCTACCAACCTTCCCAAGTGAGCGGTGTCCATGCGTCAATTTTTTGAGCGATTCTCGTGGGTCAGCTTATTTCTGCTCCTCTTTCGTGTTGTTATCTTAGTTTTGGTGTTGTGGGGGCTAGTCAATACCTTAATTATCGAACGGCCGTTTACCACCGAACAAATCCTTAACCTTGCCATTGCGGGGCTAACTCAAGGCAGTATCTACGCCCTTATAGCCCTTGGGTACACCTTGGTCTATGGCATTTTGTTGATGATTAACTTTGCCCACGGCGAAATTTTTATGGCGGGGGCATTTACGGCCAGCTTTTTAGCCACCTATTTATGGAGCAGTGGCTTTATGGCGCAATCACCCTTTCTGAGTATCATTTTACTTTTACTTCTGGCGGGGGGGGTATCTATGGGGTTAGCCGTCTTGTTGGAGCGGATTGCCTATCGGCCGTTGCGGAATGCGCCCCGCCTAGTCCCGCTCATCACGGCCATCGGAGCCTCCTTCTTTCTGCAATACACCTTTCGCGGGTTATACGGCTCGAGCTTCCGGGCTTACCCCGATTTTTCCTCCTTGCCCCTCTTCACGGGCACATTTAATTTAGGTCTCCTCACAGTGCCCCGCATCAATGTGCTGGTCTTTTCGTTTGCCCTCGTGCTGATGATTGGCCTGTACTGGATGGTCGAACGCACCAAAATTGGCAAAGCGATGCGCGCCGTTTCCGAAAACAAAGAGGTTTCGCGGCTAATGGGCATTGATGTAGATTACATCATCGTTTTTACGTTTGCCATTGGGGGCTTTTTGGCAGGCGCGGCCGGGGTCATTAACGGCATGTATCGGCCGCAAGGGGTGAGCTACACCATGGGCTTCTTCCCCGGCATCAAGGCGTTTACCTCGGCCGTGCTGGGCGGCATTGGGAGCATCCCCGGAGCCATGCTCGGTGGGTTGCTCCTCGGCGTATTCGAGGCCCTTGGCCCCAATTTGGTGTTGGCAGGGCTGGGCATTCCGGGGGCTAACCAACTTAAAGATGCCATCGCCTTTACCTTGCTCGTCGTCATTCTCATCTTCCGCCCCCAAGGCATTTTGGGCGAAAAATTAGCGGAAAAGAAAGCCTAAAGGAGCGATGAAACGGATGACCGAAGCTACGACACACACTGATTGGCGCGGCCTAGTCCGCATTGGGTTAATCGCAGGGGTAGGGATGCTCTATGTCGCGGCCGTGGGGCTGGTCGCCGCTTTCAGCGGCCGTGCCATTGTCGATGGGGTCATTACCGTCGGCCGCCTGTTGCTCTTCATCCCCTCCGTTTATGCGGGGGTGTATGTGGTGCGCCAGAATTTGGTGGGAGCCGCGATGGGGCCGAGAATTTTAGGCACGGCCGTGGCTGGGGCGTTATCGGCTGTGCCCCTTGCCCTCGTCTTTGTGTTAGAAGCCCTATTCAACTCGCAAGACCTCTCTCTGCGCGAAGTCTTTGTCAACATCTCCCCCGCCCTGCAAGATGTCTTATTTTATGGGCAAAGCAATCTCTTGGTAGGCATTCTACTGACCCTTGCCGTTGGGGCGGCTTTGGCCACAAGCGTGGTTTTTCTCTTCGCACTCCCCACCCAATTCCAACAGGTGGTAACACGCGCTCTGCTTTACACCCTTGTCTTTGGCCTGTTTAGCGAACTCTTCACCCAAATCCTGCGCCCCATCTTGCCCTCTGGTATCCTGCGAACCATGATTCGCAATTCTTCACTGACACCTGTAGCGGCTGTGGGGGTCGTCCTCGTCAGCGGCGCACTGGTCTACTTTTGGCCGACCATTAAAGCCAACAATAAGGCATGGAAGGAAAGCAAGTCGGCCGCCCAACAGACCCAAATTGGCTATGTCAATATCGCCCTTGGCGTTCTTGTCCTCCTCGCTCTGCCGTGGATGCTCAATACCTTCCTCTCCGATGTCGCCAACACGGTCGGCCTATATATCATGATGGGTCTCGGCCTTAACATCGCCGTCGGCATGGCTGGGCTACTCGACCTTGGCTACCTGACCAACTACGCCGTTGGGGCGTATGTCATGGGCGTGCTCACCACTCTTCCTCCAGATGGTAGTGGGGCAGGGTTGCCCTTCTGGGTTGTGTTGCCCTTATGCGTTCTGGCGGCCATGTTTACGGGCTTCTTTTTCGCCCTGCCCGTCTTGCGTATGCGTGGCGACTATTTGGCCATCGCCACCCTTGGCTTTGGCGAAATCATCCGCGTGTTGGCCATTTCCGATTGGCTAAGCCCTGTCATTGGGGGGGCACAAGGGGTGCTGTACATTCCCAAGCCAAGTATTTTTGGCGTAATCAATTTCTCCGACCCGCGCCTGTTGTATTACATCATTCTGGCTGGGTGCGGGCTGGTTCTCTACGTCATTTGGCGGCTCAACAACTCCCGCATGGGGCGGCAATGGATGGCAATCCGCGAAGATGAAGATGTGGCCGAGGCGATGGGCATCAATTTGGTCAAAACCAAGGTCTTGGCCTTTACCCTGAGCGCGGCCGCAGGCGGTTTAGCAGGTGGCATCTTCGCCGCCAAACTGGGAACTGTGTTTCCCCAGAGCTTCTCCGTCTTCGTTTCCATCAACGTTTTAGCTGTTATCATCGTCGGTGGGATGGGCAGTATTCCCGGCATTATCGTCGGAGCCATCGTCCTCATCGGCCTGCCCGAAGTTTTGCGCGAATTTAACGAGTATCGCCAACTGATTTATGGAGCCTTGTTGGTCTGGATGATGCTCCGCCGCCCCGAAGGTCTCATTCCGTCGGCTATCCGCCAACGCGAATTACACAGTGGCGAAGTTGTTGATGAACCGATTGCTTAGTTACTGGTTATTTGTTATTGGTTACTCGTTATTGGTTACTTATTGTGGCACGAAACAAATAACCAGTAATGAATAACGAATAACCCATAACGAGTTCCCCCTCCATTCTTATGGCAGACTATCTTCTAGAAGCACGTAGCATTAGAAAGCAATTTGGCGGCTTGGTCGCTGTCAATACGCTCGATTTTTTTATCGAACGAGGCAGTATTGTCAGCGTGATTGGCCCGAATGGGGCAGGGAAAACGACGTTTTTCAACTGCATCACGGGTTTTTATCAGCTCACCCAAGGACAAATTTTGTTTGATGGCAAACCGCTCGAAGGACGCTCGGCCGATGAAATTACCAAACTGGGCATCTCGCGCACCTTCCAAAACATCCGCCTCTTTAACAACATGACCGCCATCGAAAATGTGATGGTGGGGCAGGAGGCACATTTGCGCTCGACATGGTGGGCGGCCGTGCTCAACCTGCCGTGGGTGCGCCAAGAAGATGCTTTCTCCGAAAAACGCGCCCGCGAACTCTTGAGCTTTGTCGGCCTCAAAGGCAAAGGGGATTGGATGGCCACCAGTTTGCCCTATGGCGCCCAACGCCGGCTCGAAATCGCCCGCGCCTTGGCCAGCAAACCCAAACTGCTTTTGCTGGATGAACCCACGGCCGGCATGAACCCCAGTGAAACAGCCGAAACCACCGAGTTTATCCGCCAGCTCCGCAACGATTTAGGCATTACCATCTTGCTCATCGAACACGATATGCGCGTCGTCATGGGCATTTCCGAAAAAATCACCGTGCTAGATTACGGCAAGAAAATCGCCGAAGGGCTACCCCACGAAATTCAAGCCAACCCACTGGTCATCGAAGCGTACCTCGGCCGTGGCGCGGCCGCCAGTTCCAAAATAGAGATTAGTGATTAGTGGCGAGTCCTTCGTTATTCGTTACTTGTTATTCCGCAATCCCCATTCCGCATTCCGCAACCCCCCATGTCTTCCCTTCTCCAAGTCAACGACGTACACGCCTATTACGGCAACATTCATGCCCTCAAAGGCATTTCCCTCATCGTCAACGAAGGGGAAATCGTTTCGCTTATCGGCAGTAATGGGGCGGGCAAAACAACCACCCTCCGCGCCATTTGCGGGTTATTACGGCCGCGCCAAGGGCAAATTTTGTTCGAGGGCGAAAACATCGCCCCCTACCCCTCGCACGACCTCATTCCCAAAGGAATTATCATGGTTCCCGAGGGGCGCGGGGTGTTTGCCAAAATGACCGTTGAGGAAAATCTCGAACTCGGAGCCTATCGCAGTAACGACAAAGCCCAAATTTTGCAAGACATGGAACGCGCCTACACCCTTTTCCCCCGTTTGGCCGAACGGCGCAAACAACTTTCAGGCACGATGAGTGGTGGGGAGCAACAAATGTTGGCCATGGGGCGAGCCATGATGGGACGGCCGCGTCTCCTCCTCCTCGATGAACCCTCGATGGGCTTGGCCCCCATTCTTGTCGAAACCATTTTTGACACCGTCAAAACCATCAACGAACAAGAAGGCACAACGGTGTTGCTGGTAGAGCAAAACGCCCACATGTCGCTCCAAATTTCCCACAGGGGCTATGTGTTGCAAACAGGCCAAATCGTTCTTTCGGGCAACGCCAAACAGTTGCAAAAAGACCCCACCGTCCAAAAAGCGTATCTTGGCATTGAATAGCCAATGCGCAATTATCAATGAATAATGAACAAAGGTGCCCCGCGCACCAACTTTCTTTGCTCATTGTTCATTGTGAATTGTTATGCGTATTCTTTCCGCAGATGATGTGCGTCGGGCGTTGCTGATGAGTGCCGCCATTGAGGGCATGAAACACGCCTTCGCCCAGCTTTCCACAGGGCAGGCGGATGTGCCCCTTCGCGCACGTGTGGGCGTGCCCGCACAGGAGGGGGTGGCCTTGTTTATGCCCGCTTACCTGAGCGGGAGCGGGGAGTTGGCCGTCAAAATCGTCTCTGTTTTCCCCAAAAATGTCGGTTTGCCCATGATTCATGCGGCCGTGATGGTGTTAGACGCACACAACGGCCGTCCTCTTGCCCTGTTGGAAGGGGGAACCCTGACCGCCATTCGCACAGGGGCGGGCGGTGGTGCTTCGGCCGATCTATTGGCCCGGCCGAGAGCAAAACCTTGGCCATGTTGGGAAGTGGGGTGCAAGCCCGCGCTGGGTTAGAAGCTGTGTGTGCTGTGCGCCCCATCGAAGAGGTGCGCGTTTACAGCCCCTCCCGCGCCCGTGCTGAGGCGTTCGCGGCCGAGATGTCCCATTTGGCGCACATCATCGTGGTGGACGAGCCGAGCGCGGCCGTGCGTGGCGCTGACATCGTCTACACCGCCACCACCTCATCCACCCCTACCTTTCGCGGCGATGATTTGGCTCCCGGAACCCATGTCATTGGCGTGGGGTCTTACACGCCCACCATGCAAGAGGTGGATGTGGCCACCGTGCAACGCGCCCTTGTGGTGGTAGACAGCCGCGAGAGCGCATGGGCGGAGGCGGGTGAACTGATTATGGCCCGCGACTGTGGGGCGATTACGGCCGACCACATCCACGCTGAATTGGGCGAAATTGTGGCAGGGAGCCACACAGGGCGCACCTCGGCCGAGCAAATTACCTTCTTCAAATCCGTCGGCGTGGCCGTGCAAGATGCCATCGCCGCAGGTATCGCCCTGCGCACGGCCGAAGAGATGGGGTTGGGCACTGTTGTGGCAATGTAAGGCGGTATATTTGTCTATGGGTATAGTGGTATATTGATTCACCCATACACCCATACACCCATCTACCAATCTACCAATATACCCCTACACTAATCCCCCATGTCCACTTCCCTTCCCACCCCCCTCCGCGCACGCTGGTGGGGGGTGTTTTTTTTGTATGGTGTAGCCTTGCTGGGGGTGTGGGGATGGCTCCGCAGTACGCCGTGGGGCGGGGTGGAGGCAGGGCGTTGGTTGGGGCATGCCGCTTTGTTGGCTATGCTCGTATGGCTCATTTTGGGGCGGCATTTGGGCAAAAATCGGCGGGTGGGGGAAACGGCCGTGTTGCCCACGCTCGGCTAGGGCAATGGGCTGACCATCGGCCGTGGCTTGTTGCTGGCCATGCTGGGCGGACTCATTTGGTTGCCGTGGCCGCTCGGGCCATTGGGCTGGTTGCCCGTCATTTTGTACACAGCGGCCGATTTGTGCGATGCCTTTGATGGCTTTGCCGCCCGCAAAACGAACCACCAAACAGAACTGGGCACTATTTTAGACACCGAGTACGACGCGCTGGGCATTGCCATTGTGGTTGGTTTGGCCATCTGGTATGGGCAATTGCCGTGGTGGTACGCCTCGCTGGCGTTGGCGAGGTATTTATTTGTGTGGGGCATCTGGTGGCGCGAGCGGCGTGGGTTGCCCATTTTGCCCTTGGGGCCGAGCCAATATCGGCGGTTGGTGGCGGGTTTCCAGATGGGCTTCCTGACGGTGGCTTTATGGCCCGTGTTTCGGCCGCCCGCCGTGTGGGTGGCGGGAGCTGTTTTTATCGCCCCCACCTTGGTTTTGTTTGGGCGGGATTGGCTGGTGGTCAGCGGCCGTCTCGACCCGCACACGGCCGCCTATGCCCGCTGGCGCGAGCGAGCACACCGCTGGGCGTTGGGCTGGTTGCCATTTGTGTTGCGGGTTGTGTTAGCGATCACGGCCGTGACAACGGGTTTGTTCCCGCCCACATGGGGTGGCTCGGAGCGGTGGCGGTTGATGTTTGGCAGTTGGGGCTGGCAGGAGCCGTGGCTGGGCACGGCTGGCTCATTGTTGGCTGTGGTGGCGGTGGGGTGTGGGGCGGCCGTGGTGCTGGGGGTGTGGGGGCGGTGGACGGCCGTGGGGCTTATTTTTGCGACGGCCGTGGATTTTGTGGCCGCTCTGGGCGAGCCAACTCGGCCGCCGCTTTTAGGCCACACCTTGCTTCTCGCCGCCAACTTAACCATCACTCTGACCAATTCGGGTTATTATTCGCTTTGGAAGCCCGCCGAACCTTATATGTTTGTGCCGCTGGGGGAAGTCGGCCGTGACAAATAGCTGTTTTTTTGGTGACAATTAGCAGGTTAGATGGGGGAAGATTTACCTACAGTGGGTGCGTCTAGCAGGGTATGATACGCAAACGGTTGTATGGGTGTAGTGGTGTAATGGTTTATTGGTGTATTGAAATAGACGAATACACCAATACACCAATACGAATAGACCCATCAACGACCAACTTTAATTTTCGCCCTCTTAGGGCTAGTCGCATAGCGAGGTTAAAACAATGGAAGCAACAATTTTATTAGATCATGGAATGACTTTTGTCGGCACGGCCGATTCTGGTTTTGCCATTACAATGGGAACCGAGCGCGAAGTGGGGGGGGATGACGACGGGGCACGGCCGTTGGAACTGATGTTGATGAGTTTAGGCGGCTGTACGGCGATGGATGTTATTTCGATTTTGCGGAAGAAGCGGCAAGAAGTAAGCCGTTTTGAGGTGCAGGTCAAAGCGGAACGGGCCGACCAACATCCAAAGGTGTTTACTAAAATTGTGGTTCATTATGTGTTGGCAGGGGTCAATATCAGTGCAGAGGCTGTGGAGCGGGCGATTGAGCTTTCGGCAACTCGTTACTGCCCTGCCAATGCGATGCTGACAGTGGCCGTGCCCATTGAGCATACCTATGAAATTGTAGGATAGGTTCAGGGGAGAGCCGACGGGGGGAGCTTTCGGTCATAAGCGGTTCAATGGCAAGTCAGTAGTAAATAGTGAAGAACTGGTCACTATTTACTACTGACTGCTTGGTAAGTTAATTCGTTCGCAACCTGTCCCTTATACCACCCCCTGCTATAATCCCCCCCCATGAATTTAAGCGATTTGCGTTACCTGATTTCCGATATGGATGGGGTGCTGTGGCGGGGGGAAACGGCCGTGCCCCATCTGCCCACCTTCTTCCAAACCTTGGATGCCCACCACATCCAATTTGTGCTGGCCACCAACAACGCCAGCAAAACACCCGCCCAATATGTGGCCAAACTGGCCAAATTCGGCATCGCCGTCCAACCCCACCAAATTATGACCTCTGCCTTGGCCACGGCCGGCTACCTAGCCAGCCACGCCCCCCACGCCAAAATCTACATGGTCGGCGGCGATGGCCTGCGCGAGGCGCTCACGGCCGAAGGGCTGACCATTCTGCCCCGCACCGAGCGCGACGACACCGCCGATGTCGTCGTCGTTGGGCTGACGGCCGAAGTGACCTACACCGACATGGCCAACGCCACCATCCACATTCGTCGCGGAGCGCGGTTCATCGGGTGCAACCCCGATGCCACCTTCCCCAGCGAATACGGCCAACTGCCGGGCAATGGCTCCCTGCTCGCCCTCATCCAAACCGCCACCAGCGTCACCCCAACGGTTATTGGCAAACCGGGGCCGATTATGTTCCACGAATGTTTGCGCCGCTTAGGGCCATCCGCCACCCCCGCCAACACCGCCATGCTGGGCGACAGGCTAAACACCGATATTTTAGGGGCGCAAGGGGTGGGTCTGCCCACCATTTTGGTGCTTTCGGGGGTAGATACGGCCGTGGAACTCGCCCTCAGCACCCACCAACCCGATTTCGTCTTCAACGATGTCGCCGCCCTTGCCGACGCAATTCGCAATGAACAAGGCACAATGAACAAAAGGCCGTTGGTGAATGCGAGCCAATAACCAATAACCAATAATCAGTAACGCTCATAAATGACCCCCATTAAGCAACTCCTTAACTACGGCCGTGCCCACCTACCCCCGTTGGAAGCACGCCTGTTGGCGGAGCATGTCTTGGGGGTCGGCCATGCCTACTTGGTCGCGCACGATGATGAACTCGTGACAGCCGATCAACTCGCCACTTATCAAGCCCTCATCCACCGCGCCGCCCAAGGCGAACCCATCCCCTACCTGATTGGCCACGCCCCTTTTTACAGCCGCGAGTTCGCCGTCTCCCCCGCCGTCCTCATCCCCCGCCCCGAGACAGAACTCCTCGTCGGCCGTGCCCTGCGTTGGCTGGCTGAACAATCATTTGCCCAGCCGCCACAGGTGGTGGATGTGGGCACTGGGAGTGGCTGTATCGGCATCACCCTTGCTTGCGAATGCCCCACGGCCGAGGTGACGGCCGTGGATATTTCGGCCGAGGCGTTGGCCATTGCCCAGCGCAATGGGGCGGCACATGGCGCGGCCGTGCGCTGGGTGCAGGGCAATTTGCTGGCGGCCGTGGCCCCACCCATCCACCTTCTCGTTGCCAACTTGCCTTATATTACCGATGACGAGTGGACGAGCCTAGCCGATGGGGTAAAATCCTACGAGCCAACCCTTGCTTTGCGCGGTGGGGTAGATGGGTTGGATTTGGTGCGGCCGTTATTGGCTCAAGCCACCCACTCCCTCGCTCCCCCAAGCCTCATTTTGCTCGAAATTGGCTGGCAACAGGGCGAAGCCGCCTGCACGGCCGCTCGCAAAACCTTCCCCCACGCCACCATCACCCTCCACCCCGACGACGCAGGCCATGACAGGCTGGTAGAGATAGTGGTTAGTGGTTAGTGGCTAGTGGTTAGTGGTTAGCCTACTGGCCATTCCCTCAGCACTCAGAACTTAGCACTCAGCACTTAGCACTCACATGGGTATTGCTTTTCCCATTTTCCTCAGCATCGTCGGCCTCATGGCCGTTATTTATACCTACAGCACCATCAAGCGCGGTGGCTCTAAGTCTTACACTTTGGAGCGCGAGCTGATTTTGCGCCGTGCCACAGCCATGTTGTGGCTCAGTACGGGGCTGTTTGGCTCGGCCGTTGGCTGGCTGGTGTGGCAAGATATGAGCCGCACGGCCGAGTTAACGGCCGCCAGCGAAACCCCAGCCGTAGTAGCGACCACCGCCAATGCCCCCGAACCCTCGGCCACACCCAACATCCCTCCCCCCAGTGGCGGCACCCTGCCCGATTTGGTCACAGCTTCCCCTGCCCCCACCATAGACCCGAACCTGCCCACCCCCACACCTACCCGCGCCATCGTCCGCGCCTTTGTTACAGGCACAGGCGGCAATGGGGTCAATTTCCGCACCACCCCCGGCGGCGAACTCATCGAGGTTTTGGCCGACGACACCTTTGTCACCGTTCTAGATGAGGAAGCCCCCCAAGAACAAGGCGGGTTTACATGGATCAAAATCCGCACTTTCACGGGGGAAGAGGGCTGGGTAGTCACAGATTTCATGTCCATAGACCAGTAAAAAGTTACTCGTTATTGGTTCTGCGCACCAACACTCCAATAACCAATAACCAGTAACGAATAACATCCCCTTCCCCCTATGTTTGAGATTGAAATTCGCCTCTACGCTTCGCTGAAAGACAAAGCGGGAAGCGGCCGTATTCACGTCCAGCTTCCCCAGCCAGCCACCGTGGCACTCCTGCGGGCGGCCATTATCACCAGCCACCCCATGCTGGCCGATGGGTTGCGGAGTGCCATTGTGTCGGTCAACCGCAATTTCGCGGCCGATGACACCCCCATCCAGCCCAGCGACGAATTGGCCATCTTCCCCCCTGTCAGCGGGGGAAGCGGCCTGCCCCACCCCACCTATTTTGCCCTCGCGGCCGAGCCACCCGACCTCAACGCCATCCATGCCCATCTGCGCCAGCCAGAGGTAGGTGCCATCATCACCTTCAGTGGCTATGTGCGCGGCCAAACCCAGCGCGATGGCTTGCCCACCGCCACCATCCAGCTCAATTACGAGGCATATGAGGAGATGGCGCACGAAAAAATGAGCCAAATTGCCCACGAAATTTGGGCGCAATGGCCCCTCGTGCGCGGCATCGCCATCGTGCAACGCATCGGCCGCCTCGAAGTCGGTGAGCCGACCACATTGGTGGCTTGTGCCGCTGGCCACCGCGACCAAGGCGCTTTCGAGGCGGCGCGGTACGGCATTGACCGGCTGAAAGAGATTGTGCCTGTCTGGAAGCAGGAAGTTGGGGCGGATCACAGTGTGTGGGTGGAGGGGGATTATCGGCCGACCACGGCCGATAATTAAGCCGATTGGGGATGGGTTACTCGTTCTTGAGGCACGTTTTGCCCAAAATCAGAACTTAATCATCCTGTTTGGTGTTTATGCTTTGTAATTCGATACTCATTTAAGCGCAATTCTGTCGTATCATCAGTTTTTGGCCATGAACTAGATTGCAGGTTACAAGTTACAAGCCACTTACCACCTGTAACTTGTAACCTGTAACAAAACGAGTGCGAATTACCTCTAACCTATTCCCCGCACAAGGAGAATTTCATCACATGGAAAACGGATACAAACGAGTCGTCGTCACGGGCACTGGCCTTGTGACCCCCTTGGGCCATAATGTGGCCGACTCTTGGGCTGGCATTTTGGCTGGCAAATCAGGTTTTGGCCCTATCACCCTGTTCAATACAACCGGCCACACGTCGGGCGGGGCTTGCGAAGTAAAAGAGTTCGATGCCGAGGCGATTCTCGGCCGTCGCGAAGCCCGCCGCCGTGACCGCTTTGAGCATTTAGCGGCCGTGGCCACCATCGAAGCCCTCGCCCAATCGGGCCTGAAAATTACCGACGACAACCGGCAACGCATCGGCGTGATTATTGGCACAGGCATTGGCGGCTTGCAGACCACCGTAGACCAAGAAGCGGCGCGGAACGAAGGCGGCCCTCGCCGAGTCAGCCCCTTTGCCATTCCCATGATTATGGTCAATGGGGCGGCGGGCATGGCCGCCATAGATTATGGCATCCAAGGCCCCAGTTTCGCCGTCACCACCGCTTGCGCGGCTGGGTGATGGCGTGGGGCAAGCATTCCGCTACATCAAATATGGCATCGCCGATGCCATGTTGACAGGTGGGGTTGAAGCCCCACTCGTGTCGGTGGCCATTGCCAGTTTCGAGCGGGCGGGGGCAACCTCTACCCGCACCGAGGGCACGCCCAGCCCCTTCGACAAAGACCGTGATGGGCTAGTCCCCGGAGAAGGCGCGGGCATTTTGGTGCTGGAGAGCCTCGACCATGCGCTGGCGCGTGGGGCAAACATCTTGGGCGAAATTGTCGGCTATGGTCAAACGACGGATGCCCACCACATTACCGCTCCGGCCGAGGGCGGGGCGGGTGCTTCGCGGGCAATTTTGGCCGCGCTGGCCGAAGCGGGTTTACGCCCCGAAGATGTGGATTATGTCAATGCCCACGGGACAGGCACGGTGCTAAACGATTCAGCCGAAACGGCCGCCATCAAAACAGCCTTTGGCGAACATGCCTATAATTTGGCTGTCAGCTCCACCAAATCCATGACAGGCCACATTATGGGTGGCACAGGCGCCATCGAAACGGTGTTTTGCCTGCTGGCCATGCGCGACCAAATGATTCCGCCGACCATCAATTTCAACGAGGGCGCGGCCGATTGCGACCTCGACTACGTGCCCAACTATGCCCGCCCGGCAAAGTCACCGTGGTACCAACCACGCCTTCGGCTTCGGCGGCCACAATGCGGTGCTGGCCATTCGGCAGTATAGTGGTTAGTGGTTAGTGGTTAGTGGTTAGTGGGTTCACCCCCTCTCTTCCTCCCTTACTCTCCTCCCTCACCTTATGGAAGAAGTCCTTGCCCTTGAGCAACTGCTCCGCGTTGATATTAGTGACTATAGTTTGCTGGCCACAGCACTCACGCATCGCTCTTATCTGAACGAGCACTCCGAAATAACGGAGGACAATGAGCGGTTGGAGTTTTTGGGGATGCGGTGGTGGATTGGTGGTAGCCAACTACCTCTTCCGCCGCTTCCCCGATATGGCCGAAGGAGAGATGACCGCTTTACGCGCCGCGCTGGTGCGCGAGGATGGGTTGGCGGGGTTTGCACGGCTGTGGCAGTTGGATAAGTTCTTGCGGCTGGGGCTGGGGGAGGTGGCCAATGGCGGCCGTGAACGCACCACCACCCTCTGCGCCACTTTTGAGGCGGTTATAGGGGCGTTGTATGTGGACGTGGGGTTAACGGCCGTGCAACCCCTGCTCGAAGGGTTGGTCGAACCAGCCCTGCAAGCCATCCTGCGCGATTCATCCCACAAAGATGCCCGCAGTCAATTCCAAGCGTGGGCACAAGCCACCTTCAACACAACCCCCCGCTACAAAGTGATTGCCACCACTGGCCCCGAACACGCCCGCCAATTCACCATGCAAGTCATGGTGGGGGAACAAGTGTGGGGAGAGGGGGAGGGCAAAAGCAAACAATTAGCCGCCCAATCGGCCGCCGCCCATGCCCTCCAAAAAATTGTGAATGGTGAATTATAAATTGTGAATTGTTAATGGGTGTGTTTCATTTGGGTTGAAACATTGTAGGGGTAGGCCTTGTGCCTACCCCCAGTCTCACATTTACCAGACGTCAAGGCAACCACAAGGGTTGCCCCTACGATTTTCCTCAACTGAAATGAAACACACCCATTGTTAATGGGTGTATTTCATCATCTATCCCCTAAATCAAAAACGCCGCCCCTTATGGAGCGGCGTTTCTCTTTTCAATTGACTGAGTGAGTGTGGCTGACCAAAGCGTTTTAGCTGGCCAGTGCCCCCTTGGCCACTTCGGCCAATTGAGCAAAGGCGTTGTTATCACGCACGGCAATGTCGGCCAAAACCTTGCGGTCAATGGTGACATTAGCCAATTTCAACCCGTGCATCAGTTTGCTATAGCTCACGCCATTGTTGCGCGCGGCCGCATTGATACGGGTAATCCACAAACGGCGGAAATCGCGGCGGCGTGCCCGGCGGTCGCGGAACGCATACCATGCCGATTTCATCATCGCTTCGTTGGCACGGCGGAACAGCTTACTGCGCGTTCCCCATTGCCCTTTGGTCATCTTCAGAATCTTCTTGTGTCGTCTTTGGGTTACAAACCCACCTTTTACACGCATAATTTACCTCGCTTTTGGGTTAACACTAGCGCTCAAGCTGGGCGGCCGAGGCTAGGTAGCGACATCTCAATGAAAGATATTTCCAGACTGTGCAGGGTTCTAACGCCCACAAAGCCCAAAAACATCTTAATGTTTACTGCCAGCAGGCGGATTAGAACGGTACTTTTTCAAGTACGGTGCTAACCGCATGATGCGGCGCTTATCGCCCAGCGCAGTCACTTCCAGTTGCTTGCTAAGCAGGTTCAAGGCCCGCTTAGACTTGCGCCGGCGCAAATGACTTTTGCCTCGCTTCGTCCGCATAATTTTGCCCGTTTTGGTCACACGAAAACGCTTGGCCGCGGCCTTATACGTCTTCAATTTGTATTTCTTGATTTTTGTCTTAGCCATTTTGAATCCTCACAACAAACCCCCCGGAGGGGGTTGTTTCACTCAGTCAATTGTCGTGAGCGATACGATGGGACTACTCGTCGTCCCCTACCTCGTCATCATCGTCGTCGTCGTCATCGTCGTCTTCGAGATAGGCAGAAGGGGGAGCGGGGGCAGCACCTGTCGGATTTAACAACAAGGTCATGGACCAGCCTTCAAGCGTTGCGGGTTGCTCGACGGCGGCCACATCTTTTAATTCTTCGGCGACATTAAGCACAATTTGACGGCCGATTTCAGGGTATTGGATTTCGCGGCCTTGGAAACGCACCAAAACCTTTACTTTCATCCCTTTTTCTAACCAGCCACGTGCTCGTTTGACTTGAATATCGCGGTGGAAGTCAGCGATTTTCGGCCGAAGGCGAATCGTCTTCGTTTCGATTTTCTTTTGGTTGCTCCGCGCCTCACGCTCTTTCCGCGTTTTGTCATAGGCAAATTTGCCAAAATCCATAATGCGGCAGACGGGTGGGTCTGAGTTTGGCGCGACTTCCACTAAATCTAGATCAGCATCGCGGGCCATATCCAGAGCAACATTGAGAGGGACAACTTTGTTGTTGTACTCTCCTTCCATGCCAACCAAACGCACATCGCGGGCACGTATTTGCCTGTTCACGCGGTAATTGACACTGGACGTTCTTACAATGGGGGTTTTTCTTTTACTCTTCCTAATTGTTTGCCTCGCTTGAATTTGGGATTAGGGGGTGAGCCGACAACATACACAAATAATCCCGACGAAAAGTCGGGAAGCAGTGGTTATGATAACACACCGATTTTGGAGCGTCAAACCGATGGTGCGGGGTAACTACCCAGACTTGTTTATTAAAATGATAAAAAAGAATTTAACGCAAAAGCACAAAGGAGCAAAAACGCAAAGGGTCTCGAGAAAAACCTATGCTCTAGGGTTAGAAAAAAACGGCTAAAGCCGTTACTACAAACTAAATCTGAATAGGTGTAGAGTTGAGGAGTGTACTAGGAGGATTATTTTTCGGCCGTGTCACGGCCGTGTAACTGCTTGATTTGCGCCTCTAACTCGGCTAGTTGGTGGCGCAATTCGATATTTTCTTTTTCTAAGGCTACCAGCCAATCCACATGGTGGTGGAAATGGCGGCGAATGGCCAGATTGATGTAATTTTGTTGCGCGATGGCATGGCGCACAGACCAGCGGCTGGCCACATTGTTCCATGCCGTGCGAAACTGCGCCACCAGTTTGCCCACCCACCGTGCCTCTGATTGAAATTCATATTCTTGAACCTGCCACGCCTCCTCCAATTGGGGCACAATCTCCCCCTCAGCGGGTAAGACGGGGTGATTTTGGTGGGGTGGGTTTGGGGTGGGCATGGGGGAGAATTAGTAATTGGAATTAATAATTGGGTGCTGGTTTGATGGGCGATTGACTGGGGACGAAGGATGAAGGGCAAGTGACCAATGACAAATGACAAATGACTGACTACCTCACCACCCATTTCGCGGGTAGGGAGAGTAGGCCGTGGGTTTCGGGCTGGGTGGTGAAGACGACGCGGAAGGTGTAGGCGCGGTCGTGGTAGTCGTAGGTTTGGATGCCTTGGCGGTCGTAGACGGCCGCTGTCACCTGATACACACTTGGCAAAAGCGAGATGCGCTCGACTTCGTAGCGGATGGTGCCACGGCCGTGGAGTGTCCCTGTGGGCACACGGCCGAGCTGGGTATTCGGGCTGTTCACCTGCACCCCATCTTCCCGAAAAATGGCCAACCCAAATTGAGGATTTTCCACAGGCTCGGGGGCGTAGTAGTGCAATTCAATGGTGAGTGGGTCGCTACTGCTGAATTGTTGGGTCTCTTGCCCATCTGCCCCCAAAATACGCACGGCCTCGATTTTTACCTCGCCCGACCCCCAGCGGCGCATCGCGCCATCGCTGGCGAATTCTTGGGACACGCGAGCTTGCTCCAGCTCGCGCATGTAGGCCAAGTATTGGCGCAACACATCTTGCGGGTCGCCATCGGCCATTTTTTCGCCATAGTTGACCCAAATGAGCCTGTCGCACAGGTTTTGCAGGGAGCGCAAATCATGGCTGACAATGACGATAGTCATTTGACTGCGTTGCAGGGTGTGGATGCGGTCGAAGCATTTGCTCTGGAACGCTTGGTCGCCGACGGCCAAAATTTCGTCAATGAACAAGATATCGGGGTCTACATGGATGGCGACGCTGAAGGCGAGGCGCATGTACATGCCCGAGGAGTAATGTTTGACGGGCATGTAGATGTAATCATCTAATTCGGAGAAGGCGATGATGTCGGGTAAACGGCCGTCTATATCCGCTTTGGTCAACCCCAGCAAGGAGCCGTTGAGGTAGATGTTTTCCAGCCCCGTTAAATCGGGATGGAACCCTGTGCCGAGTTCGAGGAGGCGCTGACACGGCCGTTGACTGTCACCTCCCCTGTCGTGGGATAAATAATTTGGGTGGCCAGCTTCAGAATGGTGCTTTTGCCGCTCCCGTTCATGCCAATAAACCCAACAGTTTGGCCGTGGGGAATGGCAAAATCGAGGTTTTTGACAGCCCACAACTTGCGGGGGGCGGGGCGGTTGCGCCGCACGGCCGAGACCAACGTCTCTAACACCGTTTGCGGCAACTCTCCCGTTAGCGTAAAGGATTTGCTCACCTGCTGGAATCGAATAGCTACAGAATCACTCATAGCGGGAGATTATAACAGAGGGGAGCCAGTGCGTAACTATCGCTTTCCCAAACGAGCTATGCGCGGAATGGCGCAATATATTGCGCCACGACAGGCTATTCATCTGTTTCTTCTGTTCCTCCATCCACTTCCTCGCCGCCCCCTTCCTCACCTACGGCTTCCTCAACGCCCGCTTGTCCTTCGCCAGTTTCTACCCCTTCTCCCTCTTGCACCGCTTCGGCTTCTTCTTCGGCAAATTCACCCACCTTAAAATAGGCGGCCATGACATCGCGCACAATGGGGCAGACCAGAGCGAGCCTTCGCCGCCGTAGTAGACAAAGGCCGCCACCACAATTTCGGGGTTATCAAATGGGGCGTAGCCTACATACCATGAATGGGTGGGCAAAACTTCGCCGTTTAATATTTTTTCTTCGGTACACCAGCCTTTAATTTGGGAGATGTTGTCACAAAATTCGGCCGTCCCTGTTTTGCCGGCTGTGCTTTCAATGCCAAATTCTTCGAGCCAACCCGTTAGAAAGGAGATGGTACGGCCGTCGCTTAGCTCGACAGGGTACGCATATGGCTCCAACTCGGGGTTCACCACAGGATCCCAAAAGACACGGGTAAACGATGTGCCCGTACCTTCCAACGATGTTTACCAAACGCTATCCCTCGGCGACCACATCAATAAATTGGCGGTCTACCTCCAACACATCCACCACTTGGGGCACAAAGCCGACATTTCCCTCTTCATCAATGGGAACGCCACGGCTGGCGGCGGGCACAGGCTCCAAATTCTCATTCAGCACAAACACTTCCCCATTTTCATCGGTCAGGTGGTGGATGACTGTCGGCCGATACAAAAAGCCGCCGTTGGCAATCACCGCCGCCATTTGCGCCACCTGCATCGGTGTTGCTGTGATATAGCCCTGCCCAATGGCCGCATTGTAATCGTCTCCCGTAGACCACGGCTCTCCAAAATTCAACTGCTTCCATTGCCGGTTGGGGATATTCCCCGGAGCTTCCAACGGTAACTCAATGCCCTGCAAACGCCCCATCCCAAATTGGTTGGAATAAATTTGGAGCGTATCCATGCCCATCCCCCTAATGTTTTCGGGCGCATATCCCCCCGCAATTTTATACATGTAAATATCGCACGATTGAGCCAACCCTATATACGCATTGACTAAACCGTGGGAGCTAAAATTGGGTGGCAAACTAATCCAGCACACAAATTCTTGGGCACGGCCGGGGTCGTTTGGGGGCAAACTGGTTCGCCACCAGAATCGTTCCGGTGCTTCCAGCAACCGAGTGGGCGCGACGATACCTTCTTGTAAAGCGGCGGCCACTGTGACCACCTTGTGTGGAGCGGGCGGGTATTGCCCTGCAATGGCATGGTTCAGGAATGGCTCGTAATCATTTCGCAACAAGCCCAAGTAGTATTCGACGGGGATTTCGGTGGCAAATAAGTTGTTGTCAAAGCTGGGGATGTTAACCATTGCCAACACTTCCCCTGTTTGCGGGTTCATGGCCACAACAGTAGCCAATTCAATTTCACGGTACTCTGAACGCCCTGTAAAAAAGTCTACGATGGCATAATTGCGAATCTCCTCCATGGTGCGCGAAAGAATTTCTTGGGCCTTGATTTGTAAATCGATATCCAAGGTCAGGTGCAAGTTGTAGCCGGCCGTGGGGGGGAGCGAAACCCCCACTTGGCCTACTTCACGGCCGGACCAATCCTGAATAATTTGCCGCTCCCCTTTTTTCCCTGCCAACAACGGCTCCATCGAAACTTCCAGCCCGCTCAACCCGACACGGTCGTTGCGTTGGTAGCCCAAATCGAGCCACGCCTCGCTGGGCAACGGCCCCATAAAGCCCACAATGTGTGCTGTTAGCTCCCCCGTTGGGTAGCGGCGGATGGGTTCGGGAATAACCCGCACACCGGGCAAAAACACACTCTCTTGCTCAATAATTTGGGCGACGGTAATCGAAACCCCCGAAGCCACGGGTGCGGGCAAATACTGGGCAAAACTATAGGTTCGGTAGACATCTAAGATGCTGGGTTGTAACTGTGGAACCAAGCCCGAAACGTCGAGTGTGTCTTGTATAGGGGCGTTATACAACTGGGCAAGGTTGCTATAGGTTTCGATTAAGACAGGGTCAGCCTGTTCGTACAGCGATTGTTGTTGCGAGGTGTTGGTCACGGGCACGCCTGTTAGCACAGAGAGCCGTTCAAAGACGGCCAACCGTTCGTCTTCATCGCCGGGCAAAAAGGCGGGGGTGATGGTGACATTAAAGCTGGGTTCGTTGATGGCCAGCGGCTCTCCATTGCGGTCAAACGCGACCCACGCGGTGCTTTAATCAATAGCCGAGCCAGTTGGTTGTTTTGCGCCAAGCTGATAAATTCAGCCCCTTGCACTTGTTGGAGCCAGTAGACGCGATAGAGCAAACCACTGATGATGATGACGATGAGCAGGCGAAGAAATAAAGACGGCCGCGCAACGCCCCATCGGCCGGAATCATCTCATCATTTTCTTCGGGAGCAGAGTTGTTGAATAACACGGGAATTGGGAATGGGGAATTGTGAATGCGGAATGTATTCGCTTACGGCTTACAGCTTATAGCTTATAGCTCTATCCCTGCCAATGGAAGCGGCTCGAGTTTGCGCCATAGGAAGCGGGCGAGCCAGTAGACGGGGATGGTGAGTAGACCATGCAAGATGGCGAGGGGGAGGAGGGTTTCGCCCACGGCCGTGGGCACGCTATACCCCACCAGCCAAATAAGACCCATGTGAAAGAATTCGTATAAATAGACCCCCACTCCGCCTAAGAGAGCGGGCAAAACGACCCGATTGGGGGGCAGATTGTGTTGCACCAAGCTGGTAATGAGCACGGCCGCCATGAGTGCCACGGCCGCGCCCCCCATTGGCCCAGCCGAAAACAGCCCCATCGCCAAACCCGCCACCAACCCCCATGCGACCCCTTCCTCGGGGCTATGCACCAGCCCCACGCAAGGGCGACCAGCACGGGCCAGTAGGGGGTAATGCCGAAAATGGGGAAGTAGGGTTGGGCGGCTGTTTGCCACACGGCCAGCAAAAAGAGCAAGGGAACCCCAATATAAAGCGAACGCATCATGCGTCTATCATAATGCGTTCGCGGGGGGTTTCAACTTTTCTCAGAGAGTGTTGAGGGATTGGAGATAGAGAGGAGAGATAGAGATAGAGGAATCTGTGCGGTCAGCCACCTGTTTACCCCTCTATCTCGACCTCTACAGCCTATCTTTTGCGCCAGAGCAGGGCGATGAACAGCACGGCCGCCGCCACGCCGCCAATTAGCCAGCCCCAAGGGAGGGTGGAGGTAGGCGACTGGGGACTCGGGACAGGGGACGAGGGAGTGGGCGTTGCGAGGGCAGGTGTTACCATTGCTTCCACGGACACTGGCGTTGCCCCAGCGGGAGCGGCGTGGTCGTGGCGACGAGTTCTTGCGGAAGCGTGACACTCTCTTGCCCCGCGCCGGAACCACGGCATAGGTCACATCGCCCATCACCACCACCACCTGCTCGCCAAGGGCGAAGTAGCCGATTTCAGGCACGGCCGAGAGCAAATCGAAGTAGGTGTCGCTGGCAAAGCCCACTTCCTGCACGGGTTGGCTGGGGTCATAGGCGGTGTCTAGCCAACGGCCGTCGCGCCACACAAACGTCTTGCTCCCCACGAGGCGCACGGGTTGGCTGGCCACGGCCGGGTTGGGGGATGTGCCGTCGGCCGTCATCGTGGCGGCGGCCGTTGGCAGAGCCATTGGCGCACTGGCTTCGGCCATGCCGCCCGAAAATTCGGCGCGGTCCACCGCTTCCCCACCCGATGCTTCTGCTGGGGGAGCCATTTCAGCCTCTTCCATCACATCATCCACCAAATTTTGCCGCCCCAACTGGCTAAAAATGTCATCTTCCTCAATGAGATAACTCGTGTAGGGGGTGATGATGCCGTAGCGGATGCTGAGATTGACCACGCTGGCGACTAGCTCCTCGCTCTCCCCTTGCAGGCGGATTTGCTGGAGCAGGTTGCCGATGGCGCGGGTGGCCCACAGGCGGGGGATAAACTCATCGCCGCCGCTGACGCGGAAGATATTGTTTTCGTAGACAAAAACTTGCTCTTCCCCGTTCACATCGCCGCGCAAGGTAATGGTGGCGGGGCCAGCTTGGCGGTAACGGCCGACCAAGACCAGTTGGCTTCCCGCAAACAAATCGGGCAGGGTGTTGGGGTATAGCTCCTCCACGGTGATGCCGCCGAAGTCGAGCGAAATATCGGCCAGCACGGGAGTGCTCATCTTAGTGAACAGGCTATCCACCTTTTCATCAATGCGCTCACTCGGCCGCACATAGCTGGTGGTGCCCCGGTGGGTGCTGGTCAGGCTATCCAGCAAAAAGGTGTCCACATCATCCCCCACGCCAAAGGCGAAGAGGCGCACATTGGCGGGGGTGGATTGGTCCACTGCCGCCAGCAACGCCTCCACCTCGACAATGCCCTCGGTGGGCAAGCCATCGGTCAGGAACAAAATGGTGGTGGGGCGGGATTCGTCTACCTGCTCCAAGGCAACGAGCAACGCTTGGCTGATATTTGTGCCGCCTAACGCCTCGAGGCTGTTGACAAATTGGGGATAGTCGGCCGCATCTCCCACGGGTGTGAGGGGCGGGCAGGAAGGTGCGCACCCCTGTGCTGAAGCTGACGATGTTGACGCGGTCGAACGGCCGTAACTGCTCCACAAGGAGACGGCCGCCGCTTGCGCCTGCGCCATCTTTTCGCCCGCCATACTGCCCGAGGTATCCATCACCAAAATGACATCGCGGGCGACGATTTGGCTCTCGTCCACAACGACGCTGGGGCGGCCAGCAGGAGGAAGAAGCCATCTTGCCCCTCTTCTTTGTAGGTGAGCAGATTCAGGCCGATGGATTCGGCCGCCACGCCATAATAAAGCTCGTAGTCGGCCGTGGCCAGCACATTGGTATCTTCATAACCCAGCACCGTGTGGAAATCGCTGAGGCGGTTTTCGGCGACGGGTGGCTGGGGAATAAACGGTGCGCAGGGCTTGGTTGGAGCGGATTTCGACGCGGATATTTTGCCGATCGAGGGTAGGTTGGTGTAGAGTTTGCTGGATTGGGGATAGGTGTAGTGGATGAGGCCGTTATCGGCCGTGACCACCTGTTGGTATTCGATTTCGATGCGCCGTTGCTCTTTGGCGGGGATGGGGAACACATTGGCCTGAATCGCTTCGGTGCCGACGTATTCCAGCAGGGCGGGGTCGCGCAGTTGGCGGACGATGGTGTCGTAAATTTCGCGGGCTTCGTCGCGGGGCAGGATTTTCGACTCAATCGGCACGCCATCTATCCACATGGTTAGCTCGGTGACGGTGGCCCCAACAGGCAAGGGGAATAGATAAACCCCCTCGAGCATCCCGTCGCCATCGTTGACAAAAAGCTGGTCTATGCGGGTGGTGGCGATTTGGTTTGCGATTTGCACGTCTACACTTTGGTAGGCGATGCGCAAACCTTCCATTTGCCAGATGGGGGGCATGATGAGGGTGGCTCGATGGGTGGGGGGGGTCATGGTGAGGGCGGCCGTGGGCTGGGCGGTGGCCAGCAGGCCGACGAGAAACATGAGGGTCATAAGGATGCGTTTCATGGGTTTCTTCTCCTTGCAGATATCATTGGTACATTTCTCTAACGACGGGGCTTTGTCGCAGGTTCCACTTTGAGTTACAACTTGCAGGATGAAAAAACGCCCCCTCCTCACCACCCGCCCCTGCCCCTGCGGCAGTGGGCAACCCTATTCGGCCTGTTGTCGGCCGTGGCACAAAGGGCAAGCGGCCGAAACGGCCGAGCAACTCATGCGCTCCCGCTATGCCGCCTACGCCCTCACCCTGCCCGACTATCTCATCGCCACCACCCACCCCGATAGTCCCCACTGGGAAACCGACCAAGCCACATGGCGGCGCGGCCTGCAACAATTCAGCCGTGAAACCAAATTCGTGGGGCTGACCATCTTGCAAGCCACCGAAACGGGCGACACCGCCACTGTGACCTTTTCGGCCGCGCTCACCCAAAACGGCCGCGATGCCTCCATCTTCGAGCAAAGCCTGTTTGAGCGGGTTAACGGCCGTTGGCTTTATCTGAAGGCAATGAACAATGAGCAACGAACAAATGAGGTACTGGCTTTGGACGGTCTCTGACCGATCCACCCGGCTGGGACGGTCTGGAGACCGCCCAGAGCACACTCAAAGCCACCCAATAACCAATAACGAATAACCTCCTTCCCCATGCAATCTCTCAACGTCCAGCGTCTCCGCATCACTTTTTCTAAGACGGGAGCCACCCGCTTTATCGGCCACCTCGATGCACCGCCTCCCAAGGGTTCAATCGGCGGCCGAAAGTGCAATTTGCCACCGCCACCTCGCTGGGTATGACCAGCCAGTGCGAGTTGGTGGATGTGTGGCTGACCGAGCGGGTCGAAGTGTCGGCCGCCCACGCCAAAATCGAGGCGCGGATGGCACCAGGGCTGGGCATTGTGGCGGTCGAAGAAGTGCCTTTGGGCGGCCCCGCCCTGCAAATGCTCATCCGCGCCTCCACCTACACGGCCGTCATTGCCCCCGACCTGCTCCCCTACGAGACGTTGGCGGAGCGGGTGGCGGCTGTGAATTCGGCCGAGCAACTCATCCGCGAACGCACCAGCAAAGGCAAAGCCAAGAACTACGACCTACGGCCGCTCATTCTCAGCCTGACCATCGCCCCCACCCCCACAGATGAAGCCTTGCTGACGATGGAACTGGTGCTAACCCCCTCCCAAACAGGGCGGCCCGATGAGCTTCTGAGCGAATTGGGGCTAGACCCGCTCGACGTGTTGGTGCATCGGGAATCGTTGACCATTGGCGAGGAAGTGGCTGGAGGCGGCCGAGGCGGCCGATGAGTAGCCGTTTGGGGGTGGGTTTTGGCGGGGGCGGTGGGGTTGATGGCCTGCCAGTTGGCCGTGCCCATGCCCACCCCCACGGCCGCTTGGGCCGCCCACCCCCACGCTGGCCATTTTAGCCCCCACCCTGAGCCATCCCCCAGCCTACTTTAGCTCCTGTCTCCACAGCCACGCCTCTTCCCCTGCCACGGCCACCCCACGGCCGATACGGGCTGGGAATTGCTCCGCGAGGGATTGGAACGGCGGCAAATCACCCTGCCCGAAGCGAACGAAACGCTGACCATTTTGCGATTCGCTCCCGAACAATTTCGCTGGGAGGTGGGTTACAGCCCCGGACGGCCGCAAATCCTTGCCGACTGGCAACAGCAAACAGGGGCGCTCCTCGTCGTCAACGGCGGTTATTTCACGCCCGAATTTACGGCCACAGGTCTCATCATTGTGGATGGCCAAGCGAGCGGAGCGAGCTATGTAGGGTTTGGGGGGATGGTGGTGGTAGATGAGGCGGGCACGGCCGCGCTCCGCAGTTTGGCCGACCAGCCGTATAGCTCACAGGAGACGTGGTCAGCGGCCGTGCAATCGTTTCCCCTTGCTGGTCAAGCCCGTGGGCAACTCGGCTTCCCGCCGACCAAGAATCGGGGCAACGGGCGCGGCGCACGGTGATTGGGCAGGATGTGAACGGCCGTATCTTTGCTCATCATGGCTCCCGTGGCGGCTTCACCCTCCACCAACTCAGCACATGGCTCACCGCCAGCGACCTCGAGTTAGATATCGCCCTCAACCTCGATGGCGGCCCCTCAACAGGTCTCGTCTTGGCCGACCCGTCGCTCACCATTCCCGCCTTTTCGACTCTGCCCATTGTTTTGCCTTCGCTTATGAGCGTTAATCGTTACGGGTTACTGGCTATTTTGTGGCTCAATAAATTTTGACGGCTAAGCGAAGGATGGGCAAACAAAAACGGCCGTGGACGAATTCGTCCACGGCCGTTTTTTGTTTGCTGTAGCTAATTTTGTTAAGCCGACACGCCCATTAAAGTAGGACGGAATTTGTAACCACAGACAATCATGCCCTCTTCCCTTCGGTGGAGTTTGCGCGTGACCATCTCCACGGGCATACCAATCTGCACCTGCTCAGCATCACATCGGTCAATTGCGCTGTCACGAGGCCTTTCGGCCAACTTGACCAGAGCCAACACGTAGGGGGCGTACCGCTCAGAACATCGCAGGGGCATCGTAAACGGTGGTGCATGAGTAACCTCGCCCTGACCCGTGAAAATGTAATCTTGCTCGGCCGTGGCCTCTTGCGGGAATTGGCCGCTGTGTTGCAAAACCTTTACCGCATCTTGCCCCATGCCGCCAATAATGTTGTACCGTTGGGCATTCATTCGCCAATGTCTTGAAACAGTCATTTTATGTATCTCTCCTTAGGTGAGTTATTCTAAGTTATTGGTTATTGGTTAGTGGGGAGGACCCAGTAGCAATAGCGAGTAACAAGAACGATTAACAAACGTAACTATAGGAGCGATACCCTACCAGAACCTTCCACACCAACCAAAATCCTGTCAAAACCTACTAGAAAGGAGGTGAGTTATTGACGTTATTGCTGGTTGTCTAGCTACCGAGGTGATGACCGAATAACCCAATAACGAATAATCAGTAACCAATAACTCCCTACTGCCCTAGCCCTTTTCCCTTGGGAGCTTCCATTCGCACAATGATGGGCGAAAATTCCTACCACACCTGCACCAAATCGGCCTGCGCGGCAATCACTTGGCGCGAATCTTTGTACACATCGGGTGCTTCATCTAACCCGCCGCCCAGCAAAGTGACCCCGCGTTTTTCTAATTGTTGGCGCACATCCTTGGCCGACAGCTTTTTGAGGGCTTGGTTACGGCCGAGCACCCGCCCGCTCCCATGTGCCGCGCTGTTGAGCGAGGGGTGTTCGAGGACGCGCCTCGGCCGTCTCTCCCAACCCGCGCAAAAAAACCGGCGTAGCCATCGAGCCGAATAATCCCCAACACATCCTTTGGGGGGGTCGCCCCTTTGCGGTGGATGTAGATGGGGGCTTGATGCGGCCGTTCCACCCGCCACGCAAAATTGTGGTGGTTTTCCAGCGTCGCCAGCACCAAATCCGCCCCCAACGCCTCGCTAATGCGTTGGTGTATGACCTCATGGTTGGCGCGGGCAAAATCGCCCGCCAAGTTCATGGCCAGTTCGTACTCTTCAGCGGCCGAGGTTTGGTATTCCAGCCACGCCAGCCGTATAAACTCCTTGGGCAAGAAGGCGCAATATTGCTCCGCCACCTTGGTGTACCAATTGGCAATGGTAAAGCCAACGGCGCGGGAGCCACTGTGCGAGACAAGCGCAATATAGTTACCCCCTTCTAAATCCAACGGGTTATCCTCTTGCACGGCCAAACTGACCCATTCCACAAAGTGGTTGCCCCCGCCCGATGTGCCCAATTGTTCGGCCGCTTTTTCGTGCAGATGGTTCAGGTGGTGGGGCAGCTGCCGCCAGCGCGGGTCATCCAAGATGGGGTGTTCGTTGCGCTGGTTCTTTGCGTGGTCCTTGACGGCCGAAAAACGTATGGTCTTGCAGAGCTTGACATAACCACGCTTTTCTTGGCGCAATGGATGGGATTACGGCCGAAAATCGTCGCGTGCATACGACAGCCAATATCCACCCCGACCATATAGGAGCTAGTGCCCCCTCCAGCGCGGCCACACCACCAATGGCAAAAGCCATAGCCAATGTGTGCGTCGGGCATCAGGGCCACGCGCAGAGTGACAGGTAGCTGGGCGGCATCGTTGATTTGTTGGAACGAGGCCTCGTCTATCAGTTCGCGTCCCCATACATTCAGAGGCGCGGGTTCAGTGCGTAAAATTGTGTCCATAAGATTTCTTCCATATCAAGGTATAGTGGAGTCCTTGTGATGATGAATGAAAGATAAGCCACGCCCACCATTTGCTTTCCCCATTACCTTCTACTTCTTACTCCCCTACAATGTCTTGCCAATATCCCTGCCCTAACTGGTTTACGCGCTTTCGCCGCTGGGCAAGTCTTTTTCTATCACTGGTTTTTTGCCCATGCAGCCGAATGGCCGCTCCTTTTGCGTGCCCCGTTTGAGGTGGGGTATGTGGGTGTGCCCATCTTTTTTGCCCTGTCGGGCTTTCTCATAACCCTCCGTTACGAGGCGGATTTTCGGAACGGCCACACCACCTACACCGCCTATTTGCTCAAACGGCTCATTCGGGTCGTGCCGCTCTATCTGTTTGTGCTGATATTTGGCGTGTTTGCCTTCGGCCGCCCCACCAATATAATGCCCACCGACGGCCGTCAAACCCTCATTCTGCTCACCTTGACCCAAGCCTTTTTTCCCAGCACGCTCTTTCTTGGAACCACCGTCGGCTGGACATTGACCCTCGAAATGCTCTACTACCTACTCGCGCCAGCCTTTTTTAGATGGCTCCGCCCCTGATAAACCAACCAAGGTCATTGGCGCGGCCGTGTGGTTATGCCGCCGCCATTGGGCTGGGCTTGTTGCTTTCGTGGTACCTACAAGGCGGGGATACCTTGCTGGGTCAGCCAGCCTCATTCATGATGCACTATTCGATTTTTGGTCACCTGCCCGACTTTTTGGTGGGGATGGTTGCGGCCGTGCTTTTCTTACAGAGCAAGCCTCGGCCGTGGCTCGAAAGCCGTGCCCGCTGGTTGGTGTGGGGCAACTGTTCTCCGGCATGTTGGGTGCATGGTGCTACTGCTTTGGTCGGGGTCAGAGTTGGGCACGGCCGTTAATCGCACCCTATCTTGGGGAGTTGCCCTATTTGCCAGTGGGTTTATTTTGGGCACGGCCGTGGACACCACCACCCCCGGCTACCCGCCTATCCGCCACGAGCCTTGCTCTATCTGGGAGCCACATCCTATGCCCTTTACCTCATCCAACTGACCGAACCAGTGCAGTGGTTCTTTTGGCTCTTTTTAGGCAAGGAGATGGGCATTACCCACATGCTGTGGCGGGCATTTGGCTCTGCTAACCTTCTTCATCTCGGCCGCGCTTTATGAACTTGTCGAACGTCTCGTCAACGCTGGTGCTATCAGCCTATCACTCTTTCCGCCGACCAAGCGACTGATGGACTGATAGACTGAGAGACTGACCCACTAAGTACATCTCCCCGCCTCGGGCAAGTCGCCGCTGGCGATGAGGTAGTTGACCCGTGGTGTTTTCGGTTCCCACAGGAGTTTCATGCCCGCTTCGTGGGGCGTGCGCGCCCCTTTGCGGCTATTGCATTTGCCACAAGCACAGGCGGTATTGCCCCACGTGTTCTTGCCGCCACGGCTCTTGGGCACAAGGTGATCTACGGTGAACGCTTTGTGGGTCAGGAGACGGCCGTCTTGCCATTCCCCCTGCTGAACGCCACAGAAAATACAGCGGTAGTTATCCCGCTGGAGCACCCCCACGCGATGCCAGCGTGCGCCCCTGCGGGGCACATTGACATAACGGCGGAGCCGCAAAACAGTCGGCAATTCAATCCGCTGGGCCACCCCCTGAATGAGCAAAATCTCTTCGGTGGCGGCTTCAACACGGCCGCGCAACCATAGCGACATGGCGCGGGCACGAGACAGCACGGTCAGTGGTTCATAGGTTGCATTGAGGAGTAAGATGTTCATGGGAGAAGTGGTGAGTGGATAGTGAATAGTGAGTAGTGAGGTTATGGGAGCAATCTGGTGGAAAATAACCGCAAATGACAAATGACAAATGGCAAATAAAAAAAAAGAGCGCAGATTTGTCGTCTGCGCTCAATCTCGGGCAAGGTAGCTGAAAGGAAAAAAGTTCAGCTAGGGTCTGCTGGGCATAGGCCAAGCGGCCGAGACGAGCGCGGTACGCGGTGCGAGCAAGCGTTCATAGCTTATGGAATGGCTTGCGAAGAGGGGGTTGATTGAGGCGAACATAATAATTTGGGTCACGAAATAAATTTGCTACTACATTTTAGGCAACGTCCACAAAACTAGCACACATAACAAATAGTTGTCAATGCCCAATCTCGGCCAGAGCCTATTTTGCCAACGGAAAGGTGGCTTTGTCATCCACGGGGAAGCCTTGCTCCGCGAGGACAGGAACCCGTTGCAAATCGGCGAGGCGATAGAGGCCGATGAGGAGTTGGTAATTGTCCTCGGGCAGTTCGGCGGGCAGATAGAGCAGATAGGGGTCGCGAATCACCTCGCCGATGCGCCATTGGCTGGTGGGGTACGTGCCCTGCAACGGCCAGCTATCCACCTGCACCACCACCCCGCCGCTGTTGACCACCTGTACAAACACCGTGTAATCATCGCTCAGGCTGGCGAGCGCTTGCCACTGCACAGTGACATTCTGTTGCCCGCCGGGAACGAGCGTGGGCGGGTCGAGTTGCACATCGAGCAGGGCAATTTGGTCGCCAAAGTTGGTGGCGCCTTCGGGCACGGCCGCCCCGCTCACCACCACCTCGCCCACCTTGCAGGATGTACCCCCACGGCCGCAACCAGCCACAGGAGAGCCGGTCCCCCATGTGAGACGATCACCCCATACGTGCCCTGCGCCGTGGCCAAATCGGCCGCTGGCGAGAGTGTGAATTCCCAATCCTCTACGCCATTGCCGTTAACACGGGCGGGGAGAGCCCCGCTTGCGGCCGTAGCTGGGGTGGCCAACTGACCTCGTCTAGCCATGCGCCGCCTTCCGCTGTTATGCGCACGGGGCGGCCGTGGGGCAAGGTGGGTGGCACGGCGGGTAAATCCACCGTGGCTACGGTTTGCCATGCCAAGGCTTGGCTAAAAGGAGGGGCAAAGGCAATTTGAATATCGGCCGTGGCCACAGGCGGGTAGGGGTGGGGGAGCAGATGATAGTCGGCCACGATTTCGCCATCTTTCCACGCCGTGGTGGGGTAATAGTTGTGGGCGGGGTGTTGCCCCGCTGGGTTGATGGGTGACCCGCCCGCCCAGCGCACGTAAATGTGCCACGTTTCGGGCAGGGGAGTTTTGGCCTGCCAGTAGAAAGTGACGGCCGTGTGCCCTGCCACGCCTGCGGAGGCAGGTTCCAGTTCGATACCCACCAACTGGATGCCCTCGGCAACGGTTTGGGCGCGGGGTTCGGCCGTGGGGGGCAAACTGGTCAGGGGGGCTGTGCCCACCTCGGTCAGTGGCCCGGCTGAGCGCAGGTAATACGCTCCTTCCAGCCCCGGCAGGTAGCGGGCGAGGTAAACGGTGCGCCCCGCCTCGAGCGCGGCCGTCAGTTGGGCGCGGTAGGCCGCTTCGTCGGGTTGCACGCTGATGGCCAAATCGGGGCGCAACCCCTCGGCTTGTTGCAAATAAAACAGCGGCGCGATTTTCTCGCTGTCGGCCAAAATGACCCCGTTTTGGGCGAGGGGTTGGGCGAGAACGGCCGTGCCCCATTCTGCCAACGCCCAGTTTTGGGAGCGGTCTATGCTCGGCCAGAGGGCGGCGGTGTGCCAGAGGAGGAGGGGAAAGAGGGCGAGGGGGAGCAGGGGGGCAGGGGAGCGGAGGAGCAGGGGAGCGGAGGGGCTGATTAGCTGACTAGCTGACACGCTGACCGCTATCAGCCCTGCCCCGATGCAGAGGGCGATGATGAGGTGGGCGGGTAGAAGGAAGACGGCGAGGTCGGGGACGTAGTAGTTGAGGCAGTAGAAGGTGTAGCCTGCCCATGTGGTGGCCAGCACGGCCGCCCAGCGCCAGTTGTGCCATGCCAGCCAGCCCAGCCCGAGCAGAGCCACGGTAAGGCCGAGCCATGTCCATTCGGCCACAAACAAGCGGCCGACGACGGCGTAGCGGGTGGGGTCGCGCCACCATGCCCACAGTTGCAGTGCATCCTGAAATTGGCTTCCTGTTATCCAGCCGAAAAAGCGCCCCCAGCCCATTGGCTCGTCGTTTACGGCCGCCCAGCGCAGGGGTAAATAGGCGTAAAGGGTGAGCGGGAGCAGGGCGAGGGCAAGCGGCCGAGGAGCCAGCGCCAATCTGCCCGCCACGATTGCCATGTGAGAATGGCTACCAATAGGGCGACGGGCGCAAGAATGATGGTCGTCAGGTGGTTGGTGAGGCCGAGGGCGATGAGGGCGGCCGTCCACAGCAGGCGGGCGGCCGTGGGCTGTTGCAGTTGGCGTAAGAGGAGGAACAGGACGGCCGCCCCAATCAGGTTATGTAACGTGTAAACCTCTGCCTCGACCGCTTGGCTCCAAAAAGTGGGGCGCAAGGCGAACAGGAGGGCTGTAAAAAGTGAAAGCTGAGAAGTGAGAAGTCTCCCCTGCTCCCCTGCTCCCCTGCTTCCCTGCCCCTCTGCTCCCCTGCGAACTAATTCCAGCACCAGCACGGCCGCGCCAAGGGCGTAAACGGCCGTGCCCACGTTCAGGCGGAAGGCGAGTTGGCCGAAGGGGATGAGCAGTGTCCACAACTTGCCCAGCAGGAGGTAGAGGGGGTAGCCCGTGGGGTGAACAATCCCCAGTTGGGGCACAACGACTTGGAACTCGAAGGTATCGGCCGCGCCCACTGTGCGGCCGAGGGTGAGGAAGTAGATGGGGGCGAGGAGGAGAAGGAGAGAGAAGAGAGAAGAGAGAAGAGAGGGGGAGCGCTGACTGGCTGACTGGCTGACTAGCTGACGGCTGATCGCTACCACCCACCATCCGCCCACCCAGAGGAGCCAGCCGCGCAGGAGGTTGATTTCGGGGGGGAGGAGGATGAGGAGGGCGGGAATGGCGAGGGGGAGCAGGGGGGCAGGGGAGGATGGGGGATAGTTGCTGCGTATTCTCCAAATCCAAAATCCAAAACCCAAAATCAAAAATCCACCAACTGTCCACGGGGAGCCGAGCCACGGCAGGTGGGGGAAGAATTGCTCGTAGAGGAGGCGGGTGAGGGCGAGGAGGTGGAGAATCATGGTGGGGGAGTATAGCGGGGGGTGGTGGTTCGACCAAGAAAAAACGGCCGTGTTCGGGGGAACACGGCCGTGGGAAACCATCATAAATAATGCCCGAGGATTAATTGTAGGCGTTACCGTTGAATTGGATTCCATGCGCTTTAAGCAAACGCAATCCCTCAAGACGCAAGGCTTGTGGCCAAAGGGTTTTGTAGATGCGGCAATGGGGGCTGTTGATGTCCCAGCGGCCAGTGGCGCGGTAGGTTTCGAGGGGGCAACCACCCGAACAGCGATAGCGGAATTCGCATTGGCGACACCCCTCTTTCTGGTCTACGGAGATGTTTTGGATGGTTCCCGCCGCGACAAGAGGAATGAGGTTGCCCTCCAAATGGGGTTGGACGGGCTGGCCGAGGTGCATTTGGCATTGGGACAATTGCCCCGTGTGGGTGATGACGAGGTAGCTGTGTTGTACGCCGCAGGTGTGGGTGTGGGCCTCGGCTTGCACGCGGTCGAGCAGGCCGTTGAGGAACGGCCGTGTGGGCATCTGCTCCTCAAAGGCGGCGTAAGCGGCCGTCATCCCCGCCATAATCGCCTGCTCCTCTAGTTCCAATTCCACCCGCGAGGCAGATTGCAAGTTGGGGCGGTAAAAGTTCAGGCTGATGGGTAGGCTTCGCTCTAAGCACCAACGCACCGCCTCGGCCGCGCCGTGGGCATTGAGGCGGGTGAGGGTGATGGTGATGTCGGGGGTGAGGCCAAGGGGGAGGAGAACCTCGTCAACCGTGTGTTGGATTTGGTCGAAGGTGGAGCCGCCATTTTTGAGCGGCCGTTGTTGGTCATGCAATTCGCCCACCCCATCCAGCGAAACCATCAGCTTTACGCCCGCCTCTTTCAGCCATTCCGCATCGGCGGGGCGGATGTGGTAGCCGTTGCTGAGAACGACTTCGCGCAAGCCAATCCCTGTTTGCTGGGCAAGCATTTGGGCTTCCTCATGTAGTTTTTTGACCAAACGGAAGTGGAGCGTGGCTTCTCCCCCTGCATATTTGAGCTTAACTTGCTTAAACCCTTGCTGTTGGGCGGTGTAAAAAATTTGGCGGATGGCTTTTAGCCCTGTGGCCTCGCTCATGCGGGCGGAGGATTTGCGGACATAGCAGTAGGGGCAGTCGAGGTTGCAGGCGTTGGTGATATGGAGCCATGCGGTGAGGGTTTCGCCTTGGGTGCTGGTGGGGGTATAACGGCCGCCGAGGGGCTGGAGGAGGGTTTGCTCGAGAAGTTGTTGGTGGAGCGGATTGGTGGGGTCGAGGGGGCGGCCGTCTTGGAAGGTTTGCCACTCTTGCCAGCCCGCGTGGTTGAGGACGGCCGGGCCTGCGGGGGCGAAGGGGCTGTGCAGGAGGTGGAAGTTGGCAGGGAGGGGTTGGTGATGGGTATCGGCCGTGGGGGTGTAGAGGGGGGCGGTGGGGAGGTTGGGCTGGGCGCGGTAGGCGGTGTCGGGGCAGGCGCAATCGTTTTCTAGGGTGTGGGGGAGGGGTTCGGCCGCAAACAAAAAGGCATGGTCGGGACAAGCACAATCATCCTCAACACTTCTCTTCATCATATCCACCAAAAGAGTGGGTATTTGCATATGTGGCATGTTCTATCATTCTCCTAAATGGAACATGGATGTGGTGGCGCAAAATTTTACGCCACTACGGCTGGGCAATAGTTGTTCGGCGTAGTGGCGCAGTATACTGCGCCCTACTCCCAGTGTTACAGAATGTTGTGCCCCGCTACATGGTGGGAGTGAAAAGGGCGCAAAATTTTGCGCCACTACATTTATGTCCCTACTAACTCCTCGGCCAGAATTTCAGCTTGTTTCAGGACTGTTTCTGTAGCTAACAGCTCCATATCGGGGGGGTAGCCATAATAGCGCAACGTGCGCTTCACAATTACCTTCAGTTTGGCCGCACATTCTCTTTAATCGTCCAATCAATTGTCGCATTTTCGCGCACCTTTTGGGTCAGCACCACGGCCAGTTCGCGCAATTTCTCTTTACTCATCAAGTCGCGGGCGCTGTTGTTGGCGGCCACGGCCGTGTAAAACGCATACTCAAAATCAGTCAGCCCCAACTTGTGCGCTTCCGTATCTCCCGCCACCACATCCTTGCTGATATGAATCAGCTCTTCGATGACCTCGGCCGCCGTGAGAATTTTGTTGTGGTAGCGGCGAAGCGCACTTTCCAACATCTCCAACAGCGATTGGCTCAGCACCAAATTCTTTTTGGCACGCACCTTGAGATCATCCATCAGCAATTTCTTCAACACTTCCAAGGCCACATTGGGGTAGGCGTGCCCCTTCAACTCCGCCAGAAACTCATCCGACAAAATCGAGATATCGGGCTTTTTGATGCCTGCCGCGCTGTAAATATCCACCACCTGTTCGGAGACCAACGCCTTGTCTATCACTTGGCGAATCGTCGTTTCCAGTTCCACATCGCTACGGCCGTTGCCCGCTGGGGCAAATTGCGCCAGCCGCGCCTTGATGGCTTGGAAAAAGCCCACCTCCCTCTTTGTGGCCATTGCTTGTTCGTGGGGAATGGCGATGGCGAACGCTTGGGAGAGGGCGGTCACGGCCGTGATAAACCGCTCGCGCCCCTCTGCCAGCCCCAAAATGTGCGCTTGCGCGGCCAAAATCAGCCCCAGCTTTTCGGCCGTGCCCGCCGAAAAATAGGCCCGATAGGGGAAGCCGTGGAACATGGCCGCGACCACCTCCACCTTTTCCTGCATCAGTGCCACCGCCTGCTCCTGCGCCAACGTCGGGTCGCCCTTGCCGCCCGCATCCGCATAAAAGGCCAGCGCGTCCTGCAAATCGGCCGCAATGCCCAGATAATCCACCACCAGCCCCCCCTGCTTGTCCTTGTGGACGCGGTTGACACGGGCGATGGCTTGCATGAGGTTGTGGCCGCGCATCGGCTTATCAATGTAGAGGGTGTGCAGGCTGGGCACATCGAAGCCCGTGAGCCACATATCCCGCACAATGACCAATTTGAGCGGGTCGTCATCGTTCTTCATGCGTTCGGTTCGGCCAACCGTTGGCGTTGCTCTTTGGTGGTGTGATGGCGGGTCATGTCGGGGCCATCGCTGGAAACGGCCGTCATCACCACCTTCACCTCCCCCTGCCGCAAATCGTCGCTGTGCCATGCGGGGCGCAGAGCCACAACGGCCGCATACAATTCGGCCGCAATGCGGCGCGACATGCAGACCACCATCCCCTTGCCCGCAAACACCTCTTGCCGCGCCTCAAAATGGGTCACAATATCGCGGGCGATGTTGTGGAGCCGCTGATTGCTCCCAATCAACGCTTCCATTTTGGTCCATTTGGCCTTCGCCTTTTGGGTTTCGCTCAGTTCATCCTCTTCTAGCTCCTCGTCCAGCTCGGCAATGAGCCGCTTGCCCTCCTCGCTGAGGCCGACCTTGGCCAGCCGACTTTCGTAATAAATGCGCACCGTGGCCCCATCTTCCACAGCTTGGGCAATGTCGTAGATATCCACATAGTTGCCAAATACGGCCGGCGTGTTCACATCCGTCTTTTCGATGGGCGTGCCCGTGAAGCCCAAGAAAGTCGCTTTGGGCAACGCATCGCGCAGGTATTTGGCAAAGCCATAGACCATCTTTTGCCCCACCACCTGCCCCGTTCCGTCTCGCTCATTCACCACTTTGGCGGCAAAGCCATAGTGGGTGCGGTGCGCCTCGTCGGCAATGACGACGACGTTGCGCCGCTCGGTGAGCGTTTGGTAGATGTTGCCCTCGGCTGGCTGGAACTTTTGGATGGTGGTGAAGATGACCCCGCCCGAGGCGACTTTGAGCAGGCTTTGCAAATGCTCCCTGCTTTCGGCCTGAATCGGCTCTTGGCGCAACAACTGTTTGCCCGCGCTAAAGGTCTCGAACAGTTGGTCATCGAGGTCGTTGCGGTCGGTGATGATGACGAGGGTGGGGTTGTGTAGTTGCAGGATGATTTTGCCCGCATAGAAGAGCATGGAGAGGGATTTGCCCGAGCCTTGGGTGTGCCACACCACGCCCGCCTTTTGGTCGCCCTTGGGTTGGTCGGCCGTGCCCGGCAGGCCATAGCGGCCGGGCGATTCTCGCGCCATGAGCGCCTCCCCCACCTCGGCCGCCGCCCGCAGGGTGGAGGCCACGGCCGCATTGACAGCGTAATACTGGTGATACGCCGCCACCTTTTTGGTCAGGCTCAGGCTGATTAGCCCCGTGTGCGGGTCTTCCCGCTTGCCCTGCTCAAAAACAACGAAATGGCGCACCATATCCAGCAAGGTGGTGGGGTTGAGCAGGCCCTGAATGAGCGTTTGGAGTTGGCTGACAAGGGGGGAGGCTTCGTTGCGGCCGTCGGCACTCTTCCACGCCATGAACCGACTGAAGCCAGCCGCCAACGAACCGACCCGCGCCTCCAAGCCATCCGAGATGACCAAGAGGGCGTTGGGGATGAAGAGGGCGGGGAATTGCGCTTTGTAGGTTTGCAGTTGTTCGTAGGCGTGGTGGAGGGTGGCGCGTTCGTCAGCCCCGTTTTTGAGTTCCAGAACGACTAGCGGCAGGCCGTTGACAAACAGCACCAAGTCGAGCCGCTTGCTGGTTTGCTGGTCCACCAGCCGCAGTTGGCTGACGACGACAAAGTCGTTGGTCTCGGGCTGGTCAAAGTCTATCAGCCAGACCAGTTCGCCCCGCTCTTGCCCATCCCGCTGGGTGGTGATGGGGATGCCTGTGGTGAGTAGGCGGTGGAAGGCTTCGTTGTTGGTCAGCAGGTCGGGGGTGTGTTGGCGTTGCACCTCGCGCACGGCCGCATGGCGCACGGCCGCAGGCAAACGCGGGTTCAGCCGCGCCACCGCCTGTTCCAGCCGCCCCAGCAGAAAGACATCGCTGTAGCTGGTGCGCTCGGCGTGGGGGGCGCCGGGGGCAATGTGGGGGGCCGGAGATGGGTGTAGCCCACACTTGTGCAGTTGCTCGATGGCCAACTGTTCGATGTCGGCTTCGTTGAGTTGCGTCATAGTGATTCAACCTGTGTGGGGAATGTGCCAAAATTGCACATTGACAAGAGGCTCTGAGTAATGTCTTGTAAAACATGAGGCTTTCTTTTGTAAAAATTAGCGGTTTGACAAGAGGGTTTCCTCTGGTAGCTAAGGTGTTTTTTGCATATCTTCTTGTAAATCTTCTTGTAAATTTTTATAACGAACCTATTTTACAAGAACCCATTTAGAGTTATTGGGTATATAGCGTTTAGAGATGATTGCTTGCTTGTATTGCCAACGGCCTTTGCCACACAACGATTTGTCACCCCGCCATCGGCGGATTGGCATGCAGTGGCGCAAAATTTGCGCCACTACGGTGGGGTTATGGTTGTTCGTCGGCGTAGTGGCGCAGTATACTGCGCCATTGGGGTGGTGGGGCGCAATCGTTTGCGCCACTCACGGCGGATTGGGGGGGGCGCGGCACCTGCGCGCCCCCTAGTGGCGGGGCAAAATTTTGCCACTACCCCGCATACAGGGCGATCTGCTCCTCCCGGCATGAGCGGGGAGGAGGGTATCCCGCAGGGTTTCGAGGGTGCGGATTTGCTTGGTGTTGGCAATTTGTTTGTTGAGCAATGGGGTCATTTGCTCAGACATTGCTGCAATTTCTCGTGGGGAGGGAACAAATACCATTGCCGTATCCAAATCACCCCTTTTGATATGCCCCATTGTTGTGGAATGGCTTAAAGAGATGGAAATAAATTCCACCAAATGATACTTGCACCACATGAGATAAAACCATTTTGGAAAATCTGCTGAGGTTACTTTAAAGAGATGCTGATTTAGCACACATTTCCCACCATGCCAAACTTTAACCATAAGAGAAGCTGACCATGCAAAAATAACATCCCCTGTTTCGACAATGTACTTGGCATTAACTGTGCTTGTTACCCAATCGGATGATTCTGATATGCCACTACTGAGTTCTTTGATTTTCAAGACGGGCAACTTTTCTGAATCATTTTGGGGTGGGTACTTTTGGCAGGCCAAACCGTTTAGAAAATCAGCAATTTGACTGGAGGGGCTTCTCCTCCCAATCGGGTTGGGCTTGTTCGATGAACCAGTGGCGGAAGAGAGCCTCGGCCGTGGCCTCTAGCGTTTGAGTTTTGGCGGTGGAGCAAATCTATCTTGTCGTCCAGCGAGGAAAGCACGGCCGCAATCCGCTTCTGCTCCGCAACATTGGTTGGTAAAAATGGGAATGGAACACAGAGCCTAGATTTATTTAATTTTGGTTGAACCGCACCAGTTATAAATTCATGCAAATCCAATGATTGAAAGTAATAGATGAGCAGATTGTTCATATGCTCTTCGTAGCATTTTAGAATGTGAGCATGGTTGTTTACCCAAAACTTGCCATTGGCTTTGAAAGCAATAGGTGTCTTGCGTGTTCTTAAATTTTCACCATCTTCAGAGATTAAAACGTATTCACCTTCAAATATAAAATCGTCACGTAACAATAATTCCTGATGCACGTAATAACGAAAAGGCCCTACGGTACTTGTTTGGGTAGAACTTAATGGTATGCGTTTGTGATTCTGAAATTTCAGCCAGTCTTTCCGATTTTAAAATCTTTCCATTCACTCAAACATCCACCTCACCAAACCACTATCCCCCCCGCCCAACGGGGCGCAGTATACTGCGCCACTACGCTAAATAACCATTACCCCTACCGTAGTGGCGCAAAATTTTGCGCCCTACCCCCACCCACCACATAACGCGGTACACCATTTCGTAACACTGCAATTAGGGCGCAGTATACTGCGCCACTACGCCAAACAACCATTACCCCACCGTAGTGGCGCAATTTGCGCCCCACCCCGTCACACACGGCGATGGCGCAGTATACTGCGCCACTACGGATGTACGTCATGCGGCTCAGCAACACCTCCAAATTGTCGCGGTCATGCGCCCATTGCGCGGGGTTCTGCTGAATATAACGCCGTATCGCATCCAACTCCCGCTCATTGCGAACAATCCGCTCCCAATACCTTTGCCGCTACACTGACTGTTTGGGGCTATGCGGTTGCTGATTGTATGCGCGTGTCACGGCTGGCTTGAAACCCGCCGCATTCTGCCCAACGACCCTGCCGGGCGTGTACTCGACCGTTGGGGAGCCAAATTTTGCGGCACCACAGGTTGGGCGGGGTAATCCACAATGTGGATGATGCCGTGGAAATGGTTCGGCATCACCACCCATTCATCCAACGCCACATGGGCAAAATGGGCGGGTGTTTCGGCCCAATATTGGGCCACAAGGTGGCCGAGCGGGGAAAGTTGGACAACGGCCGTTTCCCGTTCCACCGCCCCAAACGCATGGTTGGTGTGCCGTCGTGGGTGCAAGTGGTCACAAAATAATAGCCGGGGGTGCGGTAATCCCAGCCAGCGTAACGAATTGATTTGCGTGTGTGTTTCCGCATCAATAATACTTCCGTAGTGGCGCAATATATTGTTTCTCCCATGCCATAAAACCATTGCCCCGTCGTAGTGGCGCAAAATTTGCGCTCTTTCCCACTCACCACCTATAGCGGGGCTCAACATTTTGTAACATCAGGAGTCGGAGCGCAATATCAACGCCACTACGGTGGGGCGTTGGTAATTTGGCCAAATTGGCCACTATCGCCTCATTCAGCGCCGCTTCCTCCGCCAATTGCGCCTCAAACTCCGCCTTCAGCGCGGCAAACCGCTCCCCAAAATCAAACTCATCCTCCTCCTCGGGCAACCCCACATAACGGCCAGGGGTCAGCACATAATCCAGCTCCGCCACCCGCGCCAGCGGCACAGAAGCGCAAAACCCCTTCACATCCTCGTACCCCGCTTCAAATTCGTGCGCCATGCGTGGTGGTGGTCGCAACTTTTGCAACTTCCCTCGGTCGCCAGCTCCTGCGTGCGCCGCTGATGAGATGCCCCATGTGCTGCGCATCTATAAACAAAATCTCCCCCGCGCGGGGGTGGGCGGAACCACGGCCGCGATTGAGAAACCAGAGCGCGGCGGGAATTTGGGTGTTCAGGAACAGCTTGGCGGGCAGGTTCACAATGCAATCAATCAAATTGCCCTGCTCAATCATCGCCCGCCGGACTCCCCTCGCCACTCGTCTTGCTGGTCACGCCTCCTGGCTTCAGCACCGCCCTTGCCCGCCCTGTGGGCGCGGTACACCATGTTGAGCCACGCGGGAAGTTGGCGTTGCCCGTGGGTGGTGTGCCGTATTGCCAGCGGCCGTCTCCCCGCAATAAATCGCCGCTCCAATCGCTATCGTTAAACGGCGGATTGGCAATTACAAAATCGGCCCGCAAATCCTTGTGGGCATTGTTCAGAAAAGACCCCTCATGGTTCCACTTCACCTGCGAACTGTTGATGCCCTGAATGGCCAAATTCATCACTCAAAGCTACGCCATGTCGCCCGTTGCTCTCTCGCTGCCCATAGATGGAAATATCATCCACCTGCCCCGATGCGCCTACCACAAACTTCTCCGATTGTACAAACATCCCCTGAGCCACAGCGCGACGTCGAAACACCCGCCCCTTATACGGCTCCAATAAGCCTTTACCAACAGTTCCACAATACTGCAA
>JADJSZ010000052.1 GCA_016711405.1 Candidatus Hadersleviella danica | reverse complement strand
ACAACAAGGTCACTATGAAAACTTCTGACACACACAATCAACGCATCGCCAAGATGACCTTTGCCTCCGTCTACCCGATGTATGTCCAAAAAGTAGAGAAGAAAGGCCGAACCAAAGAAGAGTTACATCAAGTCATCGAATGGTTAACGAGCTTCGATAACCAAAAACTTGACGAACTCATGCAAGAAAATGTCACGTTTGAGACATTTTTCGAGCGGGCTTCCCTCAACCCCAATGCCCACCTCATCACGGGCCTCATCTGCGGCTATCGTGTCGAAGAACTGGAGAACCCTTTAACCCAGAAAGCGCGGTATTTGGACAAGTTGGTGGATGAATTGGCCAGGGGCAAGAAAATGGAGAAGATTTTAAGGTGACAGTCACTTAAAAAGTGACTGTCACCTTACGAGTTCTATCCAACGCGCCAAATAAGGCGCGAAATACCCCGCATACGCCTGTTGCAGGGCGGGAATACGCCAATCTTCGCCTGTAATTCGGCCGCGACACGCCTTCGCCCCACACTGGCAAACAAATTCATCATACGGGGAGCTATCCGTCATCGCATAATCGAAGCAAATCTCCTCCCCCACGCCAATATCGCGCAGGGCGACAAGCGCAATCTGGCCGTCGAGACCCGCATTGGGGGCGCAAGAGTGGTTTACCCAGTCGGCTGGCCCTGCCTCGGGCGGCCACAAATATAAATCCGCCTCCACTTGCACGCCCAAATAGGCCAAATCGCCTGCAATCTGGTCGAGTTGGGCGGCCGTTAGAATCACCCCGCCCCAAACGACCAACAACTCGCCTTTGGCCACTGGCTCCACAGCAAAAACGGCGTGCCCCCCGCCCTTGTGCGACTCGCGCCCCTCTAGTTTTGGCGATAAATAGGAAGAAATCATGGGGAATTGTGAATTGTGAATGATGAATGGTTAATTGTGAATGGCATTGCGGTACGGGGAATGCGGAAGGGGTGTTGGTGGGTAAGCACCCCTTTGCTTTATTGTTCTTTGCTCTTTGTGCTAAATTCTTATTACAAAAGGCAAAAAGAATCATCAACGGTTTTCAGCAAAGCCAAAGGTGAAAAAAGCCAACCTTTGCTTAAGCTCTTTTTTGCCTTTGCAATAAATCTTATTAAAAAAGGCAAAAAAAAAGAGGCAAGGGTGTTTAATCGAAACAAGATAGCTTCTTTGCGCCTTTGCGTTAAAAGAAACGGTTTTCTCATCTTCTTTCTTCCCTCACCCTCCTAAAACAAGTGTGAGGAGACCGAGGAGAGCGAGGATGAAAACGCCGTAAAGGGTCGCCAATTTTAGCACGGCCGCGTCATCGGCTCCCTTCACCGTGCTACAACCCACAATTACCTTCGCGGGGGCGAAGATACTGCCCAGTGCGCCGCCTGCATTTTGCGCGGCCAGAATCATCGGCACTGTTAAATTGAGAGCCACGGCCGTTTGCCGCTGTAAATCGGTAAAGACCACGTTGCTATTCGTGTTGCTCCCCGTCATAAACGCCCCCAACGCCCCAATAAACGGGCTGAGAAAGGGGAAAAGCACCCCCGTATTGCTCAACGCCTCCGCCAACAATTGGGTCATCCCCGCATATTCCATCACCGTGGCCATGCCCACCAAAGCCACAATGCTCACCGTGGATTTGCCCGAGCCGTTTATCGTCTTGCGCAGGATGGCACGGCCGCTATACACCCCGCTTGGGGCGGTCGGCAACGTGCCACGCCACCAATACCAGCCAAAACCGAGCAAACTGGCATAGAAAAGCAACGCGCCGGGTGGCCAAAGAGGCTCACGCTACGGCCGCCGCCTTCAGCCGTTATGCGGCCGTAACTTGTTTGCACAGCGGGGAAGTCATAGTTCAACACCACCCAATCGAGATGCCCATCCAGAAACACTTGCCCCACGACAATGACCAAAGTCATCAGCGCATAGGGCCAAATGGCACGGCCGAGATTGCGCCACACAATGGGAGCCTCGTCTTTGCCCCTTTGCCAACGGAGCAGAAGAATCATCCCGCCCATCCCCGCCAAGCCCGCCCCAAAAGCGGCCAAACTATAAAGGCCAACGGCCGCTAACCCCCACTGCACCGCCCCCATCAACAAACCAATGCTCACCAACCAGCCCCAATGGGCACGGATGGCCTTCCAACCGTCCATCATCCACAATACCACCGCCCCGCAAGCCAAGCAAGCCACCCCCAAATAAAGCGCACTCGGCCCCGCCAACACCGCTCCTTCCATGCCCGAAGCGGCCATCAGGCTAAAAAAAGAAGAACCGAGCGAGCCGAAGGAGATAGCCCACGCATGGCCGAGCAAAGCGGCCGTCACCGCCACCGTCGGCGCAAAGCCAAGGCCGACGAGGAGCGGGGCAACCACGGCCGCAGGCACGCCAAAGCCCGATGCCCCCTGCAAAAAAGAACCAAACACCCACGCCAAGAGCAACACTTGCACCCCTTGCTCATGCGCCAGCTTCGGTAGCTCTTGCCCAATCGCGGCGATGGCTCCCGCATCGTTGACAACGTGGTAAAGCAGAAGCGCCATCCAAATAATGTACAGCACATACAGGGCGAGGAGCAAAGCGCGGCCTGTGGCCACCAGCAAGAGGGGCAAGTTGCCCCCAAAGGCGAGGAGAGCGAGGAAGACGGCCGTGCCCCACCCCACCAAACCCGCATGGTGCCCCCCCCAATTGCGGCCTATCATCAAATACAACACAACAGCAATCGGCGTAAGGGCGAGGAGAGTGAACATGGGGAGGTGTGAGGGAGAGAAGAGAGAAGAGAGAAGAGAGAAGAGGAAAGTGAGAAGTGAAAGGTGAAAAGTGAGAAGTGAGAGGTGGAAAGCGAGAGGTGGGAGGTGGAAAGTGAAACGTGAAAAGTGAAAAGTAAGAGTTGCTTGATAACTCAACAACTAAATCTAACTAACACCCCCACCTTTTACCTCTCACCTTTCACTTATCACCACCTTTCCATGACATCTATTACTTGCCGCCCCCACCGCTGATTGTTAGTCTAACATGTGTACTCCCCGCCTGCGAACAAACAAGCGGCCGAATTTAGGCTATACTTGGGCAATTGCAACTGCAAGTAGGGGCAGGCCTTGTGCCTGCCCTAAAAGTGCCTACCCTAGAAGCTGGGCAACCACAAGGGTTGCCCCTACCATTAGGCTGACCGCTGAAATGCTGACAAGCTGAATTGCTAAAACTATGGACTGGAAACTACTCACCAAAATGTATAGCATGTTAGAAGCGCAGATGCTCGTCGGCCGTTTAGAGACCGAAGGCATTCCCGCGCAAGCGTGGCAAGAAGGGGCCGGCAAAGCCTATGGCCTCACCGTCGGCTACTTGGGCGAGGTGCGCGTCATGGTCATGGCTGGCGATTTAGCCCGCGCCCAAATCATCGCGGCCGAAGATTACTCCAACACCCTCCCCGACGACGACGACCCCGTTTGGGATGAAGAGAATGATGAATTGTGATTGCGGAATGCGGAATGTGGAATGAAAGACTGAGCGACTGAGCGACTGACAGACTGACTAGCTGACTAGCTGACAAGCTACGAAAGGAGACAACAATGGCAGAATCAACATGGATGAAAGAGCAGGGGGCGGCGCTCGATAAGCCGCGCCAGAGCATGTGGAAGTTGGTGGTGTTGGGAATCGCCTTGGCCTCGGCCGTGATATTCCTCATTTTCAACGCCGTCAACGCAGGTGGAACCCAACTGTACCTCACCGTAGACGAGTTCTACGCCAAGCAAGCGAGCTTGGGCGGCCGTGATTTGCGCGTCTCGGGCTGGGTCGTGGCCGATACGATTCAATACACCCAAATAGATGCCGCCACCTCCCGCCTCGAATTCGACATTGTGGATAGCCTCGAAAACCCCGGCCAACGCTTGCACATCGTCGCCATGAACGAACCCAAACCCGATTTGTTGCAAGGCGATGCCCAAGCCCTCGTAGAAGGACACGCCGAAAACGGCATCTTCCTCTCCAACCCCGGCGGCCTCCTCCTCAAATGCCCCACCCGATACGAAGAATAATTAATTGTGAATTGTGAATTTTTAATTGTTAATGAGGTCGTATCCCAGTTAACCAAGCCATTGACAAGCTGACAATTCACAAGCTGACAAGTTCCCATGTTTGCTGATATTGGCTACGCCTCTATTTTGATGGCCTTTGGCGCATCGCTCTACACCCTCGTTGCCGCGCTGGTGGGGGTGTGGACCAAACGGCCGCGTTGGGTTGAAAGCGGCCGACGCGCCACCCTCATCACCCTGCCCCTGCTGGTGCTCGCTTGCGCCATTCTCATCGCCGCCCTCTTGGCCGATGATTACACACTGGCCTATGTCTCCCGCGTAACCAGTCGCGCCACCCCCACCATTTTTAAGATTACAGCTTTGTGGGGCGGGCAAGCAGGGTCACTGCTCCTGTGGAACTTGTTCATGGCCGCCTTTTTTGCGGCGGCCGTGTGGCTCAAACAAGACGAGCGACAGCTCATGCCCTACGTGCTGGTCATCGGGGCACTCACCCAAGCGTTTTTCCTCTTCCTCAGCGCGTTCCCCGAAACCCCGTTCGCCCTGAACGACATTATCCCTGCCGACGGCCGTGGCCTCTCCCCCCTCCTGCGCCACCCGTTGATGATTATCCACCCCCTCTGCTCTACCTCGGCTACACTGGCTTTGTCATTCCTTACGCCTTTGCCATGGCCGCCCTTATGGCGGGGCGGTTGGACGATGGCTGGATTCGCACCAGTCGCCGCTGGACGCTGACCGCATGGCTGTTGCTCAGTTTGGGGCTGATTTTGGGCGGCCGTTGGGCGCACGATGTCCTCGGCTGGGGTGGTTATTGGGCGTGGGACCCCGTCGAAAACGCCGCCTTCATGCCGTGGCTGGCGGGCACAGCCTTCCTCCACTCCGTCATGATTCAGGAGAAGCGGGGCATGTTCAAGATGTGGAACATCTTCCTCATCATCCTCACCTACCTCCTCGTCGTCTACGGTACGCTCATCGTTCGCACAGGCTTGCTTCAATCCGTCCACGCCTTCGCCCAATCCGAAATTCAGTGGCACTTCTTCGGCTTCACCACGCTGATGATTGTCCTCTCCACCTTCTGGGCCACCTACCGCGCCCAAGCGCTCAAGAGCAACAACTACCTGCACTCCTTCATCTCCCGCGAGGCCGCGTTTCTCTATAACAACTTCGTCGTGTTGGCCATTTTGCTGGTCATCTTCATCTTCACCAACTACAGTCTCCTCTCCGAATTTTTCACGGGCGAGGTGTACATGGTGGGCGAAACGACCTACGAAGCGGCCCTCGGCCCGCTCTTTGCCGTCTTGCTCTTGCTCATGGGCATTGCTCCCCTCACGATGTGGTACCGCACCAGCATGTCCCGCTTGGGGAATATGTCGCGCTGGCCGGCCGTGGCCGCCACTGTGTTTGTGGCGGGGTTGGCCGTGTGGGGGGTGCGCCAAATAGGGGCATTGCTCGGCCTGTGGATTGTCGCCTTCTCAGCCATTCTGACGATTTTAGAATATGTGCGGGGGGTGCAAGCGCGGGTAGGCAAAGGGGAAAGCTGGCCAACGGCGCTGGCTATGCTATTCCAGCGCAACCAACGCCGCTATGGGGGCTACCTCATTCACCTCGGGGTCATTGTGATGGCTTTTGGGGTGATTGGCACCGAGTTTTTCCAGCAACAAACCCAAGTTTTTCTCACCACAGGGGAACGGGCGACGCTGGGCAATTATGTGATTGAGTTTAAGGGGGTCGAAGGCTACACCGACAACGATTTGGAGATAGTGCAAGCCACGGCCGATGTCTATGACAGCGACGGCCGTTTCCTGACCACGCTCACCCCCTACACCCAACTCTTCGGCAGTGGCGAAGGGATGACCATCCCGGCCGCACGCTCTAACCTCATCGAAGAGTTTTACATTTTGCTGGTCAACTGGGAAGGGGTCACGGCCGATTCCGCCACCATCCGGCTCTACCTCACCCCGCTCATCAACTGGGTCTGGGCGGGTGGCCTCATCTTCATGCTCGGCACATTCATCGCCGCATGGCCCGACCCCCTGGACGAGAAACTAGCCAACGCCCAACGCCTTGTCGCCACGGCAGGGGACTAACTCAATAGATACAAGTTACAGGTTACAAGTTACAAGTCTCGCCACGACCTGTAACTTGTAACCTGTAACTTTTTCTAGTGATTCAGAATCTGATTCAAGAACATCTTCGTGCGGTCATGCTCGGGATTTGTGAAGAAGTTCTGGGGCACATTCTCCTCCACAATCACCCCCCCATCCATAAAGATAATCCGATCCGCCACCTCGCGGGCAAACCCCATTTCGTGCGTTACCGCCAAAATGGTGTAGCCCGATTTGGCCAAGTCACGCATCACGTCCAGCACCTCCTTAATCATCTCGGGGTCTAAAGCCGAGGTTGGCTCATCAAAGAGCAAGATTTTCGGCTCCATGCTCAGGGTGCGGGCGATGGCCACGCGCTGTTGTTGGCCGCCCGAAAGCTGCCCGGGGTATTTGCCCGCTTGCTCGGGGATGCCCACGCGGGTCAGCCACTTCATGCCTACTTCCTCGGCGCGTTCCCGCGACCATTTGCGGACATTTATCGGGGCAAGGGTGACATTTTCCAGCACGGTGAGGTGGGGGAACAGGTTGAATTGTTGGAACACCATCCCCACTTCGCGCCGAATCTCGGCAATGTTGCGAATATCGTGGCTCAGGGTGATGCCATCAATGACAATATCCCCTTCCTGATGCTCCTCCAGCCGATTCAGGGTGCGGATAAATGTGGATTTGCCCGAGCCAGACGGCCCCAGAATGACAATCACCTCGCCCGACTTCACTTCCACGCTAATGCCGCGCAAAACGTGGAAATCCCCATACCATTTGTGGACATCGCGGCAATAGATGATGTTTTCACCGCTCGTTTTAAGGCTTTTAATTTCGGCCATCTGTTTCTCCTATTAAATCCTGTTATAAGACGGGCTTTCAGCCCTTTATTTGTATCTATTTTCCACCTAAGGCTTTGTCCTAGGCTGGTATAGGGCGGGCTTTCAGCCCTAAAACCCAATCCCCATGCAATGCAACGACTACTCACTATTCACTATTCACAAACTGAATACTGAATACTGCACTGATTACCGTTCCCCCACACCCAACTGCTTCTCCAACCGCCGGCTGTACCATGCCATGCCCGAGCTACAAATGAAGTAGATGAAGAACAAGACGATGTATGGTTCGGTGCGAATGCCGAGCCAGTTGGGTTGGGAGGAGATGCTGTTGGCCACGGCCAGCAAGTCGAACAAGCCGACCAGAAAGACCAACGACGTATCTTTGAAGAGGCCGATGAATTGGCCGACGATGGCGGGGATGACCAGCCGCAACGCTTGGGGCATGATAATCAGCCGATATTTGTTGAACGTGTTGAGTCCGAGGGAATCGGCCGCTTCATATTGCCCTTTGGAGATGGCTTGCAACCCACCGCGCACATTTTCGGCGAGATACGCGGCCGAAAAAAGCGCCGTCCCCACCAACACCCGCGTCGTGTTCAGCACTTCCATGTCCTGCGGCAAGAAGATGGGGAACAAAATAATGGCCATGAACAGCACCGTGATAAATGGCACACCACGCCAGACTTCGATGAAGATGGTGCTAAATGCGGCCACGACATTGCCCTTAAACGCCCGTTGGAACAGGTAAGCCAACACAGGCACGGCCAACGGCCAATAGGCCAGCAAGGTTGAAAAGGAGCTGGTCGAAGTCGCCACCAATTCGGGTGTGGAGGCAATCAGTCCCCCGAGGGTGAGCACGGCCGCCAACCCATAAGTGAGCCATGCGGGAATGCCCGGAATGGTACTGCGACGGCCGAGGGCGAGCAAAACCCCCAGCGGAAACGACACTACAATGGCAAACACGGCAATAATCACCGAAAGAAGGAAGCCACCCCAAACCACATCGGGGTTAATCTCCTCCAGCAAACTGCCTGCGGGCGCACCGCTTACCCCGCGCAGAAGCAGATAGAGCAAGATGGGTGAGAGGAACCACAACCAATTCAACACCCGGCGCACTGTGGAGCGGTTGTAACTTTCGTCGCGGTAGATGATAAAGCTGGGCACGGCCAGTACCGCTAACAGCCCAAGGCTAATCCACAAACGATAGATACGGCTGGGGTCTTTAAAGCGAAAAATCAGCAGGTTATCGCTGTTTTCAATCACTGAACCCCATGTTGCCCCTGTGTGAATGTCGGTGGTTGTCACTTCCACTTCGCTCTTATCTTCCGAAACGACATACACAGTTTGGCGCACGGGTGTGCCCGCGTAGTTACGGCCGGTCACTCGCTCAAACGGCAAGCCAGATGGCATTCGGCCGAGGTCTACATTGTCTTCGCGCAATACATCGGCGATGGTGCTGGTGTAGGGAGCGGCCACAGGGGTGGTGCTGAAGTTGGCGTTGGTCCATGCGTAGCCGTAAAAGCCGCGCACGGCCGCTAAAATCAGCAATACCAATAGGAGCGTGATTTGCACATTGGTGATGGAACTATAGAGGTTGTTCTTCAGCCACAGCGTCAGGGGGGTGTGGTGCTTTTGCAACTCCCCCATAATCGTCATCAGCAGGGTGAGCACCCAAATGACGAGGATGACGGCCGTGACCACAGGCGCGGCTTGCACCTGCCCAATCGTATAGCTGGCTGTCAGATAGGTTAGCAACACCAACCAACCCGCTAAAAACCAACTACTTGTCAGATTTTCGGCCACAAATAGCCGCCAATTAAAGTGGAAGCTCTTAGAAGGAATGAGGATTTGGAAACTTTTGAGAAGGGTTTGCATGGTCTATCACTCCTTTTAGCGCTCGACAATGGCTGTTTTCTGGTTATACCAGTTCAGAATGGCCGAAATAAACAAGCTGAGCGCAAGGTAGGAACCCATGACGAGCAACATGATTTGCAACGCCCGACCCGATTGATTGAGTGTGGTGTAGCTAATTGTCCATAAATCGGGGAAGGCCACCGCTTGGGCCAAGGTCGAGTTTTTGGCCAAGTTCAGGTATTGGCTGGTCATGGGTGGAATAATCACCCGCAATGCTTGGGGCAAGACAACCAAGCGCAAGCGCTGGCTTTCGGAGAGGCCCAACGCCTTGGCCGCTTCGCTTTGCCCTTTGGAGACGGATTGGATGCCCGCCCGCACAATTTCGGCCACGCTGGCTCCTGTATTCAGCACAAGGCCGATGAGAATGGCGGTAAACTCGGCCGTCATTTTCCCGCCCCCCACAAAGTTAAACCCTTCTAAACGGGGCAATGACCAGCGCATGGGGGCTTCGTAGATGGGCACAAGGGCATGGGCGGCGCTGTTTTCCAGCACATTGCGCTCGGCCGCCAACACGGCCGTCGTGCCAATATACACCTCGCACCGCCCCTCGGCATAAGCGGCCGTGGCTTGGTCTTGGCGGGTGGTGCGCTGAACGGTGTAGGGGATGGAATAGCTCCGCAGTTGGGCGGTAAAGTTCGCCTCTGAGGCGGAATCGCGCAGGACGCAAATACTGAGCGCGGCGGCATCCACCGCCTCTTGCGAAATCCGCCCCGAAGCCAACGCTCGGTCAATATCGTTCAATTGGCTCACCCCACTCAGCCGAGAAGTGACCAGCCGCTCAAAATCGGCAAATTCGCGCACCCGAATGGAGGTGGAAACCAAGGCGGATTGGGATTCGGTGTTGCCCGCCAGCGACCAACCCGCAATGGCCACCGCCACAAACGAGACAATGACCCATGTCACGCGGTTGCTTTCGTGCCCTGTTTGCTCCTCGCGGCGGCCGAGGGCCACCCACAACACTTGCGCCTGAATAACCCCCAACACCAAAAAGGCGACCCATGTGGCAAACGAGGGCAAATAAACAGGCCACGCAAAATTCAGGCCGCGCTGGCTGATAAAAATGGGCAGTCCCAGTGGCTGAATCGCCTCCTGAATGTTGGGCAACAGAATGAGGATGAAGGAAAAGTAGATAAAAATGAGTTGGAGCACCAGTGGCGTGTTGCGGAACAAATCCACATACCACTTGGCCACATTGCTCACCAACCAGTTCTGGGAGAGCCGGGCAATGCCCACAAATGTGCCCAAAATGGTGGTGAGGATAATTCCCAAAACGACGACTTTGGCCGTGTTGAGCGCCGCTACCCCCAAGGCACGCCAATAGGAATCGGAGGGGGTGTAGGGGATGGGCTTCTCGGCGATGTCGAATTGGGCATCGGCCGACATAAAATCATAGGCACAGCGGTAACTAAATGTGCCATCCCGACAAATAAATTGGGAACGGCCGAGGCTTTCGATGTTGGTGGCGATATTGCCCAAAAACCACCCCGCTACCACAATCATCAGCCCCACAAAAACGACTTGGGCGATTACGCCCAAAACACGGCCGTCCCGCCACGGCGGAATGCGCTCCTGCCCTTGCGGGCTTATCGGTGTCCATTCTCCTGCCATATGGTTTTCCTCTTGAGCTAGTGAGCAGTTCAGCAATGATACATTTCAGGGTCATAATCTGGCATTTTGTGTAGAGGTGTAGAGGTGTATTGGTGTAGTGGTGTAATGAAATACACCACTACACCAATAAACTTATATACCTATTACCGACAAGCTGACCTGCTTACAAAACAGCCCGACAGGGGAAACCTATCGGGCTGTTTTGTGCCATTCATGCCAAGCGTGTTGCCACGCCAATGCCAGTTACGGTCTACCGGAAGGGCATGGAGTAAATCAGGCCGCCGTTGTAATACTGCTCATTCAAACCGCGAGGCAGGTTGAAGGGCGTATCGGGGCCGAGGTTGCGGTCATAAATTTCGCCGTAGTTACCGACTTGCTTAATCACTTGGTAGCAGAAATCGTTGCTGATACCCATGGATTGGCCGAGGTCGCCTGTGATGCCCAACAAGTTTTGAATGGTGGGGTCGTCACTGCCGAGCATTTCATCCACATTGGCGGAGGTCACACCGCTCTCTTCCGCTTGGAAGGTGCAGTAAGTAACCCAGCTCACAATGTCGTTCCAGTTGTTGTCGCCGTGGCGGGTGAGGGGGCCGAGGGGTTCCTTAGACATGGTCACGTCGAGAATGACATGGTCTTCGGGCACATCTAATTGGTTGATGCGGATAGAAACCAGACCCGATTTGTCGGTCGTGATGCCATCACATTGGCCAGATTTATACGCTTCGGTGGTGCTGGGGTTGTCGGGGAAGACGGCCGGGGTGAATTCGACATCCAGTGCCCGGAACACATCGGCCAAGTTTTTCTCGGTCGTTGTACCCGCTTGCACACAAATGGTGCTACCCGCCATGTCCTCTAAGGTGGTAATGCCACTATCGGCGCGAACCATCATGCCTTGGCCATCGAAGAAGGTGACAGGGCCAAAATCGAAACCAAGGGAGGTATCGCGGCTGAGTGTCCATGTGGTGTTGCGAATCAACACATCTACTTCACCCGATTGCAGGGTGGGGAAGCGGGAGGTGCCGGTGGTGGGGGTTAGCTCGAATTTGGTGGCATCACCAAAAACGGCCGCCGCAATCGCCGCGCAGAAATCCACATCAAACCCACTGAATTCGTTGGTTTCGGGATCCAAGAAACCGAAGCCACCCAAGGAAGCATTGCCACCACATTTTAAGGAATCGCGCCCTTGCACAGTGGCCAAGGTATCGCCACCTTCGGCAAATGTCACAGCAACTTGTTCGGTGACTGTGCTGGCTTCCCCTTCTACTTCAACAATACGGGTTACTTCAACTTCGACTTGAACTTCTTCGGTGACCACGCGGGTTACTTCGACGGGGATTTCCACCGTTTCGGTAACAACTTGTGGCTCGCCACCGCAAGCGGCCAAAAAGGCGGCCAGCAGTAAGCCTAAAACAATCATCAAGCGTGTTTTGTTCATCAACATCTTCTCCTTTCTTCTATGAGGGATTTAGAGCACCTATCACCGCACGGGTGAGGAATGGTGAGCAAATTGAGAGGGAATGGGGGCGGGATAAGCGCATTGGACAGAATGACCAATGGATGGTTAGTACCCTTAGCCTAGTATAACCCTGTGAACTAAATACGCAAGGAGTGGTTAGTGGCTAGTGGTTAGTAGAGACTATTCACTAACCACTAACCACTACTCCTCGCCGATAAAGATGGCTTGGATGCCGACTTGTCGTTGGCGCACTTCGTCCCATGTGTTGGCCATACGGCCGATGTGGGTTTCCAGAATTTGGCCGAGTTTGGAACGGCCGTAAGGCTCCAAAATAGCTCGCGCTTCATTATATAAAGCGGCCAACGTCTGCTCTAGCTCATCCCACACCCCTGTGTGGAGCAGTTGATAGCCCACCAGCCCTTCCAACGACAAATCGGCAAAGGTGGCTTCGGGATAGGTGGCCATGTGGTGGCGAATGAGCCACGCCCCGACCACATTGAGGTGGCCGGCTTGCAAATCGGCCAGCCAATCGCCCAAATCGTCCCCAATTTGCAGGGAGAGGTTGAGGATTTCGAGGAGGCGCAACAGTTGGCGCACGCGCTCATCGTGGGGCGGAATGCCCGCCAATTCGAGTTGGGCTTGGGTGTTGAAGAAGAGGGGGGCGGCGCGACGGCCGATGAAATCGAGCGTGAACGGCTCTAGCTTTTCGGCCGTCAGCTCGCTCACGTCGCCGAAACGGCCGAGCCATTCTTGGGTGTAGGCTTGGCTGGCGCGTTCGGCGAGGGTGAAGAATTGGGGCCAGCAAGCGGCCGTGGCCAGCCCCAACCCCTCGTAGCGGCGAATCGCCTCCAGCAAGGCGATGTGGCCGCCCAACATGATGGTCGGGTCGTGTTGCTCGTCGAGCAAATCGTCTTGGGCGTGGTAGTACCATGCCGCCAAGAGGTGCGCCTCGCTGAGGGGGGCCAGCGCGGCCGTGGGGGTGGGGATGAGTTCATGCACCAAGTAGGGCAGAAGGGTGATGATTTGCATGGGCAAGCCCGGCAGTTGTCGCTCGAAAAATTCGAGGGCATGGTCGCGCAGGGGGGTGGGCCATGTGGCGATGAGGTCGCGCACGGCCGTGACGGTGGCTTGGAAGTGGGGGTTGTCTTGCATGGGTGGGTGGCTAGGGTTGGTGGGTAAACCCCGAATATACCAGCAGACCCTTGGGACGGGCTATAGCAGAAGGGGTGGCTATTCGGCGGGGATGGGCACGCGCTGGAGAACGATTAGCCCAGCATTGCCTGCGGCCATGTAGATGATGCCATCGGCCTGGCCAATCGGTCCTAAGGCTTGGAATGGTGGGGTAAAACGGACTAGACAAAGCTCTCCTTGTATAAAGCGGCCGTTGGTCGCCCAAATCGAAGCCATAGACGGCCGCATACGCGCCTGAATAATAATCTGCCTGCACAGAATATAATGTTTCGCGGTCAACGTCTTTATCTGGGGTATACCCTTGGGTGATCAACATCCAAACTGTGGACGAGGGAAGATAAATCGTCATGAACAAATTCCCGCTAAATCACAAATGGTATACAGTTTATTCTCTACAATTTGGGGTTGAGAAGCGTCAAACAAGCCAGAGGGTATATTGGGTAATTCATCTACCGAATAAATAGGCACAATATGGCTCAAATCAGATATATCCAGCACGACCAAGGATCATACTCCTATACCCAAATAGATGTATGGTTACGGCAACAGGCAAGATATGAATTTTGGCTAAGAGGGTAGTCGCCAATTGCTGCCGATTACTCGCTTATATCCCATATTTGGAGTTCATGGGGCAGGGTGACATAGGCACGGCCGTTTTGCACAAGCAAATGGGTGGCTGTAAAGGGCAAGGTAGCCATGTATTGGGGGATAAACGGCCGACTGACATCAAAGACATCTACCATCTCGCTAATGGTTGTGGCGTATAGATACCCAGCATTCAACAATTGCAATGTTTGGGGGCATTGGAGCCATTGACAGTGCGCTGCACTTCGGGCGCAAGTGGTTGAAATAGGTTAAATATAATGGTTTACGCCAAATCTTCACTATAAATCCGACCTGGCTTAATCAAGCTGGCGATAGGGTGTCTACGTCTCCACATAAAATCTTCCTCCATCTGGGCAATTTCCAGCCCCTTCTCCATGAACGACCATTTGAACCAAAAGTGGACGAATTTGGAAGTCTTGTACATACCCTCGATGAAAATAGGAGAATAAGTTGCTGTTTGAAACGTCCTCTATTGCAAAACGAGTCAATTGTTTGTTTTATGGTTTAGTAAATGATGCCACCAGCAAGGTTAACCGTAGAACAAATTGCAATCAAATTAATTGTCCCGCGCAGTTAAATAAGCTGTGCTAGCGGGCGCTAACATCAAAAGATCAATGAGGCTGGCGGGTAATTCAGGACAACGAGCCTATCCCCTTCGAAGACAGCCACTTACTAAGTCAATTTCCAGAATCAAAGCACCTATAAATTTGGGGTTAACGCTTATAGAAACTTAAAAGTGATATTTAACTCGCCATCACTTGAAACCATGTGATAAAGTAATCCCTCGCCCTGTACATGGTTTAATTTTTTGCTGGGGAAACAATCCTCAAAAATTTCAGTAGAAAGTCCTATATTGATCAATAATCCCTTTGTGCGACTAAATGACAATAACTTCCTTAATGCTAATCCATACTTAGTGGCATAAACCATATTCTTTGGTCATGGGGGCAACGTGAAGAAAAAATTTTTGAATTTTGCCAACGAACTGCGGTTGAGTTGGGTCAGATATTCCAGCACATAACATTGCCTTCTGTATGTAAATCCATCAATTGCGCCTCAAATATATTATTTGACCCCTGATCAATATCTGTCTAATTGCTCTGTGATTACTAAATTGTATCCATTTAGGGGAGAGCCATCCCAAACATCGTTTAGGGCACATGCGTTGAATTGGTCTTATTCCCAAAAAAATTTAATTGCATAAGTAAGCTTATTAACCAGTTCTTTTTTCACGACAGCTTTCTTTTCGGAATTTGGTATAAGATGATAGGTAAGGATTCGTCGCGACCGTAAATCAAAAGGGAGTTCTTCTATCTGGCCAAATGCGAGATTAAGAATGCAGATGATGTTGTCCCAAGAGAGCTTACTAGCGGCGTAACCCAACTCAATCAATACGTTTGGGTTCGGTGACTTTCGTAAATTATTTTGACCCGTGACAAATGTTCCATCGGCTAAAGACAAAGTTGCACTATCTATTTTTGCCTTCTCTTGCTGACAAGCCACCCCTAAAACCAGCCCCAATGTCCACGCCAAAATGCTGAACCACTTCATAATCCATTATCGCCCTTGAACCCCCCCCGTTTCAATTCAGCCACGGCTCGGCCACGCAAAGCATACGGCTCCCTCTTCGCTTTTTCGGTTCAACAGGATTTAGAGCAAATCCAGCTGTACTTAGAGCAAGTACAGCTGGATTTAGAACAAGTACAGCTGGACTTAGAGCAAGTACAGTTGTACTTAGAGCAAGTACAGTTGTACTTAGAATAATACATCTGGACTTAGAACAAGTACAGATGGACTTAGAGCAAGTACAACTGGACTTGAACAAGCAAGTTGTACTTAGATCAACCTGGACTTGAGAGCAAATCCAATTGGACTGAGAACAAGTCCAGCTGGACTTAAAACAAGTCCAACTGGATTGAGAGCCAATCCAACTGGATTAAGAGCCAATCCAACTGGATTGAGAGCCAATCCAACTGGATTTAAGCCTGAGTCTATGAGCGTAAAACCTAAATTGGTTGATTTTTATGTTTCTCATGGGGTTGATTGCGAAAGAGCCGTTTTTTCTAACCGCAGACAACACAAAGGACGCGGAGTTCCTCTGGAATTTCCTCCGCGTCCTCTGCGCCCTCCGCAGTTAAATAAGTTTGAGCAGTCAATCAGCGGCTCCCTCCCTTCCTCTCTTACTCTCTCACCCCCTTCCCAAAGCGCAACCCCGCCCCATCCACATCCACCACAATCTGGTCGCCATCCACAAACTCGCCCGCCAAGATGGCCATCGCCAGCGGATCCACCACCAGCCGTTGCAACGCCCGTTTTAACGGCCGCGCCCCGAACGCCGGGTCATACCCCGCCCCGCTGATGAACAACTTCGCCGCCTCCGTCAGCACCAGCGACATCTGCCGCTCTGCCAGCAAGCGGCGCACCTGTTGCGCCTGAATCTCCACAATCTGGGCCAACTCCGCCTTGCCGATGGGCTTAAACGGAATCACATCATCCACCCGATTCAGAAATTCGGGGCGGAAATGGCGGTGCAGGGCTTGCACGGCCGCTTCCTCATTGTACGCCTCGCCCAGCAAATACTGCCGCCCAATGTTGCTGGTCATCACCACAATGGTGTTCTTAAAATTGACCGTCCGTCCTTGGCTGTCGGTCAGGCGGCCGTCGTCCAGCAATTGCAACAGCGTGTTAAACACATCGGGGTGCGCCTTCTCGATTTCATCCAGCAAGACCACGCTATACGGCCGACGGCGCACCGCCTCGGTCAGTTGCCCCCCCTCATCGTAGCCAATGTAGCCCGGCGGTGCGCCAATCAGCCGGCTAACCGAGTGGCGTTCCTGATATTCGCTCATGTCCAAGCGCACCATCGCCTCCTCATCGTCGAACAAAAACTCGGCCAGCGCACGGGCCAGTTCCGTCTTGCCCACCCCCGTCGGCCCCAAGAAGATGAACGAGCCAACAGGTTTGCGCGGGTCTTGCAACCCTGCGCGGGAGCGGCGAATCGCTTTGGCCACGGCCGTAATCGCCGCCTCTTGCCCCACCACCCGCGTGCGGAGCCTGTCCTCCATGTGCAACAACTTGGCCACCTCGCTCTCGAGTAGCTTGCTCACGGGGATACCCGTCCAGTTGGCGATAATGTCGGCAATATCCTCCGCGTCCACCTCTTCCTTCAGCAGTGCCCCTTCCGCTTGGAGCGTTTTCAGCCGCCCCTCTTGCTGGGTCAACGTCTGCTCCAATTCGGTGATGGCGCCATAGCGCAGGCGAGCGGCCGTGGCCAAATCCGCCTCTCGCTCCGCCTTTTCGATGAGTACACGCGTCTCATCTATCTTGGCTTTGGTGGTCCGAATCTCGTCAATGGCCGCCTTCTCCGTTTGCCAACGGCCGCGCAACCCATTCCCCTTCTCCTTCAACTCCGCCATTTCCGCCTCGATGGCCTCAAGGCGGGCTTTGCTCCCCTTGTCCCGCTCCTTCTTCAAAGCCTCCCGCTCAATTTCCAGTTGCAAGATGGCGCGATCCACCTTGTCCAACTCCTGCGGCTTGGAATCAATGGTCATTTTCAGCCGGCTGGCCGCTTCGTCAATCAAATCTATCGCCTTGTCGGGCAGTTGGCGGTCGCTGATGTAGCGGTGGGAGAGGGTGGCGGCGGCAATCACGGCCGCATCCTGCACCCGCACCCCATGATGCACCTCGTACCGCTCCTTCAAGCCGCGCAAAATGGAGATGGTGTCTTCCACTGTCGGCTCATCCACAAAGACGGGTTGGAAGCGGCGTTCAAGGGCGGGGTCTTTTTCGATGTGCTGACGGTATTCGTCCAGCGTGGTCGCCCCGACGGTGTGCAGTTCCCCCCGCGCCAGCAAGGGCTTGAGCATGTTGCCCGCGTCCATCGCCCCTTCCCCCTTACCCGCCCCCACAACGGTGTGCAATTCGTCTATGAAGAGGATGATACGGCCGTCGCTCTCCGTCACTTCCTGCAAGACCGCCTTCAACCGCTCCTCAAATTCCCCCCGATACTTCGCCCCCGCCACCAAACTGCCCATGTCGAGGGCGAAAATCTCCTTCTTTTTCATCCCCTCGGGCACATCGCCCGCCACAATGCGCTGGGCCAGCCCTTCGGCGATGGCCGTCTTGCCCACGCCCGCCTCGCCGATGAGAACGGGGTTGTTTTTGGTGCGCCGGCTCAACACTTGCACCACGCGCCGTATCTCTTCGTCACGGCCGATAACGGGGTCGAGCTTGCCCCGCCGCGCCAGTTGGGTCAGGTCACGGCCGTATTTTTCCAGCGCGTTGTAGGTGGATTCAGGGTTGGGGTTGGTCACGCGCTGGTGGCCCCGCACGGTGGTCAGGGCTTGCAACACCGCGTCGCGGGTCAGCCCCGCCCGGCGCAGGAAGGCCAAGTTGGGGGTTTGCTCGGCCGTTTCCAACAGGGCCAAAAAGATGTGTTCGGTGCTAACGTATTCGTCGGTCAGTTTGCCCGCTTCGCGCTCGGCCGTGCGCAGGGTGTTGCTCGTCTCGCGGCTCAAGCTCGTTTCCACGGCCGTGCCATACGCCTGTGGCAGTTGTTGCAGGGCGTGTTGGGTTTGCTGGTGCAGGGCAGGCAAATTCGCCCCAATTTTGTTGACCAGTTGGGGCACAACCCCTTCCGCTTGGCCGAGCAAGGCGGCCAGCAAATGCAGGGGCTGGATTTGGCTGTGGTGCTGTTCTTCGGCCAGATGTTGGGCCGCCAGCACCGCTTCTTGTGCTTTTTGGGTGAATTTGTTGAGGTTCATAAGATGTTATTTGTTATGAGTGATTCGTTATGGGGCAGGCATCCGCACTCGCATGGCGCGAATGCTAAAAATGTAGCATGACGATGTCAGATGTGTGTTGGTAGGAAATCAAAACGGCCGCTTCCTCCCCAAACCATCAAACCACCCAGCCACTTCACGGCCGCCCAAGCCCTTGCTCCCTTGACACCCCTTTCTCATCTGCTACACTCGCCTAATAGTGGCCGTAGCCCACTGGTGGATTTACCCTTTACCGCTTAAACAATTCAATTCCACCACCACATCTATCTCTAAACAATAACCACGAATTACAAAACCTCATGCGTGTACCCCTTTCATGGCTCAAAGAATACGTTGACCTCACCCTTGCCCCCGACGAACTAGCCAACCAACTCACCGTCTTCGGCCTCGAGGTCGGCAAAGTCGAATACATCGGCATCCCCGGCGGCAGAGACCCCGACCGACTGGTTTGGGACCGCGATTTGCTCATCCTCGGCCGTATCCTCCTCGTCGAGCAACACCCCAACGCCGACAAACTCGTGCTGGCCACCGTAGATTACGGGTCAGCCGAACCCGAAGTCGTCGTCACCGGCGCACCCAACCTCTTCCCCTATATTGGGCAAGGGGATTTGACCAGCCACAACCTCTACACCTCCTTCGCCCTCGAAGGCGCCGAAGTGTACGACGGCCACAAAGAAGGGCAAGTCAAGATGAAGCTCAAAGGCAAAGCGTTGCGCGGCATCTTCAACAAGTGCATGGTCTGCTCCGAAAAAGAGCTGGGCCTCGGCGACGACCACGACGGGGTGATGCTCTTCACCCCCGCCGATTTGGGCGTGGAGAGCTTGGTGGCGGGCACACCGCTCCAAGATTTGTTCGGCGATGCGGTGCTAGACGTGGACATCATTCCCAACATCGCCCGCTGTGCGTCGGTGATTGGCGTGGCGCGGGAAGTGGCCGCCCTGACAGGCCAAACTGTGCGCTACCCCAGCTATGAAGTTGTCCAAGAAGGCCCCGACATGGCGGGCAAAGTGGCCATCTCCACCACCGAACCCACCCTCAACCCCCGCTTTGTGGCCTTCCTCATCGAGGGGGTGGAGCAAAAGCCCAGCCCGCTGTGGATGCAACGCCGCCTCAAATTGGCGGGGCAACGGCCGATTAACGCCGTCGTCGATGTTTCCAACTATGTCATGCTGGAGATGGGGCAACCCAACCACACCTTCGATTACGACGTGTTGCGCGGCCGTGCCGACCAATACGCCCCCGCTGGCCCTGTCCACATCATCACCCGCTTGGCCGAGCAAGGCGAAACCCTGACCACCCTCGACGGCCAAGTGCGCCACCTGCCCGACTTCGCCATTTTGGTCACCGACCCTGCTGGCAATCTCAGCCTTGGCGGGGTGATGGGCGGCGCCAACAGCGAAATTAGCGGCGGCACGACGACGGTGTTGCTGGAAGCGGCCGCGTGGAACTTCATGAACATCCGCAGAACGGCCAACCATCTCAAAATGGCCAGCGAGGCGGGCTTCCGCTTCAGCCGAGGGGTTCACCCCAGCCAAGCCATTTTGGGAGCCAAACGCGCGGCCGAACTCCTGCGCCGCTATGCGGGCGGCACGGTGGCCAAAGGGCTGGTGGATTATTACCCCAACCCGCCTGCCCCGGCCGTGGTGGATTTATCGGTGGATTACGTCCGCCGCTGGTCAGGCTTAGATGTGGACGCGGAAACCATCACCACCTTGCTGGAAAAGCAAAACTTTGTGGTGGAGGCGATGACCGACGGCCGTTTGCGCGTCACCGCCCCCGATTATCGAATTGACATCGAAGGGCAACACGACTTGGTGGAAGAGGTGTGCCGCATGTACGGCTACGACAACATCCCCTCCACCGAAATTTCGGACGTGTTGCCACCCCAGCGCAACAACGTTGATTTAGACCGCGAGGAGCGCGTCAAAGATGTGCTGGCCAACCTCGGCCTGCAAGAAATCATCACCTATCGGCTGACCACGCCCGAACGGGAGGGCAAGTTGCTGGTCAACGCCTCGCCCGACGACCGCCCTTATTTGCGCCTGCAAACGTTATCTCGCAAGACCGAGTGGCCATGCGCCACAGCTTGCTCGCTTCGGTGGTGGAAATCGCGGCCGAAAACAGCAAACACGCCGAACGCATCGCCCTGTTCGAGGTGGGCAAAATCTACATCATGGGCGAAGATGGCAATCTGCCCGACGAGTTGCGCCGCTTGGCGATGGTCTACACGGGCCAACGCACGGCCGCGCACTGGCAAGAGGGTCTCGCCGACCCGCCCACGCTCGACTTTTTCGACATGAAAGGGGTGTTGGAGGGGCTGTTTGAGGCGGCCAAGCTGGATGGCATCCGCTACGAAGCGGCCGAACACCCCACCTTCCGCCCCGGCAAAACGGCGCGCATCTGGCTGGGCGAAAAGGTTCTGGGTTGGTTGGGTGAGTTGCATCCGCTGGTGGTGGAGAAGCTCGATTTTCGGCATGGGGCGGCCGTGTTAGCGGCCGACCTCGACCTCGATTTGCTTATCCGCAAGATGAAGGACAGCCGTCGCTTCTCGGCCATCTCCTCCTACCCGCCTGTGCAAGAGGATTTGGCGGTGCTGGTGGACAAGGGTGTTTCGGCCGCTGAACTGCAAGAGACCATCACCAAATCGGGCGGCGCGTTGCTGGCCAATGTGGCTCTGTTCGATGTCTACGAGGGTAGCTCCATTCCCGCGGGCCAGCGCAGTCTCGCCTTCCACCTCACCTATCAGGCGCGGGATAAGACGCTGAAGGACAAGGATGTGGCCAAGTTGCGCGGCAAAATCATTGCCCAACTGGCCAGCCGCCACGGGGCCAAGTTGCGAGAGTGAGTTAAAGAAGGTAAAAAGTAAAAAGTGAAAAGTGAGAAGTGCCCGACCACCTCTCACTTTTTACTTTTTTTCCACTTTTCACATTTCCCAAAGCCTATGCTTCGCCCAATCGCTTACTTCATCGCCGTGCGCTTCTTTCGCTTCTTCTTTTGGTTGCTGGCGAGGGTAGAAATACGCGGCCGTGAAAATATCCCCCCCCACGGCCCCTACATCGTCATTGCCAACCACTTTAGCCAATACGAAGTGCCCCTCATCTCAATCCTTCTGCCGCAATCGCCCCACTTTTTTGCGGCCGAAGAACTCGCCCATTACTGGCTCATGCGGTTGGCCATGTGGATTAACGACAGCATCGCCGTGCGGCGCGGCCAAGTGGACAGGGAAGCCCTCAAGCGAGCCTTTCACCTCTTGGAGACAGGCCAAACAGTCGCCATTTTCCCCGAGGGGGGCATTACCACCGTTACCATTGAGGCGGGCGCTCGTGGGGAGCTGACCCACGAAATGCACGACCAAAGTGCCCGCCACGATGCCCGTTTGTTGCCCGCTCGCCCCGGCGCGGCCTATGTGGCCACCCACAGCCAAGTGCCCATTTTGCCCATCGCCGTTTTGGGCACGGAGAAAATGGGCGAAAATATCAAGCAGTGGAAGCGCACCGATATTCAGGTGATTATCGGCCGGCCGTTTGGCCCCCTTGGGGGCGAAAATGGATTGCGCGGCCGTGAAAAACGCACCCAACTCGACCAACTCGGCCACCAGATGATGCAACACCTCGCCGCCCTCGTCCCACCCGAAAATCGGGGGGTGTATGGGGAAGATGGGGAAGTGGTGTAATGGTCTTTGTCCCTAGCCCTAGTCCCCAGTCCCCTTCCATGAGCAAAATCGCCTGTCGCCATTTGTGGACAATTTTTGGACCAAGCCCTGAAAGCCTCGGCCGTATGTTGGATGCGGGGCTTTCCCGCACCGAAATTTTGGAGCAAACAGGCCATGTTGTGGCTGTGCGCGATGTCTCATTTGAGGTGGAAGAGGGGGAGATTTTTGTGGTGATGGGCTTGTCGGGTAGTGGCAAATCCACGCTGGTGCGTTGTTTGTCGCGGCTTATCGAGCCGACGCGGGGGGAGGTGGTGGTAGACGGCCGCAACGTCATCGGCCTTAACACGGCCGATTTGCTCCACCTGCGCCGCCACCAAATGAGCATGGTTTTCCAACGCTTTGGCCTCTTCCCCCATCGGCGCGTACTAGACAACGCCGCCTATGGCCTCGAGGTGCAAGGGTTGGGACGCGCCGAGCGGCAAGCGCAAGCCCAAGGGGTGCTAGAAATGGTGGGGCTGGGCGAGTGGGCCAACCATTTCCCCCACGAACTGAGCGGCGGGATGCAACAGCGGGTGGGGCTGGCGCGGGCGTTGGCCGTCAACCCTGCCATCTTGCTCTGCGATGAGCCGTTTAGTGCGCTGGATCCGCTCATTCGGCGGGAGATGCAGGATGAGTTGATTCGCCTGCAAAAAACTTTGCACAAGACGATTATTTTTATTACCCACGACTTTTTGGAAGCGCTGAAATTGGGCGACCGCATCGCCATTATGAAGGATGGCGAGATTGTACAGGTGGGTACGCCACAGGAAATTGTGGCGCACCCCGCCAACAGCTATGTGCGCGAATTTACGAAGGATGTGCCACGGGTGAAGGTGCTGACGGCCGCTTCGATTATGCAACCGCTGGCAACTGGGCGGGGCAACCAAACGACCGTGGCGGCCGATACCACCCTCGAGAAGCTCATCCCCCTCATGGCGCACAGCGATGAGCCGCTGGCGGTGGTGGACGAGCAGGGCACGGCCGTGGGCCAAGTGACTCGCACGGCCGTTTTACTCGCCTTGGCCGAATCATAAGGGATGCAATGCCGTAAGCAGTAAATGGTGAAGGTAAGCGTAAAAGTAAGTAGTGGTCACAAACTACTAACTCTCACTACTAACCTACTCACTATCCACTACCCACTCTCCCCCCATGAACTGGTTCACCTCCCCCACCCCCCTCATCATTGGCCATCGCGGCGCGAGTGCCGACGCGCCCGAGAACACCCTCAAAGCATTCCACCTCGCCATCGAGCAGGGCGCGGTGGGGATTGAGTTTGATGTGCATGGCACGGCTGATGGCCATATCGTCGTCATCCACGACGAGGAGCTAGAGCGCACCACCAACGGCCGTGGCCGTGTGACCCAAATGAAATTGGCCGAATTAGGAGGCATTGATGCAGGTGAAGGGGAGCCGATTCCCACCTTGGCGCAGGTGTTTGCCGCGTTTGGCAACAAAATTTTGTACAACGTGGAGATTAAGGATTACAGCCTGACCAATCGGGGCACGGAGGCGGCCGTCGGCCGTCTCATCGCCCAATACGGGCTGGAGGAAAATTGCCTCGTCACCTCGTTTAGTGCTATTTCGTTGCGGCGCGGCCGTGGGGCCATGCCCCGCCAAACGCCAATGGGCATGATTCGCACGACGGGCTGGCAACAATATAGCTACCACCTCTTTAGCGGCCAAGCCGACCACCCCGAAAATGTGCTGGTAGATGCCCGCTACATGGCATGGGCCAAAAAGCGCAACTATCGGGTGCATGTGTGGACAGTGGACGACCCCCGCGAAGCGGAACGCTTGCTCTCCCTCGGCGTACACGGCCTCATCACCAATGTGCCGGGAAGCTATAGGCTGTAAGCCATAAGCTCTTAGCCTCTCCTCTGCCCCTCCGCTCCTCTGCTCTCTTTCTTCCAATTCACGCCCAATTCACCTCTTTTCCCCTCGGATTAGTGTGTTGTTTACGGAAAGCTGGGTATCCTTTTAAGCGGTTATGTCCAAACTGTGCGATTAATCCTGTCTGCCCTACCGCTTTAGGAGAAAAATATGTCCCGCTTTCCCATTGTCGAACACGAACAAGTCACCGACCCACTCGCCCAGCGCGTCTACGACGAAATCAAAGCCGAACTGGGTTTTGGGATGGTTCCCAACTTGTTCAAATCTATGGCCACCTCGCCCCGCTTTTTAGAGGCCAACTGGAACCATTTTCGGAGCACCGTGTTGCATGGCAAGCTCCCCCGCACCCTCAAAGAGATGGTCGGGGTAGCTATTTCCCAGCACAACAACAGCCAATATGCGCTCAATGTCCACCTGCACGGCCTTTCCGCCTTGGGCATTAGCGAAGAGGTGTTGCGCATGTTGGTGGCCGATTTTGCCAATTGCCCCCTGCCTGAACGGGAAAAGAGCGTCATCAGTTTTGGTTTGCGGGCGGGCACTGACCCCCACAATCTGAGCGATGCCGATTACCAAAGTTTGCGCGATTTTGGTCTGGATGAGGACGAAATCTTCGAGGTGGTAGCCACCGCGCATCTGTTCACGGCCGTGAACATGTACACCGATGCGATTGCATTGGAAATTGATGCGCTTTAGATAGAGTAGAGAGAAGAGATAGAGGGAAACGCAGGAGGCCAGCCTACCAAGAGGCCCTCTATCTCTATCTCCCGTCTCTATCTTTCCCCCGATGAAAGCCCCCCTGCCCAGTTCGCTCGAGCAAGAGAGCCGCGATTCGTTGTTGGCCACCACCCGCCGTTTGCTGGTGGAGATGCAGGCCGTTTCCAGTCGCATCACGGCCGTGCAAGAAATCGCCACGGCCGTCAACCGCACCCTCAACCTCAACGACATTTTAGAGGTGGTGCGCCGCCAAATGAAATGGGTGCTGGATTTTGACCACTTCAGTGTCACTTTGTGCGCCAAAGAGGGGGAGCATCAATTTATTGTCCTTTTTGGCCCCGCCACCGAGCCAACAGACTTGCACACGGCCGCAGGCGACCCCATCGGCCGTGCCATTGCCACCCGCCAAGCCCAACTCCTTAGCCAAACAGACCCCACCGCCCATTTCCGCTCCCAAATGATTTTGCCGCTCGAAAGCGAAGGGGAAGTGTTGGGCACGCTCAACTACGCCACCAAACACGAACGCCGCTACACCCAAGATGATTTGCGCGTCGTCTACCTGTTGGCCTTGCAACTCGCGGCCGCCATCCGCAACGCCTATCGTTACCAAGAACTGCACACACTCTATGCCCATCTGCGCCAAGCGGAGAAACTGCGCGACGACATGACCCACATGATTATCCATGACCTGCGCAACCCACTCTCGGTTATGTTGGGTACGGTGGATATGTTCAAGAGTATGCACCGCCATTTATCGGCCGAACAAAGCGAAAACCTGCTCGACCGCGCCATTGCGGCCGGGGAACGCATGGCTGGGTTGATTAGCGATGTGTTGACGGTGGGCAAAATTGAATCGGGTAACCTCATCCTCGTCCGCGAACCACTTCTCATCAACTACTTTTTCCTCCAAACGCAGACAATATTTCAGATGCAGGCGGATTTGGAGGGACATCAACTCAGTGTGGAGGTTGGCTCACAATTGGTGGAGGTGTTCTTAGACCATGATTTGATTAGCCGGGTGTTGGATAATTTGGTCAGCAATGCGTTTAAATACACCTCGCCGGGGAAAGAGATTCGGATTACGACCGCCACCACCCCTACCGAGCTGCACATCTCGGTCTACAACAACGGCCCCACCATCCCTGCCCATTTGCATGAGAGCATTTTTGATAAATATGTGCAGGAGACAGACGAAAAGGGAGCCAATTTACGGCCGGGCACGGGGCTAGGCTTGGCCTTTTGTCGCATGGTCGTGGAAGCGCACGGCGGCCGTATTTGGGTGGAACCAGACATTGTGGATGGGTGTACGTTTACATTCAGCCTCCCGCTGAATAGCGATGTACCATAGCTTGTTCTCCCCTGCCCCCTGCTCCGTGTCTCCCCTGCCCTTTTCACCCCCCCGTAAACTTCGTCTTATAGCCCAGCCGTTGCAACTCGGCCGCAATCTTCTCCCGCTGGTCCCCCTGAATTTCAATACAATCCTCTTTCACCGCGCCGCCACAGCCGCACGCCTTTTTAAGCTGGGTGCAAAGCTCCTTCTGGTCGGCCGCTGAGAGTTGCAAATTGTAGATGGCGGTGACGGTTTTGCCCCCCCGCCCCTTCTTCTCGCGCCGAATTTCGGCCGTTTGCTCCTGTGGCGGCAAACTGCGCGTGGCGGGCGACGGCCGCTTATGCGCCGGCACAAAATCATCATCCGTCGAATAAACCGTGTTGGTACGCGCTTTGCGAAGCATAAAACAGTGGTTAGTGGTTAGTGGCTAGTGATGAGTCGGTATTGCTAACCACTAACCACTCGCCACTAGCCACTGCATTTCTAATCGCTACCGACGAGTTGCGCATCCAGCACAATCTCTTCCACACTGGCCAGTGCTTTGGAGATGGGGCATTTCGCTTTGGCATCGGCCGCCAGTTCGGCGAACTTGGCCTCGTCAATGCCCGGCACTTCGGCGCGGGTGGTCAGCTCAATTTTGGTGATGGTCGGCCCTTGGCCGAGATGTACGGTGGCCACGGTGTGGACACGGGTGGGGGGGGTACCGTTGGTGGTCAGCAAGGCGGAGAGGAACATGGAGTAGCACCCCGCATGGGCGGCGCCAATTAGTTCCTCGGGGTTCGTCCCCGTGCCTTCTTCAAAGCGGGAGACAAAGCTGTAGGGCCCTTCATACGAGCCACTGCCCAATGTCATCACGCCATTGCCTTCTTTCAAAGTCCCTTCCCAAACTGCTTCTGATTTTCTAACTGCCATGTGAATCTCCTGTAGTGGTTAGTGAGGTTAGTGAGTAGTGAGTAGTGAGTAGTGAACAATTCACTACTCACTACTCACTATTTACTCGATTAATAACTTATCTATCGCGGCCGAGAGTTGTGCCAGATTGCGGACGGGGTAAACAGCGTCGCAGAGGGGGGCGTAGAGGTGCATGTCGCTGTCCTCTTGCTGGCGATACGGGTCTTCGGTGTTCAGCCAAATCAGCCGCTTGGCGCGACGGCCGAGTTCTTGCAACAACTCGGGGCGAGGCGGATTAAAGCTGTTGCACCCATCGCCCATCACGATAACCGTGGAACGGCCGTTGACCGCATCCAAATGCTTCTCGTGAAAAATGTGCAAACTATTCCCCAAATCGGTCATGTACGGCCCGCCATGCACGGCGCGGCGCACAGGGGTGTATAGCTCTTCTGCACTGTCCAGCCTGTTCAAGATGTCGGTCACTTCGGCCAAATCTTGGTAAAAGGCGAAACTGCGCACCTTAGAAACTTGGTCTTGCAACTCGTACAGCATTCGCAGGACAAATTCTACAGTATCTTGCAGAGAACCAGAAACATCAAAAATCAGCACGAGGCTCGGCTTGAGTTTGCGCTTTTTGAAGCGCAGTTCCAGCGGCACACCGCCATATTTTTGGCTGGCGCGAATCGTGCCCTTGGTGTCGAACTTGCCTTGTTGTCCCTGCCTGCGGCGCAGGGCGGCGCGGGTGCGCAATTGGTTGATGAGGCGGCCGAGTTCCACCCGCAACTCCCCTTTTTCGCGGTCGTTGAGCGCGTCAAACGGCTTGTTCATCAGGTCGCTGTTCTGGAAATCATCCGGCCGTTCGGCGCGGTCTTGGGCTATTTGCAAGCCAATGCGCTGGGCGATATTTTGCGCCATTGCGTCCCGATTGGCATCAATCACCCCCAGCAACTTGGCAATGGCCTGCTCGCTCATGCCCATCTCGCGCAATTTGGCAATCAACTCTTGGATTTTCTGCTCCAGCTTGTCGAACCCCATCTGGCGCATCATTTCGCGGGTTATCCAGCGGGCATCTTGGGGAGATTGCGCCCAGCGCATCCCCGCCTGTTCAGCCATCCGTTCCAGTTCTTCTTTGGTGGGGCCTTGGCCGCTGGTCAGCCAATCGAGCAGGTTGTCTAAACGGCCGCTCAACCCCTGCATGGCCGCTTTCAGCATGTCCATCTCGTCGCCCGAGAGGTCATCGGCCGCGTTTTGGAGCGCGGCATCTCCACTTGTGAAATAGAGCGGGAACAGTTCGTCGAAGGCGTGCTTGTCCTCCTGCCGCTTAATCATCGTCGCCCGCAATGCTTGGCGGAATAGCTCCTTGTCGCCAATGCCCAGCACTTCAATGGCGCGCATCGCGTCAGCACTCTCGGCCGACGACACACGCACCCCGGCCGCCCGCAACCCCCGTACAAATTCGATGATGCGGTTATCCATAGGGAGTGGTTAGTGGTTAGTGGCAAGTGGTTAGTGGGCAAGCTCTGCACTCGCCACTAGCCACCAATCACTAGCCACTCTATCTGCCGCCCATGCGGCGGCGGGCTTGTTGCACATCCGCCTCGTATTTGAGCAGAACGGTCAGGGTCGTCTCTAAAGTCGTCTTGTCAATCTCTTTGGCGTTGAGGGCCACCAACGCCCGCGCCCAATCCAGCGTTTCGCTGATGCTGGGGAGCTTGCGCAGGTTCATGTTGCGTAACTCTTGCACCGTTTGCACAGCCTGTTTGGCCAATTCGGGGGCCAGATTGGGCACTTTGAGGCGCACAATGTTCAATTCGTTTTCGAGGGTGGGGTAGCCGACGTGCAAGAACAAACAGCGCCGTTTGAGCGCTTCGCTCAGTTCGCGGGTGTTGTTGCTGGTCAGCAAGACCATCGGCTGGTGTTTGGCAGAAATCGTGCCCAGTTCGGGCACGGTGACTTGGAAATCGCTCAACACCTCGAGCAGGAACGCCTCAAACTCCACGTCGGCGCGGTCTATTTCGTCTATCAGCAACACCACAGGTTCATCTGACATGAGGGCGGTGAGGAGCGGCCGTGGCAGTAAAAACTCCTCGGAGAAGAAGACGTTGTCTTCTTGGGAGAGCCGTTGCGCCGCTTCGCGCAGGGTTTGCGCCCCCGCCAACACCTCTTGCAAGGTGTCGCGCAGGAGCTGGGTGTAGAGCATCTGCTTGGAGTACTCCCACTCGTACAGGGCTTTGCTCTCGTCCAGCCCTTCGTAACATTGCAGGCGAATGAGCGGCCGTCCGAGGGCCGTCGCCCACACCTTGGCCAACTCGGTTTTGCCCACCCCCGCTGGCCCTTCGGCCAAAATCGGCTTGCTCAGGGATTGGGCCAAATAGACGACGGTCGCAATCTCATCGGAAGCGATGTATTGGTTGGCGGCCAGTCTTTGGTGTACGTCTTTGGTGTTGGTAAATAAACTCATAGGGTTCTCCAAGAAGAGGGAAGAGGGAAAAGAGAAGAGAGAAAAGAGTGACGAGAAGAGGGAAGGGCTTTTTCTCTTCTCTCTTCTCTTTTCTCTAACTTCCACGCATTGTAAAGCCTAAAAAGATGGTGGTAAAGTGAGCCAAACAGAACGCTTATGTGGCTTGCCAGATAGGGTTGTCTGTGTCATATTTGGGCTTTGGCCTATCCATCCTCTAACCATATCCCCATCTCCCATGAGCTACGAAATAGAATTGGCCGCATGGCGGCAACAACTAGACGAGAATTTGCGCCGTGAAAATGGCTGGCTGGCCTTGGCGGGGCTGTTTTGGCTCCAACAAGGTGTCAACGCGTGTGGCACGGCCGACCAACTCCCCGTCCATCTGCCCAACCCCGCCTACCCCGCCCATGTGGCCGATTTTATCTTGGAGGGGGAAACGGTGCGGGTGCGCCCCACGGCCGCCAACGGCCAACTCCTCATCAACGGCCAACCCATCGCCGATGAATTTACCTTGCTCCCCGACATCAGCGGCACACCCACCCAAATCCAACTGGGCGATTTGGCCATGGTACTCATCCAGCGCGGCCCTGAATTTGGGGTACGGCTGTGGGACAACGGCCGTGCCGAACGGCAAACCTTCCCGCCACGATTATGGTATGCACCCAACCCCGATTACCGCATTTTAGCCACCTACAACGCCTATCCCACCCCGACCAGCTTTTCCATTGTCAACAGCGTGGGCATGGATTTAACGATGATGGCACAAGGGTATCTCAGCTTTACCTTGGGCGGCAAGAGTTGCCGCTTGGAGGCTCCGCAAGAGCCGACGGGCGAGCTGTTTTTGAGCTTTAAGGATGGCACAAACGGCCGTGATACTTACCTCGCCGGCCGTTATCTGCTCACCTCGCCACCCGAAGGGGGCATTGTGACCATTGACTTTAATCGCGCCTACAACCCACCCTGCGCTTTTACTCACTTTGCCACCTGCCCCTTCCCCCCCCGCGCCAACTATTTATCCATCTCGGTCGAGGCTGGCGAGCGGGTCTAACTGTCTGACCGCCAAATTCTGGCAGATAGTATTCTGTATGGGCAGGCCTTGTGCCTGCCCTAAAAGCAGGGCAACCACAAGGGTTGCCCCTACACCACATTCGACAATATAACTCGGTCAGACTACTGGTCTGCCCTTGTCTAATGGAGAATAAGGGAAACCGTTATGACGAATATCTCCTCGCTCAATTCCACTTTACATTATGAGATTGTCAAACATATTGTGGAAAAAGGATATGCTCCCAAGGTCAAAGAGCTTGTAGATTTACTGCGGATATCCGAAGAAGATACGATAACTGCTCTAAAAAACCTTCAGGAATATCATGGGGTTGTTCTCCACCCTAAAAGCCATGAAGTATGGGTTATTCATCCCTTTTCCCTAGCCCCTACAAATTTTCTGGTAAGTTCCGCTTCGGGTGAATGGTGGGGAAATTGCGCGTGGTGTTCGCTGGGTGTTGCGGCTCTCTTAAATCAAGATGTCACCATTCGGACAACCATTGGGGCGAATGGTCACCAAGTAAGCATCCATATTCGGGATGGGAAAATAGTAGAGCCAGATTATTACATTCATTTTCCAATCCCCATGCAAAATGCTTGGGACAATGTCATTTATACTTGTAGCACGATGCTACTTTTTGAAAATGAACATCAGATTGATACTTGGTGTCGCCGCCATAATATCCCGAAAGGTGATGTGCAACCCATCCAGCAAATTTGGGAATTCTCAAAAACATGGTACGGAAACCATTTAAATCCCGATTGGACAAAATGGACGGCCGAAGAAGCCGCTCAGATATTCGAGAAATTTGGGTTAGTCAGTGAGACATGGAAAATTCCTGTTTCAGATACACGGTTTTAATGAGGCTTGGCACTACTGCTCTTTTGCAAAAAAAAATTTAAGCTGCGAAAAGCCCAATCAAACAACGGCCGTGTTTCTCCCAAACACGGCCGTTGTTTTTATTGCTCCTCCCCCCTACAAACTCACTCATATGCCAGCGCAAATTGCCACACCAGCGGGTACGGCCGTGGCCGATGGCCGACCACCTGCCTCGGCAGGCGAAGCGCCTTAAACGGCGGAACCACCCCCTGCTCCCCACCAAACCTCTCCTCCACCCAAAACGCCTCTGTATGGGTCTGGAGCCTATAGCGGGGCGCAGGCGTGCGCTCGGGCTGATGATTCCATAGCACCACCACCTCCTCCTCGGGCAAATAATCAATGTGGTAGGAGCCAGCCTCCAGCACGCGCTCGTACAACGCCCGCTTTTGGCTCTCGTTCAGGGCGTGGCCAAAATGGGTAAGGATGGCGTGTGGGTCGGCCAAAAGTTCATCTACCCGCCGCTGTAGCACCAACTTGGCCCAGCTTTCCATGCGGAAGGCGGCCAACATGGCCAGCACATTCTCGCGCAGGCGCGGCCGTCGGCTGATTTGGGCCTGCACCACCACCTGAATGGTCGTGTCGGGCGCGGCCGTCACCCCTTCCAAAACCACCCGCTCCAACGCCTCATCATAGGCCCATGTGCTGGACACAAGCTGGCTGTTCAGCGTCATTTGCACGGCCGTTGGCTCGGCCAGCCCATGCAGGTGCAAACGCCATGTGCGCTGGGCGGGTAGGTGGTCGGCCATGCCTGCGGCGGGGTGAATGACGGCCGTCAGCAACCCATCCGCCCGCCACTGCTGGGTGATGGCCGTCAGGCTGTACTGCCCCTCGGTGAAGCCATTGCTGACCCCGTCGTCCTCGTACAACTCAAACCGCCCATCTGCCCCTGCCACCAGATGCACATCCAGCACATCGGGGTTGCTGGTGTCGCTCCACGCTTGCTCGGCCGCCAAGGGGATAATCCCCCCCGCTTTGGCAAAAACGGGCGTGTGGCCTAATCCACCAAAAATGGAATGGAAACGGCCGCCTACATACGCCTGCCCCGTGAAAAAATCTCGCCAATCCCCCTCGGGCAACCAGACCACTTGCTTGCTCAGGCGTGTTTCGGGGTCGGCGGGGGTGGTGTAGGGGGCGGCGATGAGTTCGGAGCCGAAGGTGTACGCTTGCGGACAGACATACGCTTCGTCCCGCTCGGGGTGCAGGTGGTAGAGCGGCCGAATGAGTGCCTCGCCGTGGGCATGGTCGCGCCACGCCATGCTGTAAATGTAGGGGATGAGGGCATGGCGCAGGCGCATCGCTTGCGCGGATAGCTTCTCGGTTTCCGCATCCCATGCCCACGGCCGACGGTCGTTGTGCGGGTTGCTGGCACTGTGCAGGCGGAAGATGGGGCTGAACACGCCATATTGCACCCAGCGGGTGTACAGTTCTGGCTCTTCGATGCCGCCCATGTGGCCGCCGATGTCGTGGCTCCACCAGCCGTAGCGCACATTGGCGGCCGTGCTGGTGAAATAGGGCTGGAACTGGAGCGACGGCCAATCCACGTGCGTATCGCCCGAAAAGCCAATGGGGGTGCGGTGGTTGCCGAGGCCACCCCAGCGGGAGAAGATGAACGGCCGTTTGCCCGTTCCAGCCCGCCCCAAATCGTTAAAGTGCAAATGGTTCAGCCACCACAGCGGGTCAAGTCCTTTCAGGCTGGTGGTGTGCCCCTGTTGCCAATCCATCCACCAAAAATCCACCCCGTCCGCTTCGTGGGGGTGGTGTAATTCCTCGAGGTACGCCTTGGCAAAGGTGGGGTTGGCAATGTCAAAGGGGATGGTTTGCTGGGTGGATGGATCTACACCCATGCGGGTGGCCACGGCCGTATACGCCTCCTCGTGCGCCCCTACCCCCTCGGCGGGGTGCAAATTCAGGGCGGTGCGCAGGCCCTGCTGGTGGAGCCAGCGCATAAAGCCAGCGGGGTTGGGGAAGAGGTTGCGGTTCCATGTGTAGCCCGTCCAGCCGTTGTGGATGCCGCCTGTGTCGGTGATGTGCCAATCCATGTCCACAATGCAGACGGCCAGCGGGATGTTGCGCTGGCGGAATTGGACCATCAGGTTAGTTAGTTCGGCTTGGGTGTAGGTGTGGTAGCGGCTCCACCAGTTGCCCAGCGCCCAGCGGGGGAGCAGGGTGACTGGCCCTGTCAGGGCGGTGTAGTCGGCGAGGGCGGAAGCGTAATCGCGGCCGTGGCCAAAAAAGTACAAGTCCACGGCTCCTTCGGGGCGGGGTTCCAGCCAGCCATCGTCGTTAAAGACAAGGCTGGCCGAATCGTCTACGAGTACCCAGCCCGCACGGGAGAGCAAGCCTTGTTCGAGGGGGACACGGCCGCTGGCGTTGTCCAAGGTGCGGTAAGTTCCCAGCAAGTTCTCTTTATCCGTTTTGCCGTACTGCCACGCAAAATCGTTGCTGGTGATGGTGAGGTTGGTGGGGGCGAAACCCTCATCTCCTGCTTGCGGCCGATATTCGAGCCGCAAATGCTCGGTCTCCAAAATCAGCCCATCCCCAGCGGGGGTGATGGTGTGGGGCGGGGTGGGCTGGTCGCGGAACCAAAAGGCTTGGCTCCGCCTGTCTTCAAATCGGCCGTTTGGGCTGTATTCCAGCCGAATCACGCGGCTGGTGAGGGAGGTGAAGCGGATAGTTGTCATGGTTTTGCTCGTTCGGGGTGGCAGATAATGGGCTGATTTTAGCGTTTTTGTGGGGAAACTCTATTTTGGAGGAAAAATTGAGCGGGGGAAGGGCGGCGGCGGTTCGCTTGCCCTTGCGCTTTATTTCGCCCTATACTATCCCTATCCTGAGCTTAGACAGTGAGTGACAATTCCTATGAGCACCCAGATAACGATTACCCTGCCTGATGAGACCTACGGCCGTGCCCAACAATTGGCCAACCTGACCAAATGCGCTGTCGCCGATGTGATGGCCGATACGCTCACGTTATCGTTGCCTCACTTGCCTCACCCGATTTCCGTCTATGCTGTGGATATGTTGGGCAACCAAGAATTATTGGCCTTGAGCCAATTGGAAATGGAGCCTGTTGATGATGCCCGCTTAAGCCAGCTTTTAGACCAGCAACAGGCAGGGATATTAGAGGAAGTGGAACGAAGGGAGTTGATGGGATTGATGCAAATTTATCAATCCCTATTGCTTCGCCAAGCGGAGGCTTTGGCGGAAGCGGTGCGGCGGGGGTTACGTGAACCACTTCATTCGCCAGCATGAGCAAAATTAGCCCTGCAATGCGCCAAAAATTGGCGGTGGAAGCCCAAGAACGGTGTGGCTATTGCCAAAGCCAGCAACAATATGTGCTCGGCCGTTTGGAAATTGACCACATCATCCCCGTTGCGGCAGGTGGAAATGACCATGAGGAAAACTTGTGGCTTAGTTGCCGTTTGTGCAATAGCTACAAAGGGGTGCAAACCACGGCCGTTGACCCACTTTCGGGGAGAGTTGTCGCCCTGTTCAATCCACGCCAACAGGTGTGGGCGGAGCATTTTGTGTGGAGTGGGGATGGGACGCAAATTGTGGGATTAACGCCTTGCGGCCGTGCCACCGTAATGGCCTTGCAGTTGAACAATGTGGTGGCGGTCATGGTTCGACAAGCGTGGGTTCGGGCAGGGTGGCATCCGCCAGAGGGTTAGGCTGGGGGAGGGGAACGGCCGTTTTTTTCACCTCCCCCACTGTGGTATCATCCCCCCTACCCTCGCCTGAGGCTGGTTTCTCCCCTAACCACGAACCCACCCCATGAAGCACCCCATTACCCTCCTCCTCGTTGCCTACCTCCTGTTGGCAGGAGCCTACAGCGTCATCAACCCCATCCACGAAGGGACAGACGAACTGCGCCATTACCGGTTTGTGCGCTACATCGTCGAAAACGGCCGTCTCCCCATCCAAGGGCAAGAGCCATGCCGTTCCCAAAGCCACCACCCCCCACTTATCTACGCCGTCGGGGCACTGGCCACCAGTTGGGTCGAGACAGGGCGGGATGTGTGCGCCCCTCTGCCCGGCAACCCCTTTTGGGGGTATCGCTACTGGGAGGTGGGCACAGACAACAAAAACATGTATTTGCACGACCCCAGTGGAGAAGGGTTTCCGTGGCAGGGCGAGGCGTTGGCGGCGCACATCGTCCGTTTTATCAATGTGCTGGTTGGGTTGGGGGCTGTCTGGTTCACCTATTTGGCGGCGCGGGAGATTTGGCCACGGCCGCGCTGGATCGCTTTGGGCACGGCCGCGCTCCTCGCCTTCAACCCCATGTTTTTGTACATGGCCGCCACCATCAACAACGATGTCATCGCCGCCCTGAGCGGCGCATTGGTCTTGTATTTGTGCGTGCGCCTGCTCCACGATGAGCAAGGGCTGAGTTGGAAGTGGGGTATTTGGCTTGGGCTGGCCTATGTGCTGGCCCTGATGAGCAAATTCAATCTTGCCCCCATTATTTTGCTCATCGAATTGGCCTTGGTGTGGGTGGCACGGCGCAAAAACCAGTGGGGCTGGTGGTGGGAACTCAACGTGGTCATCGGCCTGATAACGCTCTATGGGGCGGGCTGGTGGTTCGGCCGCAACACTTACTATTACGGCGAACCAACAGGCTTTGAGACGCTAACCGAGTTGTGGGGGGTACGCACCCCCTCCGAAAGCGTCGGGCTGGCCATCCAAGAGTTGCCCAATGCGTGGAGCAGTTTGTGGGGGCGGTTTGGCTACGGGCAAATCCCGTTGCCAGAAGCGGTGTACAGCGTGTTGTGGTGGCTGGTCTTGGCGGCCGTCTCAGGCATTGCCATCCACTGGCTGTTTGGCCTGTGGGAGCAACGGGTGACAGGGCAACGGCCGACGGCCGACCAATTGCCCCTCCCCGCCCAGCAAGCGTTGTGGCTGGCGGCGGGGCAGGTGGCCTTGTTTGCGGCCGTCTTGTTCGCCTACATGCTGGTCAGCCCAGCGGGGGCGATGGGGCGCTTTTTCTTCCCCGGCTTGCCCGCGCTCGTTTTGCTCATTCCGTTTGGCCTCGGCCGTTGGGCGAGCTTGTTTGTGCCCGGCCGTGGGCGCGGGGCAGAACTCATTCACAATGGGCTGGCGCTCTTGCTCGGGGGAGGAATGGCGGTGCTGGGGGTTTTCTCGCTGACAAATTACCTTGCCCCTGCCTATGCCCCGCCTCGGCCGTGGGATTCGGTGCAATTGGCGGCCGTGCCCAACCTAACCAACATCTGGTTTGACCAACTGGTGCGCTTGCGCGGCTACGAACTGAGCGACACCCGCATCCACCCCGGCGACCCGCTGACAGTGACCCTGTATTGGGAAGTGATGAACCAGCCCCCCGGCGATTACTACTTTTTCGTGCATGTGCGCGATGAAACGGGCACGATGGTGGCCCAGCGAGACACCCATCCGGGCACAGGCAATTTCCCGACGAGCCACTGGCGGCCGGGGAATCGCTTTGTGGAGACGATTCAGGTTTACCTGCCCGAAACAGCTTACCCCGAACGCGCCACCATCCAAATTGGCTTTTACGCCCCCGATTCGTATCGGCTGGCGGTAACGGGGGGGATGGGACGGCCGTTGGGGGATGTGTACACCTTGGGTGAGGTGGAGATTGCGGCCAACGACGGCCGTTTCCCCAACCCGCAAGATGCCAACTACAACAACCTCGTGCGCTTGGTGGGGTATGAGTACAAAAACGGCCGTGCCCCCGCCCCCGGCGAGACTGTCGAACTGACCTTGTATTGGGAACTATTGGCTCGTCCACGCGCCAACGATACCGTGGTCCAAGTGCGCCTTGCTCGAGACGGCCAGCTTTTGCTGGGCACAGATACGCCCATGAGCCAATACCGCCGCTCCGTCGGCAACTTCATCGCCGACACCCATTATTTGACCATCCCGCCCGATGCGCCCGCTGGGGAATATGAAGTGGCGCTTTATTTGTTCGACATTTTCACGCAAAACTTGAGTATGATAGTTGCAGAGGATGGGCACGAGATAGATAATCACCTAAAGTTAGCAAAAATTCGCATTCGTTGAGCCGCCCGTTGCAGTACCCTACCCCATGAATCGCACCATGCGCCTCCTCATTCCCTATTTGCTTCTAATCGCCTTGGCCGTGGTGGCCTTTGGTGGTGGTTCAAACATGGTTAGGGGCGTTAAATCTCACGGCCGTGGTCATTATCATGGGGGTGGCACTAGCCATTTGGCCGACATGGGTGCGCCTTTTTTGGCGGCGCGAACCGCTCGATATTTTGCCCACCAGCGAAATCCAAAGCGATTTGCACCACCCCATGCCGCACCTCAACGGCCGCAATGGAGCCAACACCAGCGACCTCGAAGAACGCATCAAAGAACTCAAGATGTTGGGGCAATTTTCAGAAGCCCTCAACTTTACCATTAACTTCGATGCCCTCCTGTGGCTGATTTACACCAATTGCCAAGGGGTTCTCAACGGCCGTGATTTTTTCATCTACCTGCCCGACCCCCGCACCGACCGCCTCTTCCCCGCTTTTTGGATGGAAAACGGCCAACGCCTACCCCGCAAAGAAGGAGCGGCACACCCCGTCACCGACATGCGCGTGGAGCAGGTGATTGAAATTGGGCAGGTGTACCAATACCAAGATGAATACGGCCGTTATTGGGTCATTGCCCCCATGAGCGCGGGCGCGGACACCGTGGGCGCGTTGCAAGCCACCCATGCCCAAACAGGCGTACCCTTCACGGCCGACCAACAAGAGCTTTTCAACCAACTGGCCACCCGCACGGCCACGGCCGCCGAGCGGTGGCAAACCAACCAAAAGCTCGAAATCCGCGCCCAACAACTGCAAACCCTCAACGATGTCATCCACTCGATTAACAGCCAAACGGAAATTCAGCCCCTGCTGAACCTGATTTTGGACAAAGCCATCGAACTTCTCGAAGTGGAAGCGGGCAGTTTCATGCTCCGCGACGAGAACACGGGCGAACTCGAGTTTGTGGTGGTGCAAGGGCCAGCCAGCCAAAACCTGCTCGGCACACGCCTGCCACCGGGCAAGGGCGTGGCGGGGCAAGCGGCGCTCACGGGCAAGCCCGTTTTGGTCAACAATGTCGAATCCTCCAAACAATGGTTTTCCGATGTGGATGCCTCGACGGCCTTTCACACCCGCTCTATCCTGACCGTGCCCCTGCTTTACCAACGCGCCGTGCTGGGGGTGTTGCAGGTGGTCAACAGGCGCAATGGCGCTCCGTTTGTGCAATCCGACATGGTGTTGCTGACAGCATTTGCGGGGGAAGCGGCCGTGACCCTCGAAAACACCCGCCTGCTCCAACAAACCGACGAAGAACTCCAGCGGCGCGTGCGCGAGCTAACCCTTCTCCAAGATTTAGACCGCGACCTGAACCAAACCCTGAACTTACGCGCCTCGCTCGAACTGGCCTTGGGCTGGATGATGCGGTTGTTTGATGCCACGGCCGGGAGCATCGTCATCTTCGACAACGACGACCGCCTGCTGGCCATCGAACGACAAGGCTACGACATGATGGGCGATGCGACCATGTTCAGCTTTGGCACACGGGAAGAGTTCCCCGGCTTGCTGGGCGAAGTCTCGCGCAATGGCGAACCCCATGTGACAGGCAATGTGCAAGAGGTGGCCGAATACCACGCTGGCTCCTCGACCACCCTTGCCCAAATGACCATCCCCATCATCCACGAAAAGCGCACCATTGGGGCGGCCAGTATCGAAAGCGACCAACCCAACAAATATGGGGGAGATGATTTGGAAGCGGCCGTGCGTTTTATCAGCCACACCACCGTCGCCATTGCCAACGCCCTCCTCTACGCCGATGTGCAAGCGGCCAACAACGCCAAATCGGAGTTCGTCTCGCTCGTCTCCCACGAACTCAAAACCCCCCTCACCGCCATTCGCGGCTACACCGATTTAATGCTCACAGGTCTGACAGGCGCAATTTCCTCCCAACAAAGGGAGTACATGGGCACCATTGTCAACAATGTGACCCGCATGATGGACTTGATTCAAGATTTGACCGACATTTCGCGGCTCGACACGCGCCAACTAAGCGTCAAACTGGAACCCATCCCCTTCGCTCATGTCGTCAGCGAAACCATCGCCTCTATTCAATCTGTCGCCGACCACAAGCAAATCCACATTCATCTGAACATGCCCCCCGATTTGCCGCTCGTCTTGGGCGACCACAGCCGGTTGGTGCAGGTGCTGACCAATTTGCTGGGCAATGCGTGTAAATACTCGCCCCCCAACACCAATGTTTGGGTCAGCATTCGGCGGGAATTTGATGCGGGCAATCGTCCCTTGGTCTGGTGTGTGGTCAAAGATTCGGGCTATGGCATCTCGGCCGATGACCAAGCCAAGCTATTTACCAAATTCTTCCGCTCGGCCGACCCCAATGTGCGCCTCGCCTCGGGCACAGGCTTGGGGCTGTTCATCACCAAGGGCTTGGTGGAACTCCACGGCGGCGAACTCACCTTTGAGAGTGAACTCGGCCACGGAACCTCGTTCTCCTTCTCTCTGCTCGAAGCGGCCACCTCCGAAGCCGCCGCCCTAATGGCGAAGAAGAGGTAAAAGTGCTGAGTGCTGAGTGCTGAGTTTCCCAATCCGCAATCCAAAATCCGCAATCCAAAATCCCATGACCGCTCCTCTTTTTTCGCTTGACCCCGCTCTGGTGCGGGCCCAATTCCCCGCTTTGCAGATGCGCGTCCACGGCCGCCCGGCCGTCTTTTTCGATGGCCCAGCGGGAACCCAAGTTCCCGAGCGCGTCATTGATGCCATCAGCCGTTACCTGAGCCACGGCGCAAGTTTGGGTGGCGGCTCGTTTGCCTCCAGCCACTACACCGACAACGTCGTCGCGGCCGCTCGGCAAGCCATCATGGACTTGCTCAATGCCCGCCACCCCGACGAAATTGCCTTTGGCCAAAACATGACCAGCCTCACCTTTAGCATGAGCCGCGCCTTGGCGCGGACATGGCAGGCAGGCGACGAAATCATTCTCACAAGGCTCGACCACGATGCCAATGTGACCCCGTGGGTGCTGGCGGCCGAAGAGCGCGGCGTAACCGTGCGCTGGCTCGACATTGACCCGGCCGATGCCACCCTGCGCGTGGATTTGCTCCCCAGCTTGCTGAACGAAAAAACCCGCCTCGTGGCCGTGGGCTACGCCTCCAACGCCCTCGGCACTATCAACCCCATTCAGCGCATTGCCCAGTTGGCGCACGGCGTGGGCGCACTGGTCTATGTGGATGCGGTGCATTACGCCCCGCACGGCCTGATAGACGTGCAACAACTCGATTGCGATTTTCTGGTTGCTTCGGTTTACAAATTTTTTGGGCCGCATATTGGCGTGTTGTACGGCAAATATGAGTTGTTGGATAAGTTGGAGGCGTACAAAGTGCGCCCTGCCTCCAGCAAACCAGCGGGCAAATGGGAAACAGGGGTGCAAAACAGCGAAGCGATGGCGGGGTTGCGTGCGGCCGTGGATTACCTCGCCGACTTAGGTGGCTCCGAAGGCACGCGCCGCGAGCGATTGGTACGCGCCATGCACCGCATTAAGCGCTACGAGATGGGGCTGGCTGATTACTTTTTGCGCGGCGTGGCCGACATGGCGGGGATTCAGGTCTACGGCATTACCGACATTGAAAACTTGGCCCAACGCGTGCCCACTTTTGGCTTTCGGTTGGCCAAATACACGCCCGAAGAAATAGCTGTGCGGCTGGGGGATCAAGGTATTTTTGTGTGGAATGGGCACAATTACGCCGTCGAGGTCATGACCCGCTTGGGCCTTATCGAACAGGGCAGTTTGGTGCGGGTGGGGCTGTTGCACTACAACACCACGGCCGAAATTGAGCGGTTGTTGGACATGTTGCGGGTGTTGGGCAAGCAACGGCCGTAACCCCTTTCACCTCCCCCTCAGCCCCCACACCAAAGGCGTAGCCCATAGCTACGCCTTTTAATTTTGTATGGTATATTTGTCGCCAGTCTGGGCGCGCTTCTTGGGGCCTATCCTGGGGTGCAGGACTTTTCGACCCCGTTTGGTGATTTTACCTGATTGGATATTTGCAACAGTCGCTTGTTATGACAACCTTTCTGACCGCCACCACCCCAGAGGAGACGACAATTGGCTAACACCAGCCCCTTCTCCCACCACCTCCTGCGCCAACAACTGCGCGAATTGGGGTTAGATGAAGAAACCCTGCCCCACGAAGGGGCGTGGTTGGCCATCTTGGCGCGGGTCGGCCGTACCTACCACGAGGCCGATAACCTGCGCGAACAGTGGCGCACCGCCTATGACAAATTGCGCGAGGAGCGTGAGGCGATGGAAGGCTCGGTGGAGAGTTTGCGCCGCTCCTCGGCCGATTTAATCACGGCCGAGCGCGACAAACTCCAAGCCGTCATCCACGCCTTGGGCGAGGGGTTGTGTTCGCTCAACCACAACGGCTGTCTGCTCTTCCAGAATGCCGAAGCGGAGCGATTGCTGGGCTGGCCCGAGTTAGACGTGCGTGGCCAACTCATCTTGGATTGGGTCATGCCCTCGGCCGAAGCCCAAACGACCACCGAACGCATGTTAGAGCAGATTCGGGCGGGCGAAAAATGGGCTGATTTTAATGCCGTGTTTTTACGCGCCGACGGCCGTTCCTTTCCCCGCCTCCTACACCCTCGACCCCATCTTCCGCGAGGGGAATTTTATGGGGGCGGTGCTGGTTTTCCGCGATATTACCGTCCGCAAGCGGGTGGAAGAGGAGCGGGAGCGGCAACTGCGCGAAACCCTCCTGCTCAATCGGGTCATCGCCACCGCCACCTCCATGCTCGATGTGAACGCCATTTTGCAAACCATTTGCAACGAATTGGCGACTTTTTTCGATTTGCCCCAAGCCGCCTTTGCCCTGTTAGACAAGAGTGAGGCGTATTTGCGCGTCGTGGCCGAATACCTCGAAGAAGGGCGCATTCCTGCCCTCGGCACGATTATTCCCCTGCAAAACAACCCCGCCACCCAAGAGGTCTTGCAAACGCGCAAGCCACTCATCATTCCCGATGCCCAAACAGACCCCCGCCAACCCGCCCTACACGAGATAGCTCGCTTGCGTGGCACGCGCTCGGTGCTGGTGGTGCCTTTGCTGGTGCGGGGGCAAGTGTTGGGCACGCTTGGTCTTAATGCCCGCGAAAATTACGAGTTTGCGGCGGCCGATGTAGAACTGGCCCAAAACGTGGCTTCGGCCGCCAGCCAAGCCCTTTCCAATGCGGAGCTGTACACGGCCGTGCAACAAGAGCTGGCCGAACGCCGCCGCGCCGAAGAAGCGCTCGCCCAAGCGCGAGACAAAGCGCTCGAGGCGAGCAAGCTCAAATCGGAACTGATTGCCAAAGTGAGCCACGAACTGCGCACCCCGTTGGCCTCCATTTTGGGCTTTGCCGAGATGTTGCAACTGGGCATTTACGGCTCGGTCACAGCCGAACAAGAGGAGACACTGGGCAAAGTGTTGCAAAGCACCGAAGTGCTGGTGACAATGGTCAACGACCTGCTCGACTTGGCGCAACTCGAGGCGGGCACGTTCAAAGTCGCCCATCTGCCCTTTGAGCCATCCGCTTTGGTCAGCCGCATGGAAAGCACCATGCGCATTATCGCCCAAGCCAAAGGACTGACCCTGACCAGCACCATTCACGCCGATTTACCCACCAATTTGCTGGGCGATGGCGACCGGTTGCACCAAATTTTGCTCAATTTGGTCAGCAATGCTGTCAAATTTACCGAGAACGGGGGGGTGCAGGTGCATCTCTTCCCCTTGGACGAGGCGCAATGGGTTATGTCGGTGCGCGACAGCGGCCCCGGCATTCCGCTGGACATGCAACCCGTTATTTTTGATGAGTTTCGGCAGGTGGATTTTTCGCCCACTCGCCGCTATCGGGGCGTGGGGCTGGGCTTATCCATTGTCAAACAGATTGTCACGGCCATGCACGGCACTGTGCGGGTTGAAAGCGAATTGGGGCAGGGAAGTGCCTTTATCGTGACACTTCCGCTGGCAAGGGACAAGGAGCAATGAACAATGAACAAGGGAGAGTGAGCCATGAACAACGAGTAGTTTTATTTTTGTAACTGTTTAGGTGTGTCGTAACGGCTTTCGCCGTTCGTTTTGGCCATATCCATCTATGGCCATTCCTACGTAACACCTGAATAGATACCACTTTTCACTTTTCACTTTTCACTTCCCCATGTCCCACCCCCGCATCTACCTCTCCCCCCCATGTCTGGCCACGAGCAACAACTCGTGCAAGAAACCTTTGCCAGCAACTGGATAGCCCCCCTCGGCCCGCAAGTGGATGCCTTTGAGCGGGAAATTTGCGCCTACACGGCCGCTCCCCACGCCCTCGCCCTCAGCTCCGGCACGGCCGCCCTCCACCTCATCCTCCTCCACCTCGGCATTGGCGCGGGCGACGAAGTCGTCGTCTCCACCCTCACCTTCAGCGCCAGCGTCAACCCCATCTTGTATTGCGGGGCCACACCCATCTTTGTGGATAGCGAAACCGAATCGTGGAACATGGATGCCCATCTGCTGGCTGATTTGCTGGCTCAAAAAGCGGCCGTGGGCAAGCTCCCCAAAGCAGTTATCCTCGTCCATCTCTACGGCCAAAGTGCCGACATTGACCCCATTTTGGCTCTCTGCCAGCAATACAATGTGCCCCTCATCGAAGACGCGGCCGAAGCCCTCGGCACACTCTACAAAGGACGCGCCCCCGGCACCTTTGGCTACGCGGGTTTCTACTCCTTCAATGGCAACAAAATCATCACCACCTCTGGCGGGGGCATGTTGGTCTCGGCCGACCAAACCCTGATAGACCACGCCCGCAAAATGGCTACCCAAGCGCGGGACGATGCCCCCCACTACCAGCACAGCGAACTGGGCTACAACTACCGCCTGAGCAATGTGCTGGCCGCCATCGGCCGTGGCCAACTGCGCGTTCTCGAGGAGCGCGTGGCCATTCGGCGGCGCAACTTCGACTATTACCAAGAGACGCTCGGCCACCTGCCCGGCCTCACCTTTATGCCCGAGGCGCACTGGGGGCGGCACAGCCGCTGGCTGACTGTCATCCAAATTGACCCCGCCCAATTTGGGGCAGACAGGGAGCAAGTGCGTCTCGCTCTTGAGGCGGAAAATATCGAAGCCCGCCCTGTGTGGAAGCCGATGCACCTGCAACCCATTTTTGCCAGCTACGAATGTTGGGGCGGAGACACGGCCGCCCACCTCTTCAACCACGGCCTCTGCCTCCCCTCTGGCTCCGCCCTCACCACCGCCGATTTAGAGCGCGTGGCGCAAGCGGTTAGCCGTCAGCGGGTCAGCTAGTCAGCGGGTCAGCTTGTCAGTCTTTCAGTCTCTCAGTCGCTTACTCTCCTACTCTCTTTCTCCCCTGCCCCCCTGCTCCTCCGCTCCCCTCCCCTCCCCCATGCTCAAGCGCATCCGCAACCGCCACTTCTTCCTCCTCGACCTCTTCTTCATCCCGCTGGCGGTCTATTTTAGTTACGTCTTACGGCTCGACAGGCTTAACATCGCCCCCTTTTGGCCAAGTTGGATTCTTTACTGTGTGTGTGCCCTCGCCCTCACCCCCTTCATTTTCAAATGGGTGGGGGTTTACGGCCGTTATTGGATTTACGCCTCTATTGAAGAGCTGGCCTTGCTGGTGGGTGGGCTGTCGGTGGCGGCCGTGTTGGCGGGCATTCTCAACCTCATCTTGGCAGGCATTTACCCCGCCGAGTTCGTCTTTCCCCGCTCCGTACCCTTTCTCTATCTCCTCCTTGGGTTAGCCGCCACGGCCGGGCCACGCCTTGCCGTCCGCGCCTCCACCTCGCCCCAATGGCGTTGGGGAACTCGCTCCCCCACCGAAGCCGTTCTCATCGCTGGGGCAGGCGATGCGGGCAACAAGATTTTGCGCGAAATACAAGCCAACCTCGAACTCGGCTTGCACGTCGTCGGTTTTGTGGATGATGACCCACTCAAGCAAAATGTCACGATTAGCGGCACACCCGTTTTAGGTGTGGTGGCCGATATTCCCACCTTGGTGCGCGACCAAAATCTCACCAAAGTCATCATCGCCATGCCCAGTGCTTCGGGGCAAACCATTCGCCAAATTGTGCAGATGTGCGAGCAGGCCAAGGTGGCCACCCAAACCATCCCCGCCTTGCACAATTTGCTCAACGGCCGTGTCACCATCAACCAACTGCGCCAAGTGCAAATCGAAGATTTGCTCCGCCGCGAACCTGTGCAAACCGACACCTCGGCCGTTCACAATCTCCTGCGCGGCCGTCGCGTCCTCATCACAGGCGCGGGCGGCTCCATTGGCAGTGAGTTGTGCCGCCAAGTGCTGGCCTGCGCCCCCGCCGAACTCATCTTGCTCGGCCACGGCGAAAACTCCATTTTTACGATTACCCACGAACTGCGCCGCCTCGCTCCCGATATTCCCCTCACTCCCCTCATCGCCGATGTGCGTTTTGGGGAGCGCATCGAAGGGTTGTTCGAGAAGTATCGGCCGCAAGTGGTCTTCCACGCCGCCGCCCATAAACATGTGCCCCTCATGGAGCAAAACCCGTGCGAGGCCATTACCAACAATGTGCTGGGCACGCGCAATGTGCTCCACGCCGCTCGCACCTATGGCGTAGAACAATTTGTGATGGTTTCAACCGATAAAGCTGTCAATCCGACCAGCATTATGGGGGCCAGCAAGCGCACGGCCGAATTACTCGTCTTACATGCCGCACAACAAAGTGAGTTGCCTTATGTCGCCGTTCGCTTTGGCAATGTGTTGGGCAGTCGCGGGAGCGTTGTGCTCACCTTCCAACAGCAAATCGCCGCTGGTGGCCCTGTCACCGTCACCCACCCCGAGATGATTCGCTTTTTTATGACGATTCCCGAGGCTGTACAACTGGTTTTGCAAGCGGCCGTCATCGGCCGTGGTGGCGAGATTTTCATCCTCGATATGGGCGAACCCGTCAAAATTGTGGATTTGGCGCACGACCTGATTACCCTCTCGGGGTTAGAAGTCGGCCGTGACATCGAAATTAACTATTCGGGCATCCGCCCCGGCGAAAAACTGTATGAAGAGCTATTCATCCAAGGCGAAAAGTACCAGCGCACCGAACACCACAAAATTTTCATCGCTAAAAATGCCAGCACCCTGCTGGCCAATTCCTACATCCCCACCATCGAAAGCCTCATCGAAAGCGCCCAACACGATGACAGCGAGCGCGTCCACACCCTCCTCCGCCAACTTATCCCCGAGCATCAGTTAGCGGGTCAGCCAGTCAGCTAGTCAGCCCGTCAGGCAATCCGCAATCCAAAATCCGCAATCCAAAATCCCATGCTCCCCACCCAGCCCCTTCTCCGCACCCTTGTGGGCTTGGCCGAACCGCAACCCATCGCACAGGCCGATGTGCCAGCACTGGCCAATTGGCTCATTCGGCATGAATTGGGGCCGCTGGCGCATCATCTGTACCGCACAGCATGGCCGGCACTGGCCAAGGCGTTGCAGGGGGATGCATTTACGGCGATGGCCGAAAACGCCATTTTGCTCACCGAACTCCAGCGCACACTGGCCGCCCTGAACGGGGCGGGGGTGGCCAATGGGTTGCTCAAGGGCGCGGCCGTGGCTCACACCGCTTACCCCCAACCCTACATGCGCCTCATGGCCGATGTGGATGTGTGGGTGCAGACCGAGGATTTAACGGCCGCCATGAGCGCCTTGCAAGAGGCGGGGTTTATCTGGCCTCGCCCATCTACAAACTCACCAAATATGGCAAAGCGGAACTCATTGTGCGGGATTGGGTGAAGGGCAGTGTAGATTTACAGGACGACACCTTCCCCGGCTATTGGTTGCGCTACACAGGGCGGGGCGATAAAACGGCCGTGTGGAACCGCCAACGCCCCCTCACCGTGCAAGGCCAAGCCACCCACACCCTCGCCCCCGAAGATGCGCTCCTTCACGCCGCCATCCATTTGGCCATCAACCACCAATTTGACGACACCGCCCTGCGCAACATGGTGGACATGATGCGTTTGGCCCATGTGGTGGGAGCAGATTGGGCGGTGGTGGCCGAACGGGCGCGGGCATGGCGGGTGTCCACCGTCTGGCAATTCGTCGCGGGGCTGATGGCACAATTATGGGGGGAGGATGCCCTGCCCCACACCCCGCTCCCCGCATGGCGGGCACGGCTCCTCGGCCGTTTCATCACCCCCGCCCACCTCCTCAACCAAAATCGGCTAAAATACGGCCCCAAACGCTTCCTCCTCCTCCTCGCCCTCGCTCATGCTCGGCATGGTCGCCGTCAGCCTGTGGGCCACCTACGACGTGCAACACAGTTTGGGCAAAGTGGTCGGGCTGGTGTGGGGGATTGGCTTTTATTGGGCCACGGCCGCGTATGCCGCTCGCTCTCCCCGCCACCTCTGGCTTGGCGTGGGGTTGCTCCTGCTCTTCGGCTGGGGGGTCATCGCCCTCGGGCTAATCGGAACCCAGTGGACTTATAAATTTCCCCTCATTGGCACATACCTGCAACAGCTACCCACCTTGCTCCCCCTTGGCACAGAACTGTTCAACCCCAACCAAGTGGCGGGGGTACTGCTCTGGGTGGCTCCCGTGGCCATCGCCCTAGCCGTGGGGCGGGTGGGCAACTGGCCACTGGCTCTGCTGGCATGGCTCACAGCCGCTGGCACAACGGCCGTGCTCATCCTCACCCAATCGCGGGGGGGCTTGCTCGGTTTTGGCGTGGGTTTGGGGGTGATGGGTTGGTTGGCCGTTGCGCCACGTTGGCGCAAATGGGTGTTGGGGGGGGGGCTGGTTACGGCCGTGGCAGGTGGCTGGCTCCTCTGGCGTTATGCGGCCGTCCTCGAGACAAATCCTGTGGACAATGTCAGCACCTTAAACGGCCGTCTCGAAATTTGGTCCCGCGCCCTCTACGGCATCCAAGACTTCCCCTTCACAGGCATGGGCATGAACAACTTTCGCGTCATCGTCCACCTCCTCTACCCCCTCTTCACCATTTCGCCTGATGTAGACATTGCCCACGCCCACAACCACATCCTCCAAGCCGCCCTCGACTTGGGCCTCCCCGGAGCCATCGCTTATATCGCCCTGTGGCTGGGGGCGGGGTGGATGGTGTGGCGTGTGGTGGCAAAACGCAGAGGGGCGGAGGAGCGGAGGGGGCGGAGGAGGGTGTTGGCGATTGGGTTGGGGGAATGTTGGCCGCTAGTTTCACCTACGGCCTGTTTGATGCCGTCGCTTTGGGAGCCAAACCCGGCTTTATCTGGTGGT
>JADJSZ010000051.1 GCA_016711405.1 Candidatus Hadersleviella danica | reverse complement strand
CCTACCAACTGTGGGGCTGGCGCGATTGGTGGATGGTTCTCATCGCCCTTGCGCCGGGGCTGGGGCACGCCTTCAGCCCGTTTTTAGGCGGCCGTGGCGGCAAAGCCCTGGCCGCTCTGCTCGGCAGTTGGATAGGGCTGACACTGTGGCGTGTCCCGGCCGTCATGCTCATCAGCCTCACCTTCTTCTTCCTGCTCTTCAAGCGCAAACACGAACTGTGGGCCATCCTCGCCACCCTCGCCGTCGCCTGCGCCTACCTCCTCCTCTTCAACCCCTCCCCCCTTCTCCTCACCATTCTCGCCACCCACCTCCTCCTCATCCTTTGGACGCATAAGAGGTAGTCCGTCAAGCCGTCAGCTGTCTTGTCAGCCTTCTCCTCCCCTGTCCTGCTCCTCTGCCTCCCACATCCTCCCCCATCCTCCCCCATGTTTCTTACTTTCTACGCTGGCTTCGTCGGCACGGCCTTGCTCATCCTGTTGCTCACCAGTTTGCTCAATTGGCCTTTTTTCCCCTCACTAGAGCCTGCACCACCGCCTCCGAGTAGCCCTACTCTTTCGATTCTCATCCCCGCCCGCAACGAAGCGGCCGTTATTTTCCAAACCATCACGGCCGTTTTGTCCCAAACAGTTACCCACTGGGAACTATTGGTCTTAGATGATGGCTCCACCGATGGCACGGCCGAACTCGTGCGCCAAGCATCGCAAGGCGACCCCAGAGTACGGGTGCTAACAGGTTCCCCCCTGCCCCAAGGCTGGCTCGGCAAAAACTGGGCCTGCCACCAACTCAGCCAAGCGGCTACAGGCGACTTGCTCCTCTTCCTAGATGCGGACGTTCAGCTCGCCCCCACGGCCGTAGCCGCCTTGCTCACCCTGCAAACCCAAACCCGCGCCGACCTGCTCACCATCTGGCCCAGCCAAATCACCCCCACATGGGCAGAAAGGCTTGTTGTGCCCCTCATTTCGTTTGTCATCTTCAGCTATTTGCCCATCCTCCCCGTCCATTACACCAACTCCGTGTCCTTTGCGGCGGCCAACGGCCAATGTTTGCTCTTTCGTCGCCTTGCCTATACCAAAATCGGGGGGCACACGGCCGTGCGCGACCAAATCATCGAAGATGTGATGCTTGCCAAAGCCATTAAGCGGGCAAAATTACGCCTGCGCATGGCCGATGGCCATCAACTCGTGGCCTGCCGCATGTATACCAACTGGCCAACCGTGCGCGATGGCCTCGCCAAGAATATCATCGCAGGGCACGGCCGAAGCGTGGCTCTCCTCTTCGCCTCCACCTTATTCCATTGGGCTTTGTTCATCGGGCCGTGGCTGTGGTTGCTCCTCGGTGGCGGCCGATGGGCGGCTCTCCTCATCAGCCTCGCCCTGCTCAATCGCTGGCTGGTCGGGGTAAGGCTCGGCCGTGGCCTCCTCGGCTCCTTCCTCGAAAGCCTGTTCACCCCCCTCTCCGTCCTCCTCTTTACCCGCATCGCCGCCCAAGCCACCCACTGGCACTTTACAGGCGGCCCCTTCTGGAAAGGGCGCAGGCTCTAACGACTGCCCGACTGAAAGACTAACAAACTGACAGACTGACAGAGTTCGCTATAATCAGCCCCATGAGACGACGCAATGTGGAAAGATGGCGCACAATCGAGGCGCGGCTCGGCCGTGAGGCAACCATTTGGCTGGTCACCGTGCGCCCCGATGACAACCCGCAAATGTTCCCCACATGGTTTGTGTGGCTCGAGAACAAACTCTATTTTGTGGTGGCCACCAACAGCCAGCAGTTCGAGAATTTGCGCCACAACCAAGGGGTCTCGCTCGCCCTGACCGATGCAGAACGAGGGGTTGTTATCGAAGGGCAAGCCCATGCCAGCGACCGCAAAGCCATCGCCATTTTGGCCGACTATTTTTACAACAAATACGAGTTTGATTTTAGCCAAGACAAAGAAATACAGTGGCGGCTCGTGGAAGTAGTGCCCCAACAAATTTTGGCGTGGGGCGATGGGTATGACGAAGAAGGTATGGTTGTATTTGAGAACCGCGAAACAGGGGATTAGCAGGGCTAACTGGGGAATTGGTATTTTTTTTGTTACAGGTTACAAGTTACAAGTCGCTTACCACCTGTAACTTGTAACCTGTAACTTCCACCCTAAACAACAACCAACTATGAATCAACCAGTTGCCATTGTAACGGGAGCGGGGCGGGGGCTGGGCGCGGCCGTGGCCCGCGCCTTAGCCTCCGCAGGTCTGCGCGTGGCCGTCAACGACATCAACCCCGACCGCGCAACCAAAATCGCGGCCGAAATCACGGCCGCTGGCGGGCAAGCCCTCGCCGTACAAGGCGATGTAGCCAACAAATTCCAATGCGTCAAAGTTATCGAAGCGACCCGCGAGGCGTGGGGGCAACTCGACGTGTTGGTCTGCAACGCGGCCGTCACCCCCACCGCCACCATTCTCAAAATGGATGAGTGGGATTTCCAGCGGTGCCTCGAAGTGAACCTGAAAGGCACATTTTTTATGAGCCAATTGTGCGGCCGAGTGATGGCCGACGAAAACCAAGCGCGGGGGGGCGGGGTGATTCTCCACATTGCCAGCACGGCCGGGGTGGAGCACCCGCTGGAAGGGCAAGCCGCTTTTTGCGCCAGCCAAGCGGCCGTGGTCGGCTTCGGCCGTGAGTGCGCCCGCGAATATGCCGCCTATGGTATTCGCGTCCAAACCATTTTGCGCGATGAACGGCAACCAGCCGAGCAACGCACCAGCCACGTGGTGGCGGGGGTGTTGGCGGCCGTCCACAACTCGCCGTAAACTCCCAAATTTGGTCATTCGTCATTCGTCATTCGTCATTTGACCAGCCACTTTTTTGTTCATTGCTCATTGTTCATTACTCATTGACAAGGTGTTCCCATGGCTTGGCCCGGTGTTATCCAACAATATCTCAACTACCTGCCCTTTGATGCGCAGACCCACATCATCACCCTCAACGAAGGCAACACGCCTCTGATTGCCGCGCCCCGTTTGGCCGAGCAAATTGCTCCCAAAGCGGGTCTCAAACTCTATCTCAAATACGAAGGGCTAAACCCCACAGGGTCGTTTAAGGACAGAGGCATGACGGCCGCCATCACCCAAGCTGTGCGCGAAAACGCCCAAGCGGTGATTTGCGCCAGCACAGGCAACACGGCCGCCAGCGCCGCCGCCTACTCCGCCCGCGCCGGCTTGCGTTGTATCGTCCTCGTGCCCGAGGGCAAAATTGCCCTCGGCAAATTGGCCGCCTGCCTCGCCTATGGGGCCGAGGTGGTCAGCATTGATGGCTCGTTCGACGACGCACTTAACATGGTGCGCGAAATTGTCGAACACCAGCCCATCATGCTGGTGAATTCGGTGAACCCGTGGCGTTTGGAAGGGCAAAAGACAGGCGCGTTTGAGATTGTGGACCAATTGGACGGCCGTGCCCCCGATTGGCACTGTTTGCCTGTGGGCAATGCGGGCAATATCAGTGCCTATTGGATGGGGTATAAACAGTATGGCAAGGGGGAGCCACAGATGTTGGGGGCAGGCGGCTGGCTCGGCGCCCATTGTGCTGGGGCGGGTGGTGGAAAAACCTGAAACGCTGGCCACGGCCATCCGCATTGGCAACCCCGCCCGCTGGCAACAGGCGTTGGCCGCTTTGGATGAGTCGGGCGGGTTAATTACGGCCGTGACCGATGCCCAGATTTTGGAGAGCTGGCACATGCTGGCCAAAGTGGAGGGGGGGTTTTTGTGGAGCCAGCCTCGGCTACGGGGTTGGCCGCGCTGAAACAGCAAATCGAGCTGGGCGAGATTGACCCCGTGGGCAAAACGGCCGTGTGCATCCTCACTGGTCACGGCCTCAAAGACCCCGCCACCGCCATGAGCGAAGCCAAGAGCGAGCCACAGATGATTCCCGCCAACATCGAAGCCCTGCAAGCGTATCTGCAGGCGTAGGGGTGTATTTGTTTATTGGTGTAATGGTGTAATCGTGTAGTGTCATTGATTACACCAATATACCAATACACCAATATACCCCTTTCCCCTACACCACCGCATCCACCTCAATCTCCACCAACATTTCCGGCACGAGCAGGGCACGGACGGCCAGCATGGTGCTGGCGGGGCGAATCTCGCTGAAAATTTCGCCGTGGGCACGGCCGACGGCTTGCCAATCCTCGGGGTTGACGAGGTAAATGCGGGTGCGGGTGACGTGTTCCCACCCCGCCCCCAGTTCGGCAAGGGCGGCCCCGATTATCTCGAAGATGCGTTGGGCTTGGGCGTAGGGGTCGCCGGGGGCGACGAGACGGCCGTCGGGGCCAACGGCCGTGGTTCCCGCCACATGGATGATATTGCCCACCCGCACAGCGCGGGAATAGCCGACGGTTTGCTCCCATTCGGCACCAGAGGAAACTTGTTGACGGGTCATAGGAAGGAGAGGGAGAGTCAGAGTCAGAGAGTAAGGAGTGGGTTAACGGCGGCGGGCATCCACATGGTAAATCAGGGCAATTTGGTCGGGGCTGGTGATGCACAAATCGAGGTCGCGCAAAATCCCATCCTGTATGCTGTAAATCCAACCGTGGATGCTGAGTTCTTGCCCTCGTTGCCACGCATTTTGCACAATGGTGGTGTGGCACACATTAAACACCTGCTCGGCGATATTCAGTTCACACAACAAATTGAGCCGCTCTTGGTGGTCGGCGACTGCTTCGAGTTGGTCTTGGTTTTTGCGGTAAATATCCTTGATATTCCGTAACCAGTTGTCTATCAGCCCAAGTTGTTGTTTGCCCATAGCCGTTTGCACCCCCCCACACCCATAATGGCCACAAACGATAATATGTTCCACTTTGAGCACTTCGACGGCGTATTGCAAAACCGAGAGGCAATTTAAGTCGGTGTGGACGACGACATTGGCCACATTGCGGTGGACAAAGAGTTCGCCGGGGGCGAGGCCGACGATTTCGTTGGCGGGCACACGGCTGTCTGAGCAACCAATCCACAGGTATTTGGGAGCTTGTTGCGAGGATAACTTGTGGAAAAACTCGGGGTCGGCCGTTTTCCTCCTCCGCCCAAGCCTGATTATTGTCGAAAAGTTCTTTTAGGATGCGCATGGGAGGCTAGTATACCAAAATCGGTAGAGATGATTTCATGGTAATGATGGTGTAAATGGTATAGAGGTGTAGTGGTATATTCGTGTATTTCAATACACCAATATACCAATACACCAATACACCAGTAACGAATAACGATTAACGATGATAAACCAACCCACCATCAGCCTCACGGCCGACATGACCCGGCCGACCCATGTCGAAATCAACCTCGGCCAACTGACGGCCAACTATCAGGCCATCCAAGCGCACGTCGGCCGTGCCTTGGTCATGCCCATCCTCAAGGCGAATGCGTATGGGCACGGCCTGTTGGCCATTGCCCAGCACCTCGAGAGCATTGGCGTGCCCTATTTTGGGGTGGCCTACCTCGAGGAAGGATTGCTCTTGCGCCAAGCGGGCATTCGCACCCCCATTTTGGTGATGGGCGGCATTTTGGATAACCAAATCCCCCTCTTTTTGCAAAACGATTTAACGCTCACCGCCTCCTCCGTGGAAAAATTGGGGCAGATTGAAACGGCCGCCGCCCAACTCCACCTCCGCGCCAAAGTCCACCTGAAAATAGATACGGGCATGGAGCGCATTGGAGTGCATTACTATAATGCCCACGAGTTGTTTGAGGCGGCCGTGGCTTGTCAGCACAGCGACATCGAAGGGGTCTACTCCCATTTTGCCAACGCGGATGCGGCTGATTTGAGCCACGCCGAACTGCAATTAGACCGATTTATGACCGCCTTGCGCTTTTATGACGAGCGCGAATTAGAGCCGCCCCGCCTGCGCCACATCGCCAACTCGGGCGGCATTTTGCAACTGCCGCAGGCACATTTGGACATGGTGCGGCCGGGGATTTTGCTCTACGGGGTCTACCCCTCGGCCGAGGCGGAGCGCACCGTGGCTGTGCGCCCTGCGCTGAGTTGGAAGTCGCGGGTGGTTTATTTTAAGGTAGTTCAGCCGGGCCATCCTGTCAGTTACGGCTCCACATGGCAGAGCGCGGAGATGGTGCGGGTGGTGACAGTGCCCGTAGGGTATGGGGATGGCTATTTTCGCGCCCTGTCCAACAAGGCGCAGGTGCTGATTCACGGCCGACGCTATCCTGTCATCGGCCGCATCTGCATGGATCAACTCATGGTCAACATCGGTTGGGAGAGTGCCTACAACGGCGACGAAGTCATCCTCGTTGGTCAATCGGGCGCAGAAACCATCACCTTTGAAGAGTTGGCCGAGTGGGCCAACACCATCCCCTACGAAATCCTGACCAACATCAACACCCGCGTGCCAAGGGTCTATGTGCTAAAATCCCAGCCATCAATGAACAATGAGCAATGAGCAAATTGGCTCAGACGCTCTGGCTTGTTCATTGTTCCTTGTTCATTGTTCCTTGATTATGAAACGTTACTGGAAGTTAATTCTGGGCATTGCCATCAGTGCCCTTTTTTTGTGGGTGGCTCTGCGGGGTCTCAAGTTGGCCGAGGTGTGGGCGGACATGCGTTCGGCCAACTATTGGTGGCTGATTCCCAGTGTGGCCGTCTATTTTGTGGGGGTGTGGGTGCGGACGTGGCGTTGGGATTACATGCTGAGGCCGCTCAAGCACATTCCCGTCTCGCGCCTGTTTCCCGTGGTCGTCATCGGCTACATGGGCAACAACATCTACCCTTTTCGGGCGGGCGAGCTGTTGCGGGCGTATGTGTTGCGGCGGCGGGAGGGGGTGTCGGTCAGTGCCAGTTTGGCCACGGTCATCGTCGAGCGGGTCTTTGATGGCTTGGTCATGCTGATGTTTGTCTTCATTGCCCTGCCCTTTTTCCCCCTGCCCGATAACTACCGTGCCCTTGTGGTGATGGCCAGTTTGGCCTTTTTCGGGGCCATGATAATCTTTCTTCGCCTTGGCCGCTTTTCCCGCCCAGATGGAGCGGGTGGTGGATTGGCTGGCGACACGGCTGTTGCCCGAGAAGGTGGGCACGGCCGTGCGCGATTTCATCGGCCGTTTCCTGACGGGTCTCGTCAGCCTGCGCAGTTTCCGCAACGTGCTCATGATTTTCTTCACCTCGGTGCTGATTTGGCTGTTGGAGACGGTGAAGTATTGGTTTGTGATGCACGCCTTCGATTTTGGCACGGCCGAGGTGACCTTTTTCGCCCTCATGTTGATGAATGGCGTGGTAAACTTAGCCACTACTTTGCCCTCCGCCCCCGGCTACGTGGGCACATTCGATACACCGGGCATTGAAGTGCTCGCCCTGTATGGGGTGGCGCGTCCCGTGGCCACCGCTTACACCCTCGTTTTGCACGCCGCCCTCTGGTTGCCCATCACCCTGCTGGGGGCGTATTACATGCTCCGCGAGGGGCTGGGTTGGTCGGATTTCGGCCGTGCGGTAGAAATACAAGACAAATAGTAGGGGCAACCCTTGTGGTTGCCCTAAAAACTAGGCAACCACAAGGGTTGCCCCTACACACAAACCACTCATCACTCCCATGATAAATCCCCGCAAACGCATCGCCATTGTTGGCGCAGGCATGACAGGCCTTTCGGCCGCTTATGATTTGGCCGAGGTCGGCCATGATGTGACCATTTTTGAGGCCAGCGGCGCGGCTGGCGGGGTAGCTGGCGGCTTCCGCGACGACAAATGGGAGTGGTCACTCGAGCATTTTTACCACCACCTGTTCCAATCCGATAAAGACATCATCACCCTTGTGAATGAGTTGGGGCTTAAAGAGCAACTGTTTTTTCCGCGCCCCATCACCTCGGTTTATTACGAAGGTCAAATTGTGCCGTTCGATTCGGTGGGGGCGTGGTTCAAATTCCCCGCCTTTAACTTTTGGAATGTGATGCGTTTTGGGATGGTGGGGGGCGTTTTTGCGCTTTACACGGCCGTGGCGCACCCTCGAAAAGCGCACGGCCGATGAGTGGATGCGCCGCTGGTACGGCACCAAAATCTACGAATCCACATGGAAGCCCGCCCTGATTAACAAATTTGGCCATTACTACGACCAAGTGCCCATGTCGTGGATGTGGGCGCGGCTCCACGCCCGCACCTTTCGGCTGGGTTATTTCGAGGGTGGGTTTAACACCTTTGTGGAGCGGTTGGCCAGCACTGTCGAGCGGCGCGGGGCGAAAATCGTCTACAACACGCCTGTGGCCAAGGTGGAGCAGGTGGGCGGCCGTTGGTTTGTAACCACGGCCGAGGGGGAACAAGGCCCCTTCGACCAATGCCTGCTGACCACCTCCCCCCAACTCACCTTAAAAATTGCGCCGCAGTTGGCGCGGGATGCGGCCGAATACGCCCAACAACTGGCCAACCTCAAGAGCATCGGCGCCCTCGTCCTCGTCGTCGCCCTGCGCTGGCCGCTGATGAAAAACACCTATTGGCTGAACTTGCCCGCCCAATCGCCCAACAAAGAGGAGAACGAAATCCCCTTTTTGGCCTTGGTGGAACACACCAACTTTGTGGATAAGAAATTTTACGGGGGCGACCACCTGCTCTACTTGGGCGATTATGTCCCGGCCGACCACGCCTATTTCCAGATGAGCCAAGCGGAAATCGAAGAGCTATTCCTCTCCAAACTGATTAAATTCAATCCCAACTTCAACAGGGATTGGGTGCGCAAAACATGGCTGTTCCGCACCAGCTACGCCCAGCCCGTGCCGTTTGTCAACCATTCCCAAGCCATCCCCGATTTGCAAACGCCCTTGCAAGGGCTGTATTGCGCCAGCATGAGCCAAGTGTACCCGTGGGATAGGGGTACCAATTTTGCCGTGCGCATGGGGCGGGAGGTGGGCAAGTTGATGGGGAAAGAGCGGGGGGATGGGCGGGGTGAAAAATAAAAAGTGAGAAGTGAAAGGCGGTAAGGAGTCGGGTTTTCGGCGTATACTATGGCCATGAAAATCGGTTGGTGGAGGTAAATTGAAATGAAAGAATTACAACTAACCGTTGACCAAGCTGGACATCATCTGGCACGTTTTAGCGGGCCCGCCGTTATCGTCAGCGTGACTATGAGCGCATCCAAGAAAACGAAGCGAACCCCGTGGGAACATGGTGGCCGAAAACCGCCGGGGAACTGCCGGGGAGGAGTGCCTTGCCTGTGGGGAGGAAATGAAACTTTGCGAGAGGAGCGACATGACTTTTTGGATACCAGTTTCACGATTCGAGCCACCATGCCCAGCGAGGAACAACAACGATATACCGATTTAATGACTCAATGGAAAGAGGCGGGTCAGCAACTATGTGCACCAACATTATGGCTGTATGAAGTTGCTTCGACATTTACGAAAATGGCTCATTTCAAGCAATTGAGTTGGGAAGATAGCCAAAGAAGTATGCGTTTTGCTTTTCAGCTTGGGATTCAACTAATTGAACCCGATGAGCAATTGGCAATGAGAGCATGGACATGGTCGCACCGCCTGCAACGAGCATCCGCTTACGATAGTTTTTACTGGCGGCGAAAAATTAGGCGTGGGGGCGGGCCGATAAACGCCTTTCAATGCCCCGCCCTCAGTCAGTGCGAATGATTGAACCTCTTTAAACAGCCGTTACGCCAAAAGCAAGCTAAGGCGTGTAAAACTCAACCTAACATTTACCAACAACCAAAGCTGACAGGCTGACGAGCTGACAGACTGACCAGCTAAAAAGGAGATTTCCCAACATGAAAATTATTGTCGTTGGAACAGGCTTTGTGGGGTTGCCCCACGCGGCCGTTTGTTCCGAATATGGACACGAAGTCATCGCTTATGACATTGATGAAAAGCGCATTGAAGCGTACCGCTCGGGCGAGCGGGAGGCGATTGAGCGGTATGTGAACGAGCCGGGGCTGGTTTCGGCCATGAGCAAAACCAGCGGCCGTTACCTCTCCTTCACCACCAACTTGGCCGAGGTCATTGAAGGGGTGGATGTCGTCTTCATGTGCCTGAATACCCCGCCCCAGCGGGATGGCTCGACCGATTTGAGCTATGTGACCACGGCCGCGCACACCCTTGGCGAACTGCTGGCCAAGCGGCAAGAGAAAAGCCGCGTCGTCATCGTCAACAAAAGCACAGTGCCCATCGGCACGGCGCGGCTCATGGAGAGCATCCTCAACGAGCATGGCGTGGAAAACTTTGGGGTGGCCTCCAACCCCGAGTTTTTGGCGCAAGGGAGTGCCATCGAAGGCTCGCGCCATCCTGACCGCGTCGTGGTGGGAGCGGATAACGCCGAAGATTTCCAACTTTTGCGCCGGGTCTACTCCCAATTTGTCAACCATGTGCGCATTGCCTATGTGGAGACGACCCCCGAAACGGCCGAGGCCATCAAATACATGGCCAACTCCCTCCTGCTGACCTACATCTCCTATTGGAATGGGGTGGGGGCACGGCTGGCCGAAACATTCCCCAACATTCTCATGGAAGACTTGAAAGTGGGGGTCACGGCCGATTCCCGCATCAGCAAATGGGGTTCCTATGTCAGCAACGGCGCGGGCGGAAGCTGTTTTGGCAAAGACATTCAGTCGCTTATCTACCAATTTAAGCGGGCTGGCCAACCCACCGATTTGCTCCAAGCGGTATACGGGATTAACGAATACCAAAAGCAATACATTTTTGACCGTGCCGTGCATGAGGCAGGCTTTAGCTTTAACAACAAGACCATTACCATTTTGGGACTGGCCTTTAAGAAACGCACCAATGACATGCGCGATTCGGCCGCCTTAAAAGCTGTCGAGAGCTTGCTCGGCCGTGGCGTGGCCCACATTCGCGCCTACGACCCACTGGCGATGGATGTGGCCCAAAGCCATTGGTTCCACCCCGACAAAAACTCCCTCTTCGAGCGCATCAGCTACCACGAATCCCCGGCCGAGGCGTTGGCGGGGAGCGATGCCGTCTATATTTCCACCGATTGGGAAGAGTTTCGCGGCCTCTCGCGCACGATTATGCAAACCGTGCCCGCCCCTTATTTGGTTATGGATGCGCGACGGATGATTCCAGACTACGAGGCGTTGGTGGCCAAGGGGTATGATTATCTGCCAGTGGGGGGAACTTTGATGAAAGGGGAGGCGGTCTAGTGGGACATGCCGTGGCGCAATAGTTTGCGCCACGACACGTCCTCACCAAGCCATGCCTAACTTATTGAATATCATAAACACGGCCGTTTCTGCCCGCGCTCTCCTCTTGGATGAGCGGCACGAAACGGCCGTGCGCCTTTTCAATGGCTTTGCCGAGGGTTGCCCCGAACTGGTCATTGATTTATACGGCCGCACCCTGCTCCTGCACAACTACGCCGACCCACCCGAGGCGGGGGAAGCGTTGCTGGCGGCCGTGCAGAGCCACTGGCTGGCGCAGTGGCCTTGGCTGGAGGCGGTGCTGGTGAAGCACCGCCACGGAGCCACGGCCGAGGCCAAGCGCGGCCTGCTCACCCACGGGGCGGCCAGCGGCCGTTGGGTGCGCGAACACGGCATCCGCTACGCCCTCGAGTTGCAGATGAACCGCGATGCCAGTTTTTACTTGGATACGCGCCTGTTGCGCCGCTGGCTGATAGACGAAATGGCGGGTTTGCGGGTGCTGAACACGTTTGCTTACACGGGCAGTTTGGGGGTAGCGGCCGTGGCAGGGGGAGCCACACAGGTCATTCAACTCGACCTGAACAAGCAATTTCTCAACGTCGCCAAAACATCGTACACGCTCAATGGCTTCCCCATTCGCAAAGCAGAGTTTGTAGCGGCCGATTTTTGGCCCGCCCTCACCAAACTCAACCGCACAGGGGAACAGTTTGATTGTGTTCTGCTCGACCCGCCCTTTTTTGCCACCACCAGCCACGGCACTGTGGATTTGGCCAGCAATGTGGGGCGGCTTATCAACAAGATTCGGCCGTTGGTGCGCGATAACGGCCGCATTGTGGCCATCAACAACGCCTTGTTTGTGAGCGGCGAGGCGTATACGGCCGCGCTCCAAGCCCTCTGCGCCGATGGCTACCTCACCCTCGAAGGGCACATCCCCGTGCCCGAAGATTGCACGGGCTACCCCCATACCCGCCACACCGCACCCATCACCGACCCCACCCCATTTAACCACAGCACCAAAATAGCCATCTTGCGCGTCCGGAAAAGGGGTTAGTGGTTAGGTTTGTCATTCTGTCTTCTCCTCTGCTCCCCTGCCCCTGCTCCTCCTCCCCCTCCGCTCCCCATCTCCATCATCTGCTATAATGCCCCATCTCTTACTCCCTTACTCTCCCCTCGGAGGCAATATGCGAAAATTATGGTGGCTTGGTGCCGTGGTCGGGGGTATTTACGCCCTTGCCCAGTTGAATGTGGCTAAAATTAAGCGGAACCCCAACCGCTATGCGTATGCGCGGCTTTCCCAAGACCCTGTGGGGCAAACGGCGTTTATTGACCGCCCCGACGGAACCCGTATCCGCACAGTGGTAGCGGGCAAAGGGCCAACCATTGTGCTGGCGCATGGGTATGGGGTGTCGCTCAAAGAGTGGAATGTGGTGTCGGAACTACTGGTGGGCAAGGGGTATCGCGTGATCATGTTCGATTGGCGCGGCCACGGCCAATCCACCATTGGGCGCGACGGGATTGAACCCGAAGTTGTGGCGGGGGATTACAAAGCGGTTCTGGAGCATTATGATGTGCAGGATGGGATTTTGGTTGGCCACTCCACGGGTGGCTATCTGGCCATTGCCACCCTGCTCACCCACCCCGAAACGGCCGCACGCCTGCGCGGTCTCGTCCTTTTTGCCAGCTTAGCTGGCGATGCGGTGAAGGATGCGCCCCAAAACAAAGCCCAAATCCCCCTCATCCAAGCGGGCATTATGACATGGGTTTGCACCACCGAATTGCTGGGCTACCCTTTTGGTGCTTCGATTTATGGCAAGGAGCCATCTTCGGCCGCCATTCAGGTCTTTTTGGATGAGTTTCAGGCGCAAGACCACCAACAACTCCTCCCGCTCTTGCGCCGCTTGGCGGAAACGAGCTTTACGGCCGCTTACACGAAATCAGCCTGCCCACCATAGTGATTTGTGGCGAAAAAGACAGCACCACCCCCCGCTGGCACTCCGAAACAATGGGGCGGGAAATCCCCAACGGCCGTAACATCTGGGTTCCCGAGCGCGGCCACATGTTAAACTGGGAAGCCCCCGAAACGCTGATTGAAGCCATTGGGAGCTTTTGAGTGGTTTATGAGTCTATTGGTGTAGAGGTGTATTAAAATAAACCCCTATACCAGTACACCTATACACCCCTCTCTTCTCTTTTCTCTCTTCTCTTTCCCCCAAGGAGTTTCCCATGCACGAAATTATCACTGAAATGGTAGATTTGACGGCCGACGGCCGCACCACAGGCGGCTATTTGGCACGGCCGCAAGGCGACGGCCGTTATCCCGGCGTGGTCGTCATTCAAGAATGGTGGGGGCTGGATGGCCACATCAAAAGCATTGCCGAGCGGTTTGCCCGCGCTGGCTTTGTGGCCATTGCCCCCGATTTGTATTATGGCGAAGTGGCCAGCGAGCCAGACGAAGCCCGCAAGTTGGCCATGAGTGTGCGCGAGCATTGGCAAGGGGCGCTGAATGTGATTCAGGCGGCCGTGGATGCCGTCTTGGCTCAGCCCGCTACCAGCACCGAAACGGTGGGGCTAACGGGCTTTTGCATGGGCGGCGGCCTGACATGGCACGGCGCGGCGCGGTTGAGCGGCTTGGGCGCGGCCGTGCCTTTCTATGGCGGCGGCCCCGAAATGAGCGACGAGCAAGTCGCCCAAATCAACATCCCCGTGCTGGCCATTTTTGGCGAACTCGACCAAGGGGTTTCCCCGGCCGTGGCCGAGGCACGGGCGGCGCAAATGGATAACGCAGGGGTAAAGCACGAGACGATTGTCTACCCCAACGCCCATCACGCCTTCTTCAACGACACCCGCCCCATTTACGATGCCACAGCGGCGGCCGATGCATGGGCGAGGATGACCACGCTGTTTAGGGCGATAAAGTAGGTGATTGGTTACTGGTTATTCGTTACTGGTTATTGGTTAGTCGAACCAACACCCCAATAACGAATAACCAATAACGAATAACGCCTACGCCGCTGTGAAGTGTTGGAAGACTTCTTCTAAGGTGGGTGTGGTGCCTTCGATGGCCAAGATGGGGAGTTGGTGGTGGCGCAGGTGGTCTAGCACGGCCGCTAGTTGCCCATCCCGCTCCCCCGCCTGAAACGCCAGAAGCACATCTCCCTCGGCGGGGGTGGTGGCGTGGAGGGGGGGCAGGTGGGCGGGCCACGGGGGGAGTTGGGCGGCCGTAATTGGCCCCACCCGCACGACATAGTGCAACTGTTGGGCCAATTGGCGGCGCAAAAGGGCGGGGTCGCCCACCGTTTGGACACGGCCGTGGTGCATCACCGCCACCCGCTGGCATAATTTTTCCGCCTCCGCCAAATCATGGGTAATGAGAAAGACGGTTAGCCCCTGTTGCGCTTGCAACTGGCGGATGAGTTCATGAAGATTGGCCGTGGCGGTGGGGTCTAAACTGCGCGTTGGCTCATCTAAAAAGAGGAGGCGCGGCTGGTGGAGCAGGGCACGGCCGATGGCCAACCGCTGTTTTTGGCCGCTGGAGTAGGTTCCAAATCGTTGCTGGGCGTGGGGGAGCAAATCCACGGCCGCCAGCACCGCCTCCACCCGTACTTGCTCCGCCCGGCCGAACAGCCCGTGCAGGGCGGCGAAGAAGCGCAAATTTTGCTCCCCCGTCAGCCGCCAATAAAAACTGCGCTCGTCGGCCACGGCCAGCCCCACGGCCGCCCGAATGGCTCCTCGTTCTCGAGAGGGTAGCCCGCTATCATGGCTCGGCCGCTGGTGGGCAAGATAAGCGTGCAGAGCATTTTGGTGAGGGTTGTTTTGCCCGCTCCGTTTGGCCCCAGCAAGCCAAACAATTCCCCTTGGGGGATGGTCAAACTGACAGCTTGCACGGCCGTGCGCGGTTTGCTTCGCCCTTCGACGGGGAATGTTTTGGTGAGTTGGTTGGTTTCAATGGCGTAATTGGTCATTGGTAGTCGGTCAGTCTTTCAGTCTTTCAGTCTCTCAGTCTCTCAGTCTCTTACTCTCTTACTCCTCTGCTCCTCTGCTCCTCTGCTCCTCTGCTCGGATAATACCACGATTGCCCACGCCCCATGCGCTCCCACCACCTTGGCTACCGCTCCAACCCTTTTATGACGCTGACGACGGAGCAGTGGACGGCCGTGGGGGTTTGGCCAACGGCCGTTCAGCCGTTGCTCGCCCACACGGGGCACATCCAACTGCTGGGGAGCGAAGGCGCGGGCAAAACCAGCAGTTTGCTCTTGCTGATGGCCGCATGGCGGGCAGAGGGGCTGGAACCTGTGTACGAGCATTTGCCCATAGAAGACCCTTGCTTAAAAACCAAGTTGGGTGGGGTGCGACTGTTCGTTTTGGATGAGGCGCAACGGTTGAGCAGGGTTGCCCGCTGGCGGGTGCGCCGCTGGATGCGGGGGGGCGGCCGTTTGGTTTGCACCAGCCATGTGGACATGCGCCGCTGGCTGGGGGAGATGGCCACACTGAATGTGGATGAGGGGCACACGGCCGAACATTGGTCGGCCGTGTTGCAAGCGAAGTTGGCTTACTTCGCTTTGCCAGATGTGCCCCGTGCCACGCTGTCGGCCGAGGGGGTGGGGTGGCTCCACGGCCGTTTCGCGCCCGATTTGCGGGCGGCCGAATGGTTGTTATACGAGGTGTGGGAAAGGCTGGAGGGGGTGGGCGAGGTGGGCGCGGCCGACTTGCAACGCCACACCACCAATAACCAGTAACCAGTAACTCCCCTACGAACTAGCACTGCTGTAGTGGCGAACGGCGTAACGCCAGAAGGCGATGCACCCCGCGAAGAGGACGGCCGTGACCACGGCCGCATACAGCACCAACCAGCCATCCACACGGCCGATAACGGCCGAGGCGGGCACTGTCGTAATAAAGGCCACAGGAACCACAAAGGTCAGGGTGATGCGGAGCCACGGGGGGAAGATGTTGACAGGGAACCGCCCCGCCTCGAAAAAGGTGAAGAGCAACTCCATGACATTGTCTAAATCCACAAACCAAAAGGCGCTGGTGACGAGGAACATGACCAGCGCATAGAGGATGAGGCACGCGCAGAGGCACAAGCCCAAAAAGAGGGCGATTTGCCCAGCAGTGGGAGCCGTTTCCAGCAAATTGATGGCGTACAGGGTCAGCCCCAGCCCCATGAACACATCGGCCAATTTCCAGACATTGATGACGCGCAAGGAGACGTGGAACTGGGAATTGAGCGGCTTGAGCAGGATAAAATCCATCGTGCCCGTGCGAATGTGTTCGATGATTTCTTTGACGTTGGGGTAGAGCAGGGCATCTACCAGCCCCAAAAAGGTGACGAACAGCCCCAAAACGATGAGCAGTTGCTCGAATTCCCAATCGCCGATGCTGTCGGTGTGTTGGTAGAAGACGGCCGCCGCCGCCACCGACCAGCCCACGCTAATCAGGCTGAGGCCAAGGCTGACCACAAAATTGGCGCGGTACTCGAGAGCCGTGAGCACGGCCGCTTTGTAAAATGTACCCAGCAGGCGAAGGTGTTTCATAGGGAAGGGACGAAGGACGAGGGACGAGGGACGAATAACCAGTAACCAGTAACCAATAACTTCCCTTTACGCACCAACGGCGCTGTATTGTTTGAGGCCGTTGCGCCAGAGGAGGCGGTATAGGGCGAAGAAGAGCAGAATCCATACCCACTGAACGGCGAAGCCGAGGGCAATATCGGCCGTGGTCGCCCCCCCCATAATAATTTCGACGGGGAAGGAGAGCATGTACCGGAAGGGCAGGTAGGTGAAATAACCCTGCATCACCTCGGGGAACATGGCCAAGGGGATAATCCAGCCCGAGAAGAGGGAGCGGATGAAGAACCACCCTTCGGCCACCGAGGTGGCTTGGGTCATCCAAAAAGCCAACATACCAATCACCGCTTGGGCGAAAAATTCGACGAGGCTGGCGCAAAACGCGGCCGCAAACATGAGCAATAGTGTCCCCACCCCCCAATCATATTGCACCCCTGTCAGCCACACGGCCAGCGCCACGGGTGGGGCGATGATGAGGAATTGGACAGGGCGAATGGCGATGACGGTGCGGACAAAGTAATGGTGCAGGGGGTTTAGCGGCCGTAGCAGATGGGCGGACAGTGCGCCGAGGCGAATGTCCCGATCCAAATCCCAAATAAACCACACCCCCGTCATGCGGCGCATGAAGGTGATGGCCAAGAAGTAGCGGATGAAATCCGCACGGCCGAAGCCATTGACAGTGCCATCCGCCTGTTGTTCGGCGATGGTCAACCAGACCATCATCATTACCAGCGGCAGGCTGGACGAAAGCACCCAAACGAGGATTTGAGCGCGGTATTGCAACGCTCGCGCCCAATACGCTTTGATGAGGGTGGGGTATGTTTTGAGCCAAGACATGGGATTGCGGAATGCGGAATGGGGATTGCGGATTGGGTTGCGAGTGACGAATTACCAATTACACCTTATGGCCACAAGAGGGGCAGAATTGGGCTTTGGGGGGGAGGGGGTGGCCGCATTGGGTGCAAAAGCTGGCGGGGGATTTGGTGGTGGTGGGTGTGGGGCGGGGCTTCAGCGGCCGTTTGCGGGTGCGTTCTTGCAACCCTTGGCGGATGAGAAGCAGGGAGAGGATGAGCGTAAACGTGCCCAGCACCATGAGCGGCCAGTTGCTTTGCCAGAAGGAGGGTTCGGCCGTGGGCGCAGAACTGGCAGGAGCCACCCCAGCGGGCAAGCGCGAAAGCTGGCCGTTGGGCAAGGTGTAGCTCATTTGCACGGCGATGGTTTCGCCCGCCAACACGGCGCGGGCGGGCAAATCGTGGTAGCGCAACCCATCGCTGTTGGTGCGGGTTCCCTCGGCCGTTTGGTCCAGTTGGAACCCCTCGGCCGCCAATGGCTCTTGCACAGTGATGAGCAGTTGCTCGACAGCAAAGGGGGTTGCCCATGCCCATGTGAAGTCGCGCTGGTCGGCCGTGTCGCCGTGGGGCAGGTAATACTCCACCCGAAAGCCGGGGTTGGCAATCGTAAAGGTCAGTTGCCCATCCACCAAGGTATAGATCACATCGTCTACCAATTGGCCGCTGGCATTTAGCCGCGCCACGACATGCAAATCGGCCTCGGGCGGCAGGGGCAGGGTCATCGTCGCGGGCAGAGGGGTGTCGGGGGTGAGCACGGCCGTGAGCAAGACCAATATGGCGGGCTGGTCATAGTCGGGCCATAGCTCCACTTGGAGCGAGGCGATAACGGGCGGCGTGGTTTGGGCTTGGGCGGCCGTGAACGAGCCGCCACCCATCAAGCCGGCGAGGAGGGCAAAAAGAAGTACAATACGACGCATGGGAGGGGGTGAGAGTGATTAGTGGTTCACCGTGATTAGGCCGAGGTAGTGGCCTACCTACGGGCCCCGATGAAACACACCCATTAGTAAGTGGGTCGTTGCCACAGCTCGATGCTGACCGCTAAAATAACCACACCATGTCTAAATTACAAGCAGATTTACACGTTTTAACCGTGATGGCGGAGGGAATGGCTGATTATTTGCGGGCCGATGCGTTGTTTGGCAAGACCAGCGGCCGTGTGCCCAAGCTCACCTTGGGCGGCTATTTGATGCGCCAGCACCGCTTGTTGGCTCTGCAAGCGCTCCTCACCCCTGCCGAGCAAGCCGAAATGGCGCAGGCGGTGGCGCAGTATAAGGCGGCCGTGGACGAAGCCATTGTCCGCTCTGAGGAGCGAGCGACGCAGGAGTGCCACGCCCGTTTGCGCCAGTGGGAGGAGACAATTCGAGATTTGCGGCGCGACGGCCGTGCCCATGCTTCCTATTATCCCACGGCCGCTGAACCCCGCGCCATGCTTTCCCAACTCATCCAGATGCTGGCCACGCCACCCTACCAACTCGACCCCACCATCCCCGAGCGGTTGGCTTTGCTCGATACGGGCTTGCGCGGGGTGTGGGATGATGGCGAGTTTATCTGGCCTGCCGAATGGCAACCCGCCTATCCCCAAGCCAGTTACTGGTGGCTCTACGGCCAACCCTCGGCCGTGCGAACCTATTAACAACAGTTCCCTATGTCTAATCCCACTCCTCCCGCTGTTCGCTGGGCTAATTTGTTTGTAGATGCGCTGGTGCAGGCTGGATTAACGGCCGTGTGCATCGCTCCCGGCTCCCGCTCCACCCCGCTGGTGCTGGCCTTCGCCGCCCATCCTGAAATTGACATAACGGTGCATTTAGACGAGCGCAGTGCCGCCTTTTTTGCGCTCGGCCGTGCCTTGGCCACCGATAAGCCCGTGGCCGTCGTTTGCACCTCGGGCACGGCCGCCGCCAATTTTTACCCCGCCCTCATCGAAGCGAAAATGTCGCATGTGCCGTTGCTCCTGCTCACGGCCGACCGCCCGCCCGAGTTGCGCCACAGTGGCGCCAACCAGACCATTGACCAAGTGAAAATGTACGGCGACAACGTGCTCTGGGCGGTGGATATGGGCGTGCCGCATGACGAAGCTCCCCCAGCGGCCGTGCGCCATGTGGCCACCACGGCCGCCCGCGCCTACGCCACCGCCAACGGGCGGCCGAAAGGGCCTGTGCAGGTTAATTTTCCGTTCCGCAAACCGCTGGAGGGGAATTTCGCAGAGGGGCAGAGGAGCAGAAGGGCGGAGGGAGGGAGGGAGCAGGGGAGCAGCATTCCGCATTCCCCACTTCCGCATTCCGCATTCACAATTCACTCACAATCTCAATTCCCACCAGCGGCCTCATCATCTGCGGCCCCCGTTGCCCCGGCGGGGAGTTTCCGCAGGCGGTGGCCAAGCTCTCCCGCGCCACGGGCTATCCCATTTTGGCCGACCCGCTTTCGGGGGTGCGCTGGGGGGAGTGGGTGGCGGAGACGGCCGTCCTCGGCGGCTATGAGAGCTTTTTGGGGCGCGATAGTGACCCCGATTGGCCTGAGCCTGAAATCGTTATCCGTTTTGGGCAAGTGCCGACCAGCAAATGGCTCAACGCCTACCTCGAGCGTATTCGCCCAGAGGTGCGCCTGCATGTGCGTGGTAATGGCCAATGGGCGGACGATGCCCACCAAACGACGCACTTTTGGGAAGCGGATGAGGTGGCGGCGTGTGAGGCGTTAGCGAGTCAGCTTGTCAGCTTGTCAGCTAGTCAGCCAGTTAGCTTGTCAGCTAGTCAGCTAGCCAGCCAGTCAGCAATCCGCATTCCGCATTCCGCAATGAACAGGTGACGTGGGAGGTGGTGAACGACGCTTTTGCGGGGGTGACGAGCGATGCGGCGGCCGTGTGGGCGGCCGTGCAGGCCTTGCCAGCGGGGGCAAATTTGGTCATGGGCAACAGCTTGCCCATCCGCCATTTGGACCAATTTGGCCAGCCCAGCCCCAAACCATTGCGCGTGTTTGGCAACCGGGGAGCGAGCGGTATTGATGGCAACACGAGTACCGCTCTCGGGGTGGCCTCGGCCGACCCCAGCCGCCCCACCCTGCTCATCACAGGCGACATCACCTTTTACCACGACCTGAACGGCCTGTTGGCCATCCAGCACAACCAAATCCACAACCTGACCATTTTGTTGCTGAACAACAATGGCGGTGGGATTTTCCAGCGCTTGCCCGTGGCGGCCGTGTACGATGAACAAGCGTTCAATCGGCTGTTCATTACCCCCCACAACCTTAATTTTTCCCACGCGGCGGCACTGTATGGGTTAGAATATGTGCCCGTGCCCGATGTGGCGGGGGTGACGGCCGCGCTGACGGCCGCAAACGGCTGGCAACGGCCGCGCCTCATCGAACTGCACGAATAGCGTCGAAGATGAACAACTGCGGCGGGGCGTTGTGACACGGGTGTTGGAAGCTGTGAAAGGTAAAAAGTGAAAAGTAAAAAGTGTGGGGTGTGAGCCACTAACCACTCCCCACTAACCACTAGCTCTAGGAGAAACCATGACTAATTGGACAACTGTCAAAGAATATGGCGACATCACCTACCAAAAATCGGGCGGGATGGCGCGGATTGCGTTTAATCGGCCAGAGATTCGGAATGCGTTTCGGCCGCAAACCATTAACGAGATGATTGATGCGTTCCGCCATGTGTGGATGGACCAAGAAGTGGGGGTCATTTTGCTGACAGGCAACGGCCCCTCCCCCAAAGATGGCGTACACGCCTTTTGCGCAGGCGGCGACCAAAGTGTGCGCGGCCATGCGGGTTATGTGGGGGATGACGGCGTGCCGCGCCTCAATGTTCTCGAGTTGCAACGGATTATTCGCACCATGCCCAAGGTGGTCATTGCCTTGGTCAATGGCTATGCCATCGGCGGCGGCCATGTGCTACACGTCGTCTGCGACCTGAGTTTGGCCAGCGAGAACGCGGTGTTTGGCCAAACAGGGCCGATTGTGGGCAGTTTTGATGCGGGCTATGGCTCGGCTACGTTGGCGCGGATTGTGGGGCAGAAGAAGGCGCGGGAAATTTGGTATTTGTGCCGCCAATACAACGCGCAAGAGGCGTTGGAGATGGGTTTGGTCAACAAAGTTCTGCCCACGGTGGAAGATTTGGAGCGGGAAGGGGTGGAATGGGCGCAGGAAATCCTCAAGAAATCGCCGCTGGCCATTCGCTTCCTGAAGGCGGCTATGAACGCCGATATGGACGGCCAAACGGGGTTGCAGGTACTCGCGGGCGACTCAACCATGCTCTTTTACATGACCGAAGAGGGCACGGAGGGTAAGAATTCGTTCTTGGAGAAGCGCGAACCTGATTTTGAGAAGTACCCGTGGCGGCCGTAGGGGGGAGGGGGAGGGGAGGGAGCAAGAGGGGGGGCAGAGGAGCGGGGGAGAGGTTGGTAGCTGATGGCTTATGGCTTACGGCTTATGGCTTCTAACAGCCAATCTATGGCCGCTTGGGTGTTGGGGGCGAAGTCGGCCGTTTGCTGGGTGAGGGTGGCGAGGATAAGTTGACCCTCAAATTGAGCCATGAGGGCGTGGGCGAGGGTGGCGGGTTCGGCCGTGGCCAATTCGCCCGCCGCCACGCCCTTGGCCACCAATTGGGTGAGGACGGCCGCGTATTGCTCGAAGTAGCCCTGTAAAAAGGCGCGTACCTCGGGCTGGCGGGTAGCCAAGGCATAAAACTCGTAAATGATGGGCAATAGGTCGGCTTGGGTGGTGAGTTCGGCCGTGCTGTGGGCGAGAATGGCGCGAATTTTGCTGGCGGCCGTGCCATCGCCCCCAGCGAGGGCGAGCATTGCTTGCGTATCCCGCTCAAACATGGCCGCCAAAATGGCCATGATGATGCTTTCCTTGCTCTCGAAGTGCCAATAGACCCCCCCTTTGCTCAGGCCAGCGGCGGCCACAATGTCGTTCATGCTGGCTCCGTGGAACCCTTTTTGGGCGAACACGGCGAGAGCGGCCGTGAGGATTTGCGCTTTGCGCGTTTCGGGGTCTACGGCACGAGGGGTCATCGCGCCCCCTCTTGGTGTAAATTTTCCACCATTTGGAAAATATCGCGGTAGTGCAATTGGTCGTGGTGGATGCCCACGCGGAGCGCCCCAATCATGTTGAGCCAGCCTAAAAGAGGGTCGTATAAATAGATGTTACCCAACACATCTTCATCTTTGCCTGCGTAAAAGAGGCGTACTTGGTGGTGAAGGTCGCGTAAGTTGGTGGCGATTTGGGTTAGGGGGATGGGCTTTTGGGCCTTGTAGCGTGGTGTCCACAAAAAGCCTACCCACATGGGAAAATCGGCTGTATAGGGGTCGGCCGCATCGGTTGCATACGGCCGTGCCCGCCGCCGTTCGCCCCGCTTGTGGAGCCATCGCCAAGCCCCCCGAAATAGAGGCAGGGAACGGGCGATGAGCAAGTAGTTGTGGTCGAGAATTTCGCCAACAGACCATTCTTTGGGGGCGGGACGTTGCCAAAGTTGGGCGGGGGTAAGGGTGGCGACGGCCGCTAGTGCGGCCTCGCGCTGGCTGTCGAGCAAATCGAGATAGGTGGGGATGACGGGGGGCATGGGATTTTAGATTTTAGATTTTGGATTCTGAAAACCGACTGGTTGGTTTGTTAAAAATAGCAAAAAAAAGCGGCCGTGTCAAGATGCTGTTGGACAGGGTGCAACTTGGCCGTGGCCGAAGCGTATGGCTGGCAGGGATAAGCCAGCTATCATCAAAAATTATGAGAAGGCAGGCAAACATATGGCTCTCAAAGGAATGCGGTCGGTGGGATGGGGTTTAATGCTTTTTCTGGCTCTCAGCATTGCGTTGGTTTCGAGCCGCTATTTAATGGCCGACCCCGAAATCTATTTTCCCGAGCAAAAGTTAGTGTATATGGCGCACACGGCCGCCATTTTGGCCCATGTGGCGGGCTCCATTATTGCTTTGGTGCTGGGGCCGTGGCAATTTATCCGCCGCTGGCGGACGGGGCGGCGGCTGGCCATTCATCGTTGGACAGGGCGCATTTATTTGTTGGGCGTTGTGGTGGGTGGCTTATCGGGCTTGTACATGGCGCAATTGGCCTATGGGGGCTGGATTACCACGCTGGGCTTTACCTTGTTGGCGCTGAGTTGGTTGGCCACGGCCGTCATGGCCTATACCCGCATCCGCAAAAAAAATGTGCCAGCCCACCAGCGGTGGATGATTCGGAATTATGCCCTCACGTTTGCGGCCGTGACGTTGCGCCTGCATTTGCCCTTGCTCACGGCCGTGCTCGGGCTAGAATTCGTAACCGCATACCGCACCGTGGCATGGCTGGCGTGGGTTCCCAATTTGTTGATTGTGGAGTGGTTTTTGTATCGCCGTGCCACGCAATAAACCCGAAGGGTTTTAGGAGAAGGCTCATGCGAAACCCCAAATTGTTGTTCTTTGGATTAGCCAGTTTGCTCGTGGTGGCGGGCATGGTTTGGGCTGGGCCACACGAACCCAGTGTCAACCATTTGCCCATCATCTACGGCCGTCCCGCCAGCCCCATATTGGCGGGTTGCCCCATTCTGCCCAGCGATAACATCTGGAATACCCCTGTGGATGATGCCCCTATCCACCCCAATTCCGACACCTATATTGCCACGATTGGGGCCACAAGTGGGGTACATATGGATCTTGGCTCGGGTGTGTGGCCGCCGGGGTCTAATTCGCCCATCGGCATCCCGTTTATTATTGTCGAAGAGAGCCAACCCAAAGTGCCGATTAGCTTTTATTACCCCAATGAGAGCGAGCCGGGGCCGTATCCCATCCCGCCCAACGCCCCCATTGAAGGGGGGCCAGATGCGACGGGCGACAGGCATGTGTTGGTGTTAGACAAGGATAATTGTTTGCTGTATGAGGTGTACGATGCCCACCCGCAAAACGGGGGAGCGAGTTGGGCGGCTGGCTCGGGAGCTATCTACGATTTGCGTTCCAACGCTCTACGCCCAGATGGGTGGACATCGGCCGATGCGGCGGGCTTGCCCATTTTGCCCGGCCTTGTGCGTTATGATGAGGTGGCCAGCGGCGAAATCCGCCATGCGTTGCGCTTTACAGTGCCCGAAACCCAACGTGCCTATGTGTGGCCCGCCCGCCACTTCGCCTCGGATTTAACGGGGACGGAATACCCGCCGATGGGGTTGCGCGTGCGTTTACGCCCCGATTTTGATTTGAGCGGTTTCTCGCCAGAGGCGCAGGTTATCCTGCAAGCGCTCAAAACGTATGGGATGATTTTGGCGGACAATGGCTCGGAGTGGTATATCAGTGGCGCACCCGATGAGCGGTGGGACAATGATATGTTGCACGAGTTGGATGTGGTGGTTGGCTCTGATTTTCAGGTGGTGGATGTTTCGGGGTGGATGGTGGATGAGGATTCGGGGCAGGCGGAGAAATAATTTGGGGGGAGATAGAGACGGGAGATAGAGATAGAGGGGCACGTGGTCGTTTCGCCGACTAAGTGAGCCTCTATCTCTACACTCTATCTTGTAAATGGACAAGTCACTATTTATTTGAAAATTGCAGGGAGGTAGGCGCGACGGCCGATGAAGAGGGCGGCTGTGTGTTCATTGTTGCCCCAGCTTGGCTCGGCGAGGGGGGTGCGGAGTTCGGCCGTGCCGTTCAGGGTGCTCATCAGGGGCACATTGCCGTTAACCATGGCCGTGAGGGTGATGGTTCCGCTGGTGTTGGCGGGTAAATCGCCCAATTGCCAGATGATGTGTTCGGCCGTTTGCACGGTGGGGGTGACGCTGACGCTGTTCACCACCAAACCCGTGGGCAAGGTCAGGGTGAGGGTGGTGGTGTGGGCGAGCAGGTCGGGGCTGAGATTGCCGTAGTTGAGGGTGATGTTTACTTCTTCGCTGGGCATGGCCGCATTGGGGGCGGCCACAGTGACCCATGTGTCGGGCGCGGCCGAGCCGAGCGAGACATCGTCGAGGTCTACGCGGAGGAGGGGATCGCCCGCTTTTTGCACGGCCGCGAGGGTCAACGTCACCGTTTCGCCTGCCCATTCGCTGGCATCAAACCATGCGTGTTCCCAGACCACGGCCGTGGGGCTGAGGACATGGGTGGTGGTTACTGTGCCGTTGGTTAGCCGCACCTCGAATTGGGTGTCGTCGCCGGGGATGTCGCGCACGGTGCGGTACATGAGGCTGACGGTGGGGTTGGGCATGTCGGCGGGGATGGTGACGACTTGGGCGAGGGTGTGGGTTTGGTCGTGCAGGGCGGTATGCCCATGTGTCCCATAATAACGCTTGTCATAAGTTAGATAGTGCACATTGTTATTCATATCTAAAAATGCCCAAGGGCTATCATCTAATACCTCGCTCCAAATTTCCTCCCAATTTGTATGATATGGGTCACGAATTAGCAATTTGACTTTGTAGTCACCATCCCCATGAAGTATTGCCCTTACAGATGGGTTTTGTAGACGAGTTGAAAGTTTGACCCAATCTTCATGTGGCCGGTATCGCCACATGTTATGAGAAGTTCTTATGTACAAGGTTTCCTCTTCTTCAACATAAATCAATTCAAGGGTTTGATCAGCAAAAACATCATCTAAAAAAATTTGCTCAATTTTTTGCCAAACCCCATTTTGTTGATATACAAAATGAATGACCTCTTTTACAATCCCGTTTAGGATTGGAGTACTTTCAGCTTGGAATAAATGAAGTTCGCCATTAGGCAAACTAATTACGTGTGATACAGCATCATTATCTGGAAATTGCCCTACGCTCCATACACCATTCGTAGCGCGTTTATAATAGATAGTACCGTAATTATAGAGAAATAAATGTACAATACCTTGCGAGTCCACATGATATGACTGTATAGTCACAGGGTATTGATTAGTACTAATTGTCTCAGGCTGTGACCATTGCCCATTAGGTTGATAACGCAAAAATTGCAAAGTTGTATCATCTATAAAATAAAAAATGTCCAATCCACCATCTTTAGCCGCAAATATTTTAGGATACATACTGGGTATTGGTGTAGCATCTAAACTGGTCCACTGACCATCAGATTGCAAAACCGTATGGTAAATTTGAGGCAAAGCGTTTGGTGTTCGCTGGACATTAAAAAACAAATGGAGATTTCCTAACTTGTCAAGAATCTGATCACTTAACGAGCTTCCATAAAAATCATCAACCCAATCAAATGTTGTTAGCGTTTTAATACAGTTAATACAGTTTTCGATTGGCTCGCCAAGAGCAAAGGATCCTTGACCGCTATAACCTGATTTAGGAGTAACTATCCCTTCGGAGTGTATCCAATGGTTCCATGAGGTTTCAAAGCCACTATTTTGCACAACATTATCTAATCCCCATGCGTAGGCTACTGGCAAACGGTTGCGCTGGGTAATACTTAATTGCGTAGGTGTTATTAGTGGTTGTTCATGGGCGTTAAAGTAAAGATTGTAGGCATGATTGCCAATTGCATACGCAAAATATTGACCACTTTCATTTGTTTTACATGATTAAGCGTAGTAGTCTGAAATTCAAGGGGTGTGTTCGCAATAGGTCTCCCACGATTATCGCGGAATTGCCCTGCAAAATACCACTCATACAACGTTGTTGAAGCTGTTTGACCCCACCCCCATTCCCATGATTATCTATACCATAACCTCTGAAAGATAAAGTTTCCCCACTCTGAATTACATCTAAGAAGTAATCAGTTCGCAGTGTAGTTACATTTGGTGGGAAATTAGCTAGAGCCTCCCAAGGTGCAGTATCAACTTGATACCATATGGTTGAATTTTTAACACCAGACCCCTCTTCTAAGAAATCCCACTTGAGTAAAAATGGGTGATTCCGAGAAGTATATGTAGGTATATTATCTATAACTGTTAGGGGTTTTAATATATCGTTAGAGTGAATAGCAGGATTAATACTCAAAAAGTCGGTGGCATTAAAGGGTTGACTTGCTCATAAGGATACTGACTGTAAAAATCAATGTTATGGATCCATATTTCTAATCCAGTCAGCTGAAAATTGCTATCATATCGCCTTACATCATAAGTGACATGCCTTCCCTTCTGGAGACCAATCTCGTATCCAAATATCAGTATATGCCCCATGATTTACTGGAATAAGTACTTGTGTAGAGGGATGAAAATAAGGCGAAGATATGTATACAGCATCAAGCCATAAATCATTATTAAAATCAGCACTAAAATAAACAGCGTTTCCCTCAGGTGACCATGCAGGAGAAAGGCTATAAGGGTATGTAGATCGCTGAATTTGGTTGGCCCCGTGGCCGCGTCCATCGTGTAAATGCGGTAGCCACCCGTGCGGCGAGAGGAGAAGGCGATGGTTTGCCCATCAGGCGACCACGTCGGCATCCCATCAAAATCGGGCGAAACCGTCAGGCGGGTTTGGTTGGAGCCATCCGCATTCATCACATAAATCTCGGGTTGCCCATCCCGATACGACTCAAAAGCGATTTTCGAGCCATCGGGCGACCAAACGGGGTTCACATCGTCCCCTGCACTCGCGGTGAGTTGGGTGAGATTGCTCCCATCGACTTTCATCACATACAAATCGAAGTTGCCCGCCCGGTTAGAGGCAAATAACACATGGGTTGCGCCACGGTTGAGGCGGGGGTGAATATCGGCCGCTGGATGATTGCTCAAATTAATCTTGGCTTGCGCGGCCGTGTTCAGCAAAACTTCCCAATTGCCCGTGTCGAAATTTTGGTAAACCAACAAGGTTGCGGGCAAATGGAAATTGGGCGGAGCCGCAGTTGCGCCGTGTCTGGCGGGGCCATTTGGGTAAAACGGCCGCTAATTCGGCCGAATTCTCCTCGGTAGGTGGATAAACCAACATCTCCAACCGCTCAGCAAAACCTCATCGGTTGCTTCTGGGCTTGGATTCCCCAGTGGAAATAAAGAGGGTAGCAACGTTAAACTGCCCAAGCTAGGAAGATAAAGTAACTTGGTGCGTAGCATGGTGAAAAATCTCCTTATTTATTTGAAAATTGCAGGTAGGTGGTCGCGACGGCCGATGAAGAGGGCGGCCGTGTGTTCGTTGTTGCCCCAGCTTGGCTCAGCGAGGGGGGTGCGGAGTTCGGCCGTGGCCATTCAGGGTATTCCACAGGGGCACATTGCCGTTGACCGTGGCGGTGAGGGTGATGGTTCCGCTGGTGTTGGCGGGTAAATCGCCCAGTTGCCAAATAATGTGTTCGGCCGTTTGCACGGTGGGGGTGACGCTGACACTGTTCACCACCAAACCCGCAGGCAAGGTGAGGGTGAGGGTGGTGGTGTGAGCGAGTAGGTCGGGGCTGAGATTGCCGTAGTTGAGGGTGACGGTGAGTTCCTTCGCGGGCATGGCCGCATTGGGAGCGGCCAGGCAGTGACCTGGTGTCGGGTGCGCTGAGCCGAGCGGGACATCGTCGAGGTCTACGCGGAGAAGCGGGTCGCCCGCGTTTTGCACGGCCGCGAGGGTCAAGGTCACCGTTTCTGCCCGCCCATTCGCTGGCATCAAACCATGCGTGTTCCCAGGCGACGGCCGTGGGGTTGAGGACATCGGGTGGTGGTTACTGTGCCGTTGGGTCAGCCACACTGAATTGGGTGTCATCACCGGCAGGTCGCGCACGGTGCGGTACATGAGGCTGACGGTGGGGTTGGGTATCGACGGGGATGGTGACGACTTGGTGAGGGGTGGGTTTGGTCGAGGCCGTGACGGCGGCCGTAGAGTAGTAATTTTTGTATCTTGTCTGTCAGCTGAAAATAATGCACATTATTGTTTCATCAAGAAATACCTGAGGAAAAGAGAACTCATCCCATTACATTACTTCTTGTCTATAACTTCAAATTGATAGCTGAATGGTTTAAGCATGTGAATGCTATATTGTAGCCTGATTCCCGGATGGCATAAATTCTATAATATAACTGCCCAGTATTAGCAATATCAGATATAGGGAGAGTAATAATCTAAATAAGTTATTTTGTCCATTGTTCATCAGAGATATAACGAAAAGCCAA
>JADJSZ010000050.1 GCA_016711405.1 Candidatus Hadersleviella danica | reverse complement strand
CCTCCTCATCCTCCCCCGCTTCATCTACCTCATCCAAATCAATGCCCGCTACCAACACATCCCCGGCGAAGGGGGTGGGGGCGATTACAATGCTTTCCCAATCGGCTATTTGACCACAGGCTGGGAGTGGCAGTATTGGGCATTGGCGGCCGTGTTGCTGGTCAGCCTGTCAGCCTTTCAGCTAGTCAGCTATCGGCGTTCAGCCAACCAGCCCACTTCTCCCTGCCCCCCTGCCCCCCTGCTCCTCTACTCCTCTACCCCGCTTGGCTCGCCCTGCTCGCCCTCGGCACGGCCGGCAGTTACCTCGGCCTGCCCATTTTGCTCCCCACACTCAACCTGAACAGCGTTTATATTTTGCTGTTTGTGCCCCAAGCGATGTTTTTGGGCACGGCCGTACTCGCCCTGCAAGAGCTGTGGCGATGGCGGCCGTGGATCGCGCAAACTGTGGGGTATGTGGTGGTGGGGGGGGGATTGGCGGCTGTGTTGCTCCACGGCCTTGCCCAGCAAGCCACCGTACTCAACCCGACCACGCTTTTGGCTCAGCCAGCCGAGTTAGCCGCCATTGAATGGCTGGCCGAAAACAGCCCACCCACGGCCAAAATCGGGGTGAGCAGTTGGTTGTGGTTGGGCGGCACATGGGCGGGAACCGATGGCGGGGCGTGGATTACGCCGCTGACGGGGCGGCTCACAACGACCCCGCCGATTGATTACATCTACGACCGCCCCTTGGCCTTGGCTGTGCGCGATTTTAATTTGTGGGCCGAAGGGGTGGCCGATTGGAGCGACCCCGCCACGGCCGAACATCTCCGTTCACTCGGCATAACCCATCTTTTTGTCGGCCAGCGGGGGGGATTCCTAGACCCGGCCGAACTCGGCCGCAACCCAGCCCTGACGTTGCGCTATGCGGAAGAAGGGGTGTTTATTTGGGAGGTTTCGGTAGGGGTAGGCCTCGTGCCTACCCTCGGAGCTGGGCAACCACAAGGGTTGCCCCTACAGCGCGTTCGGTAATTATTATTCGACGCTCACAATCCCTAGTTGAAGCGCATCTACCACCCCAGCGGCCGTGGTGATAGGCAAACGGCGGGCGGGGTCGGTTAAGTCGTACAGCCCCACCAGCAAGGCATAATCCCCAGCGGGCAAATCGGCGGGCAAGAAGAGGCCGTGCTTGTCGAGGATGGCTTCGCCCACCACCCAACTGCTGGTCGGCCGCAAATTGCCCACAGGCTCCCCATCCCGTTGCGCTACCAACACCCCCTCAAAATTGACCAGATGCACAAAGACCTTGTACCGCTCGGAAATGGGCGCGGCCGTCTCCCAAAACAGGGTCAGGGGCAAGATGTCGCCGGGGCGGGCGGCCGTTTGGGGCAAGGTATAGCCCGCTAGGGTGATGGCTTCCCCGACGGGGTAGCCCAGTTGTGTGACCATCTCATCCCCTGTTTGCGGGGGCACGGCGTAGCTGACAAAGCGCACATCCCCGCGCCACTCTTCCCGCGCCTTAAAAGCGTTGGCATCGAGCCAGCTTTCGACGGTGCGCTGGGGGTCGAAGCCCGCTTCGCCCCAAAAAAGGGCGTAGATACGGCCGTGTTCGGCCGCCATCTGCTCCAACTCGGGGATGAGTTGTTCGGGCGGGGCGGCGAAGCGCGGGAAGGGGTAAACCTCGGCCGTGCCCTTGTAATAGTAGGTGAACACCTCCCACTGGTTGGGCGCGTTGAGAATGACGGCCGCATTCGGATGTGCCTCAGCCGTGATTTCGGCCGCCATGCCCCGATAATCGGCCCGGAAATAGGTGGGATTGGTATACAGTTGGCGCAACAACAGCCCCATCCCCACCAGCATGGGCACGGCCAGAAGGGTGGCGGCGAAACGGCCGAACCACACCAGATACGCATCGCGTTGGCGGGTGACGCGCAATTCCCACAAACCGACGACACGCAGGGCGACGATGAGCAAAAAGGGGGGCACGGCCGTGGTCAGGAACTTGAAATGTTGGGGCTGAACCGACCCCGCCGCCCCCATGAAGAGAATGGGCACAAAGACCCCCGCATAAAACACCCCCCGACGCGGCGGCCAAATAAAGGTCATGCGGCGCACGGCAAAGGTGAACAGGAGGGGCAAAACCACCCAAATAAAATCTATGTGCTGGATGGGGCCGACGAGTAGCCAAAAGAGGGCTTCGGCCGTGAACGGCCCTGTCAGCGACCAACCTGCCCCGCCACCACCTGTACTGCGCCAAAAAATGGGTAACCACGGGGCGTAGAGGAGGAGGGCGAGGGTGGTGGGGAGGAGGAAGTGAAAAGTAAGAAGTGAGAAGTACTGAGTGCTGAGTGCTGAGGGTAAATGCTGAGTGCTGAGTGGCTGACGAGCTGACCTGCTAATAGCTAACAGCCAATAGCTGACAGCCACCAACCCATGCACGGCGATGATGGCGGGGAAGAAATAGTGGGTGTAGAGACCAGCAGTGAGGAGGAGGGTGTAGAGGATGAGGGACTGGGGACGGGGGACTGGGGACATGTCCCTTGTCCCTTGTCCCTTGTCCCTTGTCCCCAGTCCCTGCACGAACACATAGGTACTGGCCACGGCCAGCAGGCCGAGGAGGCTGTACATGCGGGCTTCTTGGCTGTAGTAGATGAGGGGGGGGGAGACGGCCGTGAACAGCCCTGCGACCAATCCGACCCGCCAGCCATCTAGCCAACGGCCGAGTTGGATGGTGAACAGGACGGTGAGGACACCCGCAAAGGCGGAAAAAGAGCGCAGGGCAAATTCGCTGGTTCCCACCAGTTTTTGCCAACCGCTGAGGATTAAATAGTAGAGGGGGGGGTGGATGTCGCTGGCGGTGCCTTCGAGAATGAGGCGCACGCTTCGCTCGCTGAGGCGGGCGGTGTTGCCTTCGTCGTTCCAGAAGGATTGGCGGCCGAGGGCGTGGAAACGCACGGCCGTGGCGAGGAGCAGGATGAGCAGGGCGAGGGCGGTATTGCGAGACATGGGGCGCAAATCATAACAGAGATAAGCGGCCGTAGCACTTCTAAGCCGCCATGTAATTGTTTAGTAAATAATTCGGTGCTGTCCCTCGTCACGAGCCAAAAATTGAGGAGGAAGGGAACAAGTGACCACTGACCAAAGACAAGTGATACAATCCCCTCCATGAATTTCATCACCCCCTTCCTATTGCCCTACATGGCTATTTTCAGTTCCCCTGTGTTTGCCATTTTCACCATGCTTTCGTTTTGGCAGGCGTGGCAGGGGGTGCAATTGGGGCGGGGGTTGTGGGCAGAGCGGCACAAAGTGTGGCAGGAGCCACTCACGGCCGAAAAAATGCGCCGCCTCGATTCGGCCGCCTTTCTGCTGGCCATCCCGCCCACCGTCTTCATCCATGAACTCGGCCATGCTATCGCCGTGTGGGTTTTTGGCGGCCGTGTCCTCGAGTTCGGCTTCTTCTTCTTTTTGGGGCTACATCCTGCCCGACCGCCAATTCGCGCCAGTCCAAGAGTGGATTATCTCCTCGGCGGGCACATGGGGGAGCTTATTGTGTGCGGCCGTGTGGGGCCTGCTCTGGTTCCAAACGCAATCCTCCGTTTTGCGCTACTTTGCCCGCCGCGCCGTGCGCCTGCAAATCTTCTTCGCCCTCATCTATTACCCCCTCTTCACCCTCGCCCTCACTTTTGGCGATTGGCGCACCATTTATGATTTTAGCCTCGCTCCCACCTTGGCCACTATCACGGCCGTTGTCCATGCCGCCATTTTAGCCGCCCACCTCTGGGCCGAATCACACGGGCTTTACGAGCAAACCATTTTTAACTCCCCCAGTTCGGCCGTGGCTTTTGCCCGTTTGGCCGAACGAGCGGCCGAATCCCCCACCGATTTGCGCTTGCAAGACGAGTATATTAGCGAATTGTGGCGGCGCGGAGCCAACCATCAGGCGCAAGCGCGTATTCGCGTTTTGCTCCGCCAGCACCCGCAATGGGCCGATGGCCACCTGACGGCCGCGCTCATCGCCTCATCCTTGGGGCGGCGGCGACACACGGCCGCCGACCACGCCCAAAAAGCGTTGCAATACGGCCTCAGCGAGGCGAGCCACCTCGCCATTGCCCACCGCCTCTTGGGTTCCCATTTTCTCAACAGGGAACGGTATGATGAAGCACGCCAACATTTTGAGCAGGCCCTCACCGCCCTGCAAACCTTTTTGCCCGCCGAACGCACCGCCCACAACCTCTCCGTCGCGGCCGATTTGCACTACTCCATCGGCCTGACACACCTGCGCCAGCGCCAAAACGCGCTCGCCCGTGCCGCTTTTGAGCAGGCTCTCTCGGCCGCCCAACTAGCGGCCGTGCCCCAGCAAATCGAAGCCATTCGCCAGCATTTGGCACAAGTGGGTGAGTGATAAAGGACGAATTACAAAGTACGAAGGACGACACACCTCGTTCATTTCGTCCCTCGTAATTCGTCCTTCGTCCTTTACTCCCTCTAGGCACTCTCTTCCAACAATTCCAACAACTCAAACGTGGCGTAGCGGCCGATGAGTTTCTGAATCCCTATCGCTTGGGTGGGGAAATCGGCCGCAATTTCAGCCACCAACTGGCTCATTTGCCCTTGGTCGGCCGCGATGGCGGCCGTGGACATCCGCGCCCGCCACGCGGCGGGCAACTCGCGCAAGTTTTCCGCCAAAAGCGCGGCAGGCTTGATCGCAGGGTCGGCGGGCATTTCATACACATATTCCAGCCCCAAATGTTTGCTCAACATGGCCAATAATTCATCGGTGCGAAACGGCTTGCTCAGAAAATCATCGCATCCGTTGGCCAAAATCACCGCCCGCTCCGATTCATACACGCTGGCGGTGAGGGCGATAATGCGGGGGCCCTCATCACCATCTGCCAACGCTTTAATGCGCCGCGTCGCCTCATAGCCATCCATAATGGGCATTTGCATATCCATCAGGATGAGATGCGGCCGCCAACTTTCCCACACAGCCACCCCTTCCTGCCCATTTTCGGCAATTTTCAGCGGCAAGCGCAACGGCTCCAGCACTTTTTGCAACAACAAGGCGTTTTCGGGCAAATCTTCCACAATCAGCACCCGATAATCGGGCTGATTGGGGGCTAAACCGACCACAACGCGCTCGGCCGTTTCCCCTTCTTCTTCGGACAACAACAACGCCTGCTCGACAGGGATGCTGAAATAAAAACGTGTCCCTTGCCCCAACACACTCTCCACCCCAATTTCACCGCCCAGCAAATGCACCAACTGCTGGCTCAGAGCCAAACCCAGCCCTGTGCCTTGTTGGCTTTGCCGCCCACTGCTCGTCTGGCTAAAGCGGGTGAAGAGCAACGGGAGTTCATCTTCCCGAATGCCAATCCCCGTATCCGCCACGGCAAAGTGCAAAATGGTGTTGACAGGGGTTGTCTCGGCCGTTACCTCGAGTGTCACCTGCCCTGTGCTGGTAAATTTCAGGGCGTTTTCCAGCAAGTTCATCAAAATTTGGGTCAACCGCCGCTCATCTGTCACCACACTGCGCGGCAATGTGGAAGCGGCCGTGAGCCGAAACGCCAACCCCTTGGCCATCGCACGGGAGTGGAAGATAGCCCGCAAATGGTTCAGCAACCGCTCCAATACAAACGGAGCCACCTGCAAACTCATCTGCCCCGCCTCAATTTTCGACATATCCAGCACTTCGTTGATAAGTTTGAGCAGGTGCTCCCCGCTGGCCTGCACAATGCCCAATTGCTCCCGCTCTTCCCCCTCTAACTTAGGGTTCAGGCGCAGGACTTGGGTGAAGCCCAAAATGGAGTTGAGCGGTGTGCGTAGCTCATGGCTCATGCTGGCGAGGAAGGTGCTTTTGGCCCGATTGGCCGCCTCGGCCGCTACCCGCGCCTCATACTCCCGCTCCAACAAGCGAAATTGTTCGATAATGCCCGCCACCTGCCCCGCCACTGTCTCGCCCAACTGAATATCGGCCCGGCTAAACGGCTGGTCGGGGTCTACCCCCACCACCGCAATAATGCCCATCATCTGCCCGCGCACAATGAGGGGAATGAGCAGGAGTTGGGCGATGGTCAGTGTCTCAAAATAGTTGGCAAAGTGGCCGAGTTTGGCCGCATCGGCCGTGCCAATGATGAGCGAGGTGCGGGTATGCAACACCTCGCGCACGGCCGGGATGCTGGCCAATTGGGAGAAGGTGCTGTTGTTCGGCAAATTCAGCCGAGGCATGATGATAATTTCGGTGCGCTCCTCATTAAAGAAGGCTACAAGGCTGAAATTAGCCCGCAATAGGGGAGTCAGCGATTGGGTCATGGAGAGCAACGCCGTGCGCAAATCGGTGGCGCGGGAGACACTTTGGGTGATGCTGTTCAGGGCGGCCAACTGTTCCAAGCGTTGCTCGGTCAGGGCGTTGGCGCGGGCTAATTCGGCCGTGCGTTCGTTCACTCTCTGCTCCAAACTGGTGTTGGCTTGCTTGAGTGCTTCGTGCAAACGCGCATTTTCGACCGCCATGACCACCTGTTGGGCAAATTGCTCCGCCACAAATTGGTCGCGTGTGCCAAATTGGTGCGGTTGCAGGCTGAGGACAGAGAGAACCCCCAACGGCCGTGCGGCCGAAACAATGGGAATGAGCATCATCGAGCGAATCGCCCGCGCTTCCTCTGGCACAGGATTGAAGTTGGGCAACTCGTGGGTATCGCCAATGACCACAGGCTTGTTGGTGGCAATGGCCACACTGGAAAAATGCAACTTGGCCAATGGGATAATCGTCCCCAACATCTCTTCTTGGCGGAAATAGCGCCGGGCCGCGACCATGTGCGTATTTTGCTGGTCATCTATCAGCATAAAATGGGCGCTGTCGTAGGGAATCACGCGCTCGATTTGCTCGAGCATGACCTCCAGCACATCGTGTAGCTCAAGGCTGGCTCCGACAAGACGGCCGATTTCGCGCAGGGTTTCGGCCGTTTGTCGTTGCCTTTGTTCGGCCGCAAACAGTTGCGCGTTGGCAATCACCACCGAGGCATAGGCGGCAAACATCTCCAACAACTGCATACTATTGCTGGCAAATTCACCCACCACATCATCAGATACATTCAGGCTTCCCACCACTTTTTCCCCTTGGCAAAGGGGCACCGCCATCGCCCGCCCCATATTTTGCACCGTTGTGTTACCCATCCGCCCCGCCCAATTTTTATAATCGCTGACAGCCAACGGCTTGCCGGTGGTAAACACCTGCCCTGCCAGCCCTTGGTCTTTTTTCAGGCGGTTGCCGAGATGAAGTTCTTCAGGGTAATTGCAAAGAGCCACAATTTCAAGGGCTTGCTGGTCTGGGGTGAGCATGAACATCGTGCCATAATCCGTACCTATCAACTGGCAAGCGCGGTGGATGATGAGCCGCAGGAGGGCGGATAGTTCTAATTCGCCGTTTAGCTCGAGCGTCGTTTGGTGCAGGGCTGTCAGCTCTTGTGCCCGACGCGCCAGCATCGCCTCGCTTTGGCGTTGCTCGGTCACATCGAGCATCACCGATAAGTAGTGTGGCTCGTTGTTAATTTCGATGACCTCGGCCGCCAATAGCCCTTGCCCCTCTGTTCCATCTTGGTGGTAAAAGGTCATGGGAAAATTGCGGAGTTTGCCCGTTGTCCGCAGAATTTCTATCGCCTTGCGCTGTTGTGCCCTATCGCGCCAATGGTTTGTTTCCTCAATTCTGCGCCCCAATACTTGGTCGGCCATCAGCCCCGAAATGCGGTAAAACGCCTCGTTCACCTCCAAGATAGCGCCACTTTCGGCATGGTTAATAACCACTGCGGCCGAGGTAATATGGAACGCCTTGTAAAATTTCTCTTCCGAATTGCGGACTCGGATTTCCGCCTCTTTGCGTTCGGTGATATCGCGCACTGTGCCTGTTAATTGGAAAGGGTTGCCACGCGCATCCCGAAACAGGCGGCCGTGCGCTTCTAACCAGTGCAAAGAGCCATCGCCCATTGCCACCCGATGCTCGATGTAATAGTTGTGTTCCACCCCTGTCACCACATCGTTAATGGCTTGGGCGACGAGCGGCCAATCGGGAGGATAAACGTGCTTCTGGTACGCCTAAAAATCTACCACTGTGCCCAAAGGCAGACCGAGTAATTCATAGGTGCGCGGCGACCAATCAATCTGGTTGCGTTGGATTTGCCAACGCCATGTGCCCATTTGTGCCGCATTCAGGGCAAGGAGCAGTTGCTCTTCGCTGTCTTTTAACAGGGCTTGTCGTTCCACTTCCAACCGTTGGCGGTGGTTTTGGAGCAGGTAGACAAAGAGGGTAACGGCCGCCAAAAAAATGGCGGGGGCGATAAGTAACTCAAAGGGATGATTCCAGAAAAGGGGCAAGGTTAGGGAAACCCCCACGGCCGCGGCCCCTACCCACAGCACATCTCGCGCCGCCAAAAACAGGGCGGTACACAAAATGGCCAAGGCCATCCACGACAAGGCGACACTTAGCCCCACAGTTTGCGCCTCGAGCAAAACCAACGGGTACACAAAAGTCAGCCCCAGCAAGAGCCATTGTGTCCAACGGCCGTACCAGCGCGTGCGGCTTAGAACATACACGAGAAGGGTAATACCCAGCCCCACCAACGTGCCCGTTTGCCCCAAACGGCCGACAGGCGTGAGGAAAATGCCCAAGACAAGCCGCAACATAGCAAACAGCATCAGAGCCAGTGCCATGCTGGCCAATAGTTGCGCTTGGCTTCGCTGTTCTAAGCCCTCAATTTGCGCCGCTGGTTCGGTCAGCCTGCGCCACCATTGTTGTATGGCCGCCATAGAAGTCTCTCAGTCTTCGCTGTAAGCTATAAGCCGTAAGCCGTAAGCAATACTTTCAACTCAGCACTCATCACTCAGTACTCACTCATCACTCCACATGCCGCAACGCCCGCAACATAAGGCCCAGCCCGCCAAAAAGCAAGACGAGCATAACCAACAAGACATAGAATGGCGTAGAAGCCATGTAAATGCGGAGGTTGGCGATGAGTCCGATGAGGACGATGACCAAGCTCCCGCCAGCCAGCACCCAACCCCAAATTTTGTCGCTGTCGTAAAAGAGCAACACCACGCCCAAGATGAACAAAATCATGGTTGCCCCAAAGGGCGTGACCCCACCCAACAAGGTGCGCCCCCAAAAGCCACCCGTGCCCACCTGCACTTGGGTGAGGAGCATGTAGCCACCCGCCACGCTCATGGCCAGCCCCAATAAAAATTGGCTTAATGTGCCCTTCGGCGGCCGTTTACGTCCTTTTAATGCGTCTAAATCGTTCATAGAATCACCTGTCTCTTTAGCCGGTCAGTCTCTCAGTCTCCGTAAGCTGCTCCCCTCTAGCTTACGGCTTATAGCTTATGGCTTACGGCTCCTTATAATACCGCGTTCCCCGATGCCCTTTATACGGCCGTGCCTCTGCAAATTTCTCGCCGGGGCAGGCCACCATTACAAGTGTGCGCGGCTTGCCCGAATCGGGGTTGGTTTGGTCGGTCATTAGCTCCTTGATGGGGCAACGGCCGACCAATTCATCATTGTAAATTGTGTACACAAAATCACCCACCTTCAGCTTAGAAGGTTTGCCCGCCATGTGAAATTCAAACTCACTCAGCGAGCCATCATACAGTGCCTCCACGGCCGCACGGCCGCGCTCGGCAGGAATTGTCTTGGTAATACTCATAAGTGGTTAGTGGTTAGTGGTTAGTGGTTAGTGGCTAGGGGTTAGTGGCTAGCGGTGAGGGGTATTTAGCGCAGGTATTGCTCGTAAACCGCCCGATAGCCGAGGGCTTCCGCGAGACGGCCGAGGGTGGCCGCCAACCCATTTTGCACGGGGATGGGCAGTTGCACATCATAGCCGCCGTGCTTGGTCAGGGTGCGCAGGGTGGCCATCATTTGCCATACGTTTTTGGGGCGGCCGTTCGCCCCCACCTTGCCCTCGGCCGTGAGCGCGGCAAGGGTGGCGAATGTGCCCAACACCTCCTGCACGGCCGCTGGGCTGGGGGCGGGGAACTTGTCCGTTTGGCGGTAGACCATCACCGTTTCGCCCGCATTCCACGGGTGGATGTGCTTCTCGCCGGGGCGCACGACAAAGGATTGGCCCGCCTCGGCCGTTTTTTGTTGGCCGTTGAGCTTGTAATGTGCCTTTCCCGAGAGTATCTCGAAGGTTTCTGTCCATGTCAGGTGCAGATGCTCTTCGATGTCGGGTTCGGTGTGGGGTTGGCAGGCCACTTCCAACTCCCAGCCCATGCCGTTGGTTTCGGCATCGCTTTGGAGGATGGTGGTGACGCTTTGGGTACGGGGGGAGTGAATGGTGAAGCCAGCGCGAATCATGGTGTGTTTACCTCGAGGTTACCGAGTGAATGGATAGTGTACTGGTGTATTGGTGTATTTTAATACACCAATACACCAATAGACTGATAGACCCATCGTTTATGCGTGTGGCGAACTACCTCGGCCGCAAGGTGAGCGTGTCCACCGTGGCCGCGTCCACGGCCGCTTCGCCAAAGTGTACGGGGTGGAATCGGCCGTTCAGCCACAACTCAATCATGTCATCATAATGGGGATGGTTGGGGTGGCCGCTTTGCCCCGTCGGGTTAACCGCCACACTCTGCTCAAAATCAGCAAAATCCACAATCAACCGCAGGGAAGGATGACCGCGCACCTCGGCCGGGTTGCGCCAACTCCACCCCTGCGCGTTCACAATGGCCGAGCCGCCATCGCTGGCAAAGGGGCCACGGTTCACCAAACTCTCCAACGGGCCAATGCCGCTTTGGCCGAGCGGGTTGCTCATAAAAGTGGCCGTGTGGATGCTCCCCCATGTCCAATCCCCCATCTCGCCCCCTGATTTTCCTTGAACCAATCCACAGTTTGGCGCAGAGTGAGCAAGATAATGTCGTTGCTGGTTTCCGTTTTATCGGCCGTGGTGACATCATCCCACCACGCCCCATTGGGCTGGGTGGCGAGGGTGTGCAAGAAGATGCTTTGCACATCGCCGTTGCTCACGTATAAGTCGGCCGCTTCCTCCCCCAACTCATCCGCCACAATGGCGGGTAACAAGTGCATCATCCAAATCTCGAACAGGGCGGCCGGCACACTCTCGCGCCGCAGTTGGTAATCCCACCCCACAAATTGGTCGAGCGCCGCTTGCACTTCCGCATCGCCACTGCTCAAGCCCGCCAAAAGGGGTACATAGCTGGCGGCGCGGTAAGCGTAGCTATCCATCTGAATACGGCCGATGTCCTCGGCCGAAACAGTGCCATCCCCCGCCAATTCCGCCTCAATCATGTCGGTGATGCGCTGGCCACGGTCGCCATTTGCCCAACTGCGGTTCATAAAATAGGGGAAGCTGTCATCCACCACGGCATGGTTGGCCGTCACAATATACCCCTCGGGCGGGTTCAGGCGGGTGGGCATCTCCTCGTAGGGCACAAAGCCCGTCCACTCATATTCGCCCGTCCAGCCGGGGACGGGCAAAATGCCATCATGCGCTGTTTGGCGGATGGGCACTAACCCCGTGGATTGGTAAGCGATGTTGCCTTCGGTATCGGCATAGACAAAGTTTTGGCCGGGCACATCCCAAAAACCAAGGGCTTGGTGGAATTGCTCATAATTTTCCGCTTTGTTGAGCAAGACGACCGACTGCAAGACGCGGGAGGGCTGGAAGGCTGTCCACTGCAAGGCCAACACCAAATCCTCGGGCAAGCCCTCCTCAATATCGCTCAAAATGGGGCCGTGATGGGTTTCGCGGACGGTGATTTCAACGGGTTCGCCCCCGTTCACCTGAATGACTTCTTGCCGTGTGGTAATGTCCCACCATTCGCCTTGGAACTCGTATTGGTTGGGGTTGGCAGGGTTTATTTTTTCGATGAACAAATCTTGCACATCGGGCCCCAAATTGGTGACCCCCCACGCGATATGCCCATTGTGGCCGACGATAACGCCGGGCACGCCCGCAAAGGAGAAGCCGACCACGTCTAAGCCGGGAGCGTGGAGGCCGACTTCGTACCAGATGGAGGGCATTTGGATGCCCAGATGGGGGTCATCGGCCAGCAGGGGAGAACCGCTGGGGGTGTGCTCGCCAGCGATGACCCAGTTGTTGCTCCCAATGCCCATGCCACGGCCGAAAGCAAACCCGAACTCAGGCGCTTCGCCCACCAATTGGGTGTTGACATTGCTCCAAGCGAGGGCGGGGGCGGGTTGGGGGAGGGTGGCGCCATTGGCGGCCGTGGGCACAATCACAGGGCGATTGGCGGGATAGGGGGGCCAAATTTCGGCCACTACCTCCTCCCCCAACAGTTCCGTTAGCTCCATGATGAGCAACTCTTCATCGAAGTTGCCGCTCAAATCGTGCGCCATCACCACCCCCCACGTAATCGTGTTCAGGGGTGTCCACGGCTCAATCTCCCACGGTTCGTTGGCCAGTTGCAAAATGCTGTAATTGACGGAGAGGTTGCCCCCTTGCTGGCCAATGTAGGCATTGACCCCCGCGCTGTATGCCTCGAGGACGGCTATAAATTCGGGGGCTGTTTCTTCGTAAAAATCTATGGTGTTTTGGCCAATTCTGTGCCAGCCAACGGTGCGGATAAATTCATCGGAGGAGATGCCGGGTTCGCCGACAATTTCGGCCGTGCGCCCTTGGCCAATGTGCCGCCAAAATTCCATCTGCCAGAATCTGTCTTGGGCGTGGACAAAGCCTTGGGCAAAGTACAAATCTGCCTCGCTTTGGGCGTAAATGTGCGGGATGCCGAACTCATCCCGCTTGATGATGACTTCGCCTTCTAGGCCAGTCAGTTCGATGGTGCCCTCGGTTTGGGGGAAGGGGGCGGTGATGAGGTTGCGAACGTAGAGCGCGGCCGAGCCTGTGGCCAGCACAACGAGGACGAGGAGGGCGATGAGGATGCGCCAGAGCCATTTCATGGGGTTGTTCCTTGGGTAAAAGTGGGAAGAGGTGGGATAAGGTTGGTTCTTTGGTTTTGTGGTGTGTTTTTGTGGGTGTAGGGGCGCCCGGCCTGGTTGGATGTTGGGTGGCTATAATGAACCTATGGCTATTCATTTCCCGATGAGGGTGGTTTTAGATACGAATGTTATATTTGAGGGCTTAACCAAACAAGGCGGTGTGTGTGGCCTTATTGTAGATGCTTGGCGAGCCAACCTGTTATTAATCTGTGTCTCTAATACCCTCATCTACGAATATAAAGATGTGCTCTCTCGAAGATTGTCGCCAGACCGTTGGCCAGAAGTAGAAATCCTCTTAGATGGCTTGTTAAATCGTTCGGCGGAACCAATCACCATCTATTTTTCATGGCGGCCTATTTCGCCTGATGTCGGCGATGACCATGTGATAAACTGTGCCATGAATGCCAACGCCCCACTCATTACCGCCAATATCCGAGATTTCAGACCTGCTCAACAAAGGCTTGGGTTACAAGTGATGACCCCTCTTTCATTGGTTATCTACCTAACCCAATCATAGGCGTGTCATCTACTCAGCGAGGAAAAATGTCCGAATATACTTTACAGCTACCCGAGACATTGGTTCAACAATTAGAGCATTTAGCGGTGCGGGAAGGTGTCCCACTTAACCAGTATCTTGTTTACGCCCTGACCAAGCAGGTCGCTTGGGCTTATGCCATTCAGGTATCTACACCCCAACAAGTCGCTCAACAGCAACGTGAGTTAGAAGGCTTATGGCAAAGTTTAACCAAACCATCTGCGGAACAAGTGGATGCGTTACTGGCCAAGCGAGAGAGGGTCGCTCCCGAGGTTGATTTGCACCCTGAAACAGTTGAAAAATTGCAAAGATTAATCGCCAATCAAGCCTCGGCCGTGGCCTAGCAAGCGAATCATATTTTTCACGGCCATCATTTGGCATTTTGCTGAGGGGTGTAATCATGTACGGAAACACACCCGTACATCCGTAAACTTATACGCCCATGCCAACTATCAGAGGGATGAGGGACAGGGGACTGGTAGCCGTCCCCTGTCCCTCGTCCCCAGTCCTCCCCCCTTAGCTTAAATCAACAAAATAAGAGGCCACCGCTTGGTCTATGGTTTGCCTGCTCAGGGTGGGTGCTGTGCCTTCGTAAGAGGCGATGTCCATGAGTTGGTCTACCAAGTCGCGGGGGTGGTTGCTGGAGCGGCCGTTTGGCTTTGATGTAATGCTCCTGCAACAAGTAGCGCATGATGTCCTCGTCATAGGCAATTTTGCGCTGGTCCAGCACCCGGCGCATGATTTCGCGGTATTGGTCATACGTCGGGGAGCCGATTTCAATTTTGTGGCGAATGCGCCGCAGAAACGCCTCATCTACCAAATCTTTGGGGGGCAAATTGGTAGAAAAGACGAGCAAAACTTCGAACGGCACTTCGATTTTGCGCCCTGTGTGCATGGCGAGGAAGTCTACTCGCTTTTCCATGGGCACAATCCAGCGGTTGAGCAGATCGTGCGGCCGAACTTGTTGGCGGCCGAAGTCGTCTATCAGGAACATGCCGCCGTTGGCTTTCATCTGGAAGGGGGCTTCGTAATACTTGGTATTGTAGTCGTAGCGCAGTTCCAGCCCGTCCAGCGTCAGCTCGCCACCGACCATAACGGCCGGGCGGCGGATGCGAATCCAACGGCCGTCGCGCTTCGCGGGCGGCTCGGGGTTCGGCTCGGTCACGGGGGTGTGGTTGGTTTGGTCGTAAACAACGATGATTTGGCCATCCACCTCCACCGCATAAGGGATGTACATCTCTTTGCCCAGCACCGTATGGCCAATGTTTTCGGCAATGGAAGATTTGCCGTTGCCGGGTGGGCCATATAAGAAGATGGATTTGCCCGAATTGACCGCTGGCCCGATTTGGGAGAGCGTTAAATCGGCCAAAACCATGCCACTGAGGGCGTTGCGGAGGATGCCGGGGTTGAGTTGGATGCGTTGCTCGCTTTGGCGGCGGATGCCTGTGACATAATCGTTCCACGGCACTGGCGCAGGCCCCATATAGGTGGTGCGCTCGAGTTGTTCTCGTGCCCGTGCCGACCCTTTTTGGGTGATGACGTATTGGTAAGCACCGGGGCCAACCCCGGCCGTGCCCGTCACTTCAACCAATTGCTCCCGCTTCATAAATTCTAAGATGGGCATGAGGATGGCAAAGGGCAGGTGCATTTGCTCTGCCTGTTGCGAACCTGTTAGTTGCCCTTGGAAATAGAGCAATTTGAGCGATAAATCGGTGATAAACCCAGCATCGAGGCCTGTATCGGCCAAGGTTTCGATGGGTTTCGGCCGCCATTCGGCCATTTGCGTGGGGGGAGGAGGGGGATAGGGGAGGGACATAGGCTTTTTATCCGTTAATTGCTAGGGGTATGGGAAAGTATGTTTAGGATTGGCACGTAAATAAGGTGAACAAATCTCTTTTTTTAACGCAAAGACGCGAAGGCGCAAAGACGCAAAGGGTTCAGGAGCTTCTTTGCGTCTTTGCGACTTGGCGTTGAAAGAAGACCTGCTCAATCCATTTGTTCAGGTTAAAAACTTGGCGTTCCTTAAGGGCGGGCGTGGCGAATTTCCCAATCGGCGTCGAGGGGCATGAGGTGGAATTGTTCGAGGGGGGCTTTGAGATTGTAGCTTTGAATGGCGCGGTTGACTGTTTCCACTTCGGCGCGGAAGTTGTCCACGGCCGTTGCCCCCAGTTGGTCGCGCTCGGCCGCTTGGCGCAATTTCTCGCGCAGGTTGGCCACGCGCTCCACCAACTTGCGCCGCTCCTCGATAAAGCCCAGTGCATAGCCGCTGTCTTTAACGATTTTGTACGCCATTTGCGTATCCCCCCCATACGGGTTGGTCTCAAGATTCAACGGCCGCCCCTCCCCCGGCAAATTCTTAAACTCCCCCCGTGCTTCCGCTTGCTGTAACAATTCGTCTACAAAACGCATCAGTACCTCCTAACATGGGATAGGGGACAAGGGACTATTCTTCAGGAACCACGGCCGTCTTGATTGGCGGGCTTTTGCTCAACCCTTGGGCGGTAATTTGGAGCTTTACCAACCCCTTAAAATCATCGGGATCGGCCGCTTCCCCTTTGCGCAGAATGATTAAATCGCCCGCCAGAGCTTGTTTGGCGGCCGTTTGGCGAATGCGGTGGAGCAAGGTTTGCCACTGCTGATCCACCAAAGAGCGGGCAATGTCCTCGGGGCGCACCGAGCCTTCCAGCCCCGCCACACGACACATCTCCAAAATCGTGTTGGCAATCAGGTCATCGCTGACACGCGGCCGACGGCGCGGCTTGGGGGGTGGGTTGGTGTGCTTGGGCAGGGCAGGTTCGCTAGGCGATTTCGATTTTGGCTTGCTAAAAGCTGATTTTCTGCCCTTGGTAGGGCGGTGTTCGTTGGTTGTTTTCATAGGTAAAGGGTTACTCGTTACTGGTTACTGGTTATTCGTTACTGGTGCATTCTCAATCCGCATTCCGCATTCCGCATTCCGCAATCGCCCATTCACAACTCCTGCAACAGCTTGTTGATTTCCACATCCGCCCGGTTAAGGTACTCGAGGCGGCGTTGGTCGTCCATGTGAAATTGGAGCAACATTTGGATGTAGGTATGCACGGCTTGTAGCCCTTGGGCGAGCTTGGTCGGGGGCGCATCGGCCGCAGGGGAATCCACCAAAGCGGCCGTGCCCCGCCCCTGCAAGCTCTCAAACAAATAATTGTTGGTAATGGTCATGGCCAACAGGGAGCCGAGAATGTGCAGGGCGTGTTCGAGCGCCGTCGGCCGTGGTTGTTCGGGCAACTGTACCACCACCACCCCCAGAAGCGAACGATGGCGCAAAAGCGGCACCGCCACCAACTCGCCACTGTAGAGCAACTCTTGTTGCAAAACCACCCGGCGCACAAACGGGGTGTGGGAATCGGGCACGGCCGCATCATAAGGCGCATGGGCGACGATATTCGTTTGACTCGTCTGCCGTTCATAGAGATAAATCGTGCAATGGCTGGCCCGCCAATCGCTAACCACAATTTCGGCCGCTCGCAGAAGCGTGCCTTCTAAATCGAATTGGGTGCGTACCAACTCCCCAATTTTGCCCAACGCCTCCCAATAACTCGTCTGGCGCATCAATTGGGTCTTGTTGCTATGCGCCATTTGGCGCAATTCGTGCAATTTGGTGTGGATGGCCACCCGTGCATACAGCTCTTCAATGGGGCACGGCTTCACAAGGTAATCATCCGCCCCTTTTTGGAGCATTTCCACGCGCTTGGTCACCGAATCCATGGCCGAAAGAACGATGACGGGTGTTTCGGCCGTTTTGGGATGGGCGCGGAGCCAGTCATACAATTCGCTTCCATCCACGTAAGGCATCATCATGTCGAGCAAAATGACTTGCACAGGCCAACGCACATCGTCGCGGGTGAGCATGGCCGCCACTTCGGCCGCTGAATGCGCCACCAACGGCCAATAACCTTTGGCGGAGAAGACAGTATGGAGCATCGCGGCCATTTCTTCATCGTCGTCTATAATGAGAATGTAAGGGTGTTCTGCCATATGAGCCAAAAAAGAGCAAGGGAAGTCGAGGGATTATGCGCCCATTATAGACGATGTTGGCCAGATAGGTGAGGGGGGAGAGTAGAGAAGAGGGAGGAGAGAAGAGAGAAGAGGGTAAGACAGCCTCTCTCTTCTCTTTTCTCTTTTCCCTCTTCTCTCTCCCTATCCCCCACTTCCAACTTTTGCTAAACTGTACAAGCGATACCCATACCCGCTCTAACTTACCCCCTCAGGAATTTATCATGCACCGTAAACTTTCCCCCTTCATCTGGTCATTCATCGCCCTTATGGGGTTATTTTTTGCCCTGCAAGGCCATTCGGCTCGGGCAGAAACCACGGCCGAAGCCAGCCCCGTTTCGGCCGTGGCCAGCGGCATGGCCGCCCCCCAAGTTGAACAACCCCAATTTGCCCCCCCGTTGGGCGGGCAAAGCGTTTACGGCCGCCTCCAACCCGCTGGCTTGCCCGTCTTTATCGTCTTACTCGCCCCCGGCGGGCACATCGCCGCCGAAACCCGCGCCGACGAAACAGGTTGGTTCAGCTTCCCCGCCCTGCCCCGCGAAGATTATCGCTTGCAGGTGCATGATGTGGCGGGGCAAGAACTGCTCTTGGCGGACGTGCAAACGGCCGAATGGACGGCCAACGCCCACCTCGAGCAAGAATACCTCCTAACCCTTGCCACCGATACCAACGGCCAGCCCCAACTCGCCACCGACCCCTTTGATGTGCCCGCTGTGGTGGCAGAAGAGGAAATGGCGGTGCCCGCGCCAACCACGGCCGAACCAGAACCCATCTACCCCAGCGTGGTGGATGTGGCTGAGGTGAGTGGAGAGGAACTAACGGCCGAGGTGCCCATGAGCCAACCCCAATCCCCCTTGGCGGGGACGCTAAATGGCCTCATCACCCGTGCCGACACGGGTTTGTCCATTCGGGCCAACATCTTTGTGTACGATGCCAGCACAGGAAGCCTTGTTACCTCGCTCCTCAGCAATGTCAATGGAACCTACAGCATCCCCCTCGCCCCCGGCAACTACAAACTGCGCTTTGATAGCTTTAGCGACAACAGCTACGCCATCGAGTGGTACGACGACAAACACGACTCCCTTTTCACCATTGCCGAAGCCGATGTGGTTAGCATCACCGATTTGCTGACGACCACGATTGACCCCGTGCTAGACCCCAAAAGCGTGTTGAGCGGAACCGTCACGGCCGCCGACAACGCCCAGCCCCTGCCCAACGTCACCGTGCGGCTCTACCAAACCATTACCAGCACCAGCGCCTTGGCCACCGCAAACACCAATGCCAGCGGGATTTACCAGTTCAACAACCTAGACCCCAACACCTATTACCTGCGCTTCACCCCCTCCACCAGCATCAGCCCCACATGGTATTACCTCGAGCAGTATTACGGCAATGTGCCGACTTTGCTCGAATCCACCCCCATCACCGTGCCCGTCAGCACCACCGTCACGGCCGATGCCGCGCTCGATAAAGGTGGGGTCATTCGCGGCGTTGTCACGGCCGAAGACACCGCCCAACCCCTCGAAAACACCACTGTTTTGCTCTATTCCAATCGGTACGGCAGTGCCTCGGCCAGCACCAGCCCCGTTTTAGGAGCCTACGAATTTCGGCGGCTCCCCGTCGGAGAGGTTTACCTCGAATTTCGGACAACACAATTCCTTGGATCCGCCTCCCGTGGCTATCTGAGCGAATTTTACAACGACCAAAAAGCGCTCCACCTCGCTACCCCCATCCCCACCACCCTCAACGCCCCTGATGTGGTCATTTCCCCCGCCCTCACACGCGGCGGGGTATTGGTGGGCAATGTAACCGAAGAAGGGACAAACACTCCCCTTGGTGGAACCTCCATCTATTTGTATACAGGGGTAGGGCAATACACCAGCACCTCCACCGATGCCTTCGGCAATTACAGCGTGGTAGGCCTGCCCGCCGATATCTATTACCTCTATTTCAGCCCCCCCAACCCCCATATTCCCGAGTATTACGACAACCAATTGTCGTTGGCCACTTCCACCGCCATTAGCATCAGCCACGGCGTAACGAACACGGCCGATGCCACCCTTCTCCGTGGCGCAACCCTACAAGGGACAGTTACCGAAGAAGGCACAGCCTTCCCCCTCGATAACGTCTACATCAACGTCTACGATGCCACCTTCTGCTACGCCTCTCGCTCGGGTTGGACTGATTTTGAGGGACTCTACACCATTACGGGCTTGCCCATTCAGCGCGATTTAATCGTCCAATACAGCCCCCAACCGCTCTATGGGAGTTCCTCCGACCATTTGCCCGAGTATTACGATAACCAACAAAGCTTTGGCACGGCCGACCGTCTCACCCTCTCCGCTGGGCAAACCCTCAACCTCAATGTTGATTTGGCACGCGGTGCCAGCATCACGGGTCTTGTCATAGATTCAGACACAGGCTTGCCCGCTGAAGATATTTATGTGCGCCTCTACCAAAAAGAAGGCGACAATTACTTCCAAATCCGCGCCGAAATCACTTCGGCCACAGGCGTATTTGGCGACGACTTTCGTGGCTTGACCCCCGCCACCTACGAACTCCGCCTCGATGATTTTAATTTCCCCCGCCGCTTTGAGGATTTGGTCATTAGCGATTTGGTATTAACGGGTACACAAGAGCTAGACCTATTCGTGCCCCTCACCACCACCGTTACCCCCGCCCCCATTTACGGGCAGTTAAGCGGCCTCGTCACGGCCGAAGCCATGGGCGATCCCCTCCCCAACATCAATGTTACTGCCTACAAAGCCTACGAAAACGAAGGCACCACCTATTTCAACTGGGCATGGGCGACCACTACCAACTCGGGTGGCTTTTATGCCTTCACCCAACTCGTTTCAGGAACCTATCGCCTGCGCTTCCAGTCCTCCAACTCTGTCTCCACCCCTTATCTCGCCGAATACTACGATGACCAAGAGACGCTGGACACGGCCGCCGACATTGTCCTCGGCGAAGGGCAAATCCTGACAGATTTCGATGCCGCCCTCGTTCGTGGCGGCCAAATTGCGGGCACAATCACGGCCGAAGACACAGGCCAACCCCTCAGCAATATCTCCGTGTGGATTTACGACAGCCCCACCGCCAACGAAAACATCGCGGCCGTTAACACCAATAGCTTGGGGGAATACATCTCCCCCGGCTTGCCCGCTGGCCAGTATTACCTCGAGTTTCGCCCCGCCAATAATAGTGATTACCAACGCGAATTTTATGGCGACGAAACGCTCCTCACCCCCTCCACCCCCGTCACCATCACCCTAGAAAACACCACGGGCAACATCAATGCCCAACTCAGCCGGGGCGGCCGTATTTCGGGCTTTATCGTCAACGGCGAAACGGGCTTTGGCCTCGCCAACATCCAAGTCAACCTCTACGACCGCCACGGGGTGCGGCTGACCAACCAAACCACCAATAGCCAAGGGCGTTACGAATTCTTTGGCCTCGCTCCTGATGCCTATTACGTCGGGACGCGCACGGCCGAATACAACATCAGCTCCATCAACCTGTGCGCCCCCACCACTGGCGATCCCACCATCATCTTGCCCAGCCGCTACTACGACGACACCCGCTTCTTCTCCACGGCCGAACGCATCTGGCTCACCCCCGGCGAAATCAAAGAAGGCATCAACATCGCCATTCAACCCCTCGGCTTTGACGATGATTTAGACAACGACGACCGCGAGAACAGCATCCGCATCGTCTCCAACGAACCCATCACGGGCACAAGCTCGGCCGCCGACGATGTCAATTGGTACGTCCTCGACATCGAACGCACCGACACCCTCTTTGGCCTTTTCCTCGAGAGCGAAGGCCAACACGCCATCTTCCTCTTCAGCCCCGCCATAGACGAAGAATCGGGCCAAGTGCGCGATTTGGGCTTGCTCGGGAATGTTGGCTTGCTCGGTAACGTCGGCTTGCTCGGCAACGTTGGCTTACTGGGCAACGTCGGCCTGCTCGGCAATGTCGGCGAACTAAACGATTTGGGCTTGCTTGGCAACGTCGGCGACGTGACCGATGTGGGCTTGTTGGGCAACGTCGGCCTCTTGGGCAACGTTGGTTTGCTGGGCAATGTGGGGCTGTTGGGCAATGTCGGCCTGCTCGGCAATGTCGGCGGCGATAGCTACCTCAACAACCTCGTCGCTGGCTCTGTCACCATCTCCAACGAGGTCGAAGCCATCATTTACCAAGGCCACGAGCTATTTGGCCCCTATTATGTGGCTGTCGTGCCACTGGGCGAAGAGAGCGTCAACAAGGTCTTCACCCTCACGGCCGAAATCCAAGCCCTCGGCCAAGAAGTGCCCGTCTTCCGCGATGATGTCTCGACCGACGACTTCACCGCCCCCGCCGACAACGCCAACATTGAAACCCTCATCCTACACAACCCCAGCCGGCTGAACGCTGTGCATGGCGCGGCGGCCGTCTCCGCCAGCGGTTTGCCCGCCAAACTCACCACCTTGGCCGCCAATTCCAATGTCAAGGGGGTCATCCTCAACTTAGATAGCGAACCGCTCATCCAAGAAGCGTATGCCGAATGGGATAGACGGCCGATATCCCCCCAAGTGGCCAACTACGTCGCCCGCACCATCAAGGCGTATCTGTACCAACAGCTCACCGCCTACCCCAACGTGAAATACATCGTCATCGTCGGCGATGACCGCATCATCCCCTTCCGCCGCATCCGCGACGAGGTGCTGATTGCCAACGAACGGCGCTATGCGTTTGAGTTGGAGGAGAACGAGCAGATGTTCGCCACCGCCTACGGCCGCTACATGCTCTCCGACGATTACTATGCCGCGTCGTTGCCCCAAGCGTATCGCGGCCGTGACATTTACATTCCCCAATACGGCCTCGGCCGATTGGTCGAAACCCCAGCCGACATCGTCAAATCCATAGACAGCTACTTGGCCACCCCCACCATCAGCCCCAACGAGGCGTTTATCACGGGCTATGACTTTTTGGTGGACCAAGCCGAAGCCATCGCCCAAAACTTGGACGACAAAGGCATTCCCACGGTGGACACCAGCTTTGTCAACAACGAGTGGACAACCCCCAGTTTTAACCAATGGCTGGCTGGCCGTACCGTTGCGCCGGGCCTCATGTCGCTCAACTCCCACTTTAGCCATTACAGCTTCTACCCCAACGATGAAAACGAAGTCTTGGCCACCCAAATCAACAACAGCGTGAATTATGCCAACAGCCTCGTCTTCACCGTTGGTTGCCATTCGGGTCTCAACGTCGCCGATGACCCCAGCACGCCGCTCGAGTTTTATACCGATTGGGCGCAGGCGTTCTCGCGCCAAGGGGCTGTCTACATTGCCAACACAGGCTTTGGCTATGGCGATTCCGAACTCATCGCTTACTCCGAGCGCATCATGGTCAATTTTGTGGAGGCATTGGACAACGATACCAGCGTTGGCTTGGCCTTGCGCGATGCCAAACAGCGTTTCTACAACAGCACGGCCGCTGGCACCTTCGGCGTGTACGACGAAAAATCAATGGCCGTGATGACCCTCTATGGCTTGCCCATGCAAAAGGTCAACTTCCCCGCTGGGTTGCTCCCCCAACGCCCCCGAAATGCGGGCGTTCCTCTCCCCCACGGCCGCCACACCCATCTCGCTCACCTTTAGTTACGACGCACACAGCACACCGCGTGGAACTTATTACACCCTCGCGGGGCAGGATGATATTTTGTTCACAGGCGGCCGTCCTGTGCAACCCCGCCAAACCGTCTTGCTCAACGACACCGAAGAGGTGGCGCATGGGGTCATCATGGTCGGCGGCTCCTTTACCGATTTGCCCCACTTCGACCCTGTCATCACCGAAATTATCACCGAACAGTTGTACCTGACCGTGGAAAATAACTTCCCCATCACGCAGTGGTATCCCGTTTCCACACAAAGCGTCAACCGGTTCTTGGCCGTAGATGCGGAGTTTAACCAGCGCTTGGTGGTAGTTCCCGGCCAGTTCTTGGCCGATGCAGACACCTCGCCCACACTGGGCACACAACGGCTTTATGACACGCTGGAGCTGGAGGTATACTCGGCTCCCCACGCCAACAGCGATTTTGTGCCACCCACACTGGGCGAAGTCACGGCCGAACTTGTCGGTACGGGCAATAGCCAAATCCGCTATGTGGTCGAGGCCACCGACACGAGCGGCATCCAGCGCGTTATCGTGCTGTACCGCACCGAAGGGGGCAACGAATGGCTGAAGCTGGAACTGCCCTATAACTCTGGCACAAGCCAAGCGACACTGACCGTGGAAGCTCCCTACAGCCAGATTGTGGAGTATTTCATTCAGGTGGTAGACGGGGCGGGCAATGTGGCCCGTGGGGCTGGACTTTGATGAGCCATACACGACCATAGGAACCATCCAAGGGCGCATCTACCTGCCGTTTATCATGTGGCCGTAGGGGGGACTAGGGACGAGGGACTTGGGACAGGAATGCAATCCCTCGTCCCGAGTCCCTTGTCCCTCGTCCTCATCAAAAGCGCGAACCATGCCTGATTGTGCTACCATTGGAGACAGAAACGACAGTTTAAGCACCTCCTTCCCCTTCTATTTTTTTGCCCATGAACAGTGACCCCTTACTCGCCGCCTATATCCCCCTCGACCGCCGTTTAGCCCTGCGGGACGGCCGCGATTTGCCCGCCGAAACCCACGGCACGGCCGTCTTCGCCGACGTGTCAGGCTTCACCCCTCTCACCGTCGCCCTGCTAGACGAATTTGGCCCTAAACAGGGGGCGGAACTGCTCACCCAACACCTCAACGAAGTCTACGACAGCCTGATTGGGTGCGTTTACCAATATCGGGGCGTGGTCATCACCTTTGCAGGGGATGCGATTACCTGCTGGTTTGATGGGGACGACGGCCGCTCCGCCGTCGCCTGCGGACTGGCCATGCAAGCGGCCATGTCCCCCTTCGCCAACCTCACCACCCCGGCTGGCACGACCATCCCGCTGGCCATCAAAGTGGCCATCGCCACAGGCCCAGCCCGCCGCTTCGTCGTCGGCGACCCCGATATTCAGTTATTAGATGTGTTGGTGGGCGATACGCTGGACAAAATGGCCAAGGTGGAAAAGCTGGCCGACAAAGGGGAAATCCTGCTCTACCACGACACGGCCGAAACCCTCTCGGCCGCTGGCCACGTCACCTTGGGCGCATGGCGCGGCGAACACACGGCCGCACTTCTGGGCGAACTGCTCACCCCGCCCGAACCCAACCCGTGGCCAGCGTTTGAGGAGACGTTGCTCCCCGCCGAGCAAAGTCGGCCGTGGCTCCTCCCCCCGCTTTACCGCCGCCTGCAAGAAGTGCAAGACATTTTGCCCGACGTGCGCCCCGTCACCGTGCTTTTCCTGCAATTCGAGGGGTTAGATACGACCCACGACCCCGATGTGGCCGACAAAGTAGACCAGTACGTGCGCTGGGTGCAACAAACCCTCGCCCGCTACGATGGCTACCTCCTGCAACTCATGTTCGGCGACAAGGGCTGTCTCTTTTACGCCACCTTTGGCGCTCCCGTCGCCCACGAGGACAACATGCCCCGCGCCGTGGCCGCCACCCGCGAACTGCTCACCCTGCCACCCGAGTTGCGCTTTATCCAGAAGAGCAAGGCGGGCATTAGCCAAGGGCGGGTCTATGCAGGGGCGTATGGCGGCCGTGCCCGCCACACCTACGGCGTGCTCGGCTCCGAAACGAATATTGCCGCCCGCTTTATGAGCCAAGCCGAGCCGGGCCAAATTCTGGTCCGCCAGCAAGTGGCCGAAGCTGTGGAGTTGCTCTTCCGCTCCAAATACCTCGGCCAAATCTACGTCAAAGGGGTAGCCAAGCCCGTCAGCATGTTTGTCATCACCGAAAAGGTGCAGATGCAATCGCTGAACCCCTCCGACATTTTTACGACCCCGCTGGTGGGGCGGCAGTTGGAGCTGACGGCCGCGATGGCTTGTTTGGAGCGCACCACCCAGCAAAAAGGGCAAGTGTTGGATGTGGTCGGCCATCCGGGGCAGGGCAAGAGCCATTTTGCGGCCGAGGTGGTGGACAGGGCCATCGGCCGTGGTTTGCGTGTGGCCATCGGCTACGGCCAAGCCATCACCCAACAGACGAGTTACGCCCCGTGGCGGCACATCTTCCGCGCCCTGTTGGGGATGCCCGAAGAGGCGGGCATGGGCGAGATGACCCGCACCGCCCTCGCCCGGCAGATGGCCTTCATCCAGATGCAACTGACCTTCCTCAACCCCGAGTGGTTGGTGCGCTTGCCCCTCATGGGCGACTTGCTCGGCTTGCCCATCCCCGACACCCCCGCCACCCAACCGCTCACCCCGCAACTGCGCCAAGAATCGCTCTTTGCGCTGGCACTGGACATGCTCAACATGTGGGCAGAGGAGCAACCGCTGTTGCTTCTGCTGGAAGATGTGCAACTGTTCGACACCGCCTCGGTGGATTTGCTGAAATACATTGCCCAAAAACTGGCCGATAGCCCCATGGCGTTGTTCATGGTGCGACGGCCGTTCCCCGAGATTGACGACCGTCTGACCCCTAACCTGACTTACTACACGCCCATCTTGTTGGGCGAATTGGCGCGGGATGAAGTGGCTCAAATTGTGCGCAACCAGTTGCACGGCGAAGTCACCCCCCTGCTGGTGGATGTCATTCAATATCAGGCGCAGGGCAACCCGTTTTTTGTGGAGGAGTTGGCCGATTTACTGCGCGATGCGGAGTTGGCCAGCCCCGATGAGCGCAAGCGGTGGCGGCTGAAGCCCGAGATTGTGGCGGGGTTGCAAGCGGCCGATTGCCTGCAAGAGACGGCCGACGGCGAACCCACCCTCCGCGCGGGGGCTACCCTGCCCGAACTCACCATCCAACTGCCCGACTCGATGTATGCCAGCGTGCTGGCTCGGCTGGACAAGCTCCCCGAAACGCACAAGTTGACCCTGAAAGTGGCCAGCGTGATTGGCAACAGTTTTGAGTTGCAGGTGATGAACCGCGTTCATCCCAACCACCCCAGCGCGGCCGATTTGCGCCGCGAGGCCATCGAGCTGGTGGCGCGGGAGTTTGTGCGCCAGAGCGGGGGGGATGAAACGGCCGAGATGCCCGCTGGGGAGGAAATCTACGCCTTTAAGCACAACATCACCCATGAGGTGACGTATGACACCCTGCTGGAACAGCAACGGCAACAGTTGCACCGCATTATCGCGGCCGTGACCGAGGAAACCCAGCCCGACGACGCTTCGCTCATCGCCTACCACGCCTTTAAGGGGGCCGATTGGGAGAAAGCGTTGCGCTATCTTTTGCGGGCGGGGCAACAGGCGCGTAATTTATTCGCCAACAAAGAGGCCATCACCCATTTGCAACGGGCGCAGGAGGCGGCCAAAAAGCTCCCCGCCAAAGCGACGCGCACGGAGCGGTTGGAGATTATCGTTCTGCTGGGCGAAATTTTGGTGCAACTCGGCCGTTATGATGAGGCGACGGCGCAACTGGAAGAGGGGCTGAAACTGGCCAAACAGACGGGCAACGCCCACGGGCATATGCAAGTGTGCCGTTGGTTGGCACGGCGTTGGGAGCTGGCGGGCAAATTTGATGAGGCGTGGTTGTGGATTGAGCGGGGGCTGGCGCGTTTGCCGGGGCAAATTTCAGAGGCGGCGGCCGAGTTGCTCATCACGGCCGGGCTGATTCACAGCCGGCGGGGGCAACAGGATGAGGGGCAACGGCTGGCCGAGGAGGCACTGCGCATGGGCTGGGAGATGGTCAACAGCAACGTGTTGGGGCGAGCCTATAATTTGCTCGGCCATTTAGCGCGGTTGCGCGGGGCGAGCGAGACAGCGTTGCAACAGTTTTTGGCGGGGCTGGATTTATATGAGCAGGCGGGCAATCTGCATGGGGCGGCCATGACCCATAACCAAATCGCCAACGCCTATTTTGGGCTGGGGCAATGGCGGGAAGCCAACACCCATTACCAGATGGCACAACAGATGTTCCAGCGCATTGGCGATGTCTATAACCGTGCTTTTGCGGAGAACAATTTGGGGCAGTTGGCCTTGTATCGCGGCCAGCCCGAGCAGGCGTTGGGGTTGTACCAGAGCGTGTTGGGCACGTTCGAGCAGTCGGGCAAGTCGCTGTATGTGTTGGGGGTGATTGAGATGAATTTGGGGGCGACGTATGTCAAGTTGCACCGCCCTGAGCAGGCGGAGGGACATTTACAGACGGCCGCGCAATACTTTGCTCAAGCCGAGGTACGCGACTTTTTGCCCGAGTTGCACCGGCACAAGGCGTTGATGCAGTTGGGCGCGGGTCAGTTAGCGGAGGCGTTGCAGGAGGGGCAAACGGCCGTCGCCCTCGCCCGCGAGCTGGGCATGGCGGCCGATGAGGGGACGGGACTGCGCATCTTGGGGCAAATTCAGCAGGCGCAGGGGGAGTTGGCCACGGCCGAGGCGACGTTGCGGCAGAGTTTGGCCATCTTGCAGGGCACGGATGAGCGGTATGAGCAGGCGCAGACGCAAGCGGTGTTGGCGGCCGTGTGTGAGGCGTTGGGGCAGGGGGAAAAAGCGGCCGTGTGGCAAGCGGCCAGCCAAGGGTTGCTGGTGGAGTTGGGGGTAGGGTGATGACATCAGAACAGGTTTTAGAAACAACGCATCTTTTGTTACGGCCGATGCGCCCCACAGACTTTGACGCGCTTTGGCTTATTTTTACCGACCCACAAGTGATGGCCGCTTTTGAATCTCCGCCCCTGACGGCCGCGCAAATGCAAGGGTGGCTCCAACGCAATTTAGACCACCAAACGGAACATGGGTTTGGGCTATTCTCGATTTGGCACAAAGAAGATGGCGTGCTGATGGGGGATTGTGGGCTGGAGTTGATGGCTATCAACGAGGAGCAGGTGGCGGAGCTGGGCTATGATTTGCGGAGTGATTATTGGGGGCGGGGATACGCCACCGAAGCGGCCGTGGCTGTGCGCGATTATGCGTTTCAACAGTTGAACCTGCCCCGTTTGGTGAGCCTTATTCGGGTGGGCAACCATGCATCGCGCCGGGTGGCGGAAAAAGTGGGCATGGGTTTAGCGGCCGAGTTTGAGCGTCATGGGCGGCCGTATTGGCAATACGAACTGAGCCACACCTAAATAGTTTGACAATGTGGCATGACCAACCTCTCGAGACCTAAGCCGCCCTCACCCCCTGCCCTCTCCTAGAGGGAGAAGGGAGTACTCAAACGACCTAATCTAACATCGGCAAAATAGGGTGTCTAACAACCAACTAAATATCCACGCTTGACAATTTATGGTACATTTTTAGGCAGAAAGGATTGTGTGGCCTGTGCTGTTAATCGCGCAGATGCGTATTTTGGCCCACTCTAATCGTTTGGAAATGGGGGGTGTGATACCCATGAACATTGAACCCACCCTGACCTTCGCTAAAAAGTTTTTGGAGCGTTTAACACGGCCGTCGGCCGTGTTGGTGGGGAGCGAACACCAGCAGAAAGCCCGCCTGCTCGCTTCGTTAAGCCTTGCCCTTGTGATTGCCATTGCGGTTATAGCCCCCATTTGGGCGATTTTCATGCCCAGTTTTACGGCCGCGCCTTACCTTGCACTGGGCACATTGGGGGCCATGGCCCTGACCTATGGGGTGAGCCGCACCCGGCTTTATGGGCTAGGGGCGCTTATTTTAATCGGTACAATTTGGGGGTGGGTGTGGCTGGCCATTTTCATGGCACCGGGGCCGCTCCCAGACCGCATGTTGGTCTTGAACTTTTTGGTGCTGGCGGTGATGATAGCGGGCTTGTTTTTAGAGCGTCGTATTACGCTGTTGGTTGCCGCTCTCAGCTTCGCCAGCATCGTCGTTTTCTTTTTTGTGCCCACGGTTCCCTTCACCTTAACCTATAGTTATGTGGCCTTTTTCCTGCTAGTGTCTATTCTTGGAACCATCAGCAGTGCCCTCCAACAACATTATAAACAGCGTTTAGCCGAGAGTGAGATGCTCCATCGTTCACTGGTGGCCGCTTTGTCGGAAGGGATTGTCTTGCACATGGGGGATGGCTCGGTTCAGGCGTGTAATACGGCCGCTGAACGCATCTTGGGGTTAACGGCCCAGCAAATGATGGGGCGCACCCCCATTGACCCCCACTGGTACACCATCCATGAAGATGGCACGCCTTTTTTAGACCAAACGCACCCCGCCATGACAACCCTGTACACAGGGCAAGCTGTGGAAAATGTGATTATGGGGGTACACCAACCAAATGGGGATTTGCGCTGGGTTTCGATTAACTCTCAGCCACTCATTTTCGCAGGAGAGCGTGTTCCGTATGCGGTTGTCACCTCATTTACCGATATTACCAAACAGAAATGGCGGGAGGAGGCTCTCTTTACGGCACAACAGCGGTATCGCGCTCTGTTTGACCAAGCCCATAATGGCGTGTTTCTGCTCGACTTAGAGGGATGGCATTTGGAGGCCAACGAACGTGCGGCACAGATGCTCGGCTATACAGTGGCCGAAATTCAGCGCCTCTCTTTCAGCGATTTATCGGCTGAACAGAGCCAAAGCACACAGGTTTTAGAACGCTTGTTGGCGGGTGAACGCTTCCCCGTTTACGAGCGGCTCTTTCGCCACAAAGATGGCTCGCTCATTCCTGTCGAAATCAATGTGGAACTGATACGAGATGGGGATGGCTCCCCGTTGCATGTGCAAAGTGTTGTGCGGGATATTCGGGAGCGCAAGCTGGCGGAAGAGGCTCTGCGCCAGAGCGAGGAGCGATACAAGGGGGTGGTGGACACCCAAACGGAACTCATTTGTCGCTATTTGCCCGATGCGACGTTGGTCTTTGTGAATGATGCCTATTGCCGCTATTACGGCTACAACCGCCAAGAGTTAATCGGCCGTAGCTTTCTCAGCCTCATCCCCCCAGCACATCAGGCAGAGGCTCGTCAACACTACCTCTCGCTACTCCAAAACCCCCGCACCGAACAATACGAACATATGGAAGTGACGAACAAGGGGGAAACGCGCTGGCAAGAGTGGGTAGAGCGGGTGTTGGTGGATGATGAGGGGCAACCCATCGAAATTCAGGTCGTCGGCCGTGATGTGACCGAACACAAATTGGCCCAACAACGGGAATTTGAGTTGACACTGGAAAAGGAGCGGGTGCAATTGCTGACCGACTTTATCCAAAACGCGGCGCATGAGTTTCGCACTCCACTGGCCATTATTGGAACCAACGCTTTTGTGTTGGCTCGGCTGGAAGATGCTCAAAAACGGCAAGACAGAGTGGCCATCATCAATGAGCAAATTGAGCGCATGGTGAGGCTGATTGAGATATTGTTGTTGATGGCTCGCCTGAAAAGCAAAGCGGAGATGAAGGCCAATCTGTCGGCCGTACACATGGGCGTGCTTGCCGAGAGCATCGCCAAAAGCAAAGAGGCGAAGTATGGCTCCCAACCCGCTCTCCATTATGAAAAACCCGCCACACTTCCTTTGCTGATGGGGATTTGGACAGTTTGCGGGAGGCGGTTAATCAAATTTTAGACAATGCCTATCGCTACACCCCGGCCGACGGGAGCATCACCATAACCATTCACTACAATGAGGAGCAAATTTGTATGGTGGTGAAGGATACAGGGATGGGCATTGCCAAGGAGCATTTTCCCTACATTTTCCAAACATTTTGGCGGCAAGATATGGCGCATACCACACCGGGTTTTGGGCTGGGATTAGCCATTGCCCAACGCATTGTGGAAGCACATGGCGGCCGAATCGAAGTAACCAGCCAAATCGGGTTTGGCTCTACTTTCACGATGATATTGCCGAGGAGAAGTTGGTAGTCTGACGGGTGTGGTTCATCTCACCTGTAAAAGACAAAAAAATAGACGCGAATTTCACGGATTGCCTCGAATCTCATTCGTGAAGTTCGTGTCTAAAAAAATTACCCCCAACAAGTCTCAACTCCAATGAAATACACCCATTTATCATGGCGTTTTGGAACCTGTGCCCCTTGACGCTAAATTTCTAAACCAGCAACAGACCTATCCCCCAAGACCCAATACCAATGCCCCATCTCACCTTCGCCCAAATCGAGCAACAGTTCCCTTTTTTGCAAGCCGCCCCACCCGAAGCGAAAGCGGCACTGGCCGACCACGGCCGACTCCACACCTTTCCCGTAGGCCAAATGATTTGTTGGCAGGGAGACGTTTGTACCCATTTGGCTCTAGTAGTGGAGGGGGCGGTGCGGGTGTATAAGTTGGGGGAAAACGGCCGTGAAATCACCCTGTACCGCATCGAAGCCCACGAGAGTTGCATCCTCACCGCCTCCTGCATTCTCAGTGATGAGCCGTTTCCCGCCCTTGCCGTGGTGGTGCAAGAGGTGCAGGCGTTGCTCATCCCTGCGGCCGTGGTGCAAACATGGGTGTCGCAATACGCCGTGTGGCGCAATTACCTGTTTCGCCTACTCTCACACAGGCTGGCCATTGTCATGGAGGTGGTGGAAGAGGTTGCTTTTCAGCGGATGGATGTGCGCTTGGCGGCGTGGCTGGGGGAACACACGGCCATCCACCCCACCCTCGCCACCACCCATCAGGAAATCGCCTTTGAGTTGGGCACAGCCCGTGAAGTGGTCAGCCGCTTGCTCAAAGAGTGGGAACGTGAAGGGATAATCGCCCTCGGCCGTGGCACCATTACGGTGGTGGATGGGGCGGCGTTGGGGGGGAAGAAGTAAGAAGTGAAACGTGAAAAGTGAGAAGTGGCCAACTTCTCACCTCTTTCTTTACTCTCATCTTGTCCCCTATGTGATTAAGTCACAGACGGCCGTCCTCCCCCTGTGGTATCGTAAGGGCAGATGAAAAAAGATAGACCACAAGGAGATTTTTGACATGAGCAAACCAAACGTTGGCCAAGTAGACCGTATGATTCGCCTGATTTTAGGGCTGGTCATTGTGACCTTAGGATTTTATTTCAGCAGTTGGTGGGGGTTGTTGGGGCTGGTGCTACTGGGCACGGCCGCTGTCAGCCGTTGCCCCCTCTACATGCCCTTTGGCATCTCCACCTGCCCCATCGAGCAAAAATAACACGCTTCGACAACCCCAAAAGGGCGCACCAACTGCTGGTTGGTGCGCCCTTTTTTGTTTTCAGAGAGGAAACTGCAAGATGTTGTATAGATTTGTTATTGTTTTGCACAGGTTTTGTCTAATTCTAACAGACCCTTTTGTATGATTGGCCTATTGCGTATTGGTTTACAATGCTCTTTATGAAAGATACTTGCCAACCAGTGCGTCTACACAAGGTAATCGAGACACCGATTACACTTCCCACCCTTTCGGCCGTCGGGCAAGCGGCCGTGCCTAGGACATTCAGATAGAAGGAGAAACCCATGTTAAAAGCCATTAACAACAACGGAATTGGTTATGCCAATGGGCACGGGCATGCCCCCACAGTGCGTGATGTACGCGACCTCCAACAGGTGTACGACCCCAATTTTGTAGCCACGGCCGCCTACAAAGAAACCCTGCCCGACTTGCAAAACACCCCCAACAAAGGGGCACAAGTCTCCATCCAACACGTCGGCATCCACAACTTTAAGATGCCCCTGCAAATGATGGGGCGTGACGGGCAAACCCAAACCATGCACTGCGCCATCACAGGCACTGTTTCGCTCGAGGCGCACAAGAAAGGCATCAACATGAGCCGCATTATGCGGACATTTTACGAATACGAAGCCAGCGACCTGAACCCCAGCACCCTCCACAATGTCGTGCGGAGCTATGTCGAAAACTTAGAAAGCCAATCGGCCCGCATCGCTGTCGCGTTTGATTACCCCATGCGCCAAGATAGCTTGCGGAGCGGTCTCTCGGGCTACCAGTATTATCCCGTCGTGCTGGAAACGGTGATGGGTGCAGACGGCCGTGTGCGCCAATTCATCCACCTCGACTTTGTCTACTCCTCCACCTGCCCGTGCAGTTACGAGCTAAGCGTACACGCCAATGTCACACGCGGCGTAGCGGCCGTGCCCCACAGCCAACGCTCCGTGGCCAAGGTTTCACTCGAATACACAGGCAATTTGTGGATAGAAGACGTGGTAGAAATGTGCCGCGAAGCATTGCAAACCGAGACGCAAGTCATGGTCAAGCGTGAGGATGAGCAAGCATTTGCCGAGTTAAACGCGGCCAATCTCAAATTTGTGGAAGATGCTGTGCGGCTCATGTATGAGGTGTTAGATGGCGACGGCCGTATCCAAGACTTCCGCGTATTCGCTTCCCATCAGGAATCACTCCACTCCCACGATGCGATTAGCGTCATCGTCAAAGGGGTTCCACACGGCTTCGAGGCAATCCTAGAGCCACTCCCCTACCGCTAAATTACCCCCATGCAGACTTCGCAGGTCTCCAAGACCTGCGAGGTCTTGTTCCAAGAACGAAAAGACCCAGCACAAGGCTGGGTCTTTTCGTTCTTGGGGGAAACAACGGCCGTCTTACCGCGTGATATTCGTCGAGGCGGCCCAACTCTTCTGCCGCTCCATATCCACAAAATAGCACGAACAAGCCTCATCAATCATCCCCGGCTTCATATTTGGCTCCTCCCCCGTATAACTGCAAATCGCCAAAATCGTCTTCAAGATGTCACGTGGGTGCGCCCCCTGCATCTTGCGCGTCTTCGAGTTGCGATACCAATTCTTCAGCAGGTGGATAAACCCATCTTTGTCAAACTCCACCTTATACACCCCGCACATAATCTTGAAGAGGTCAAAAAACATCTTCTCATCGGGGCTACCCACTTCCACCTTAATTTGGATACGGCGCAAGAACGCATCATCGGAAAGCTCGGCCGGGTCTAAGTTGGTCGAAAAGATGATGAGTTGCTTGAAGGGGAACTCGATGGATTGCCCCGAAATCAGCGTGATAAAGTCAATCCGCGTCTCCAGCGGCACAATCCAGCGGTTGAGCAGTTCCGAAGGGGTGATGCGTTGACGGCCGAAGTCGTCAATCAGGAACATGCCCCCATTCGCTTTCATCTGCAATGGCGCTTCGTAGAACTTGGTCACTGGCTCAAAGCGCAGGTCAAGGCTACTCAGTTCCAACTCACCACCGACCATGATAGACGGCCGTTTAATAATCGCCCACCGCTCATCCATGCGGCCGAAGCGCGACAACCACGCCTCGTCCACATCGGCCACAATATGCTTCAGCGGATCGAAAAGCTGAATAATCTGCCCCGCCACCACAATCGCATACGGGATGAGAATCGGCTCAGTGCCCGCCAATAGCTCCGCGCAAATCTCGGCAATGGTGGTCTTGCCATTCCCCGGAGGGCCATACAAAAAGAGCGATGTGCCCGCATTCAGCGCCGCCCCAATGCGCCTGTCAAACCCCGGCGGCAAAATGAGATGCCCCATTGCCTTTTGCACTCGGTCTGGCGTAATCTTCTCCAGCGTTTTGGATTGCACATTGACCGATTCGTTATAGGCCTCGATATTGACAGGCACAGGGCCGAGATATTGGGAGCGCTCCAGTGAATCCCGCGCCTGCTTCATGCCTGCTTCGGTCAGCCGGTAGACATAGCTCAGGCTGTTCAACCCCCCTGTGCGAGCCACCTCAACTTGGTTGTCCAGCTTCATCTTGGCCAAAATGGTATCCGCCAAGCGGGGGGTCACTTTTAGAATTTCCGAAAAGCGGGAGATGCTCACTTCCCGTTCGGCGAACATCAGCCGATAGAAAAGGTCTACCACCACCCCACGGGGAACCCCTAACTCATCCACATCATTGCTTTGGGTGACGAGTTTAGCCAGAGGATGTTGTGACACACCCCCAAAGCTATCAAATTTTCCTGTGCCTCTTGCAACCATATGCGCTTTTCCTTTCCCACACTTTTTTGCTTGGATAGGTTGGGGTTATTCGCAAGGCATGGGGCGGCCGTGTTTGTGTTGGATGACCACGCGAATAACGATTCCCTCCATCTTTATCAGATTTTTAATCTTTCGGCAATTAGAAGGGAACTAATTACCTACATAGTAAGGGGAAAAGTGGTTAGTGGCTAGTGGTTAGTGGCTAGTGTAACAACTCCGACCAATCACTACTCACTAACCACTATTCACTAGCCCCTACTCACTCTCCACCACTTCCGCTGGCAACTCTGCCACGGATTCGGGCGTGCCTGCCCCTTGGGGGATGATGGCCACGGAGGCCACTGTGTCGCTTTTCTTCATCTCCATGATGCGTACCCCTTGGGTGCGCCGCCCTTGGCGAGAGATGGTGTTGACAGGGGTGCGCAGGATAAGCCCACTGGTGGTAATCATCGTCACCTCATCGGTCGGCTGAACGATGCGGGCGTTGATAATTCGGCCGCGTTTCTCCTCCAAATTCATGGCAATCACCCCTTGGCCGTACCGGTTCTGCACCTTAAACTCGCTGATGGGGGTGCGCTTGCCAAAGCCCAGATGGGTGATGATGAGCAAATCGTCGTCATTGACCAACGCAATTTCGTCGCCATTGCCGTTGCCATTTTCGTCTGGCTCGTCCAGCAGTTCTTCGTCGCCGCCTGCTCGTTCGCCCGCATGGACGACATCACAACCCGCCAATTTGTCTTCGCGCATGAGGCGGATGGCGTTCACACCAGCGGCCGTGCGTCCCATCGGCCGCACATCCGTCTCGCTAAAGCGAATCGCCTTGCCCTCTTGGCTGACCAAAATGACATCTTGGTCGCCCGAGGTCTGCTTCACCCACGCCAACTCATCCCCCTCGTCGAGGGTGATGGCGATAACGCCTGTGGAGCGCACGTTCTCGAACGATTTGACTTCCACACGCTTGATTCGGCCGCTCCGCGTCACCATGACCAAAATTCCGTCTCGCCAAACTCGCGCACGGGGAGCGCGGCCGTGACCCGCTCATCCTGCCCCAACAACAACACATTCATCAGCGAGTTGCCCTTGCCCGTGCGGTCCGCCTCGGGAATTTCATACGCCTTGGTCGTGTAAACCTTGCCCTTGTCGGTGAAGAACAAAATCGTGTCTAAGTTTTTGGCCGAGAAGAGGTGGTCTAGCTCATCCTTCTCGCGGGTGTTCATGCCAATCAGCCCCTTGCCGCCCCGATTTTGGACGCGGTAGGCGCTGGTGGGGGTGCGCTTGATATAGCCGCGCTCGGTGATGCTGACCAAAATATCGGTGTCTTCGATGAGGTCTTCGTCGTTCAGTTCGCCCGTCCCGCCAATGATGCGCGAACGGCGGGCATCGCCATATTTGGCGGCAATGTCTACCGTTTCTTGCCGAATCACGGCCAAAATCATCTTGGGACTGCCCAATAACTCTTGGAAATAGGTGATTTGGGCGGTAATTTCCTTGTACTCATCCTCCAGCTTTTGCCGTTCGAGGGCGGCCAAGCGGCGCAGTTGCAAATCCAAAATGGCGTTGGCTTGCTCTTCGGTGAGGCCAAAGTTGAGCACCAACTTTTGGCGGGCATCTTCGGCATCGGCCGCGCGGCGAATCGTCTCAATCACTGCATCCAACTGCTCGATGGCCTTCAGCAACCCCTCCAAAATGTGTTGCCGCTTTTGCGCCTTGGCCAAATCGAACTGGGTGCGGCGAATAATCACCTCCACCCGGTGTTCGATGAAGATTTGCAGGGCACGCTTGAGCGACAGCAAGCGGGGTTGGTTGTTGACCAAGGCCAACATTTGGATGCTGTAGGTGGATTGCAGGGGGGTGTGCTTGAAGAGTTGGTTCAGCACCTTTTTGGGCTGGGAGCCGCGTCGCAGTTCCACAATAATCGAGATACCGTTGCGGTCGGAGGAGTCGCGCAAATCGGCAATGGCTTCGATGACCCCTTTGGTGGCCAGTTCGGCGATGCGCTCGATGAGGGTGGATTTGTTGACTTGGTAGGGGATTTCGGTGATGTTGATGCGTTGCCGTCCGGGACGGCCGGGGATTTCTTCGATTTCGGCCGTGGCACGCATAATCGCCCGCCCCTTGCCTGTGGCATAGGCGTTGCGAATGCCCTCGGTGCCGACGATGAGACCCCCCGTGGGGAAATCGGGCGCTTTGACGAATTGCATCAAGTCGTCCACGGTTACATCGTCCATGCTGTCGTAATGGTCAATCAGGTAGACGATGGCTTGGCTCAGTTCGCCCAAATTGTGGGGCGGAATATCGGTGGCCATACCGACGGCGATACCGGTGGTGCCATTGAGCAGTAAATTGGGGATGCGTGTGGGCACGACGCTTGGCTCTTCGAGGCTGTCGTCGAAGTTGGGCGTAAAATCTACTGTGTTTTTCTCAAGGTCGGCCAGCAGTTCGTCGGTGATACGGCCGAGGCGTGCCTCGGTATAACGCATAGCCGCCGCGCTATCCCCGTCTATACTGCCGAAGTTGCCTTGGCCATCTACCAGCAGGTAGCGCATGGAAAATTCTTGAGCCATGCGCACCATCGCATTATAGACGGCCGAATCCCCATGCGGGTGGTATTTACCCAGCACTTCACCGACGATACGGGCGCTTTTGCGGTGGGGGCCACTCGGCCGTAACCCCATGTCGTGCATGGCATACAAAATCCGCCGATGCACTGGTTTAAGGCCATCCCGCGCATCGGGCAAAGCGCGGGAGACGATGACACTCATGGCATAATCCAAGAAGGAATTGCGCATTTCGTGGTTAATATCAATCGGGTTAACGTTGCCGATGTTCAAGTAAACCTCCGGGGAGATAGAGTGGAAAGATAGAGCTAGAGGAAATTTGATAGGTTGAACAACGCTGTTCGCCTCTATCTATATCTCCTGTCTCTATCTTTTTGGACAGGAAATTATACCAAAATGTGCCCTTTCTTACGAATTGATTAGAATTGCGTGAGCCGTGTTTTCCAGAGGTAGGGAGGAGATTGCGGAATGCGGAATGGGGAATGCGGAATAAAGTACACCATTACACCAATACACCAGTAGACCACTACACCAATAACGAGTAACCAATAACGAGTAACGACTATGAAACGCTTTCCATATGGCAAAACAGCGATTGTTGGGTTTGGCTTTTTGGGCATTAGCATCATTTGGCCGATTTTCAACCAGTATGTGCCCCTCTTTTTGCAGGCGGGCAACCCCCAATTTGAGGCGCAACTGCTGGCCTCGGGGTCTGAAATTCCCAAAATAGTTGGCTTCGGGTTGGCTCCGTCGTTGGCCCTGTTTATTATGACATGGGACAACCTGCTCAATGTGTTTGTTCAGCCGTGGATTGGGGCGCGGAGTGACCGCACATGGAACCGCTTTGGGCGGCGCAAGGGGTATATTTTGCTCGGCTTGCCCATTGCACTGGTGGGGTTCTTGCTGTTGCCGTTTGCCCAAACGGCCGTGGCTCTCGCCGCCTTCATCCTCATTACCAACTTTGGCATGGCCATCTTCCGCTCCCCCACCGTGGCGTGGCTGGGGGATTTATACCCCGCCGAAGAGCGGAGCCAAGCCAACGGGATGATTAACTTGATGGGTGGGGTAGGTGGTTTGCTCGCCTTTTTGGGCGGCGGCATTTTGTTCAATCAGTTCGGCCGTTCCGCGCCCTTTATCGGCGGCGGCATTTTGCTGGTGGCGGCCATGGCGGCCGCTTTGTGGGGCGTGACCGAGCCAGCGCAACGGGCGACCGATGAACCAAGCGAGGAGGGGCGGGCTTAACGGCCGTGCTTCGCCACCTGTGGCCAACCCCGACAAGCGGCTCATCCTGCTCTTGGTCAGCATTTTGTTTTGGTTTATGGGGTTCAATGCGTTGGAAGCGGGTTTGTCCTCGTTTGCGGTGTTCACTTTGGGCATCTCCCCCGGCACCGCCTCGATTTATGCCGCTTCGATTACCCTGTCGTTTATCGCCTGCGCCGCGCCAGCGGGGATATTGGGGGCGAAGTACGGCCGTCCGCTCATCATCCGCTGGGGGTTGGTGGGGCTGGCTCTCGTCTTTGGGCTGGGCTACTTTATCATCAACGGCACGGCCGCGTTTATCGCCATACTGGTGCTGGGCGGCATCTTCTGGGCGTTGGTCAATGTGAACAGCTTGCCGCTGGTGTACGATTTGGGCGGAGCGCGGGAAGTGGGGGCTTTGACGGGGTTGTACTATTTTTCGTCTCAGTCAGCGGCCGTGCTTGGCCCCACCCTCGGCGGCATTGTGGTGGATGTGCTCTCCGACAATTACCGCTGGCTGTTCGCCTTCGGCGCTATCTGCATGGCTTTGGCTTGGGGAACGATGTTTAGGAGCCGTAAGCCGTAAGCTGTAAGCTAACTCTCGGCCCGCCCCCCCCCCCCGCCGGGCACCCCTCTTCCCCCCCCGGGGGCCGCCCCCTCCGGCTCCCCCGGTTCCCCCCCCCGGGGGGCCGCGGGGGCCCGGCGGGCGGCCCGGGGGGCCCCCCCGCCCGGGCCCCGCCGCCGCGGCCCCCCGGGCCCCCGGGCCCGCGGCCCGGCCCCGGGGGCGGCCCGCCCCCGGCCCGCGCGGCCGGCGCCGGCCGCCCCGCGGCGCGCCCGCCCGGCGGCCCCCCCCCCTTCCCCCCCCCGCCAGAACCCCGCCCCCGGGGGGGGGCGGGGGGGGCGCCCGGCCCCCCCCCGCCCCTCCCCCCCCCGCCCCCCCGGGGCCCCCCCGGCCCCGGGGGGGGGGGCGGGGGGGGGGGCGGGCCCCCCCCCCTCCCAACACCCCCCCTACACTTACGGCTTATGGCTTTACAGCTTATGGCTCTTCACGGCCACCAAAAACTCCTTCGGCTTGCCATCATAGACCGCCCAATCCAGCTCTTTCTCCACAATTTGGAGCAAAATATCGGTCAGGGCGGCATTGATAGGCGTGGGGATACCTAGCTCCTGCCCCGCCACCAGCACCGCCCCATTGTGGCTCGTCACTTCGTTTTTGGGCTTGCCCGCCAGCAAATCGGCGTGGAACGAGGGGAGCTTATCGCCACGGCCGCTTCCCAAACGCCGCCCCAAAACCCACTTCATCAGCCCAGCGGGCAGGCGGTTAATGCCAAAGGCCAACCGACGGGCGGGCGCACCGGGCAAGTTGACAAGGGAGAGCTTTTTGGCCGCCATCACCCGCTCCACCTCTTTGAGCATCCGCGCTTCGAGGGCATAGAGGGCGTTGTATTGGTACAGTTTGGCGGGCGGCCGATTGAGAATCGCGGCCGTGGCGTTGCCCAACACATTCATGTACAGCTTCGACCACTTCATCGCTTGCCAATTGTTGACCACGGCCGTCTCCAGCCCCGTCTCCCCCAGCGCTTTGACCAAGGGGGCGGGCACTTTCTTGCCGTCCATGTGGCTAATGGCCAAGCCACGGCCGCCATGCTCCTCCACCACGTTGTAACTGGCATCTATCCGCACAGGCACGGTGAGCGAGGCGGGGTAGATGAGGGCGGGCGGGTAATGCTCGGCCAGCTTTTCCTCCACCCCCACCCCATTTTGCAGGGGTATCATGGGGATGGGAGCCTCGGTCATGTAGGCGATCATTTCGTTGAGGGCATCGGGCACGTCATACGCCTTCATGGCCAGCAAGAGGTAGTGGTAGGGGGCTTCTTCGCCCAGCAAGAGGGCTTGGCGCAGGGTGCTCACGGCCGTGACCTTTGCCCGCAACGTCCCCCCGCCATCCCGCTGAACCATCACCCCGCGCTGGTTCAGCCGCTCCGAGTCCCGTCGGCTAACCAGCACCACTTCATGCCCTGCCTGCCCGAGCAGGCCCGCCATGTATTGCCCCACCGCCCCTGCGCCATAGATTAGGAACTTCATAGGTAGTCTCTCAGTCTGTCAGTCGGTCAGCTGGTCAGCCTGTCAGCTAGTCAGCTTCATTCCGCATTCCGCATTCCCAATTCCGCATTTGCAAAGTTGGCACGGCCGCGAATGAATTCGGCCGAGGCCAGCGGCCGTTTGCCGGGCAATTGGATGGTGTGCAGGGCGAGTCCGCCCTCGGCCGTGCCCACCACGGCCGTGCCATCTCTTAAAACCCCCACTTCCCCCGGTGGGAGCGTGGCTCCGGGCACTGGTTCGGCGGCCAAAATTTTCAGCGGTTGCCCCTCCCAATAGGTGAACGCGCCCGGCCACGGGGTCATGGCCCGCACGCGGCGGCCGAGTTGCTCGGCCGTCTCGCCCCAGTTGAGCAAACCCGCCTCTTTGCCAATCATGGGGGCATAGGTGGAGAGGCTGTCATCTTGGGGCACGGCCGTCAGCCGCCCCGCCAGCAAATCATCTAATCTGGCGGCCAAGAGTTGGCCACCTAGCACGGCCAGCTTGTCGTGCAGGGTTGCGGCCGTGTCCGTTTCCAAAACCTGCTCCTCCGCCACGGCCAGCATCGGCCCTGTGTCCAGCCCCGCTTCCATCTGCATCAGGGTCACGCCTGTCACCGCATCACCCGCCAAGATGGCGTGTTGGATGGGCGACGCGCCGCGCCAGCGGGGGAGCAGGGAGGCATGGACGTTGACACAGCCGAGGGGGGGCAGTTCGAGGACGTGCGACCGCAAAATCTGCCCAAAGGCGGCCACGACAATTAAATCGGGTTGCCATTGGCGCAGGGGTTCGGCCGCTTCTTCTTTGCGCAACGATTTGGGTTGGTAGATGGGCAAGCCGGCCGCCTCGGCCGCGACTTTGACAGGGGGCGGCGTGAGCTGTTGCCCCCGCCCTGCGGGGCGGTCGGGCTGAGTAACCACCCCCACGACTTGCCCTGTGGCGATGAGTGCTTGCAAGCTGGGGACGGCGAATTCGGGGGTTCCCATGAAGATAATTCGTTTCATACGGCCGATTTTAGCATGGGCAGGGGTTGTGGCCAAAGGGGGGGGGGGAGCAGGGGGGAGAGGGAGCGGAGGGATTCAATCCATGCGGCGCAATCCCCCCCGGCAATCCGTGCGGCGCAACGACCCACCCGTGCGGCGCAACGACCCATCCGTGCGGCGCAATGACCCATCCATGCGGCGCAATGACCCATCCATGCGGCGCAATGACCCATCCATGCGGCGCAACGACTAATCCATGCGGCGCAATGACTGATCCATGCGGCGCAATGACTCATCCATGCGGCGCAACGACCGATCCATGCGGCGCAATGATCCATCCGCCGCAATGACCGTGCGGCACAACAATTACACGACATTGCTAATTGCTCATTGTTCATTACTCATTGATCATTGCCCCTTGGCAAGCCCACCCGTAAGCTGTTTGGACTAGAATATAGTTCATCTGGCGGCCACCTACGGCCGCCTTTTTTTACCTCCCCCCCCAAACCCCATGACACGCTCAAAGCTCCCCCGCCTTTTCCCCTTTCTTCTTGCCGCGTTGCTCATCGCTGGGCTGTGGCTGGCCGTTGGCCAAGCCCCGGCCGTGCCCACCGCCTACGCGGCCGATACCGATATTCGCATCAACGAAATCATGGCCAGCAACAGCAGTACCCTCCAAGATGAGGATGGGGACTATTCCGACTGGGTGGAGCTTTACAACAGCAGGGCAGACCCTGTCAACCTGAATGGGTGGTATCTGACCGATAACGCGGCCGTGCCCACCAAATGGCAACTGCCGGCCGTCACCCTCAACCCCAACAGCTACTTGGTCATCTTCGCCTCCAGCAAAAACAGGGCCGTGGCGGGGAGCGAACTGCACACCAATTTCGCCCTCAGCGCGGGGGGGGAATATCTCGGCTTGCGCTTGCCCAATGGCACCACGGTGATAGACGAATATGCACCCAGTTTCCCCGCACTGGGGGCTGATGTGGCCTATGGGGTGGTCTTCACGGGCACGCGGGGCTTTCTCTCTGTGCCCACACCGGGCGCGACCAATGACACGGCCGTGCCCCTCGTCACCATCTCTGTCCCCTCGGGGGTGTTTACGGCTGCGTTCAATGTGGAACTATCGGCCGTCTACCTCGCCCCCGGCGATGTCATTCGCTACACCACCAATGGGAGCGAACCCACGGCCGCGTCCACCCTCTACACAGGCCCCATCAACATCACCAACCGCACCCGCCTCCGCGCCCGCGTTGTGCGCGGCGGCAGTTTGCTCGGCCCCACCAGCTATGCCATCTACATTCGGCTAGATAACGCCATCGCCACCACCAGTTCCAATGTGCCCCTCGTCGTCGTCGAATCATTTGGGGTGAACATGGGCACGGGCACAACCCCCAGCCAAGTTGTGGCCGTCATCATCCCCGTGGGCAATGGCCCCATCACCGACCGCGCCCAAATTATAGATTTGCCCGAATACGCGGGCTTTGCGGGCATGAGAATCCGAGGCAGTAGCTCGGGTGGGTTCGCCAAAAAACAATACTCGTTTGATTTATGGAACGATTACACCACCCAAGAAATTGAAGCCAGCTTGCTCGGAATGCCCACCGAATCGGACTGGATTTTGTATGCCCCCGGCCGTTTCGACCGCAACATGATTTCCAACAGTTTTGCCCATCAATTGGCCAAAGACATGGGCATGTACGGCGCACGCACTCAGTTTGTGGAGCTTTACCTCAACGACAACGCCAACAGCAACACCACCCTCGTAGATGCCAGCGATTACGATGGCATTTATGTGCTGATGGAAAATATGAAGCGGGGCGAAGACCGGGTAGACGTGCAAGGTTTGGAAACCACCGACAACGCCGCCCCCGAAATTACAGGCGGCTATATCTGGACAATTGACCGCTCCGACTTCAACGAGTACGCCTTCCGCTTGGCTGGCTACAACAATTACCCCGGCAATGAAAATGGCGGCAGTAGCAGTTGGATCAACATCACCTATCCCAAGGCTGATGTCCTCACCATTCCCCAGCGCGATTACTTCGTCAATTACATGACCGAGTTTGCGGGGGTGATGACAGGGCCAACTGCCCTTGACCCCGTCAATGGCTACCCCAAATACATTGATGTGGATTCGTGGATTGATGGCTACCTGCTCGATGTCTTTGTGAAAGACCCCGATGCGTTGCGCCTGAGCCACTTCTTCAGCAAGCCCCGCTATGGCAAACTCTACAACGATATTGCGTGGGACTATGACCGCACGATGGGGTCTACCGACGGCCGTGATATTGACCCCTGTGGGATGATTAACTACGTCCCCACCTTCAATCCCGCTGGGGATAATGGGACACTATTCAACTACTGGGAACAACTGCTCGAAGACGTGGATTTCTACGTGCGCTTTGCCGATAGGTGGTACGACCTACGGCTCAACGGCCCCTTCAACACCGCCTACATGAACCCTTTGGTAGATGGCTTGGCCGCCCAAGTCTCGGCCGAAGCCTATACCCGCGAAATTGCCCGCTGGGATACACCCGCCAGCAACGATTACGGCCCCCGCAACAGCAATCCCACAGTTTGCAGTGCCGCCTATGGCCTCACCATCAACACCTACCAGCGCGAGGTAGACTTTTTCAAGTGGTGGCTCAATCGGCGCATGGTGTGGATGGACGACACCCACCTGAATTTGCACCCACCGACGGTCAACATTGCGGGAACCACGGCCGTTATCACCCCCGCCCCCTCCGCCCCCGGTGGCTCCACCCTCTACTACACCCTCGATGGCTCCGACCCCCGCCTGCCCGGCGGCGCACTCTCCCTCAACGCCATCGCCTACAGTGGCCCCGCCGCCCTCACCCAATCCACATGGGTCTACGCCCGCACCTACGACCCCACCCAACCCCCAACGCCGCTGGAGCGCGATTGGCAAAGCGTATTATCAGGCCAGCCCAGCGGCCGATTTCACCAATCTGGTCATCTCCGAAATCCACTACGACCCCGAAGGAAGCGACGACTTTGAGTTTCTCGAACTGACCAACATCGGCTCGACCCGCCTAGACCTGACAGGCGTGCAAATCCGCACCGCCATCAGCCACACCTTCGGCGTGGGGCATCTCGACCCCGGCGAATACCTCGTCCTCGTCCAAGATTTCGATGCCTTCCAATACCGCTACGACACCCCCACCTCGCCGTGGTACTACGCTGGCATTCGCTACGAAGAGTGGGCCAGCGGCAGTTTGGCCAACGAAGGGGAAACGATAGACATTTTAGCGGCCGATAACGCCCCCATCCTCTCCTTTGCCTACGACAACAATGGGGCATGGGACGGCCGCACCAACGACCGAGGCAGTAGCCACGAACTGAGCGTCCCCTCGGCCGTGCCCACCACCTTGCTGGCCGACAAAAACCTTTATTTGGCCGATGGCGACAACTGGCGGCCGACCAGCGAATACCACGGCTCCCCCGGCCGGGCGGGGTTGGGGCCAGACGGCCGTGTCGTCTTCAACGAACTGCTCGCCCACACCGACTTGCCCCAAGTGGACAGCCTCGAACTGTTCAACACCACGGGCGGCTCCCTCGACCTCAGCAACTGGGTTCTCAGCGACAGCGGCAACGACTATCGCCAATACACCATCCCCAACGCCACCAACTTGGCCGCTGGCGGCTTCCTCGTCTTCGACGAGGGTGATTTCAACAGCGGTGGCCCCCAAAATCCCGTCCCCTTCGCCCTCAGTTCCTCCGCAGGCGAGACGGTTTACCTGCTAGAGGCAGACAGTGCGGGCAACCTGCTCCGCTTTGTGGATGAGGTGGCCTTTGGCCCCACAGCCAACGGGGTCAGCCTCGGCCGTGTGCCCGATGGCCAAGGCGATTTGGTGCGCCTCTGCGCCCTCACCCTTGGCGCCCCCAACAGCCCCTACTGCTACGGCCCCGTCATCATCAACGAAATTCAATACAACCCCACAGGAACCGACACCAACCTCGAATACATCGAGCTTTACAACACGGGCGTTGTCACCGAAAGCCTTGCCAATTGGCGGCTACGCGGCGAAGTAGATTACAACTTTAGCGTGGCGCATAGCATCGCCCCCGACCAATACCTGCTCCTCGTCGGCTTCGACCCCAACAACACCACCCTCCGCAACGCCTTCTTGGCCACCTATGACCTTGTCCTAGGCGATGTCACGCTGATTGGCCCGTGGACAGGCGGCCAGCTTAGCAACGGCGGCGGCCGAATAACCCTGCAACGCCCCGACAGTTGGCAAGCCCTGCCCGCGCCCGGCTTCTTCCCCATGCTCACCGAAGATGAGGTGAACTACGACGACGGCAACGGCTGGCCGATTGAACCCGATGACACAGGCCCCTCGCTCGAGTTGCGAAGCCACCTGCTCGATAACCGCCAAGGAACGAGTTGGATGCCCAGCTACGCCCCCAACGGCACACCGGGCCGCCACAACGACAACGACAACCCCTATATTCACAGCGGGGCAGGTTTCCTCATCACCGAAGGGGATAGCGGCACAACCCCCGCCACTTTCACCGTCACCCTCAGCTATATGAGTGGCATGACCGTGACGGTGAACTACGCCACCCAAGCGGGCACGGCCGTGGCAGGAACCGATTACCTCACCACCACCGGCACACTCATCTTCCCGCCCGAAACCATTAGCCAAACCATCACCGTGCCCATCCTCGGCAACACCCGCTACGAGGCCAACCGCGCCTTCAGCGTCGTGCTGAGCAACCCCGTGAAGGGGCGCATGGGCACGGCCGCCACCAGCATTACCATTGTGGACAACGACCCACTGCCAACCCTGACCTTGGGCGATTTTAGCGTGGGCGAAGGGGTGGGCACGGCCGTCTTCACCGCCACGCTCAGCAACCCCAGCGCCTTCCCCATTGCGGTGGATGTCGCCACGGCCGAGGGCACGGCCGTCCACGGCGACGACCTCACCCCCATCAGCGGCACGCTCACCTTCCCCGCCCACAGCACCAGCCAATCCATCAGCGTGGCCATTGTGGATGACAACGTGGACGAACCCGACGAGCAATTTGCCCTCCAATTGAGCAACATCAGCAACGCCACACTGGGAACCAGCCAAGCGACGATGACGATTGTGGACAACGACAGCCCGCCCGTCATCTCGTCTTCGCCCATCACCGTCACCGAAGGGTTGAGCGGCACATGGCTTCTCGCGCTCTCCCACCCCAGCGTCTTTACCATTACGGTGGATGTGGCCACGGCCGATGGCACGGCCGTCGCAGGGGTGGACTACCAACCCATCAGCGGCACACTCACCTTTGCTCCGCTCCAAACCACCAGCCAACCCATCCCCCTGACCGCGCTGGACAACAACGTGCAGGATGGGGACAAGGCGCTGACTCTCGCCTTGGGCAATCCGACCAACGCCACCCTTGGCCAGCCCCACGTGGCGGCGACGATTGCGGACGACGAGGGCGAACCCGTGCTGACAGCTCCCGCTACCAAATTTGTGGTGGAAGGGGCGGAGGGCGAAACCACCCTCGCCCCCATCACCCTGACCCTGAGCCACCCCAGCGGCGTGACGACCACAGTGGCTTACACCACGGCCGCTGGCACGGCCGTGGGCGGCGTGGATTACACCCCCATCAGCGGCACAGTCGCCTTTGCCCCGTTGCAAACCACGGCCGTCATCTCCGTGCCCATCTTGGGCAACGACCTCGACGACCCCAACCGCACCCTGACGCTGACCCTGACCAACCCTGTCGGGCTGGAGTTGGACACAACGGCCGTGCTTTTAACCATCCTCAACGACGATGGCGCATCGAGTTTGGCCGTCGAAGATGTGGTCGTGAACGAAGCCGATGGCACAGCCACGTTTAGCTTCTTGCTCGTGCCCGCCAGCGGGCAAACGGTGCGGGTGGATTTTGCCACGGCCGATGGCACAGCCACGGCAGGAGCCGATTACACACCCATCAGCGGAACCCTGACCCTGCCCCCCGGCGAAACCACGGCCGAACTCGAGGTAATCATCCTCGAGGATGCCCTGTACGAACTCGAGGAGGCGTTCGGGTTGGTCTTGAGCAACCCCATCCATGTGGCGTTGGCCACGCTCACCGCCACGGCCACGATTGTGGACAATGACCCCCTGCCCACGTTCAGTGTGGTGGGTGAGGAAGTTGGGGAAGGGGAAATGGCCACCTTCACGGTGACGCTTTCGGCCGCCAGTGGCGTAACGGCCACTGTGGCCATTGGCACGGCCGATGGCACGGCCCTATCTGGGGCGGACTACACGCCCATCAGCGAGACGCTGACGTTTGCCCCCAACCAAACGGTGCAGGTGGTGCAAATCCCTGTGCTGGCCGATGGCTTGTATGAGCCGAGCGAGACGTTCCACCTCCTGCTGGCCAACCCCACCCATGCCAGTCTGGCCACGGCCGAGGCGACCGCCACCATTCTGGATGGCGACGAGGCTCCGCTGTTCAGTGTGGTCGGCGCAAGTGTGCTGGAAGGGGAGTTGGCGACCTTTACGGTCACACTCTCGGCCGCCAGTGGCCTGACCGCCACGGTGGCATATGCCACGGCCGATGGCACCGCCACGGCGGGCGACGATTACACGGCCGTGGCCCCTCGGCTCACCTTTGCCCCCGGCCAACCCAGTCAACTGGTGCAAATCTCGGTGCTGGCCGATGGCTTGTATGAGCCAACCGAGACGTTCCACCTCCTGCTGGCCAATCCTACCCAAGCGGGGCTGGCCACGGCCGAGGCGACCGCCACCATTCTGGATAGCGACGAAGTGCCGCTGGTTGATGTCGTGGGCGAGAGTGTCTTGGAAGGGGATGAGGGGGTGGTGACGGTCACGTTTACGGTGACGCTTTCGGCCGTGAGTGGGCTGACGGCCACCGTGGATTTTGGCACGGCCGATGGCACAGCGATTGGCGGCACTGATTATGAACCCATCAGCGGCACACTGACTTTTGCCCCCGGCCAAACGGTGCAGGTGGTGCAGGTGGGGGTGTTGGGCAACACGGCCGACCAGCCCAACCGCACCTTCCAGTTGGTGCTGTCAAATCTCAGCCATGCCCAAGCGGGCACAACCACGGCCGAGGCGACAATTGTGGATGACGATGAACTGGTTCCCCCACCAAGCTATGCCATTTTCTTGCCCCTCATCGTAAGTAAAAGTGCTGAGTGCTGAGTTAACTGTTTACTCAGCACTCAGCAGTCAGCACTTGCTACTCCATCCGCAATGAATTGATGATTCTAACTGCCGTTGGCTCGTACTCGGCCACCGTTTCTTCGGCCAACATGACCACGACCACCAAAATTTGGCCGTCGCGCACAAAAGTATAGTAGTTAATTTTGACAGGGTAGCGGTTAAAAACGGCATCGGCCGTGGCCACGGCCGCCTCTTGCCCCGCCACCCGTGCGGCCGTGGCGGGCTGGGTCACTTCCTCGCTGTCGAACACAACGAAGTTTTGGATGAAGGCGGTGAGGACGGCCGTGGGGCTGGGGGGAGGGTCGGCCGTAAATGCCTCAGGGAAGAGGAAAATCACCCCACCCACATCCAACACATTGGTCACCAGCCGCGCCTCATCCGAAGCCATGAGAATAGCGTGGCTATCGTCATCATTTACCAGCCAATTATCGGGGTAAGTGAGGCTAAAGCGATGCTCCTCGTTGCGATAGGTGGCTGGCTCGGGGATGCGCGTAGGGGTGAGGCTGGGCAGGGGAACGGGGGTGGTGGTCGGGGCAGGCGTAAAGGTGGGCGTGATGGTGGGGGCGCGGAGGAAGACTTCTTCGGTGGGGGTTAGGGCAATGGCGGTGGCGGTGCCATCTGGCTCGAGACTGGGCAGGTAGGGAGCGAGTGTGGCGCAAGCGGAAACGGCCGTGGCCAGCCAGAGCAACACGGCCGTTCGCCACCAGCGGGGGAGGTATTTGGGCAATTGCATAACTGAGTGGGGTGCAAAATTACGAAGGACGAAGTACAAATTACGAAGGACGATAGCTGAATAATTTCGTACTTCGTCCCTCGTCATTCGTCCTTTTTGCAATAGGCTCACCACTCGTATTTGGGCAAGCCCCCTCTAAATAATCCCCACAATGGATAAGACCACAAACCCAATGACGACGATATTGGCCAGCACCAGCAAAGCCAGCACCAGCCGTTGCACGGGCGAGAACTGCGACAGAAAGCCGCCGCCCGAACTTCCTTCGTCCTCATACTCCACTTCTGCTTGGGTTGAAGCCCTGCGCTCACTCCGTTGCCGAAACTGGTCTAAATCAAAATCATCTGCCATGTTGTTGTACCTCTCTAGGTTCGGGAGATTGGGCGATTTGGGAATGAATCATCCTGCTATCGCTCAATCTCCCCCTCTCTTAATCTCAAATTACTCGCCACCCTTGCTTCGCACCGAAACATCGCCTGCGGGAATGGGGTGCAAACGGCCGTCGTCATCCCGCACCAGCAACTGCCCCTCGCTACTGACATCTTCAGCCAACCCCTGCGCCACCAACTCGCCTGCGGCCGTGCGGATGATTACTTGTTGGCCGAGGGTGTGCAACAGTGCCCGCCATGCTGGGTGAGGGGAATGTCCCGCCTCGGCCGCCTCATACAGTTGCTCCAACTCTTGCAAGAAGGTGTGCAACAACGGCCGTCGAGCAACCACTACCCCGCTTTCCACCAGCAAACTCGTCGCGGGCGGGGTGACGAGGGGCAAATCTGCTGGGGGGACGTTGACGTTGAGGCCAAGGCCAAGCACGGCCGTCTCCAACCGCTCGGCCAACACATTCCCCTCGAGCAAAATGCCCCCCAATTTGCGCCAGCCACCCCCTTCGGCGGGCACAATCACATCGTTGGGCCATTTCAGAGCGACGGGCACGGCCGTGTGTTGGCGGATGGCATTCACGGCCGCCACCCCTGCCATCATCGTCAGCCATGTGGCGCGAGCGGCGGGCCAATTGGGCTTCAATAAGATAGAAACGGCCACGGCCGTGCCCCGTGGTGTTACCCATGTGCGCCCTTGCCGCCCTTTGCCCGCCGTCTGATAATCGGCCGTGGCCACCGCCCCATGCGCCAGTTCTATTTGGTGCAAGATTAGCCAACCGTTGGTAGAATCCACTTCCTCGAAAAAGTGCCACTTTTTTCCGAGCCAATGCGTTTCTAAGGCGGGATCAAGCAAATTGTCATTCCGCATAAAATCAAAACCCAATTAGCAATGGATTTTACAGTACCAAAATCCTATTCTTGCTATGATTTGGTCTGTTCTTGTGGTGTTACCCGTTTGTTAGCAGTTAACTGCTGTTCCCTAAATGATTTGTCGCCTTCAATTAGCGAATATCTTTTAACAAATAACGACCTGCTCACACCCTTTATCTTAACATAATACAGGAGATTGAAGATGAACGCAAAACGATTTAGTTGGCTATTCTTAGCCCTACTGTTGCTTTTGGTCGCTTGCGGTGGCGACGAACCAGAACCAACAGCTACCCCTGAGCCAGCCCCTGTGGCGACGGATGTACCCCCCACGGCCGAACCAACGGCCGAACCTACGGCCGAGCCAACCGCTGTCCCCACAGAGGAACCAACGGCCGAGCCGACTGCTGAGCCAACCGCTGAACCCACGGCCGAACCAGCCGCTGATTTGACGGCCGATTTCGTAGAATTTGACAGCCCTGAAGCTGGCCATTCCTTCCAACACCCCGCTGACTGGACTGCCCAAGGTCTTTTTGGCCTCAACTTTGTTGCTTCGGATCCCGCCCTCTTGGACGCACCCGATGAAGTGACCGAAGGCGCTGTACTCATCGCCATTGGCTCCCCCATCGCCGATTTGGGCGAAGGGATTACGACCCCCTTGGATGCTCTGACCTTTGCCCAAGACAACTTTGGCGAAGGGTTCGGCGAAGACCTGACCATTGTGGATGGCCCCACCGCCACCACCATCAATGACCAAGATGCGGCCACCATTCGCCTGACAGGTGCTTCCGAATCGGGCATTCAGTTAACCGTCTTAATGACCGTGATTTTTGAAGGCGACCAAGCGGCCATTTTGGTAGCGGCAACTCCTCTCGACCAAGAAGTGGATTACATCCCCACCTTGGAAGCCATCATCAGCACTGTGCAAGTGTACCCCCCCACCGTTGTGGAATTGCCTTCCACAAGTGGGATTGAAGGGGTAACGACCGAAGGCACCTTGTTTGTGGGTGATACGGTCAATGGCACTGTTGCCGAAAATGGCAAATCGGGTTGGGACTTTGTCGGCACGGCCGGCACGGCCGTAGACATTGTCGTTGAACCCACCAGCGACGAACTCGACGCAGTAGTCGATGTCGTTGACCTCAACGGCGTTTCCATTTTGCCCGCTGGCGAAATTGACGCAGAGTTCGACACTGAAGAAATCCTCGGCGTGGAAATCCCCGAAGATGGCTTCTACACTGTCGTCGTGCGTGGGTTTGCGGGTGGCGGTGGTGAATACACCCTCACCGTAACCGAAGCAGGTAGCGCTGGCACTGGCACCCCGGCCGTCGGGACATCTGGTGGCGAACTGGTCTATGGCCAAACGGGCACAGGCACCTTGGTCGAAGAAGAAACAGCCACATGGACGTTTGACGCGCAAGAGCTGGACGTGATTGATGTGTTAGCCACCACCACCGATGGCGACCTCGACCTTGTAATGGATGTGGTAGACGCGACAGGCACATCTATCTTGGATGATGGCGAATTGGATGAGAGCTTCTCGCAAGAGCAAGCGTATCTGGTCATTGTTCCAGAAGATGGTACGTATACGGTTGTGTTACGGCCGTATGGCGCCGATGGTGGCGACTATGAAGTGACCGTCACGGCCGCCAATAATGGTGGCCCCGGTAGCATTCTCTTCGCCAGCGACGAACTCGAAGCCGAAGAAGCCCATGCCTTCCCCTTCACCGCCTATGAAGGAGCCACTGTTCGCGCCGTCATTGAACCCGCCGAGGATTTCGATGTGGTTTTGCACCTCTACAACAACACCTCTGGCGAAGAAATTGACAGCGTTGACCTCTCCTTTGGCATTGAAGAATACACCTTTGTCGTACCTTCCGATGATGACTACTACTTTGAAGTCGTCGCCTATGATGGCACGGCCACTGGCGCCTACGATGTCTTGTTGGTGGGCGACGAGAACACCTTCTTTGAACTCGCTTACGGCGACTTTGTTGTCGGCCGCTTGGGCGAAGCTGGTTTCTTAGACTACTTCTTTGCCCTTGGCGCAGAAGAAGACTTCATCATTGAAGCCAACGCCTATAACGAAGAGTTGGACTTGGTCATTCAGATTCTCGACTTGGACGGCAATTTGCTCCAAGAAGTGGACGAATTCTTGCCCGGTGGTTCGGAAACGTTGCAATATACCTTCCCCGAGGAAGGCATGGTCATCATCCGCGTCATTGGCTTGGATAGCACTGGCGGCTTCAACTTTGAAATCCAATAATTAACAGAGCTACAGTTGGTAGCACTTAAACAAAAGCCGCAGGCGAGAACTCTCGCCTGCGGCTTTTTGCTATCTAGTACATGGTGGCGCAAATAAGTTGTTAGCTTGTCATTCCGAACGAAGTGAGCAATCCCAAACGCCTCACCTTCTAGGGATTCTTCGCTTCGAGGTGGCGATGCCACACTTTGCAACAAAATGACACAAGGAACTACCGAGTTAATTTCGCCATCGTGTACTAGCCTGATTGACGCTGAATTAAAAGCATCCGTCGTGGCGCAAACTATTGCGCCACGACAACTATACCCTCTACCGCGCAATCACTTGCAGGATATTGTGGTCAATGAAGATTTGGTGGATGTTGACGGGCTGGCCGTTGCTGACCAGTTGCGTTTCCAACAAAGCGCGGTTGCCTTCAGTTTGGAGCAAATTGACCCAATCGGCCAATGGCCCACTGGGTGGCGTGCTAAATAGTTGGCCAGCCACCTCAACCCCAGTCACTGTAAATTGGGTTCCCGCCTCGTTAAAGAGCAAGATAACGGCCGCAGGTTGCCACCCCAGCGGCGGCAAATTCGCCTCGGCGTGCATCACAACCACACTCGGCCGAAAATCGAGCGAGGGGTTGCGCAACTGCTGACGCAAATCGGGCGGGGCATATTGGGTCAGCAAATCATCGGCGAGGGCGTTGGCGCCTGTTTCATTGTATTCGGCATAGAAGATGGGCTGACCCGTGGCGGTTTCGCCTTGGGAAACTTGTTCGGCGTGAACGGCCGTCGTGTCAATCACGGCCGTTTGCCCCTGCACATTCACCTGCACACTTTGCACCGAGACCAAGGGCAAAGGCAAATTCCCATTCGTCTCTAGCGGGCCGTTCCCTAGCAAAGTCGTCCAATCGGGGGTTGGTTGGGTGGCCTCGGCCGTGGCCAAATACTGATCCGTAGTTCCCAACGAACGAAAACCAAGCATCCGCAACGCCAACGCCACAGGCCCCACCACCAACAAAATGAGGACACACGCTCCTAAGATGCCCCCACAGCCCCACAACGCAATTTTCGTATTCCGATTCATAAACCTCCAAATTCAATGAGTGCGGTAAATAAAGTACGAAGTACGAATTACGAAGTACGAAATTACTTAAGGGATGTCGTACTTCGTAATTCCTAACTCGTAATTTGGTCAGGCTACCCAATAACCAATAACCAGTAACGAATAACTCCCTAAATTGCCCTCACCCTAGCCCCATGCTATCATTCATACTCATAACGCTGGTTTATGTCTACCATCGGTGCGCTTCATTATTAACTGCTAATGATTTGATAGAGTGTCGCGTTGCAGGGAGACAAGCCCATAAACCTCTATCGCTATCTCCCACTGGAACTTTGAGGAACAGGGTGCATGCTTTTTAAGCTTTGGGGTGCAACATTTACGCCATACCTCACCCTGCCCAATCGGCCGCTAGGGTATTTTCTCCTAGCCCTGTACATCTCTTTGGCAGTTTGGGGGGCGTATCGGCACGGCCGCAACGGGCGCACCACCTCCTCGCGCCACGGGCTCATCGCCCTCTGCCTCATCTTCGCCAGTCTCATCACCAGCCAGCTTTTCCTCCTCTACCTACCCGCCAACAACTTATTGCCCCCCATTGCCGTCGCCGAAACGCCTGTTAACGTTTTGCGCCTGCTCGGCTTTGTGCCCATTTTAATCGCCGCCCTGTTGCTCGACCCCGCCCTTGTGGTATTGGTGGCGGCCGCCAGCGGCTTGGGACGGGGCATGTGGCAAACCCACCAAATCTTCGATTTATTTCACTTTGGCATGGTGGGTTGGCTGATGGCGCGGGGGTTGCGCCAAAATTACCTCGGCCGCTTTTATCGCTGGTTACGCCGCCCCCCTGTAGCCGCTCCGCTGGCCCTAGTCCTCGTCTTGCCCCTGCTGGCCAGCTTGGCCACCTATGTCTATGCCCCCGCCGAAGCCAGTTCATTGGCCGCATTAGATGTCTCGCGCTCCACCTTGCAGGGGCAATTTTTACTCGCCCTGCTCGAGGGGTTGATTAGCGGGGGGTTGGTCAGCTTGCTGGTGTGGGGTATTCCCCAACTGGCTCCCACCCCACCCCAAACGCTTGTCACATCGCCGTTTAATCGCACCCTGAACCGCCGCCTGTTGAGCGGCTTTGTGCTGTATTCGGCCGCGCTCATCCTCGTTCTCAGTACGGCCGTCTTCTACCTCTCCCTCAACGTCTCCTCCGATTTGGTCATCAACCAGATGAACCAAAACGCCACGGCCGTGAGCCGCAACATCGCCACCTTTCTGCAATCGCGCCAAAACTTGCTCGCCCAGCACCGGTTGGATGAGCGGTTGCAGAGCGACGACCCCGACGAAGTCACCACCAGCTTGCGCCAGCTCTTCCGCACAGGGCCATTTTATCGGCGCATCCTCTTGGTGCGCCCCCTCTCGGCCAACGACCCCTCACCCGAACTGGAGGTAAGTGCCTTTTACCCCAACGACGATGTGACCGAAGTCTCACTGACCAACTTAGAGCAAGCGGCCGTGCTCACCGCCCTGCGCTCGGGCGCACCCGCCATGAGCGAAGCGCACCGCATAGACGAAAGTGGGAGTATTCTCGCCTTTGCCGTACCCGTCGAAAACGAAGCAGGAGAAGCGGTGGCCGTCTTGGTCGGCCGTGTGGCGGCGGTCTCCCTCCAAGAACTCATCGCCACCCTAACGGGGGAAATTGGTACAGGGAGCGGCTTTATTGTGGACGACGAACAGCAAATTATTGCCCATCCCAACTTGGGCAGTGTGCTTTCCCCGTGGCAAAGCGATGTGGCGGGCGAGCGCATTTTGCGCCAAGAAGAGGGCAACACCGCCTACGAAGGGCGCGACGGCCGCACCAACACCCGTCGCCTCGTCTATGTCCAAGAAGGGCCAGACCACCCGTGGACAGTCATTGTCACCGTGCCCTATGATGTGGTGTTAGGGCTGGCCTTGCAAACGGGGATGCCGATTATCGGTGTGTTGGCCTTGGCCACCTTACTGTTTTCGGCCGTGCTGGCATGGCTCGCCCAGAGCATTACCCTGCCGCTCACCCAACTGCTCCGCGCCACCGAACGCATTACCAGCGGCGATTACGCCACCCCCATTACCCTTGCGGGCGATGACGAAGTAGGACAACTGAGCCAAACCTTTGCCCACATGCAAAAGGTACTTCGCAATCGGGTGGAGGAGTTGTCGCTCCTGCTCAGTGTCAGCCAGAGCGTTTCGGGCAGTTTGGATGTGTCTGAAGGGGTTCCGCCAATTTTGCGCGGGGCGTTGCGCGGCACGGGCGCGGCCGGGGTGCGCTTGGTGGTGATGAACCCCAACGGCCGTTACCCGCTCACTTTTGGCGAAGGGGGTTCCGCCACCAGCATGAGCCTCTACGACCGCACGATTATGGGCTTGCTACGCCAAGGGCGCGAGCTGATTTTGCCCAACCCCGAGACCATTCGCCGCCAATTGCATGGCGATGAGACAAACCCCACCCCGCCCCCCTTCCAAGCCCTTGTCGCCTTTGCCTTGTTTAGCCACAACCGTTTTCAAGGGGTGTTTTGGCTGGTTTATCGCCAGCCACGCGATTTTGCCCGCCCTGAACTCGATTTGCTCCGCACGTTGGCGGGGCAAGCGGCCGTCCTGATGGAAAATGCGCGGCTGTTTGCCACGGCCGAGGGCGGCCGTCGCCGCTTGGCGGCCGTGTTGGCCAGCACGGCTGATGCCGTCATTGTCACCGACCAAACCAACCGCATCCTGCTCATCAACCCCGCCACCGAGCGCATTTTTGGCCTTAAAACGGCCGAGGTCAACGGCCGTCGGGTGCAAGATGTGCTGACCAACGAAGAACTCAAAGCAGTTCTATTGGCCCAAACCGAACACGACAACCGCGAAATTCCCGTCGGCAAACGCACCTATTCAGCCAACGCCGCCAAAATCATCAACATAGATGGCCAAGCACAGGGGCGCGTGGCCGTCTTGCACGACATCACCCACATGAAGGAGTTGGACGAGATGAAATCCAACTTCGTGCAGATGGTCTCCCACGATTTGCGAAGCCCGCTAACCTACATGAGCGGCTTTGTGACCATGCTCCCCATGGTGGGTGAACTCAACGAGAAGCAGTTGGATTACGTGGAAAAGGTGCAACGGGGCATTGAGCAACTCAACACGATGGTCAAAAACCTGCTCGATTTGGGGCGGCTGGAAGCGGGGCTGGAGCTGATGAAATCGCCTGTGCGGTTGGATAGTTTGGCCGATGCTGTCTTGCGCGATTTATCGCCGATGGCGGAAGAGAGTGGCGTGGAACTGGTGCTGAATGCGCCCAACAAGATGCCCTATCTCAATTTGGACAACGCCCTGATGCGGCAGGCGATTGTCAATTTGGTGACCAATGCGATTAAATACGCGCCCGAAAGCGGCCGTATCACCCTCTCGGTCTATCGCCAACCCGCCCCCAATGGGCTGGTGGGCGAAGAAATTGTGGCCAGTGTGGCGGATAACGGCCCCGGCATCCCCCCCGAAGAGATGACGCGGCTGTTTGAGAAGTTCCACCGCGTTCAGCACCGCGCCAATATCAAGGTCAAGGGGTCGGGTTTGGGGCTGGCGATTGTGAAATTGGTGGCCGAGCGGCACGACGGCCGAGCATGGGCGGAGAGCGAACTGGACAAAGGAAGCACTTTTTACATTTCCGTGCCCAGCATTCCCGTGGATTTTGCTAATTTGTAGCTGTAGGCTCAGGCATTTCCTCCTATGCGTATCCTCATCGCCGACGACGAATCTATCATCCGGCTCGGGCTGAAAATGATGCTGGAGCAGATGGGGCACACTGTGTGGGCGGCGGCCAACGGCCGTGAGGCACTGCAAATGGCCCGCAAACACCTGCCCGACTTGGCCATTTTTGATGTGCAAATGCCCTACACCGATGGCTTGCAAGCGGCCAAAAGCATCGCCCAAACCAACCCCATCCCCGTCCTAATCCTGACAGCGTTTAGCGATGATGACCTCATCGAAAAAGCGGCCGAGTTGCCCATTCATGGCTATCTGGTCAAACCCGTTGCTCCCGCCGAGCTGAAGGCGGCCATTGCCGTGGCTTGCAAGCGGTTTGAAGACATGGTGGCTCTCCTGCAAACAAACGCTGAATTGCGGGAAACACTCGAGACGCGCAAACTGGTAGACCGTGCCAAGGGCAAACTGATGGTGCAAAAGGGCTTAAACGAGGAGGATGCCTACCGTCTGCTCCAACTCCGCGCCCGTGAAGGGCGGCAAAGTCTGAAAGAAGTGGCGTTGGCGGTGGTGCGGGGCGATAGAGTATAAGGGTATATTGGTGTATGAGTGTATTGGTATATTTGAGTACACGAATATACCAATACACCAATAAACTAATACACGATTACACTACTTTCCATGTCCAGTTATCACCCCCTCACCACCTATCGGCCGCGCAAGTTTTGGTGGCGGCGGTGGACGATGCGTTCGGCCGTGGCGGCCGTGTTGGCCACCCATACGGCCGAGCCATCCGTTTTGCTGATGGAGCGCACCACCCGTGTGGGCGACCCGTGGTCAGGGCACATGAGTTTCCCCGGCGGCCGTGCCGACCTGACCGACACCAACGTGTACCAGACGGCCATCCGCGAAACGGCCGAGGAGTTGGGGCTGAATTTGGCGGCCGAGGGGGAGTATCTCGGCCGTTTATCCGACATCATGGCTCGGCCGCGCAGTTGGCGCCGCTTGCCCATGATAGTCACCCCCTTTGTCTTTCACATCACGGCCGAACCCCAGTGGCAACTCAGCCCGCACGAAGTCGCCAGCGTCGTTTGGGTTCCTCTCAGCTTCCTCGCCAACCCCGCCAACCGCCAAACCATGACATGGCAACGGGGCAAAGTCACCCTCACCTTGCCCTGCTACTGGTACGAAGGCCACCGCATTTGGGGCCTAACGCTGAAAATGTTAGATGAGTTGGTGGGCGTTGTTGGTTAATTGTTACTCGTTATTGGTTACTGGTTATTGGTTACTCAACACCTCGAGTAACCAATAACCAATAACCGTCTTCCCTTATGATTACTTTTTTTACCGACTATTGGCAAGATTGGCTCATTGTGGGCGTGGTTTTGCTGGCTATTTGGGTGGGGTATCGGCTTTCGTGGCGCATGGCGGGGCATCTGACCCAGTTTGGGCATTGGGCTATGCGGCGACGGCCGCTGAGTGTGGAGCGGCAAAACACCCTGCGCGGCCTCTTTTCGGGGCTGATTCGCTTCATGGTCATTGCGGCCGGGCTGTTTATCATTCTCAGCCGCTATATCGAGGCAAACACACTCATTTGGATGGCGGGTTTGTTCAGCGCGGCCTTTGGGTTGGGGGCACGGCCGTTGGTCAGCGATTTCCTCTCGGGCATTAGCTTTATGTTCGAGAACACCTTTGATGTGAACGAAAAAGTGGAATTTGTGGGCTTGTCTGGTGGCTCGGTGGAGGGGGTTATCGAATCGGTGCGGCTTCGCACCACGCTGGTGCGTTCACCACAGGGGGAATTATTTACGGTGCCGAATGGGGAGGTGCGTGTGGTGCGCAACTTCAGCCGGGGCAAATTCTCCACGGCCGATATTACCCTCAAACTGGCGGCGGCCGATTTAGCCCGCGCCCTGCCCCTGTTGGAAGAACTCGGCCACGAAGCTGTCACCATCCTGCCCAATTTGCTCGAGCCGTGGCTCATCCTGAGTGTTTCGGGCGAGATGGGCAACCACACCGAGCTGACGCTGGCCACCAAAGCGCGGTTCGGCCGTGCGGCCGAAATGCGGCCGCGCCTCCTCAGCCTTGTCCAAGAACGGCTCGAAGACGCGGGCATTGCGTTGGTGGATTAAGGACACACTCCCTTGCTCTCCCCCTCTCCTCACTTGCGCCATGCCAACACTCGTTGGCGCACAGGGGGCAAGCGGAAGAGGAACAAAACGGCCAAAATCACAGCGTAGAAGATGGGCTTGTTGTATTCCGACAATTTAGCCAGCCAAAAATAATGCACCACCGCCAAAATAGCGACCACATAGACCAAGCGGTGCAATCGCTTCCAATTTTTGCCCAACTTGCGCATTGCCCAATTGGTTGAGGTGGCCGCGAGCGGCACGAGCAACGCAAACGCGATGAGACCCACCACCGCATAACGACGGAAAAGAGCCTCCTCCCACACATATTGCCATTGAAATAGATTGCTCACTACCCCATAGCTGACCACAAAAATGGCCAAATGAAGGCAAACATATAAAAAGCCGTAAAGCCCCAAGGGTTTCCGCAACGGCAAGATAATTTTCCAGCCCAACGTGCTTACAGGGGTGCCCGCCAACGAGAGAAACAGGAGAATGAGGGCTGTTTTGCCCGTGCGAAAGGTCAGCTCGCGGATGGGTTCAGGGCCGAGTTGTTGGAAGTAAAAATCCCATGCCATCACCACAAGGGGGATAAGCGACCCGACATGGGTGATGATGCGCAGAAGCAGAAGCTGTTTTTTCTTGGACATAAAAGAGTTATTGGTTATTGGTTATTGGGCAGTTAGTGATGGGGTGTGTTTCATCTGAGTTGAGGCAGGTTGTAGGGGCAACCCTTGTGGTTGCCCTAGGTGTTGGTTTAACTGAGATTTTGGGTAGGCACAAGGCCTACCCCTACAAAGCTCCAACTCAAATGAAATACACCCTTGGTGATGGCGGCAATAACCAGTAACCAATAGCGAATAACCTGTCTTTAGAAATGCTTCCGCAAATCCATGTCGGCGTAGAGGTGGGCGACTTCTTCTTCGTAGCCGTTGAATTTGAGCGTTTCGCGCCGGCTGAATTCGCCAATGCGCCGTTCGGTGGATTGGGACCAGCGGGGATGGGAGACCTCGGGGTTGACGTTGGCGTAGAAGCCATACTCATTGGGCGCGGCATCCATCCACAACGAAGTGGGCATGACGTTGGTCAGTTCGATTTTGACAATGGATTTGATGCTTTTGAAGCCATATTTCCACGGCACGACGAGGCGAATGGGGGCACCATTTTGGGGAGCCAAATCACGGCCATATAACCCCGTGGCCAGCAGGGTCAAATCGTGCATCGCTTCATCAAGGCGCAACCCTTCAACATAGGGCCAACTGTACCAACGGCTTTTTTGGCCGGGCATTTGCTCGGGGTCGAGCAACGTCTCGAAGCGCACGTAGCGAGCCTCGGCCGTGGGTTCCACTTCGGCCAATAGTTTGGCCAGCGAAAAGCCATTCCACGGAATGACCATTGACCACGCCTCCACACAACGCAGGCGGTAAATGCGCTCCTCTTGGTCAAATTTGCCCCGCAAATCGTCCATGTCGTAAATGCCCGGCTTGTTAACCATGCCGCCCACTTCGATTTGCCACGGGTTGGTGCGAAAACCTTGGGCAAGGGGGGCAACTTCCCCTTTGTCTATCGAAAATTCGTAGTAGTTGTTGTAGGTGGTGATGGTGTCGTAATCGGTCAGGGGGGCACCGAGTTCATCGGCCGTGGCTTGGCTTTGGGGAGGCGCGGCCGTGGGCGCACCGGGAGCCAGAGTGGGAGGGACGGCCGTCTCCACCACCTCTGTGCTGGGCGCGGCGCAAGCGGCCAAGGCGGTGCTGGCCGTTAGCACGGCCGCGCCCGCCATAAATTGCCGGCGGGATAAATAGATGTGTTCGGGCGTAATTTCAGACGAAGGAATGGTGCGTGAGCGTTTTTTTAATTGGAAGAGCATGATAATTTCTCCAGCTAGGTTAGGGGGACGAGCGATGTCTTGTTTTGGGTATAGGTGTAATGGTTTACTGGTGTATTGGAATACACGCCTATACTAATAAACTTTTACGCCTCCATGATACTCGAATCCACGGCCGTTAGTTATTAGGAGAATGTTACAAGGTCAGGTGACTGATTGAACCGCGGAGGCGCGGAGAACGCAGAGGAATTCCCAGAGAAAACTCCGCGCCCTCTGCGCTCTCCGCGGTTTTTTAAAAAGCTAAAACAAAGACTTATCAGTCAATCAGGGTCAGGTAGGCAAAAACGCCCACAAAAAAGCCCTTCTGCGATAACGCAAAAGGGCTAATCAAAACGGGACAATCTTCTAAACCACTAATCCCCCGCCACTCTCCCCAGCCGCACAGGTTTCTGCTTCTGCTTATCTTCCCACATCATAAATAAGCTGATGCCCACATAATAAATGGGGAAGAAGAGCGAGGCATACACCAGCCACAGCGGTTGGCTGGGCATGAGGAACAAAATGGCCAGCACCATGAGCGACCACACCACGGCCAAAGCCACCGTCGGTTGCTGGTAGCGCACCATGCGCGAGGGGTACGCATATTTAACAGGCACAAAAACCAAAATCCCCAGCACCACCAAAATGGCTAAGTTCACCCACGGATTGGCACCCATCGTGAACAGGTAAAAAGCGACCACATTCCAGTAAGAAGGAAAGCCCTTGAAGGTGTGGTCATCCGTTTTGGCATCCGATTGGCAAAATTGGTAGGTGGAGGTCATGGCCACCAACCCGGCCGCAAACAGTTCCCAACCCCGTGGCAACAGCCCTTCCATGTTGTATAAAAACAGGGCGGGCAAAATCACATAGGTCAGGTAATCGAGAATGTTGTCGAGCAGTGCCCCATCAAAATCGGGCAAAACCCCTTTAACTTTGAAGCGACGAGCCAGCAGGCCATCCACCCCATCTACAAAACTAGCGACGATGAACCAGAGGAAAACAGCTTTCCACTGCTGTTGCATAATGGCGATGAGGCCGAGCAGACCCCACATGGCGCCAGTGGCGGTAAAGAAATGAACGCTCCACGCAAGGGCTTTTTCCCGTTTGCTGGGCAGAAGGGGGTAAATATCGGTCATGGGTAAAACTCCTTTTCAAAAAGATAGTGGGCAAGTAAGAAACAGAACGGGCGGGTTCTGGGGTAATACTTTTTTGGGTTTATTAGTGTACTGGTATATTTTAAGATACCAATATACCCGTAAACTGATACACCCTCTCTATACGGCCGTGGCCAAACATTGGCAGGCATATTAACAAAAAATGGTGTGGTTTGGATAGTGCAGGCTGTTTTTTAACACCAAAAGTTAATTGGGTGCGCAATATGGATATTATGACGCAACTAAGGGTTCGGTTCAACCGGGCTAATGGGGTTATATGCTGGAAAATTATATTGTCGCATCCTGCGCCATGACCCCTCTCTTAACTATTGCAGGGCAGGGAAAAAGAGGCGCAGGGCTTGCCCAAACTGGGCTTCCCACAAACCCCAACTCGCCCCTTGGGGCAATTCATGGTAGGTGTGGACATACCCTTTTTCGGCCAGCAAACTGGCAAAGCGTTGATTGGCCAACAGCACATCACGGCCGTCTACATCCGTCTCAAACTGCCCCACCACCAAATGAAACCGCAACGGGAGCGTTGCTTGCAAGCGCAAACGGCGGGTCAGCACCTCATCGTTGCGGGCTAAATCGGCCGAATGAGCCGCCACCAACCCCAGCGTTTCGGGGAATTGCACGGCCGTTTGCACAGCCTGCAAGCCGCCCAGCCCCACCCCCAACACGGCCGTGCGCCCCGGCGCAAGCTCCGTGCCATACGTTTGTTGGATAAACGGCACCAGTTCTTGCGCCATAAAAATGGCATACGCCTCGTTCTGGTCATACTCGGCCGTGCGGGCAATGGGCGGCACAAATACCACCACCACAGGTTCAATTTCCCCCGTGGCTATCAGCCAATCGAGCAAGCTCGGCGCTTGCACCACCGAGAGATAATCGGAGCCATCATTGACATAAAGTGTGGGGTAACGGCCGCTGGCCGCTGACTCGGCGGGTTGGTACACAAAAAAGGTGCGCGTCTGCCCCAAGGCTTCGCTCTCCAGCGTGTGTGGGGTGAGGGTGCCACGGGGGGCGGCCGTGCGGTCGGCCGTTAGCTCGGCGGGCGGCACATATTCGGGCATGGCCAGTTCCGAGCGGGGGCCTGCGGGGCGCAAATGGGTCGTTGGGTTGAGCGGGTCGAGAACCTCCCGCTGGCCATCCACCCAAAACACATAATCGAGCCGCGCCCCCGCAGGGATTTCCACCTGCACATACCATGTGTCGGTATCCTCAAAACGGGTCAGCGGCCATGCCAATTCGGGTTGCCAACTGTTCATATCCCCCAACAAAGCGACACTTTGCGCCGCGCCGCGCCATAAAAAGGCGGCCTGCCCTTCGCTGGCCAAGGGGTGTTGGGGCAACCCCGCCACATAATCATTGACGAGGCGTTGCCTGTCGGCGTTTCGGCTGGCGGTGGCACGGCCGATGAACGCCGCAAACCCCGCTTGGCTGTAGGGCAAGGGGGTGGCCAGCCCAACAGCCGTGGGGCTAGGCGCTGGGCTGGGCACGGCCGTGGGCGTGCCCAACAAGGGCAACATCACATCAGCCGCTTGGCAAGATGCCAGAAAGAGGAGCAACAGGAGAAGAAAAGAGCGCATGGGGAATTGGAATTTGGTTGGTGTTGTGGGTTTTTCGCCATGAACTGGGTTACAGGTTACAAGTTACAAGTCGCTTATCACCTGTAACTTGTAACCTGCAACTTGTAACAAAACCGATGACCAAAAACGAAAGAGGCGAACCGAATTGTGAATGTTTAATGGTGAATTGTGCCTGATTGACCATTCACCATTAACAATTCACCACTCATCATTCATAATTGGTAACTTGTACACACCTTATACACTGGCTATCATAGCCCACTCATGCCAAATGAGAAACGAATAGACAGTAACCCTTAACGAGTAACCCAGATGTTTCCAGATTACGATGTGATTATTGTCGGCGGCCGTCCCGGTGGAGCCAGCCTTGCGGCACGGCTCGGCCAGAGCGGTCTCAAGACGCTCATTGTTGAACGCAGTGAATTCCCGAGTGTACCCGCCGTTTCCACACCCTTCATCTTGCCCCACACCCTTGGGCTATTAGATGAGATTGGGGCGCAAGAAAGCGAATATGCCCGCAACACCCCCCGCATGAATCGCTTTGTGCTGGAGTTTAAGAATTATTTCCGCGTGCCCTTTTACATGCAGACCAGTGCAGGGCGCGATTATATGTACACGGCCGAACGCGGCCGTTTCGACACCGCCTTGTGGCGCAACCTCGGCCGCTTCCCCACCGTCACCGCCCTCGAAAACTTCGCCGTCACCGATTTGGTGCGCGACGAAACAGGGCGGGTGGTTGGCATTGAGGGGCGGCACCCCCAGCAAGCGGCGCAAACCTTCACGGCCGCCCTCGTGGTTGGGGCAGATGGCCGTTACAGCACCGTAGCCAGCAAAGTAGAAGCGGCCGTCATTCACCAACGCACCGACGTAGACACGACGCTCTACTACGCCTTCTGGGAAAACGTCGCCCCCTACGATGCCTCAGGCGAACCGTTGGCGCACATTCACACCTCGGTGGATGGCTTTAGCTATGTGTTCATGCCCACGGCCGATGGGCAAACGGCCGTGATAGCCCAAGGGCAAGCGGGCTTATACGACCCCGCCGCAGGTGAGGTGCAGAGCATGTACCTGCAACTGCTCCAACGCCAACCCCATGTCTGGCGGCGGCTCTCCAAAGCGGCACAAGTGAGCAAACTGAGCGGTATGAAGCGCATTGGCAATTTGTTCCGCCAACCCACTGGTTTCGGCTGGGCGTTGGTGGGCGATGCGTACCATCAAAAAGATTCGCTCGACGCGCAAGGCATTTACGACACGTTGCTCTCCAGCAAATTTTTAGCGGAGGAGTTGGCGGCGTGGAAAGCGGGCCAAAAAACGCTCGAAGAGGCACAAGAGGCGTACGGCCGTCGCATTTACGCCGCCCTACGGCCGATGTTCGATGCCACCATGGGGCGCGTCAAGCGCGAGATTTACGACATTCCACCCACGTTCATTGCCAAAACAGTCTTGCGCTGGGTGCTCACCAGCCCCATCTACCAGCACAACTTTGCGGCCAATGTGATTCGCCAAATGCCCGACCCCGTGGGCTGGACTGCCCCGCCGCAGATGATTAAGATGCTCGGCTCGGGTTTGGGGCAATCGCTCGGCCGTGCCCTGCGCCGCACCCCCGACCCCTACCACCTCCCCCCCGCCTCGGCGTTGCCGCAAAAATAGTTATTGGTTACTGGTTATTCGTTATTGGTTATTGGGTATGGGCAACTTATAAGTAACCAATAACCAGTAACGAGTAACCAATGGGTGTATTTCATTTCAGTTGAAGCAGGTAAAAAATTAGGACACGAATTCCAAATTCGTAATTCGTCAAAAAGACTCTCTTATAAGCGATTCTCAACTCATATGAAACACACCCGTAACAAATAACCAATAACCAATAACCAGTAAGAGGCTGTATGAAACAACGCTTATTTTGGGGAGTTTTCTTATTGAGCCTGTGGACGGCCGTGGCTTGTGCCACCCCGCCCGAGGCCACCCCCACAGTGGCTGTGCCCACGGCGACTCCCACCCCACAAGAGACCGCCACCCCTACCCCCATCCCCTTTCCCGCCACGGCCGACGAAATCGAATTTATCACCATCGCCATCGATGCGCCTGCCCGCAACCCCGTGTTTGCCGCCATAGACGAATTCGGCCGTGTCCAAGGCTTTGACCCCGACGTGATGGCCAACTTGGCCGCCCAACAAAGCTTCGATTACGAATTCGTCGTCACCAGCAACCAAGGCATTTTCGAGAGCATTGCCCAAGGGGAGTTTGATGCGGCCATGTCCGCCATTGTCATTAGCGAGCCACCCCCAGCGGGCATCGTCTACACCGTGCCCTACCTGCAAGTGGGGCAAGTCATTGTTGTGCGGGCCAACGAACAAACGCTGACCTCGGCCGCCGCCCTGACGGCCGCTGTGCCTGTTGGCGTGCTGGCCGAAAGCCTCAGCGAGCAAACCGCCCGCACCGAATTGGGCTTGGCCGAGGAGCAGTTGGTGCGCTACACGGCCGTCATCCCCGCCCTGCAAGCCCTCATAGACCGCGAGGTAGATGCCCTGATTTTGGACAGCGAAGATGCCGAGCAGTACACCACCACCTATTACCAACAACTGAAAATTGTGGGTGGCACTGGCTCCGAGGCGTGGCTGGCCAGCCGAAGCTATGGGCTGGCCGTGGCGGCCGAAAATAGTGCCCTGCTCGAATTCCTCAACGAAGCCATCACCCAAGCCCAAGAAGATGGCACGATGCAACGGCTGACCCGTACATGGTTGGTGGAACAAGAGACCACCGAGCGGTTGGTGGCGGGCGAGTCGCTCATTGGCACGTTGGCGCAAGAGTTTGTGTTGGGCATGGTGGCCACCTCGGTGGATTTAGACCCCGCCGCCAACCCCGACCCCATTGGCTGGGAACTGAAGCTCAACACGATGACGGGGCTGGTCATGTATGACACGGCCAGCCAACTCATCCCCGTGCTGGCCACCGAATTGCCCACCATTTCGGCCGATAAGCTCGAGTACACCTTCCGCCTGCGCTCGGGGCTGGTTTTCCCCGACGGCCGCGAATTCACCGCCGAAGATGTCAAATGGTCGCTCAATCGCGCCGCCCGTTTGGGCAATTTTTTGGTCAACGCCTATCTCAAAGATACCAATGTGGATGGCTTTGCCGACGATGACGCGGTGCAAGTGATTGACCCGCTGACCATTAAAATTGTGCTGAGTGAACCCGCGCCCCATTTTCTGAGCGTGTTGGCCACACCTGCCTATTACATCATCAGCCAAAATTGCTTCCCCGCCACGGCCGCGCCCGCCAGCAGTTGTGGCGGCCTCGGCCCGTATCTCATCACCGAACAGCGGCAGGGGGAGTTTGTGCGCTTGGAGGCCAATCCGCAGTGGAGCGCGACCCCGTTGGCGTTTGAGAACATTCAGGTGCGCTTTTACGAATCGGCCGCTGAATTGCGCTCGGCCGTGGAAACTGGCTCGATTGATTTGGCGTGGGTGGGGTTGGGCGCGGCCGATGTTATCGCCCTGAATGGCCAAGGGGGGTTCCGCAGTTGGCCATCCCCCACTATTTTAAGAGCTACCTCGTCTTTGAACACCTCACCCCACCGTGGACTTTCCCGCAAGTGCGCCAAGCGGCGGGGCTGGCTCTCGACCGCGAAGCGTTGGCCGCTCTGTTCCAAGGCGCACGCCTGCCGCTCTACAGCCCCGTACCCGATAGTGTGCCCGGCCACATTCCCGCCGAACCCATCCGCGATTTAGAGCGGGCGCGGGAATTGCTCAGTTTTGCGGGTTACACTCCCGAAACACCATTGGCTATTACGATTGCTTATGTCAGCGACGGCCGTTACTCCACCCGCGAAGCGGAATACGCCAATCTCATCAAGCAACAACTCGAGGAAACCAACGTCTTTCGCGTCACGTTGCAAGGTGCGCCTTATGATGATTTCCGCCAGCAAAGCTCAACCTGCCAATCGCCTGCTTTTATTTTGGGATGGCCCCCCAGTGGTCAGCCGCCCTACTATCTCGATGCGACGCATTGGCTCAACTTCTTCGTCTACAACACGGAGACGCTCTGCTCCAACTACACCAGCCCCGCCATGACGACGTTGTTGGATTCGTTGGCGGCCGTGGACCCCAATGACTTAAACGGCCGTTTGGCCATCTACGGGGAAATCCAAACCCTGTGGGCGGAAGAAGTGCCTACGCTCGACCTGACCCAAGAGGTGCGCACGGCCGTTTCCCTGCCCAAAGTGCAAAGCGCAGGCATAGATGCGCTTGGTCTGTTGCACTACACCACCCTCACTAAAAATGCGGAATAGCAAGGGAGATAGAGTGTAGAGATAGAGATAGAGGAGACATAATTGGGTGGCTAATCGTGTTTCCTCTATCTCTATCTCCCATCTCTATCTTTACGCTGTCAGAGCCATCTGAATAGCGCGGATGATGAGAAAAGCGATGAGCGGGCTGAAATCTAACCCGCCCGCAGGGGGGATGAGGCGACGAAGCGGCTCTAGCACGGGTTCGGTGAGCATGTGGATTACACGCATAACACTTCT